>JBBDHX010000038.1:0-12380 GCA_040880745.1 Actinomycetota bacterium
AGCCCGATGAACTCCCGCTCGGCCTGGCGAAACATGCCGAGCTTGTAAGCTTCGGCGGCCGGCTGCGCCATCACCAGCGGCGCTGCCATGAGCAATCCGGCGGACATCCAAAGCAATCGCGTGCAGCGCATAACAGACCCTCCTAGATCAGGCGCTGATGGTACCGCAAAATGTCCCGTGCGTTCCCGGTCCATCGGCCATACTCTGCTCCAGTAACGACGGCCCTGCGGAAACCGGAGCGCTCAACCCATGGAACAGATTGCATCAATAGAGGCAGTAGCCCAGGTCATACAACTGGCCGTGGCGCCGGTCTTTCTGCTCGCGGGAATCGCGGGTCTGCTTGGTGTGTTCTCTACACGCCTCGGGAGAATCATCGATCGCGCGCGCATCATAGAGGTGCGCATTCCACAGGCGCGCAACGAGGAACAGCAACAGCTCCTGCACGGCGAGACGGCATCGCTCTGGTCGCGCATCGGCCTGATGAACTGGGCCATTCGCCTCTGCGTGAGCGGAGCACTGATGGTCTGCCTGGTGATCGTGACGCTGTTTGTCGGTGACCTCACGGCCTTCAATATCGCGGCGCTGATCGCGGTGTTCTTCGTCACCGCCATGCTGCTGATCATCGCCGGGCTCGTGTGCCTGCTGCGCGAGATCGGCATCTCGACCCGGCGCATGCGGCAGGGTATGGAAGTGGCTCTGCAGGACGTGGCGCCGGACCGGGCGGGCTGGTCGCCCGGCCGGCCGGGCGGTCCGATGACCCGGAAGGATCGACCGTGGTGCACGACCGAGCAGGACGACGAGGTCCCTCGAACGTCGTCCCGTGGGCGAGTGCGAACGACGATCCATGGCTGGGCTCTCGCCGGATCGTGCCCGTCCGGCCGCACGTCCGTCGGTGGCTGCAGGGCCGCGTCGACGGTCCCATCCTGGAGATCGGCCCAGGACTCAGGCCCACCGCACCCGTCGAGCGGTCGCATTTCGTCGATCGATCTGCCCACGTCCTGGGGCTGCTGGAGGCGCGCGGGGCGTCCGTGAGCGTGGCCGCCGACACGCTGCCCTTCCCCGACGGGCACCTCGCGGCCACGGTCGCGTTCGAGGTCTTCGAGCACGTCCAGGACGATGACGCGCTCTTCCGCGAGGTGGCTCGTGCCGTCCGCACCGGCGGGATCCTCCTGATGTCGGTCCCGATCCGTGCGTCGATGTGGGTCGCGCTGGACGACGTGTGCGGACACCTCCGTCGCTACGAACCCGAGGATCTGTTCGCGAAGGTGAAGTCGTTCGGGTTCGAGGTCCGCGGCTACGACTGGACCCCCGCCGGATCTCCGTTGCTCGGCACCCTGCAGGCGCGCGTGCTCGCCGCCGGAAGACCGATCGCGACAACGATCGTGCAGAACCTCATCTTCCCGTTCCAGGCCGCGTGGGACAGCCGGTTCGGGCGCGTGAAGTGGACCCCGCCGGATCAGCCGGTGCCCTCGGCCGCCGAGCACGTGGTCCTGTGGCTCGAGCGCACCGGACCGGCGCCCGAGGACCGGTGACGCGCTTCCGAGACCTGGGGCTCAGGGTCGGCGACCTGCCGCCTGGACCCCACGACGCCATCACCGATGTCGCGGGCGTGCGCGTCGGCATGACGACGCTGATCCACGGCGCGGGACCTCTCGTGGTCGGCCAGGGACCGGTGCGGACCGGGGTCACGGTCGTGCTCCCGCACGATGCCATCGCGGAGCATCCGGTGTTCGCGGGGTGTCACACGCTCAACGGCAACGGCGAGATGACGGGGCTCGAGTGGGTGCGCGAATCCGGACAGCTCACGACCCCGGTCGCGATCACGAACACGCACAGCGTCGGTGTGGTGCGCGACGCTCTCGTGGCGCATGAGGTCGCGAGCAGAGACGGCCGGTCCTCGTTCTGGTCGCTCCCCGTCGTCGCCGAGACCTACGACGGCGCGCTCAACGACATCAACGGGATGCACGTGCGCCCCGAGCACCTGCACGCCGCGCTCGCTTCGGCGTCGGGTGGCCCGATCCCCGAAGGAAACGTCGGCGGCGGGACCGGGATGATCTGTCACGAGTTCAAGGGCGGCACCGGGACCGCATCGCGCGTCGTGGGTGCCGGCTTCACGGTCGGCGCGCTCGTGCAAGCGAACCACGGAGACCGCGAGCGACTGATGGTCGACGGGGTGCCCGTCGGACGTGAACTTCCGCGCAGCGCGGTGGCCTCGGCCTGGGCCGAGGAGGAGGCGGTCGCGCGGCGGGGGGCCGGCTCCATCATCGTGGTACTCGCGACCGATGCCCCACTGCTCCCCCACCAACTCGACCGGCTGGCACAGCGCGCGGGCCTGGGGATCGCTCGCGCCGGCGGCGGCGGGAACCATTCGAGCGGCGACATCTTCCTCGCGTTCTCCACGGCCAACGCGGACCGGCTCGCGTCGTACAAGCTCGAGGGACCTGGCGTGCCGTTCGACGTGACGATGCTCCCCGACAACGCGATCACCGATCTGTTCTGGGGCGCCATCGAAGCAACCGAGGAAGCGATCCTGAACGCGCTGATCGCGGCCGAGACCATGACCGGACGCGACGGCATCACGGCACACGCACTCCCGCACGAAGCGCTGGTCGAGATCATGACCCGCTTCGGCCGCGGTCCAGCTCCCTGAGGTCGGGGCGGTCGGATTCGAACCGACGACCTCGTGCTCCCAAAGCACGAAGCCACGAGCCTTTGACCTGCGCGAATGCGCGTTCCCGCAGGTGAGGGCAGTCCAACCCCTTCAGTCGAGATCCGGCCGAGTCGCACGACGATCGCGCCCGTTCGTCAGCAGGTGACGCCTCTACGTTGTCTCGACCCCTTCAGCGTCGGTACACGTGTAAGCCGTCCTGCGCGACGCGCATCCAGTAGACGTGCCCATCAGGCCCGAGGGTGAGATGGCGGCGGGCGTCCCCGATGAAGGCATCACCGGGGAGGCGCTCGAAGACGGGATCGGCTCCGTCGGCGGTCAACTCGAGGTACCACGCTCCGAGGTACGTGCCTCGAGCATCGCCGACGCTCCACACCGTCGCGATGCCTCGTTCGGTGGCGGTGCGCACGTAGGTGTCACCCACGGTCGCCCTCGAACGCTCCCCGGCCTGGATGAGCTCCGTCTCGAGTTCCTGGATCGCCGAGAGGCCGTCGTTGGACTCGGACCAGCGGACCTCCCAGTCACCAGAGCCCGTCGGTACGATCTCCGCGAGCCGGCCGTCCCCAGA
Source organism: Actinomycetota bacterium (assembly GCA_040880745.1). Lineage (GTDB taxonomy): Bacteria > Actinomycetota > UBA4738 > UBA4738 > HRBIN12 > AC-51. The sequence goes on from JBBDHX010000038.1 coordinate 3,237, forward strand.
TCGCACCCCGGGGGACGGCGTCACCTGCCCCGTCATGGGATCGACCGAGGCGAAAGCCCAGTAACTCCCGAGAAGTCGCTCCGCTCCGCTGATCATGACGAGGATCTCGTCTTGTCCGGGGATCACGGCCTGCACTTCCAGCGCTCTGCCCCCGTCGTTCACCACGATGGGCTGCTCGGGTCCGTCCGCTCCCAGCGGGATGATCGTCGATCCGCCCTCCTCCTCGAGGACATAGAGCCGGTCGCCGACGAACGCGAGATCCGCAGATCCGGACGAGCCCGGGATCGCGGAGCCGATCTGGACGGGGAACGCCTCGACGAACGAGCCATCCGGAGCGAAGTGCGCGATCCGCGCTTTCCACGCGTCTGCGATCCACAGGCCTCCATCCGCATCGACCGCGAGCGCACTCGGCACCAGCTGTTCGCCGCAGTGGTAGCAGGGTTGGACCCCGAGCTCCTGTTCCTCGTCCCCCATGGGGACGCGCGCCACCTCCGCCCATACGGCGGGAGCTACATCCAGCGATGCGGTCAACATCAGCGGCTCCAGGTGGCCCGGCTGGCTGGAAGGCGGTGCGGAAGTCGAGCTGACCGACTGAATCGCCGGGGTTCCGACCCATGAGGCGGACTGTACGCATGGGTCGTCGCGGGGAGATTGGGTGGTTTCCAGCGAGGACGGAGGGAATGTAGACCCCTGCAACAGGACCGAGGTCTCCCCCGATGGCGAAACGACGAGGAGCGAGCACTCGTTCGACTTCAGGCTGCCAGCGCCGACCAAGGCTTGCTCGGAGTCTGGAGCCCACGTGAGAGGCTCGGTGTACCCGTCGTGGTCGATCGCTATCGGCCGAGGGTCCGACCCATCAGCCTGCATCACCATCACACGAGGACCATCGGGCACCGACCCTTCGGCGAACATGATCCTCAGCCCGTCCGGTGACCACACCGGCGCTCTCGATTCGCCTTGGGCCGTCAGCTGGGCGATCGTCGATCCATCGAGACCGATCACGAAGATGTCGTCAACGAATCGGTTCCCGTCGAGAGACTCGCGGGTCACTGCGAGGCGCTCTCCGTCTGGGGCCCACGAGAAAGACGTGATCTGCTCGTCGGACACGGGATGCGCGTTCGATCCGTCCGCACCCATGACCCAGAGCCGGTGCGTCCAGTCCGCCTCGGAAGCCCCGCCAGGCGGGATCGACCGGAGGATGAAGGCCAACGACGCTCCATCGGGAGACCATCGGAGCGCCGTGATGCTCAGCGGTCTCTCCGTTGACCTGAAGATCTCCGTGGCGTTGGAGCCATCGGCGTCGGCCACATAGATCCGCTGCGGAACGCCCGAGGTATCGGGCTCCTCCGTACGATCGAAGTGCACGAACGCCAAGCGAGCGCCGTCCGAGGACAGGCTCGCGGAGGAATAGTCCTCCTCAGGTCCACCGCGGATCATCAGGACGCGGTTCTCTCCGTCTGGATCCATCGAGTAGATGCGCCCAGGTTCGTCAGGGAATTGCAGTGACGAGAACACGATCCTCTCTGGCACGGCGACGAACGAGCGCACGTCGCGCGCGTCCCGGTCAAAGGCGAAGAAAGCAGCGGCGACGCCACTGAGGCCCACCGTCAGCGCCACGACGATCGTCGCGATGCGACGTGGACCGCCTCCTGAGAAGGGGCGTGACGGCGCTCGCTGAGCCCTGCCGCGTGCCTTGGTGAGGAGGTCGGGAGGGGTCAACCGGTCGATCCCCCGCAGACGGTCATCCAGGTTCGTCATGCTCGTCTCCCAAGAGTTCCCTGAGGCGTCTCCGGCCTCGGTCGAGATGCATACCGACCGCACCCGCGGTCGAACCGATGGCGCGCGCTGTCTCCCGGGTGGAGTAGCCCGCGTAGTGGTGCAGGACGACGGATGCTCGCTGCTTCGGCGAGAGCGTGGCCAGCGCCCGAAGGAGGTCGACGGTCTCGATCGGAACCTCGGCTGGAGGTTCGGCCAGGTCGGGCACGTCCGCGCCTTGTCGTGCCCGCCGCTTCAGGTCGCCACGAGCGATCTTGAACGCCGCTCGCCACACCCAGCGATCGAGGTCATGGATGGATGATCCCCTGGCTATCGCCTGGGCGAACGCCTCACTGACGGCATCGTTGGCTATCTCGCGATCGCCCGAAAAGAGCACGAGCGAACGCCAGAGCCGATCCGCCTGGGCCGCGTAGCTTCTCTCTATGTCATCAGGGGCATCGTTCACGGCTAGAGTCTCGTCCACTCCTGGTATAGGGGCTGGAAGCGACCGATCCATCAACAGCGCGATCCGATAGATCCCCTGGAGCGACTCGGTACCAGACTCAGACGTCCGCGCCATTCGCGCCATCCTGCCCAAGCCAACCAGTGCTCCAAGGTCCGACGACGAGGGCGACCGGACGATAGCTTTCTGCTACCTCGTGGAATCGGGGCGATTCGAGTGGATCATCAGCAAGTCCACCTGCGCACATACCGGTCGGGGCGGTCGGATTCGAACCGACGACCTCGTGCTCCCAAAGCACGTGCGCTAACCAGGCTGCGCTACGCCCCGTATGCACCAGCGTACCCCTCGCCCTGGGCGCATCGGCACGCTAATCTTCGGGGATGAGCCCTTCCCTCCGGCCGGGCGCTCTGGCGACGTACGTGGCCTCGGTGCTGCTCGCCATCGCTCTGCTGACGGCAGGGGTCCTCCTGTTCCTGCTCACCCTGCGGCCCGCCCCGATCATGACGGTTGCGGTGGGCGGCCAGCAGGCGACCGGGTGTCCCGCCGGTGCTGGCGCCCCCGCGTGCTTCCGGTTCGACGTCACGAACACCGGGACGCGCGACGGCACCGCGGCGTGCTTCGTCACTTCGGCGCCATCCACCACCGCGTCGTTCATCAACGGCAGTACGGTCGCGCAGGTCCTTCTCAAGGCGGGAGAGGTCAAGCAGGTGTACCTCAAGGTCAGTCCCGATGGTGGGGGGGACACGGTGTTCGCGCCCACCCTGGAGTGCGACCCGAACTGATCGACCCGGTCAGAGCAGGAAGACGCCTTCGCCCGCCGAGCGGACGCCGCCCTCGACCCGGATCTCACCCACGCGCGTCCCCGAGCCGCGCACATCGACGTGCAGGAACGAAGGCCGGCGCGCCATCTCGCCTTGCGCGATCGTGACCGACCCGGGCATCCCCGCGAGCGCGTGCGTCGCCAGGTACGCGCCGAGCGGTCCCGCCGCCGATCCCGTCGCCGGGTCTTCTCCGATGCCGCGGTCCCGGTCGAACATCCGGGCCAGCACGTCTCCCCTCCCCCGAACCGCGAACAGGTACAGCGACTCGGCCTCCCCGGCTTCGGCGCACACCTGGGCGGCGGAATCGTGCCGCGTGGCCCGGCGGAGCGTCGCCTCATCGGTGACCGGGATCATCAGATGCGCGATGCCCGTGGAGACGGGAACGATCGGGAGGCCATCCACGAGGTCGGTGGTCTCGAGCCCCGCCGCGGCCGCGACCGCCGCACGATCGGTGACCTCGCGGCCGAACACCGCGGGGAGTTGTGTCATCGCCGCCCGCCCGGCGCCGACGTCCACCTCGACCGGTACCTCGCCGGCACGGCTCACCTGCGTCACCCACGAACCCGTCCGGCCGAGGCTCGCCAAGACGAACGCGGTCCCGAGGGTCGGGTGACCGGCGAACGGCAACTCGGAGTACGGGGTGAAGATGCGCACGTCGTACCCGTCGGGGCGGACCGCCGTCACGAACGTCGTCTCGGAGAAGTTGATCTCCAGGGCGAGGGTCGCCATCATCGCGGCGTCGAGCTCGGGGTCGGGATCGGGCACCACGCACAGGCGGTTGCCCTCGAAGGGCCGCTCGGCGAAGACGTCCACGAGATGGAACGCGACACGCATGGCCGTGCAGTCTACGGAGGCTATGCTTGTCCGCATCGCGGGTGTAGCTCAATGGCAGAGTTCCAGCCTTCCAAGCTGGCTATGCGGGTTCGATCCCCGTCACCCGCTCTGGCGGCGGTAGCTCAGCCTGGATCAGAGCAGGGGACTTCTAATCCCCAGGTCGCAGGTTCGAATCCTGCCCGCCGCGCCAGATCGTTGTATGTGGTTCCGATCGTCACTCGAAGCGGAACCCGACCCAGTTCGAGCAGTCACCCTCGTGGTCGGCGTGCGCGTCCATGCACGCCCTGATGCGGAACCGATACGGCTCGCCGCCCGCGATCGTGGTGAAGATCTCCTGGGTGCTGTTGGCGCGCAGGCGGAAGTACCGCATCGACCCATCGAACGACTTCCACGTGTGCCCAGCGAGGTACTGCGATTCGACGAGGACGCGATCGCCCGCATGGTTCGGTGCCACCTCGAAGGCGAAGTAGGCGGTACAGCACACGTAGAACGCGATGCCGTTCTGCTTGTGCCCGAAGTGCACCATCGAGCCGGTGGTGAGCACGCTGACCTTGACGGTCCGCGTGGGAGACGTCGCCGGGGACCACACCGCGTTCCCCGCGTAGGTCGCGACGTAGCTCGCGTTCTTCCGCGGCTTCACGATGAAGTCCGCGCGGCCCTTCGTGTCGGCCGTCACACGGCCCAGCAGCTTCTGGGTCGTGCCGATGACGGCGTAGAAGGAGATCCTCCGAACGCCGCTGCCGCCTCCGGAGAGATCGGCCGAAAGCGTCGCCGCCCGGCCGAAGGAGATCTTCGCCGGTGCGAAGAGCGAGAGGGAGGACTCCCGCTTCGAAACGTCCACCGTGACCTTGTTGCTCGTCGCGCCCCGAGCCGTCTCGGTGGCGGTGTAGGTGGCGATGTAGACGGTCCGGATCGTCGGGCTCACGACGAGTGTCGCCTCGTCGCCGCCATCGACGGGCGCGGTGCCGACGGGCTTGCGCACACCATCGACGATCTTGAAGAAGGACACCGTCGCCGGCCGGTCCCCACCCGTGAGGAACGCCGTGAGCGTGGAGGAATGACCGGAGATGATGGAGGTGTCGGACGCTTGGAGCGAGAGCGACGACGAGCGCTTGAGGACCTCCACCGTCGCCGGGTCACTCGCGGCGGCAGCGTGGAACGTGTCGCCACCCCACAGCACTCGATAGGAGACGTCGCCCACCGCCGGCGCGGGGTCGGCGAAGGCGAAGCTCGCCGAGGCGCCGCCCTCCCCGACGGGCGAGAGGGCTGTCGTCGCGATGATCTCCGGCACGCCACCGGGGAGGGTTCGCTCGATCTGCACCTCGCCCGAGGCACCGCACACCCCGCCGGGCGTCTCCACCTGACCCGCGAGATCGATATCGTCGCCGAACTCCACGGGCGTGGACGGGGGCGTCAGGTCCACCGTCGCGACGAGTGAGCCGGCGACCTGCTGCCTCAACAGCCGGACACGGATGCCTTCGTCCGCTCCTGCCGCGTCCGGACGAGCGTCACCGTTGAGGTCACCGATGGCGACGGTCTCGTTGCCGCCCGCCGGCGACTCGAGCACCGACGCGAAGGCACACGTGAGCCCCGCGAGCATCCCCGCGTCGTCCTGGACGAAGGCGTGGGTCCCGTCGGAGCCGAACACCACCACGTCGAGCGCGGCGTCTGCGTTCAGATCGGCGACCTCCAGCGCGGAAGCCTGCGTGAACGGCCCCCCGACCGAGGTCGCATCTGCGAGTGAGCCGTCCGGCTGGCCCGGCAAGACGGACAGGCCCGAGGACTCCAGGAGCACCAGATCGTTGCGCGTATCGTCGTTCACGTCCGCCACTGCGAGGGAGACCGCGTCCGTGATCCTCGTGTCGAACGCAGCGGTGAAGGTCTCGTCGCCGGCGTCGTGGACGAACACGGTGCCCGACGCATCTCCTTCCGGCACCACGTCGGGCTTGGCATCTCCGGTGACGTCCCCGACGGCGAAGGTCTCCGCCGCGGCGTCGCCGATCGTCACCACGGCGCCGATCGTGTTGTCGAGGGCGTCCTGGAACCGACCGCGGTAGCGGTAGCCCGACACCGCGCCGGTCATGGAATAGACGATGTCGTCGAGGCCGTCGGCGTTGAGGTCCGCCACCTCGATCTCGTGGACCGGCGCCACCGTCGCGAACGCGAGAGGAGCGGTGAAGACCCCCGCGTCCTGATAGAAGAGGTCGAACCCCTCCTGGTGTCCCACGAGCAGATCCGTGTCGCCGTCGCCGTCCAGATCGCCGACCGCCGGGAAGAGCCACGTGTCAGCGCCCGGCACCGAGACGCTCGGGGTGTAGACGACGGGCGCTTGGAGTCCCCCGCCGGCTCCCTGGGGGTAGACGAGGACCTTGTACGCGAGAGCAGGGTCCGAGAGCGTGGCGTGGTGCGTCACGATCAGGTCGGCGCGGCCCTCACCGGTCACGTCCGCGATCTCGATCCCGTAGGCCTGCCCGCCGGTGTCGAGCGTGCTACGAACGAAGGCCACACCCGCCGGGACGGCGGCCGCCGCGGGACCGGGAACCCCTGCGACCAGGGTGCCGGCCACCATGACCACGGTCATCACCGAGTTGCGAACACGCACCGAGCACCTTTCGCCGACCTCGTTCGAGTGTAGGCACCACGCGCAACGAAGGCATCCGCGGAAGGGTCCCCGGCCCGATCAGCCCGAACGGCCTAGAACTTCGGGTAGACGTGACCGTACCCCTTCACGGCGCGCGCCTTCGTGGAGGTGGAGTACAGGCGGCGACGCGGTATGGCGCAGCGCTTCTCGCACTTGCCGCACGAGTAGGCGGTCTGCCAGCGGGCGGGGATGGCTTGGTCGAACCCGCACTCGGTGCACGACTCGAAGACGATCTCGGCCGAGCAGGAGTAGCAGTGGTAACGAACGGCGTCGTCGCCGACGTCGTTCGGCATCCTGCAGTCCGGGCAGGTCAGATAGGCCACGGGATCAGGCATCGGCGAGGAGGCCGGCGACCTGAAGCATCAAGCCCTGCAATGTTTCCGGGTCGTCCGCGGTGAGCGTGACGTGCCCGAGCTTGCGCCCCGGTCTCGGGTCCTTCCCGTACCGGTGCACATGCGCACCCGCGACGGCCAGGAGCGCAGCCTCCTCGGGTATGGATCCGATCAGATTCACCATCGCGGCCGCCGGTCTCACCATCGAGGTGGGCCCGAGCGGGAGGCCGCACACGGCACGAAGGTGGTTCTCGAACTGGCTCGTGACCGAGCCCTCGATGGTCCAGTGGCCCGAGTTGTGCACGCGCGGTGCCATCTCGTTGCCCAGGAGCCGCCCGTCGTGCACGAACAACTCGATCGCGAGCACGCCGACGTAACCGAGCCGCTCCGCGATCGCCCGTGCGTGTGACTCCGCCGCCGGCTGCAGGGCGTCAACGTCCGGCGCCCGCGCGACGGAGGTCCGCAGCATCTGTTCTCGGTGCTCGTTCTGGACCAAAGGCCACGCGGCGAACGCGCCGTCTGCACCGCGCACGGCGATCACGGACACCTCCCGTTCGAACCGGACCAGGGCTTCGAGGATCGCGGGGACCTCGCCGATGGCGCGCCACGCATCTTCCGCCCGTTCCACGGATCGGAGCACCGCCTGCCCCTTGCCGTCATACCCGAGCCGGCGCGTCTTGAGCACCGCGGGCAACCCCACGGCCGCCACAGCGACGCCGAGCGAGGCGAGGTCCTCGACCGCCGCGAACACCGGCACGCGAAGGCCTACTTCGGTGAACAGGATCTTCTCCAACAGGCGGTCCTGCGCGACGGCGAGTGCGTCAGGTACCGGATGCAAGGCGACGCCTCGATCGGCCAGGAAACGCGTGCTCTCGGCGGGGACGTTCTCGAACTCAAAGGTGATGACGTCGGAACGCTCCGCGAGAGCGAGCAAGGCATCGCGGTCGTCGTAGGCGCCGGTGATCGCGGGCGCGACCTGCGCGGCGGGTGAGGAAGGTGAGGGGTCAAGCGTCGTGCACGTGATACCGAGGTCGTGACCGGCGAGCGCCATCATGCGGCCGAGCTGGCCGCCGCCGATGATCCCGACGCGCATCTACGCCGTGGGATCCGGGTGGTCCAGCACCGCCTGCGTCTGCGACGCGCGGAAGTGCACGAGCCGCTCGCGGACATCCTCGTCCTGGAGCGCCACGACGGCGGCGGCGAGCAGGGCCGCGTTCACCGCCCCCGGGCGGCCGATCGCCATCGCTCCCACGGGGACGCCCGCCGGCATCTGCGCGATGGACAGCAGCGAGTCCATGCCCTTGAGAGCGTGGGACTCGATCGGGACACCGAAGACGGGCAGGTGGGTGTGCGCCGCGGTCATACCCGGGAGATGCGCCGCACCACCCGCACCCGCGATGAGGACCTGCAACCCGCGGTCGGACGCCGTGCGCGCGTACTCGGCCATGAGGTCGGGCGTGCGATGCGCGGAGACCACCCTCGTCTCGTAGGCGACCCCCAGGTCCTCCAGCGCGTCACACGCGTGGCGCATCGTCTCCCAGTCCGAGCGGGAGCCCATGATCACCCCGACGACGGGATCGGCCATGGCCCGAGTCTAGCCCTGCAGCGCCCGGCGCCAGCCGGCCGGGACGTTCTCGACCGTCACGTCAACCGCGCCGAGCCACCGCGCCAATTCCTCGATCGACCGGCGGACCGCCTCCGCGTCGCCTGCGCGCCAACCATCCTCGGCGTGCACGGATCCGACGTGCAGCACACGTGTCTCCCGGTCGAACCGTGGGTCGAACCGCCCAACCAACCGGTCCCCGCGGAGCACCGGCAGCACGAAGTAGCCCCAGCGCCGCTTCGCCTTCGGGACGTAGATCTCCAACCGATACTCGAAATCCCACAGGGACTCGGTACGGGTTCGGTCGTGGATCAACCGGTCGAACGGGGAAAGCGCCACGGTCCGGCCTCGGAAGGGCGCCTCGAGCGCGGCCGCATCGGCGACCCACTCCCCCCGCACGCCCTCGATCCTGATCATCTCGGCGGTGCCGTCACGGATCAGGCCCTCGAGCGCCCGCTCCCAGCCACGCGCCTGCACGCCGTCGAAGAGCCACGCGAGCGATCCGGGCTTCGCGACCCCGGCGGCGGCCAAGCGGCGGGTGACCACCTCCCCCCCCACGGCCGCCGCCGGTAGCACGCGCTGTACGTTCGAGCAGCCGCGCAGTCTCCTCCCACTGGTCGAGCGCGGCAAGGTCGAAGTCGCGGTCCTCGCGATAGTGGGTGGAGAGCATCTGCAGCCGGATGGCGTTGGACGTG
>JBBDHX010000038.1:12390-36574 GCA_040880745.1 Actinomycetota bacterium
GTCCCCCCCCCCCCCCCCCCGCCCGCCGCCGGTGCAGGGGCGACCACCGGCAGACGGCGTTCCGCCAGGTCCCAGATGCGCTGCTGGCCGTCGCGCCCGACGATCATGATCTCGCCGCGGGCCCACATCATCTCGAGCATCATCGAGACGCTGCCGTCCCCGTCGTTCCACCCCCCCGTCCGCCACTCGAGCGGGATCCGGTTCTCCAGATCTCGGCCGCGCAGCGGACCCTCGCGGCGCATCCGCCGAAGGACGTGGCGCCGGTAGGCGTCGTTCTCGCGCAGGAACGTCCGCACCCACTCGTGCCGCACGTAGCCGGATCGTGGCGGGTAGGACCGCATCGTCGTGCGGTGGATCGGCAGATCGTCGACCGGCAGGATGAACGCCCGGTACTCGAACAGCGTCCGGTCCTGCCACAGGAGGCGCTCCAGTTCCGACGGCCGGTAGCGCGCGCCCAGCCGCGAGAAGAGCACCAGATGCTCGGTCCGGGCGACCGCGTTCGTCGGATCCATCTGCACCATCCAGAGGCGCCGCACCGTTTCGAGGACACCCGCGGGCCGCGGGGCACTCAGCGCCTGCGCCGAGATCGCCGCGCGCCGCGCTCGGATCCGGGTGATCGAGCGGGCGACGCTCACCCCGGTGCGGGATCCTGCTCGTCGGGCTCCCGCCGATCCTTCATCCCCTTGCGCACCCGCTCCAGCATGCCCGGGCCGGTGGGATGGTCTTCGCGCGTGAGTTCATCGTGGACGACGGCGTAGCGGCGCCCCCAGGCCTTCATCGCAGCTTGCGCGACGCCCGCGGCGGGCAGCGCCAGGAACGCGAACAAGATGCCGCCCATCGCCGCGCCCACCAACGCCGCCGCGAACGCCACGGCCGGGTGCAGCGACATCGTCCGCGCGGTGAGCCGCGGGCTGAGCAGCAGGTTCTCGATCTGCTGATAGATCACGATGTACGCGGTCGCGGCGATCCCCGCGCTCCCGCCGGTGAGGAACGCGAACAAGATGGGGATCGCCCCGCCTATGTAGGTGCCGATGATCGGAACGAACGCGGCCACCACGCCTTCGAACAGAGCGAGCGGAGCCGCGAAGGGGACGTCGAACACCAGCAACACCACGAACATGCCGGCGCCGTTGATCAACGCGAGCAGCAGCCGGGAGTAGAAGTAGCCGCCGGTCTGGTCCACGGCCTCGTTCCAGATGAACAGCACCCGCTCCTGGCTGCGTGGAGGGAAGGCGGCGCAGACGGTCCGGCGGACCTTCGGCCCCTCGGCCACGAGGTAGAACGTGAACAGCGCGATCGCCGACCAGCGGAACAGACCACCCAGGATCCCCGAGGTCACGCTGAAGATCCCGCCCAGCAGGTTCGTCGCCTGCGAGATGACGCCGGACGCGCTCGTGCGGAGTTCGGCGAGCAATTCCTCCTGGGAGATCTCGATGCCGAGTGCCCGCAACCACTTCGCGAGCTTCTCGACCAGTTCCGGAGCGTTGTCCAAGAGCTGCCTGAACCCCGACACGATGGCGGGGATGAGCAGGGCGAGGATCAGGACGAACGCAGCGAGGCCGACCAGGAACACCAGACCCGTGCCGAAACCCCGGCGCATGCCCTTGGCAGCGAGCCAGTTCACAGCCGGCTCCAGCGCGAACGACAGGAACAGCGCCGTCAGGACCATGACGAGCAGGTCCGAGGTCTTGTCCAGGATGTAGAGCGAGCCCATCAGGCCGAGCCCGCCCACGATCACGGCCAGCACCAGCCGCCAGCCCGCGCTGCGCACCACGTCCGGTACCCAGGCTGGCATCTGGGTGTCGTCGGTCTCGGGCTCCCCTGTCACGGGGAGCAGGCTACCCCGGCCACATGGGCCCGGCAGGCATCACCGCGTGATGGCCTCGGCCATCTCCTCGAAGTTCGCGACATAGCGCTCGGCCTCCTCGTCGGGCATCACGGTCGAGGTCGTCCAGGACTCCCATTTCGAGCCGGGGCTCTTGAACACACCGCGGTTCAGCTGCCACAACCACGCGAGCTGCGGAACGCGGTCGTCGATCGCCCACAGATCGCGGTACTCGTGGATCGGTTCGGCGCTCCACTCGATCGATCCCTTCGCGCCGATCGTCTTGACGGTGGCGGGCAGCCGGTAGCGCTCGATCACGTCCTCGCATCGCATCAGGATCGTGTTGATCTCATCCAGGCGCACGTACGCGTCCTTGGTCAGGACCTCTTCCAGGTTCACGCGGGCGGCGGCCATGGTCAGGGGATTCCCGTTGAACGTGCCGACCTGATCGAGCGAACCATCGATCACGCGGCGCAGAGCCTCCTCGGTCCCGCCGACCGCGCCGCACGGCAGACCCGCACCGAGAGCCTTCGCGAACGCGACCAGGTCGGGGGTGACGCCGAACGCCTCGATCGCGCCGCCCCAGGCGACCGTGAACCCGGTCTTCACCTCGTCGTAGGCGAACAGCGCGCCGTGGGTGTGGCACGTCTCCTTGAGACCGTCGAGGTAGCCCGCGTCGGGAAGGACCACACCGCAGTTGGTCATGATCGGCTCGATGATCATGCCCCCGATCCGATCGCCGTTCTCGGCGAAGAGCTTCTGCGCTGCCTCCAGGTCGTTGAACGGCACGTTCACGGTCCAGTCGGTGGTCCCGGGGATCATCCCGTCTGTCTGCGGTACCGAGGTCGGATGGTCGCGCGGACCGGCCTTGGCCTCCGGCGGGAAGACCGAGACCATCAGCGCATCGTGGTGCCCGTGGTAGGTCCCCTCGATCTTCACGATCAGGTCGCGCCCGGTGGTGGCGCGCATGATCCGCACCAGGTCGAGCGTGGCCTCGGTGCCCGAGTTCCCGAACCGCCAGAAGGGAAGCCCGGTGCGCTCCGCCAACTGCTCGGCGACGGGGAGCGCGTCCCGGGTGGGCTGAGCGAAGTGCGTGCCGAGCGTCACGCGCTTCTGCACCGCCTCCACGATCTTCGGATGGGCGTGGCCCATCACCATCACACCGTAGCCGTTGTGGAAGTCGGCATACTCGTTGCCGTCGATATCCCAGACCTTCGAACCCAGCCCGCGGTCGACGTAGATCGGGTGCGGTGGCCACGACTGCCACGACGAAGAGACCCCGCCGGGCAAGCGCGCCTTCGCAACCTCGCGGTACGACAGCGACTTCGCGTGCTTGATGTCGAGCGCGGCGGTCTCGCGCTTGGTCAGCTCCTCGACGAGACCGAGGTCGATCTGGGTGCTTCGGATGTCGCTCATGGTTCCGAACCCTACCCGGCCAGCGCTGCGGCGAACTCCTCGAAGTTCGCCACGTAGCGTGCCGCGTCGTCCTCCGTGTGCGACACCGAGAGCGTCCAGGTCTCCTGCTTGGTCCACGGCGACTTGAACACCCCTCGGTTCTGCTGGAAGAGCCAGGCCAGGTAGGAGATCCGCTCGTCGATGCCGACGGCATCGCGGTACTCGCGCACGGGCCGTTCGGAGTAGATGACCGAGCCCTTCGCGCCGAGGCCGGTGACGGAGCACGGCAGTTCGTACTTCGCGATCACCGCGTTCAGGCCTTCTTCCATGACCTGGTCCATGTGATCGAAGTGGGGATAGACGTCGGGCGTCATCACCTCCAGGAGCGTGGCGGCGCTGGCCGCCATCGTGAGCGGGTTGCCGTTGAAGGTTCCGGCCATGTCGTACTCGTTGCGCGTCACCGGGCCGTACAGCTCCGCGGTCGCGCCGACAGCTCCACACGGGGTCCCGCCGCCGATCGCCTTGGCCAGGCACACGATGTCCGGCGTCACGCCGAACGCCTGGGTCGCGCCACCGTAGGTAAGGGTGATGCCGGTCTTCACTTCGTCGAAGGCGAGGTACGCGCCCTCGGCGTGGCAGAGATCCTTCAGCCCCTGCAGGTAGCCGGGGTCGGGCAGGATGACCCCGCAGTTCATCATCGCGGGCTCGATGATCAGCCCGGCGATCTTCCCGGCGTTCTCCTCGAAGGCGCGCTTGGCTTCGGTGAGGTCGTTGTAGGGGATGACCCGGACGAGGTCCGCGAACGCCTGCGGGATCCCCATGGCTTGAGGCACCGTCACGGGGTGCTCCCGCGGGCCGATCTCGGATCGATCCGGACCGACCGAGAACATGATGGAGTCGTGGTGGCCATGGTAGGTCCCCTCGATCTTCACGATCATGTCGCGGCCGGTGTTCGCTCGCATCAGACGGATGGCCTCGAGGGTGGTCTCGGTCCCGGAGTTCATGAACCGCCACAGCGGGAGCCCGAACCGCTCCACCAGGTTCTCCCCCACCACGTTCAGGTGTTCGGTCGGCTGGGCGTAGTGCGTGCCCAGCGCCGCCTGCGCCCGGATCGCCTCGACGATCTTCGGGTGCGCGTGGCCCATGACCATCGCGCCGTAGCCCAGGTGGAAGTCGATGTACTCGTTGCCGTCGATGTCCCACAGGCGGTTGCCCAGCCCGCGATCGACGTACACGGCGTGCGGGGGTGAGTCCTGCCAGGACGACGCCACGCCACCCGCGGTCGAACGCTCCGCCACCGCGCGATAGGCGATGGACGCGGCGTGCTTGGGTTCGAGCGCCGCCTCTTCCTTCGCGATCAGCTCATCGACCCGGTCGAGGTCGAACTCGGTCACCACCACGGATCTCGCCTCCAGTCGATGGCCGCCCGTGTTTGAACGGCCGTTCAAACCATGGTGCCACACGGCCCCCGGCGGAGGCAAGCCTGGCGGCGGGGCTGCTCACACCCCCTTGGTCGCCGCGGGCACGTCCGAGAGCATCACGACGAGCATCTCTTCATCGTCCACGACGCCACCGTATCCATCGAACGCGCCATGGCCTCCACCGCAACCGGCACCCGGGCAGCGTTGGTATGGTTGAGCTGCGCCGATCCCGGCGCTCATGGCGGCCGTAGCTCAGTCGGTTAGAGCACCAGGTTGTGGTCCTGGGGGTCGCGGGTTCGATTCCCGTCGGTCGCCCTCATCGCGGGAGAACCTTGGCACGCTGTTGCTATCCTCGGGCGGGCCTCTAGCTCAATCCGGCAGAGCAACGGACTCTTAATCCGCAGGTTCGGGGTTCGAATCCCCGGGGGCCCACGACCTAAGACCGCAGGTAGGTAGGCCCATTGCGCGAGCTCGTGACATGGTCGGCTCGGCGGCTCCTCCCGTCTACCTCCCGTCTGGGACGCGGGAGCGCCCGCGGCGGACCTCATTCTCCCGACGCGCCCCTGTGGATCTGGGGCAGACGGTGCTGACGCCAGGCTTCAACGTCAGGGCGTTGCGAGCTACCCCGGTGGGCGCACCCCTGATTGTCCTACGTCCGGGAGACCTCGGCCAAGGAAGCCACGCTCGACCTGCCATGCGATCTGCAGGCTTCCCCGCATCTCAGCCGCCATCCTCTCCAGTGCTTGCGGCTGCACCACGACAAGCCAGCCCTCTCCAACCTCATCGTGATCTCCCCATCGGGTCGCATCCAGCCAACCGGATCGCCACCAGATGGATCGGACAACTGGCCCCTCTTCGTCCCGCCACCCGATGAGGACGTCGGGATCGCGCATCCAGCCGCATGCGGCCGCCAATCTCGGATGGAGCGAGAGCCAGATCGTCGGGCCACGGAAACTGGGGTCCCAGGAATGGACTAATGGATCCTCATCCCTCGGCGGCGCCATTGCGTTGAGCTCGCTCACGAGCGTTCTACGCAACCCCTCGAACCAGCCGGGGGCGCCCGCGCCGGTCACGCCGAGGGACTGCACTCGTCTTTCCCACGGCATCTCCTGATCGATGCGGCGAAGCTCGCTACGCTCTCCGAGCACGATCCATTCTCCTGACAAGGTCCTCGTCAGCCGATCGGCTGCGGTCTCGACACCGGCAACCCACTCTTCCGGTCGAATCCACATCTCGTCTCGTCCAGGCAACCCTGAGACTTCGTCCGGTTGGGCAGTGGGTCCGGCCGCGATGAGGTCGGGGTCGTACCCGGGGCCGACCGAAAGCTCGAGCGCGGACTCCGTGTCGAGGTGTCCAGCGTCCACCAGCTCTGCTGCAACGCGCGCGGCAGCTTGCTCCCATAGACGGATGGAAGGCTTGTGAAAGGACCAGCCCAGCGGCGAGTTGTTCGTCTGCCAGCGATCGTCATCAATCGGCTCACTCCCGGCACGCTGTCTTGCGATATGAGCCACTCTCGCGTTCAAGGCGCCGAGATCCACTCCTCCGGCCTCAGCGAGGGGGCGAAGTTCACGTGTGAAGGCGGTGAGTGTTCGTTCAAGGTCGTCGCGTCCTAGAGGCTCGGCTCGTTCTGCCCCCCCGGGTTCCCGCCCCTGTGGCACAACGATCGTGAAGCTCGTTGGCAGGTCGCGTCCCGGGGCACTGCGCGGCGGCAGCCCGATCCGCTCGCCGAGCCGCTGCGCCGCCAGGCGGAGCCCGAGGTGGTCGGCTACCCGCCAACGGTCCACCGGCGGACCAACGTCCGCCGCGAGGGTGGCTCCCTGAACGACCGCCGCTTCCAACACCGACAGGACTCGAAGCACCTGCTCCTCGTCGTCACCCTCAAGCGTGGAAACGAGCAACCGCTGGACGTACTCGTCCGCTTCGATAACGGCGCCGGCTAGCGCGCGCTGCGCAGTCGTCACCGCCAGGCGGTAGGGCGATGACAACAGTTCAAACCCCACCGTTGCCAAGGCAGCCTTTGCGTCGTCCGCCTCGACGTGCAACTCCGGTCCGGGTTGAGCTTCCGGAGCTGGAAGCAGCACCCGGAGGTAGGCTTCCACCTCGCCACCCAACGCTTCTTCATCCGTGATGCCAAAGACATCAAGGAACTCCACAAGCTCACGGCCAACCTCTGAGAGGAGATAGACGTCGCTGCCGGCGTCGGCGGCGAAGCGCCGGTAGGCGCGATCTCTCGCTCTCGCAGGATCGATTGCTAGAAGAATCCGGAACGCGCCCATGATCGGCGCCCGGTCCCAGTTGCGCAGCCAGCTGCGCGCCTCGGCTGACTCTAGAACCTGGTCCGCCAGCCTCGCGGCGACGTCCGGTGCCTCAAGAGCGAGGGCGCGCTGAGCGAGCAGGACTCGGATGCCCAATCTGTGGGATCCGGCCGCAAAGATTCCAGCCGCTCGATCTACGTCAGCAAGGGTCATCTGGCCCAGATTGAGGGCGACCGCTTCTTCCCAGCCGCTCCGCCATTCGCTCAAGTCCGCGGACGCCGCTGCCTCTAAGAGCGAGGACACGTCGGTATGGGCGGCAAGGAACGCGTCACGCTGATCCTCGTCGGTTCCACGGCTTCTGCTCCGCGGCGCGTGTCGGTCCGGATGGAGCTCGTTCGGCAGTCCGAGATCAGCGAGTGCGACGGTCGCCGCGGCCGCGCAGTCAGCGACGGCCGTTCTCCACTGCTCCCTCGTACGCGGAGGCGACACCACGGCCACCCTCGCGAGCAGTTGCAAGAGGAACGGCCTGAGCAAGTCCGGAGACAAACCGACCTCGGCCACGCCTCGCCTTAGAAGTGCGACATTCGGCTGAGGCGAGATCGACGCAACCTGGTCGACCAAGACATTCCACCAGAGCTTCTCTCGTGCGTCCGCAAGCCGAGCTTCGAGCAGGGCCATCGCACGATCGTCCCAATCAACCATCTGGTGGTCCTCGAGCCAACGACCCAAGCTCCACGAGTGCTGCGGCCTGATCGCACCATCAGCAAGAAGGAGCTGCCGCGCTGCATCCGCCGCCTGACCGCCTTCCGTCGATTCGCGCATCCCGGCGATCGAGCCAGCGAGCCAGCGGGCCAGCTCCGCGCCGTCCGGCCCATCGAGCCTCGGCCCGAGCAGGTCGATCCACGACGAGACCTGGTAGTCCTTGCGGTAATGGACGCTCAGGGTTGACGCAACGGCCTGCCGGATCAGCCTCCGGGCATCGTCCGGAAGGCCCAGCTCCAGCATCGTCTCGGCCAGGTCAATCAGTTCGGTGGGCGCTTCTCCGCCGGCGAGAGACTCCTGGACCTGGTTTTCAAGGTCCCTGCAATGAGCTTGGAGATCCGCGGGCCCGAGGAAGCCGCTTCGGGCTGCCGCAAGGAGCACTTGATGGCCTTCTGTCAGGAGGAGCGCCGCCTCAGCCTGCCACCGCTCCTTGTATCGCGACCACAGCGCAAGTGTGGCTTCCCTCCCTGCCGCAGTTGCAACTGTCATCAACCGAGCCAGCGCTGGCGCCCGCATTCCCGCGACTGTGTGCCTGGTTGACCACTCACCCGTGCTCCCGACATGGAGCGTCTGCAACACATTCCCCAGCGCCCGCAGGACATCGTTCGCGTCGACAGACTCTCCTGCCCACACCCGACCATCCAGCTGCGCAACAGCGAGCGTGATCCGAGCGGCGTGGACGTATCCCCAGTCGAAGTCCCGCTGAGGCCTCGGAACGAGTTCATCGGGTGCCGTCCTGCTCCCGTTGGCGGCCAGGAGTCGGTTCAGGCGATATCGGAATTGTTCCGCTTCCCAGGTGTTGCCGACTTGTCCCGGCTCGCTCGAAAGAGAAGGCTGGCGAAGGTCTGCGATCCAGGCGAGGGATTCCTCACGGTTCCCGAGCCACCAGAGCGCCTCGGCGACGGCCAACCGTTGCTCGGGCTCGACGTCGAACGGCTGAAGCCTCGCCAAGACATCGCCCAGGATCTCTGCCATGAGGTCCGGTTGGCGACGCCATCGTCTCGCCGCCAGCCACAGCCAAGGGCCCCGCTGAATGTCTTCCGACGGGTCGAGCTCGGCAGCCAAACGGCCTGCGGCGTCTGCTTGGTCGCGACCGTACAGCTCGTCCGCCGCCGCGGCGCACATCCAGGCCCGGGCTGCCGGGCTTGGATCCTGATCGTCGTCGGGAGATCCGTCGCGGTCTGGCGGGAGAGACAGGTTGCGTGCCGACGAGATGATAGTGTTGGGACCACGGAAGACTGCCGCCGCGCTCGCCCACGCGTAGAGCAGTTGGTACGGACCCCGAGCATGGCGCCGCGCGCTGTGACCGGTCAGCATTTCGAGAGGCTCGTTGCTGAGAAATACCTCGCGTGCCTCCTCAATGAGCCCAACGTCGAGCAAGTGAAGGCTGATCTGGAGGCGCGCAGTCCGGTCGTCTTCCTCGCCAAGGCTCTCGCGTTCTGATGCCATGTGCTCAATGGCGATCTGGCCGTCGCCCGTGAGCACAAGGAGACGCAAGAACGATTCCCGGGTTGGCGCGTGGACGCTGCGTTGGTTGACCTCTCCCGCAGCGATGGCGAGCCGAACCAACGCCATCGGGTCCTGAATCAGCGCAAGTGAGCGAGCTGCCATCCGCAGGTCGTCCGATACCAACTCGGGCGGACGAAGCAGGAGCTGTTGCCTGCGGAAGAAGTCAGGGGTCGCGAGCGCCAGGAGGGCACCGTGTTCTCCGGCTCCGGAGAGGTGGAACAGAGACTCCCAGGAGAGTGGGTGTTCAGGCGGCGTCGCCTGACAAAGTTGCGCGAGCCGACGATGGAAGCGTTGATCCTCGCTCGCACTGGGCTCCCCTGCGGCGCGAGAGGTGCGATCTAGCAAGTAGAGGCGAAACGATTCGTGGAAGAAGTACCAGCGCTCCGGCTCCCGTCGAAACAGGTACGCCGCTCGATCTCGCAGTTTCCGGACGACCTCGGGCGACTCTCCTCGGTCACGAAGCCAATCGAAGTCGATCGAGCCACGCAACCGCGAGATGAGACCCAAGAGCTCAACAACCGCTGGGTCATCTTCGACGTCGGTCCACAGTCTGTCGTAGACCGCCCCGACGTCCCCGCCATACGCCGGCAGCGTCGCCAGATGGCTGGTTTGCTCGATGGCTGGAATGTCCTTGAGCTCCTCGACGACGTACGTCACGAGAAGGGGATGTCCCTCCGTGACGCGCCACAGCTCATCGACTCCGACCGTGACGCCCATCCCTCTGGTGATCCGATCCACGGCCGGACGGTCCAAGCCAGCCATCTGGACCGTCCGGTCCGGTTGTGCCAGTTGGCCGCGGATCTCGGGTCTGAGCATTCCGACGCTCTGGCCCCCGACCACGAAGAGCACTCCGTCGGGCAGGTCCTCGGGCCTCGGCAGGTACCGTAGGAGCGGCTGCTCCAGGTCGCCTTCTCGTTCAACGTGATCGAGGCCATCGACGATGACGATTGACCGAGCTCCCTCGCTCGCGAACCTCTCTCCAAGCTCGGCCAGTTGCCGCAGCAACCGCGGCGCAAGCAGGACAACGTCATAGTCGACAGGCGTCGGACCTCTGGGAAGGCCACCCCGCTCAAGCGTCAAGACCAGGTCGTGGAGAAACGAGGAGGCCTCTGCCCGACGCGCTCCGATGTCGGCGCGCCCGCGTACGTATGCGTAGTACCGCGCCACGACTTCGTCTCGGCCGCTCAACTCCTGGGTCAGAAGGGTCGACTTCCCGGACCCGGGAGAACCAATCAAAGCCACATAGCCTGTCGTGAACCGGTCGATCGCCGCCCCGAGCTCTGCGGCGGTGGCCCCAATCGGCTCGTAGAGCAGCGGAGCAGGAAACTCGTGGGTTGCGGCCAATTCAAGCCTGCGCACCCACCGGTCTCCGAGCCGTGTCAGGAGCTCATCGCGCGAAAGCCGAACCAGCCGTCGCGGGTCCGTCGTAACCCGGAGGAGGGCCATGACCAGCTCATCGAGGTCACGCCGATAGGCCGGCGCATCCTGACCTGGAAGCTCAGTCTCCGACGGCAGCGAACGGCCAAGCTCGATACGAACGTTGGCGAATTCAGCCAACAACTCCTCGCCCGATAAGCCACTCGCGGCCGCTAGGTCGTTCCAAATCGGCTGCCACTCAGGCGCAATCGTTCGTGGTTCGCCTGAGCTCGCCAGCGGGCGGAAGACCTCTGCCATTGCGGCTGCGGGCGACGCGCCTGGTCGGCAACCTTGCACCCCTGCTATCGGGGAGCTCGATGCCACCTGGTCCGTATACAGGTGTCCAACGGTGCGCCGATCGGGATTCTGCTCTGCGAGTCGACGGCGGTCCTTGATCAAGTCGCTGAGGTACCCGCGCAGCGGTGCCCATGAGAGCTGCCCCCCAGCCGAAGACCATTTGACTTGGTAGGCATCGAGCTGCCCTGGCGTGGCGAGCTGGAAGTCGTCCAGGCGTCCTGCCTCGGGGTCGACGACCGCGACCCAGTCGAGGGTCTCCTCCGTGAGCGATCGGAGGAGCAGGCTCGCTGCGATCAGGTACTGGGCTACGTACCCGGTCAGCGCCGCCCGCTCGCCGAGGGCCGGCGGTCGCTCGCCTGCCAGCTCTTCGTTCTCCTCGGTCGCTCTGTTCACAGCCGACCAAGAGTAAGCGCTGACCAGGCACGCTCCCCTGACGCCGTTCGGGCGACCCGCCGGCCGACGCGATCAGAGGCGACCGGACAGAGGGCGTCACCTCGACCACTTGATCGCCGCAATCGCTACGTGGATTGCCGCTGCTACGAGGGGTGGATCGAAAGCGAACTCCGACGAGGGTGCACTACTCCGAACCACCGGGCCGGACTCGCCGCCAGCCCGACCCGCACCGTCTTAAGTCGACGTCCCGACCAGTCGGCGTTCCCATCCCGTCGCATGGTGACGCTCGCAGGAACGCGAGTGTGATGGAAATGACAGCGGCGACCGGCCAAGCGTCCCCGTCTCATCCCCGTGGAAGAACGGGAAACAACGGGTAACGATGAGCATCACTGAGACCAACCGTGCAGCTCAGAGAACCGGCAACGCTCTGACCTGCACGTTCGCATCAGACTCTTAATCCGCAGGTTCGGGGTTCGAATCCCCGGGGGCCCACCCACATCGTTCGTCTGCGTTCATCGCATCGTCAGCGGTTCGAAAGACCCCCCTGCCTAGCGTGGTACGGGCGACGATCGACGTCGCTCGTTCCATCGAAGGGAGGGATGTCCATGCGCACGATGCGACGGGTCTTCGCGGCCTCGGTCGCGGTCGCGGCACTGGTAGGAGCCTTCGTCCTCCCGGCGGCCAACGCGACGCCGGGTGATGTGAGGACCTACCGGGTCACGGTCACGAACCTCACCGACGGGCAACCGTTCACGCCGTTGCTGTTCGCGACACACAGGGCCAATGCGGATGTGTTCTCGGTCGGCTCGACGGCCAGCTTCGGCGTGAAGGAGATCGCCGAGAACGGGAACCTCGGACCGCTCGACATGGCATTGCGCGCCACCACAGGCGTGTCCGGGGTCTACAAGGGCATGGTGCCGTTGGTCCCGGCGGGCCTGCCCGGCTCCGGTGTGGGTCCGGACTCCGTGACGTTCGAGATCTCCGGCGCAGCCGGCGCACGTCGTCTGTCGTGGGTCTCGATGCTGATCTGCACGAACGACGGCTTCACCGGACTCGACTCGCTGAAGCTGCCGCGTGCACTCGGCGAGAGCCTCACCGTGGGGACGGCCGGCTACGACGCCGGTACCGAGATCAACACGGAAGACTTCGCCGACATCGTGGGCCCGTGCCAAGGACTCGTCGGCGTTTCCACCGGCGAGACGGGATCGGGGACGAGCAACCCGCTCCTGGCCGAGGGCGGCGTCATCCACCACCACCCGGGGATCGACGGCGGCTCTGACCTGCTCACCACCACCCATGGTTGGGACGTGAACGCGCCCGTGGCCGAGGTCACGGTCGAGAGGATCGTGTAAAGGAAGCGAGGGCGTCCAAGCCCGGGGCGGTGGATCGCGATCCTGGCCGACGGCGACCCGATCGCATCTGTGGAGCGCAAGACCGTGGAGAACCTCGCCGTGGCGCTCCCCGACGGCCCGCTCGTCTTCCAGATGCAGCGGCTGGCGGAAAGCGCTCGGCTGCGGTCGTCGTCGAGGGACGCTACTCCGCATTGTTCAAGCTTGAGCACGTCTGCGGGCGCCTGGCTCGCCGACCTACTCGCCCGCCTGCAGGTCCGCTACCCCGAGGTTCCCGTGATCTTCGCCGACTCACGCCGGTCCGCCGAGGAATGGACGTACCGGTTCCTCGCCGCGGCCCTGGCGGAGAGCCGGAGCGAGGCGAGGGCCGGGCATGGGCTCAAGAACCGCCGCACGCGAGCGGTCCGCTCAACCCGCGGAGACGTGCTCGCCGTGGTCTGAGACCTGGGCCGCGAACCAATCGTGCAGCGCCTGTACGACCTCTGGCTCTGCCGACAGATACGTGATCTCGCCGCCGGCGGGCACCTCCCGATAGCTCACTGTAAGGGAGCCCACGCTCGACTCCAGCACCTCGAGACCGGGCATCTCGTGCCCGTGGATGGTGGCCGGATCGCCGAAGTCACCTGCCTGGAAGCGTCCGGCCTCCTCGACCAGGTGTCCGCGAACGAACGCGATCTGCGCGGCGTTGGTCGGGTCATCGGCGAGGACGGTCTGGATGCCCCCCGAGCCGGTCGCATCGAAGACGTGCGTGGTCGCCTCCAGGTCGAACGGCATGACCACGGCTCCTCGCTCCGCGACTACGTCCTGACGCGACGGCTCGGCCGAAGGCAAGAGGGTGACCCCGACGACGGTGAGCCCGATCCCGGCGATCAGCCCGAGGGCCAGCCATCGCCATGAGGGCCCGGTGGGTGGGGCGGGATCAGCGTTGGACACGGTCGGTTCGGTTACTGACACGGGCGGCCTCCTCCAGGATGGTCAAGACGTCGATCACGCTGTCACGGCGCTCTGGCGGTACGGCATCGAGTAGGGCGCGCATACGCACGGCGCGCGCCTCCGCGAGCTCCTCGGCGGCCGCCTGTCCCGCCGGCGTGAGTATCAGGAGCACGCCCCTGCCGTCGTCTTGGGCAGGCCGGCGCTTCACCCACCCGCGGTCATCCATCTCGGTGACGACACGGCTGACCGTGCTCTTCGCGAGACCCAGACGGGTCACGAGGTCGAGTTGTCGCATGGGGCCGGCGGTGAGCTCTGACAGGGCGTGAGCCTCCGCGACGCTCGCCTCGAAACCGCAAGGCGTCCGCTCGGGACGGTGCAGTCCGAACGTTCGTACGAACCGGCTTACCGCCTCGCTCAGCTGCTCCTCTCGGCCCGGCACGCGTTCCAGGCTACAGGGAGATGGTTCGGATCTACAACCACTTCTGAACGGCACCTCTGCCGTGGCGGAGCGGTCTCAAGCCCAGCGCGCGAGCCAGTACTTCTCGTAGGCGACCTTCGCCAGATGCCACCTCCTGGACGGTCGGCGGAGCGAGACCGTCGGCGCTCCCAGCGCGTAGAAGTCGCCGGCGGCGAACGCCGCGACCCCGTCGCCCATGTCGACGAAGCAAGAGCCGTGACCGTCGAACGTGGCGGTCGGTTCCCGTCCGGCCAGATCGTCTGCGATCCTGCTCGCGACGACCAGCGCCTGCGCTTTCGCGAAGACGCCTGCTTTCGGGAGGAACTTGCCGCCGGCTATCGGGATCTGCGTCACGTCTCCGATCGCATGGATCCCTCGTGCCTGCGTAGCCAGGGTGACCGCGTCCACGGGCATGAACCCGCTCTCGTTCGACAGGCCGCTGCCGGCAACGACGTGCGCGGTTCGGTGAGGCGGCACCGCCAGGAGCAGGTCATAGCTCGCCCGCTGCCCACCCTGGAAGACCAGCTCCTTCGTCGACGCGTCCACTTCTTGGAGCACCATGCCCGTGTGCAAAGCGATCCCACGCTCGGCGAGCATCCCGGCCACCGCCTCACCGGCCTCCTCGCCGGCCGTCGGCATAGGGAACGGTTCGGGCGTGTACAGGGAAACCTCGGCGGCCTTCACGCCGCGACGCCGAAGCATCGCCTCCGCGATGAACGCCGCTTCGTTCGGGGCGGCAGGGCACTTGTAGGGGAGTTTCGCGATCACGACGGCGACTCTGCCGCCCTCGAACGCTCTCAGAGCGCGACCGGCTTGGATCGCTCCATCGGGGGCGTAGATGTTGATCGCCTCTTCGCCGAGCCCGGGCAGCATCTCGGGGGCCGTCTGGACACCGAGGGCGACCACGAGACGCTCGAACCCGATGTCTCGTCCATCGACCCGGATCGTTCGCAGGTCGGCGTCCAGACCCTCGGCTTCTCCACGCAAGAACTCGATCCCATTGCGTTCCAGGCGCCCACGACCTCTCGAGATGGCCTGCAGCATGCGGTCTCCCGACATCAACCACAGGAGCGACGGAGCGAACACGGTGGTGTCCTCTCGGTCGACGAGCACGACGCGCGCGTCGGAGGGGAGCTTCTTGCGCAGCACGCGCGCGGCGACGATCCCGCCGATCCCTCCGCCGAGGACGAGGACGATTCGGTCGCTGCCCATCAGAATGTCAAGACCTTTCCGGCCCACAGGGTCCACTCGGTTAGCTCGTCCATCGACGAGTGGTGGGCACCATCGCTCAACATCTCGTCGGTGATCCCCCGTGCATCCATGCAGGTCCCACAGCAGCCGACGACCACCCCCCTGCGTGCGAGGGACCGCAGCATCCTGTCGAGGTTGTAGTACCCGTTCGGGGTCTTCTGCCTCGAAACAGCACACCCAACCGCGTCGCCGATCAGGAACACCCGCAGCTCCGTGCTTCCTTCCAGCGAGAGGGTGCGAGCCAGCCGCAGAGCGTTGTACGAGCGCTCGGTCCCGTACGGCGGGTCGTTCAAGATCAAGAGGATACTCAACGTCCCACCTCCACCGGATGGGCGCCTATCGTTTCGCCGACTTGGTACCTCTGGGCTTCCTCGAGGACGTGCAGGCGCTGCCGGTACTCCTCAGCATCTATCTCGCCCTCGGCGAAGCGTTCCGCCAGCACGTCTCTCGAATCGCGATCGGGCCGGTGCTTGGTGCCATCGGACGTGAGAGCGCGGACCAGGCCCCACGCCAGCGCGATCAACGCACCCCATGCCAGGAGCATCCAGAGGATGCCCCAACCCCCCTCGTGCCAACCGAACGGCATCATCGTCGCGATCCTTCCTGCGGGGGGTTGCCCCGCTGGTTCCCAGATGACTGTTCCTGTTGCAAGGTTAGGGACGAGGTGCCGGGCCGGATCGGGTCGAAGGTCGCACCTATCGCGGGACCTGAGTGGCGCTCGGCGGTGAGTGCCGGTGCGCCACCATGTACACGGCCGTGATGCTTATCGTCGCCGCGTCGCGATCCGCTCCGCTAGCTCCTTCGTCGTCGCCGAGGCGGTAGCGCGCGCCGCGCTGTTCAACGTGAAGACCCGCTGGAGGAGCGCCGCCTGGCCGAGGCCTTCCCGGGCTACCCGGACTACCGCGAGGCCACGGGGGCGGTTCCTGCCGAAGAGCCGGGCAACCTGAGGCGTTTGAGGAGCAGGGCGTTCATGGCGACGATGAAGCTGGAGCCCGACATCGACAGCGCCGCGATCTCGGGGCGGAGCACGAGACCCAAGCTCGTCGCGAACGCCCCCGCGGCGATCGGGATGGCGAGCGTGTTGTAACCCACGGCCCATCCGAGGTTCTGGCGCATCTTGCGCAGCGTTCCTCCGCCGATCGTGAGCGCAGTGGGTATGTCCATCGGATCTGAGCGCATGAGCACCACATCCGCGGTCTCGATCGCGACGTCGGTCCCTGCGCCGATCGCGATGCCGAGGTCGGCTTGCGCGAGCGCGGGCGCGTCGTTCACGCCGTCTCCCACCATCGCGACGCGCCGGCCCGAGCGCTGCAGCTCCGCGACCTTGGCCGCCTTGTCGCCTGGCAGGACCTCGGCGATGACATGCTCGATGCCCAGCTCCTCGCCGATGCGTCGAGCCGTAGCGTCGTTGTCGCCGGTGAGCATGACCACATCGATCTGGCGCTCACGTAACGCGGTCACCGCCTGACGCGACGTGGGTCGCGTGGCGTCGGCGATCGCGATCACCCCTACAGCGCGGCCGTCGACCGCCACGATCACGGTCGTGCGGCCACCCGCAGCCAGCTCGGCCGCGCGCTCGGCGAGCCGCCCGAGGTCCACGCCGTCCGCGGTCATCAACCGTCGGTTCCCGACGGCGACCAGGTGGCCGTCGACCTTCGCGCGCGCCCCGTGACCGGGCACGCTCTCGGATCCCTCCGCTGACGCCAGGGGTACGCCCGACGCGGTCGCGTGGCGCACGACCGCCTCGGCCAACGGGTGCTGGGAGTCGCGCTCGACCGCGGCTGCCAGTCGGAGCAGCTCGGCCTGCTCGATACCCTCGGCGATGATCTCGACGACCTCGGGTTCGCCCTTCGTGAGCGTGCCGGTCTTGTCCATCACGACGACCTCGATCCGGGCAGCGCTCTCGAGCGCGATCGCGTTCTTGAACAGGATCCCGCGCTTGGCGCCCAGGCCGGTGCCGACCATGATCGCCGTCGGCGTCGCAAGACCCAGAGCATCGGGGCACGTGACCACGACCACCGTGATCGCGAACAGGATCGCGGTGTCGAAGGAGCTTCCGGAGGCCAGCCAGGCGACCAGCGTGACGACGCCGCCGATCAAGGCCACGAGCACGAGCCAGAACGCCGCGCGGTCGGCCAGACGCTGCCCGGGGGCTTTGGAGTTCTGCGCTTCCTGCACGAGTCGCACGATCTGGGCGAGCGCGGTGTCCGAGCCGACGGCCGTGGCGCGGGCGCGAAGCGCACCGTTGCGGTTGATCGTGGCGCCGATGAGCCGTGAGCCGGGGTGCTTCGAGACGGGCAGACTCTCTCCCGTGACCATCGACTCGTCGAGCTCACTCTCACCTTCGATGACCTCAGCGTCGACCGGCACCTTCGAGCCCGGCCGGATCAGCAGCAGGTCGCCGGCGAGGACCTCGGCGGTCGGTACCTGCACCGGCTCGCCGGCGCGGATGACCTCGGCCGTTGGCGGCGACAGGTCCAGGAGCGTTCGGATCGCGTCGTTGGCGCCTCCGCGCGCCCGCATCTCGAACCAATGTCCGAGCAGCACGAACGCCGCCAGGACCGTGACCGCCTCGTAGAAGACCTCGCCGCCGCCGGTGAACGTCACGACGACGGAGTAGATCCAGCCCGCGCCGATCGCCGTGGCGACGAGCACCATCATGTCGAGGGTCCGGGCGCGCAACGCTCGCGACGCGCCGTCGAAGAAGATCCACGCCGCATAGAAGATCACCGGAAGGCTCAGCACCAGCTGGAACAGGTCATCGCGCAGGCCGAACGGCACCGGCGCCGAGAAGCCGAGGACCTCCCGTCCGATCGCCGACCACAAGAGGATCGGCACCGAGAAGACGGCCGCGACCAGGAAGCGATCACGCATGTCGCGGACCATCTGGTCCATCGACATGGCGGCGTGGCCGCCGTGGCCCATCATGTCGTGCGGCGTGGGCGTGGGCGTGGCCGCGGCAGGGTGCGCCTCGTGCGCGTGCTCTTCGTGCTCCACCGGTGGCCGCCCCTGAGTGACCAGCTCCTCCATCGGATCGCAGATGTGGTTCGGCACCGAGCGGCCGGCGCAGTGCAGGTCGCAGTCGTGGATCCACGCTCGGAGGTCGGCGATCGTGGTCGCCTGCGGGTCGACCGTGACGGTCGCCGTCTGCGCGACCGGGTTGGCGTCGACCGCGAGCACACCCGGCCGGCGCCCCAGCACGCGCTCGACCACGTTCTTCTCGGTCGCCCAGTTGAGACCGCCGGTCTCCACGACGACGGTCACGCCGACGGGTGTCGCATGTTCGTGATGCTCCATGCGGTCCTCCTCGCCCGGAGTGCCGAGCGCTCCGATGCTAGGTCGACGTCTGTGTCCCGGCGTCCTCGAGAACGCGCAGGCGTTCATGGTATTCCTCGGCGTCGATCTCGCCCCGTGCGAACCGTTCGCCCAGCACGTCCCTGGGGTCGCGGCGCGGTCCTCGCTCGTCGCGCGTGAAGGCACGAACGGCTGCCCACACCAAGCCGACGATCACGCCCCACGAAAGGATCATCCAAACGACCCCCCAGACCCCGTCATGCCATCCGTACATCATGTCTTCCTCCTTCTTCCCATGAAGCTTGGCCGACCGCTGTGAAGGCGAGATGAAGGTTCCGCTCGACGCTTGTGAGCGATCACCCGCGTCGGGATACTCCGAAGCGCGGGGGGTTCCTCGCTCACATGACCATGATCGAGCCGACCATGCCGCCGGCGTAGTGGCCGGGGACGTGGCATCCGTACAGGACCGTGCCCGGCTCGGCGAACGTCCAAAGGAGCGACCGCGTTTCACCGGGCTCCACCGTGAGGAGGTTCGACTCGTCCATGTGCATCGAGCCGTCGCTTCCCATCTGGGCCGCATGCGCCCCCTGGGTCGCCTCGTCGCCGAGCACGAACTCGTGATCGACCTCGCCGGTGTTCGTGACGCGGAACCTGATCGTCTCCCCGGTCTCCGCGTGCATGCTCGAAGGGTCGAACGCTAGGGAGTCCAGGAGCCCCACGTCGACGGTCCGATCGACCGACGTGGGATCGCCCGGCTGACCGAACCGGGATGAGACCGGGCCGTCCATCCCGTCCATCCCACCCATGGAGCCGCCTCCGAGCGGTGCCGTCGAACGTGACGATGCGCCACCCGATGCGCAGGCGGCCAGCAGGATCGCCGCGGCTGCGACGAGCAGGCTCAGGGATCGCTTCATACGGCGATGCTCCTTTCAGTCGAGGTGGTCAGTGATCGTGCGGAGGAGCTCAACGCTGGAGACGTACATCGAGGGGTAGTTCTGCTCCCACGTGATCGTCCCGGTCTGGTCGATGAGGATGAAGCTATGGCCGGGCAACCCCGCATGCATCCCGGTACCCAGGACGCCGTACTCACCCGACACAGACTTCGTCGTATCGAGCGCGATCGGCGTCTTCAGTCCGAAGCCGGCGGCGGCGGGCACGACGTCGGACACCGCGTTCACCATGATCGGCACCACGTGCACGCCGAGTTCGGAGAACTCCGACGATGAGGTCTCGATCTCGGCCATCTGTGCGAAGCACGAGTCGCAGCCGACCCCCTCGCTGAAGTACAGCAGCACGGGGTGCCCACGCATCGCCTCGAGCGAGACCGAGCCGCCATCGGATGTCGGAAGGGTGAACGAAGGCGCCGTCCCGGCGGCGAGGCCGTCGCTCTCCTGGGTCGCGACGGCGACCGAGATCGCCGTGATCGCGAGACCGGCCACGATGGATCCGACGATCAGCCACGGCCGGCCGTCAGGACCTCGTGCCGGCAGCGTGCGCATGGCACGCGTCCTCGTCCTCGAAGTCATCCGATCCTCCTTCCGGGGTCAGGTCGGCGCGTCGGGAGCCACGGATGCCGAGCCAGCCGATCGCCGCAGCGAGCAGGAGCAGACCGATGCCGAGCACAGGCTCGGGGACCGGGCGCAGGAAGCTCAGGACGCCGCCGGCCGCGTCGGTCAGCCAGCGGCCGAACATCGCCTGCGCGCCGGGCGCCCACATCGGGTTCCCGCTCAGCCCCAGACCGATCACCAGGAGCCCCATCACCCCGAAGACCGCTGCGACGACGATGTTCGTCGTCGAGGTGTGCATCGCACGTGGCCCGTTGCCGATGGTGACGTCGTGGCCTACCAGGATGCGCCGGTCCCCAAGGTGGACCCGATCCCAGGCCAGGGCGATCACGAACAACGGCACGACCATCCCGAAGACGTATGCCGACCCGAGGATCACCGATCCGAGCGCCGAGCCGGAGAGTGCGGAAAGCGTCACGATCCCCGCCAGGACCGGCGCGCAGCACGAGGACGCGATCCCGGAAAAGACCCCCAGGGCGAACACGCCCGACGCGTTCGTCTGCTCGAGCGCGGGCGCTCGCCAGCTCGTCGGCATGTTCCAGGTCTTGCCAGTGAACGCCAGGAACGCGAGACCGAGCATCAGGGAACCACCGGCGAGGTACAGCGGCGTGTGGAACCGTGTGACGAAGCTCGCGATCAGCGCGAACCCGAGCGTGAGCGGCAAGATCACGAGAGCGAGTCCGGCGGCGAAGGCGAGCGTGAGCGGGAAGAGCGCCCAGCGTCTCCCTTGGACCGCCGACGCGAGGTAGGCGGGCAGCAGGAACACGATGCAGCACGGACTGAACAGCGCCACGGCGCCGGCGAAGAACGCCGCCAGCGCCCCGCCGCCGAGGAGGAGGTTCACGAGGCGACCTCCGCGCCTCGCCCGCACAGGTACCGCTCGAGCTTGCGCCGGGGCAACCGGCCGGCGCTGAAGGGCTCTCCGTTCACCAGGACGAGCGGCTGGAGGGCGGGTCGATGCCGGACCACGAGCTCGACCCCTTCGGGTGAGCTCGCCTCCAGGCTCCGGATCGCGAGCCGGTAGCGCGTACCGATATCGTCGAGCGCCGCCCGAGCGTCCGCGCACAGATGGCACCCGGCGCTCTCGATGAGCGTGATCTCCGTCGTCGTTGCATCCATGACCTGCTCACCATCGGTAGCTCGTGTGAAGGTGCGGTGAAGGGAGCGTGGACGCGGCATGCGCCCATCGAAGGTCAGCCGGTGCTGCCGGCGGTCACGTGGTGCGATGCATGTCCGGCGTCGGCGGCCGTGGCGCCGGAAGCTGACCTCATCTGGCCGTGAAGTTCGTTGCAACGGGCGAGCATGTCCGAGGGGACCGTCCCGGCCATCGCGGCCATCATCTGCTGATGCATGGCCTCCATGTCGACGCCGTTCATCATCGAGACCATCCCGCTGCCCATCATCCCCCCGGAGGTACCGCCCATCATCCCGCCGGCCACGCCTCGGGATCCCTCACCACCCGCGGCTGCGAACCCCACGCTGAACGAGATCACGCCGGTCACCACCGCCGTCGCTACCAGCCACCGCATCTTCGTCGTCATCGCTGATCTCCTCCTTCGACCCCTACGGTGCTCGCCGGGTGTGAAGGGGTGGTGAAGGATCCCCCCGACCTCGATGTGGAAGGAAGGACGACGCGGAACCGGCTTCCCCCGGCCGGCTCGCTCTGCACCGACACGTCACCGCCGTGCGCACGGGCGAGGTCGCGAACCACGGCGAGCCCGATCCCGGAGCCTCCGGCCCTGACCGTGCGACCCCGATAGAACCGATCGAAGACGAGGTCGATCTCGTCTGCCGGGATGCCCGGGCCGGTGTCCCACACTTCGAGGACCGCCGTTCCGCTGCGTTCGGTGACCGACACGGTCACGCTGCCCCCGGGCGGGGTGAACTTCAGCGCGTTCGTGAGCAGGTTCGCAACTATCTGGCGGATCCGATCCGCGTCCCCTTCGATGCGGGCGTCGGCGATCGGGTCTCGCAGGTCGATCCCGCGCTCGGCGAACCGATCGCGGAACCCCGCTGCGACCGTTCGAACCTCGGCGCCCAGGTCCAATGGCTCCCGCCGGAGGGAGAACCGCGCCGCGTCTGCCTGCGCGAGCGTCTCGAGGTCCTCGACGAGCCGCGACATCCGGAGCACCTCTTCGTGGAGCGAGGCGATCGATCCGGCATCCGCAGCGACGACACCGTCCTGCATCGACTCCACGCTCGTGCGCAGGATCGCGAGCGGGGTCCGCAGCTCGTGCGCCACGTCGGACGCGAACGTCCTGCGGAGCTCATCCTCCTCATCGACGGTGTCGGCCATCGCGTCGAAGGCATCGGCCATCTCGCCGAACTCGTCGTCACGGCCGGACGAGATCCGGGTCGTGCGGTTGCCACCGGCGAAGGCCCGCGCGGCTGCGGTGAGCTCGCCGGCCGGAGCGACGGCCCTCCTCGACAGCACCAGCCCCAGGAGCAGCGCGACGGCGGCCGCGGCGACGCCGCCGATGATGAGGAGACGGTTCACCGCATCCCGGAACGAGACGTCGTGGGGGAGCAGGCCCCCGGCCGGCAGGCGCATCGCGGCGTACCCGACGACGTTGCCCTGCACCTCGATCGGGAGGCTCAGCTCGGGGCCGAGCGGCCCAGCACCCATCATCGCTCGGTGTATCGCTGGATCGATCCCGGTCGTGGACGCGTCGGCCACCCACACGGTCGAGCCCGACGGGTCTCGGACCTCGAGCGTGCCACCCTCCATCGCGATCAGCGCGCCGGCCGGAGAAAGGTCCGCGGTCGACCAATCGCTCGTCCGTCCGTACGCCTCGGCCAGGGCGGCCGCGACCTGCTGCTCCTGGGAGAGCTGGCGATCATCGAGGTAGTTCGCGAACCGCCTGCCGAACTCCGCGTTCACGAGGAGGGCCGCGACCGCTGCCGACGCTATCCCCACGCCGACGAACGCCGCGGTGAGACGGAAGGCGAACGAACGTCTAACCATCGGCGGTGACCCCCAACTTATAGCCGACGCCGGTCACGGTGACGACGTACGTCGGTGCCCGCGGGTCGTCGCCGAGTTTGCGACGAAGGTTCTTCACGTGGGCGTCGATCGTGCGCTGGTAGCCCTCGTAGTCGTAGCCCTGTACGCGCGTCACGAGCTCGTACCGGGAGAACACGCGCCCTGGGCGAGACGCCAGCGCGAGCAACAGGTCGAACTCGCTCCGCGTGAGCTGTGCGAGCTCGCCGCTCACGTGTACTTGCCACCCGTCGCGATCGACGATCAGGCGACCTTCGTCGAAGGAGAGTGCGCCGCCCTCCGAGTGAGCGCCCCTGGTGCGCCTGAGGATCGCCTCGATGCGCGCGGCGAGCTCGCGCGGGCTGAACGGTTTCACCAGGTAGTCGTCGGCGCCCAGACGCAGGCCCGTCACGCGGTCGTCCTCGGTCGCCTTCGCCGTGAGCATCAGGATCGGGACGTCGGAGGTCTCGCGCAGCGAGCGCGTGACCTCCTCCCCGGATAGGTCCGGCAACATCAGGTCCAGCACGATCACGTCGGGATGCGTACGCAGCGCGAGCTCGAGAGCCCCCTGACCCGTTCCCGCGGTCAGCACCGAGTAGCCCTCGGCCTCGAGGTAGGAGCTGACGAGGTCTCGGATCTTGCGCTCGTCGTCGACGACCAGGATCGTCGCCTTCCCCATCCCGCTCCTCCGATCGTCGTGGCGTCACCGAGATGCAGCCCCGCCGAGGGTCCATCGTACGGCCGTGTTCGGGCGCTCGATGGGCGCCGTCAGTGCTGTGGACCATGGTGACGGCTCGAGGCATGCATCCCGATCATGAGCAGTGGACAGATGAGCCATAGGCCGACCAGCAACAGGCCCTGGAGCGGCGCGAGGAAGAGGACGGCCACGAGCAACGCCGCGACCGCCGTGATGGCCAGAGGCGGCCACTTCGCCAGCTTGGACCCGCGCACGTTCATCGTTCAGACTCCGTGTCTTCCTTGACGGAGATAGCCTCGGACCCGGTGATGAAGACGACGTGAAGCGATGATGCGCCCGGGATGCGCATGACGCCGCTAGCCTCGTGGGCGATGGATTCGATCAT
>JBBDHX010000038.1:36584-76579 GCA_040880745.1 Actinomycetota bacterium
GCCCACGAGGCCTGGTTCACCGACGCGCGGCCCCCGTTCGACTGGGGGTTCGCGGCGGAGACCTCGAGCGTGCTCCTCGTCGCCGCGGCGATCGCGGCGGCGCTCGTATGGCGCGTCATCGGACGGCGCCTCCCCCGGCCGGAACTGCCCTTCCTCGCACCGCTCGGCAGGCTCGCACCCTGGGTGCCACGTCTGCTGGCGATCCACGCGGGGGTCTCGCTCCTTGCACAGGCCGCGACCCGCAGTTACCTGGTGCCCTCGCTCGACCTGCCACGGACGCCGCTCGGATCCGCACTCGCGATCGCGGAGGGAGCCCTCGGCGTGTGGCTGATCAGCGGGTTCAGGATCCGTGCCGCGGCCATCGCGGTCGTCGTCGCAGGGCCGGTCGGGATGTTCGGCTACGGGGTGGTGCCCATCCTGGAGCGGATGGACCTGCTCGGGATCGCCCTGTTCCTCGCCGTCTCGCCACCGGGTTCGGATCGATGGGGCGCCGCGAGAACCGATCCAGCGGAGGCGTCCACCGCCACCCTGGCCCTGCGCGCACTCACGGGCGGCTCACTCATCCTGCTCGCGTTCACCGAGAAGCTCGCCCGACCGGATCTGGCGCTCGCGTTCCTGGATCGCTACCCCGCGTTCAACCTGCTCGAGACGCTGGGGCTGCAGGTGAGCGACGTCGACTTCATCCGGATCGCCGGCGCGATGGAGTTGCTCTTCGGTCTGCTCATCATCTCCGGGACGGCTCCGCTCCTGGTCGTGATCGCGGCCGGCATCCCGTTCAACGCCACCTTGTTCTTCCTGGGCTCGGAGGAGTTGATCGGACACCTGCCGATCTACGGGGCGATGCTGGCCTTGCTCACCTACGGCTCGAACCGGGAGTTGGCTCCCATGATGGACACGTTCCCGGCGCGCCTCACGGGTCGCCGGATCCTCGCCGGGACCGGCTGATGACGACCGAGCGAACGCAGCACGCCCGGCGCCTGTTCGCACCCCTGCCCCGCACCTACGACCGGATGGGAGCGCTCCTGTCGTTCGGCCAAGACCCTCGCTGGCGACGCTTCCTGGTTTCCCGCGTCCCCGGTGACGCGGCCCTCCTGCTCGATGTCGCGGCCGGCACCGCCGCCGTGGCGATCGAAGCGCTCCGCACGGGTTCGAAGCGGACCGTCGTCTGCGTCGATCAGAGTGAGCCGATGCTGCGCACGGGCGCGGAACGTGTCGCCCGAGCCGGCCTCGGCCACCGGAGCACGTTCGTGCTGGCCCACGCCGAGCGCCTGCCGTTCGCACCGTCGACCTTCGACGCGCTGACGTTCACCTACCTCTTCCGTTACGTGGAGGATCCGGCCGCCACGCTGCGGGGCCTCGTGGAGGCGGTGAAGCCCGGCGGGATCATCGCCTCGCTCGAGTTCGGCGTGCCGCCCAACACCGTGTGGTACGCACCGTGGTGGCTCTACACGAGGGTCGCGATGCCGGCGCTCGGGCTCGCGGCATCGAACGGCTGGTACGAGGTCGGCAGGTTCCTGGGTCCGAGCATCTCGGCCTTCGACCTCCGGTTCCCCATCCACACGCAGCTGCGGATGTGGCGCGAGGCCGGCGTCGACCCCGTGTCCGTGCGGCGCATGAGCTTCGGTGCCGGCGTCGTGATCTGGGGACGGCGAGCCGCGTGAGCGATGTCCGGCCGTCGTTCTACGCGCTCCGCCCCGGCGGGTGGCGCGACTACTGGACGTTGCTGCACGTCCCCTACACGCTCTGGCATCTCTCCTACGTCGCGATCGGAGCCGCGCTGGTCCCGACCATCGACCCCGGCCGGCTCGGCCTTTCGCTCGCCGCGTTCTTCCTGGCGGTCGGCGTGGCCGCGCACGCGCTGGACGAACTGCACGGCCGTCCGCTGGGCACACACATCCCTCGGGGCGTGCTGATCGGGTTCGCCGTGGCTGGGCTGTCCGGCGCGTTGGCACTCGGGATCTACGGCTGCTCGATCGTCTCGTGGTGGGGCATACCGTTCATGCTCGTCGGCGGGTTCGTGGTGCCGGCTTACGGCCTCGAGTGGTTCGGCGGCCGCTTCCACTCCGAGATGTGGTTCGCCGGCATGTGGGGCGGCTTCCCTGCGCTCGCCGGTTCCTTCGCGCAGACCGGGAGGATCGGTCCCGTGGTCCTCATCGTGTGCGTGGGGTGCGCCGCGATCACGGCGGCGCAGCGACGTCTGTCCACGCCCGTGCGCCGGCTCCGGCGTCACGTGGCAAGCGTGAGCGGCGAGGTCGTCCTCCACGACGGCACGGCCGAGGGGATCGACGCCTCCACGCTGCGCGCGGCACCCGAAGCAGCCCTCCGGATCTTGTGGGTGGGGATGGTCGCGCTCGCCGTGGGGCTGGTCGCCTCGCGCTGGCCGTAGCGACGAGGGGTCAGGTGCCAAGCGCGGGGAAGCCCGACGCCAGTCCCTTCGCCTGTAGCTCGTAGAGACGCTGTGTGCCGGGGAGCCCGGAGAGCCGATGCGCGCCAAGGCTCCGCAGCCGGACGCCGGCAGGCATCGCCCCGGCGCACGCTGCCCTCGTCCGCGACGACACCACGATCTGACCACCATGGCCCACGGCGCAGATCCTGGCCACGGTGTGCACGGACAAGCCTACGTACCCGGCATCCGTGAGCGACGGCCGTCCGCCGTGGATCCCGATCCGCACGCGAACCTTCGAGCGCTCGGGCCACGACCGCTCCGCCAGTCGACGCTGGATGGCGGCGGCTGCCTCGATCGCCGCGGGCGCCTCCTCGAAACACGCGAAGTACTCGTCGGCTCGAGCGTCGACCTCATGGCCTCCCGCATCGCGCACGATCCGGCGGTGGATCCTGCGGACCTCGCTGAGCACCGCCGGATAGCCATCGCCCAGCCGCCGCAGGATCTTCGTCGAGCCCTCGATGTCACTCATCAGCATGGTCACGGTGCCAGTAGGGAGCCATCGCAGTTCTGAGCTGCGGGCCGCGCGCTCGGAACGGAACTGCCCGGTGATGAAACCGACCGGGACGATCCCGTGCTTCTTGGCGGCCTTCAGTAGCCGGGTTCGCGCCCGCTCGCGCGCTGCGTCGTCCTCGAAGGCGACGCGTTCGAACCTCCCGAGGGCGTTGCGGACATGTGCCTCGTCGTGGATGGGGAGACGACGGCGGCCCTGCGCGTCGACGTATGCGAAAGCGCTGTCGGGCAGCCTGGCGCGTTCGGATGCGCTGAGCCGTGCCATCGACCGACGATACCCCCGCGCGCCGACGCTCGAGAGGCGCTTAGCCGCCCGCGGTCGCGAGCACGCCCTCGATCCGCTCGAGCGCCCACTCGAGGTCGTCGCGCTCGATCACCAACGGCGGCGCCAACCGGATCGTGGTCTCGTGGGTGTCCTTCGCCAGGATGCCTTGCTCCATCAGGCGTTCGCAGGCCGCCCGTGCGGTACTGGCGTCGGGGTGCAGGTCGATCCCGATCCACAGGCCTCGCCCGCGCACACCGGCGACCCCCGGGAGCGCCGAGTCGCTGAGCGCATCGAGCAACCACGCGCCCAGTTCGGCCGAGCGCGCCTGATACTCGCCGCTGCGGAGCATGTCGAGGACCTCGAGGCCCACCGCGCATGCGAGCGGGTTGCCACCGAACGTCGACCCGTGCTCGCCCGGGCGGATGACGCCCAAGACGTCGGCATCGGCCACCACCGCCGAGAGCGGCATGATCCCGCCACCCAGCGCTTTCCCGAGGATGAACACGTCGGGCACGACGCCCTCGTGATCGACCGCGAACGTCGTGCCGGCGCGGCCCAGACCCGACTGGATCTCATCGGCCATCAGTAAGACGTTCCGCTCGGTGCAGATCTCGCGCACCGCGCGCAGGTAACCATCGGGCGGGATCACCACGCCGGCCTCGCCCTGGATCGGCTCGACCAGGAACGCGACGGTATCGTCGTCGATCGCGTCGCGGAGCGCGCCGGCGTCGCCGAACGGCACCGAGACGAACCCCGGCGTGAACGGGCCGAACCCGGCTTGCGCGCTGGGGTCATCGGAGAACGAGATGATCGTCACGGTGCGGCCGTGGAAGTTGCCGCCGGCCACGATGATCTTCGCGCGGCCGGGCGCCACGCCCTTGACGTCGTACCCCCAACGGCGCGCGGTCTTGATCGCGGTCTCCACCGCCTCCGCGCCGCTGTTCATCGCCAGGATCATCTCCTTGCCGCAGAGTGCCGCGAGTCCCTCGCAGAACGGACCGAACAGGTCGTTGTGGAACGCGCGCGATGTGAGCGTCACGCGATCAAGCTGCGCCTTCGCCGCCTCGACGAGCCGGGGATGACGATGTCCGAAGTTCATGGCCGAGTAGGCGGCGAGCATGTCCAGGTAGCGGTTGCCCTCGACGTCGGTGACCCATGCGCCGTCCGCCTCCGAGATGACCACCGGGAGCGGGTGGTAGTTGTGCGCCGCGTGGCGATCGACGAGCCCGAGGAGCTCCTGGGTGCGCGCGGGTATGACCTGCTCGCTGCTCATGCCGAACCTCCCCGGGGTGACGTCACGGCCGCCCATGCTACGGGCGGATCCACACTGGCGTGCCCAGAGCGACGTCCGTGAGCCTCGCCATCTGCGGGTCGTACACGCGCACGCACCCGTGTGAGACGTCGCGGCCTCGGTTCGTGGGGTCGCCGGTGCCGTGGATCGCCATGCGGCCGCCTCCCGCCCAGTCGGTGATCACGTCGGAGAATCCCGAGAGGCCGAGGGCGCCGACGCCGTAGACCCCCGGTGGGTCGAAACGCAGGCGCGCCCACACGAAGAAGCGGCCCGGCGTGGTCGGATACGTCGGGGTGCCGATCCCGATCCGGAACCGTTGCACGACCTCGCCGTCGCGGATCCGCCGGAGCACGTGCTCCGAGAGGTCGACGACGATGCGCTCGTGGAGGGCGCGGACGCGAACATCGTCGGCTCGCAGCCAGCCGGTAGACCCGTTCGGCCTGATCGGCAGACGGACCCGGAACCAGCGCTCCCCATCCACACGGCGGCGATCGAGGACGGGGAGAGCGAGCGGCTGGAACCAGTCGTTCGTGGACGCGAGTTGCTCGGGAGCCCCGGTCGCCGGCTCTGCGTAGACGAGGAACATGTCCTGCGAGGTGCGGACGACTTGGACCGGCCTCGGTGCCTCGGTCTCAGCCGAGACCGAGGGCACAGCCGAGGGGCTCGGTGATGTCTCGGCGGCCGCGTGCACGCTGACAGGCACTGCCGACCGGCACCCGGCGAGCACCAGGGCGACGACCGTGATCCACAGGGCCGAACGCACGCGCATCCGCCCATGGTGATCGGTCCCGCGGCGCGGCGCCACGGCCGGTAGGCTCGATCTGCGCGAGAGTGGCGGAACTGGCAGACGCGCCGGACTTAGGATCCGGTGGCCGAGAGGCCGTGGGAGTTCGAGTCTCCCCTCTCGCACCGCCTCTGACCACGAGACCGTCGTGCGGAAGCCTCGGTTGCCCGGTCAACTCCGAGCGGAAGCACGGCGTCGCCCCAGCGATGCCGCGCTTCCGCCCGCCTCCACAAATCGTCAGGTCATCAAGGAACCGCAACGAAGTCGTCGAAGAACGACCGCGCCGTCTCGATATCGTTCCTGAAGGCCCACGAGATCGAGCTGCAGCGCCCGGCTCCGGTCTCGCCATCCGCCACGGCGACCACGACGTTGGAGTTCCCGAGGAAGTACGGGGCGCCCCCGTCGCCACACACGCCTCCCTGCCCGGTCGCGTTCGCGTTGTTCAACAGCTCGATCGTGCCGGGATCGATCGCCGCGATCGTCGCCGTCGCGGATCGCCGTTCGTTCGAGCCGTAGCCGACGACGGTGAGCGTCTGTCCCTTCTTGACCGAGGCGAGCTGCTGCAGCGTGGGGAGCTCGGCCGGCGTGATCCCTCGCACGGGCCTGGCGAGTACGGCGATCCCGTAGAGGTCGGAGCCGTTCTTCGGGTTCGCGTCCGGGTGTATGTACCCCGCCTCGACGGTCAGGAACTCCCGCCCCTCGGGGGGCCAGGGAAGGACCGGTTCGAACGTGATGACCGCGCGGCCGCCGATCGACTGCGCGAAGGCCACGGCGCCGGGGCAGTTGTAGTTGGTAAG
The DNA here is from genome assembly GCA_040880745.1 of Actinomycetota bacterium. Classification (GTDB taxonomy): domain Bacteria; phylum Actinomycetota; class UBA4738; order UBA4738; family HRBIN12; genus AC-51. The sequence goes on from JBBDHX010000038.1 coordinate 42,678, forward strand.
GAAGATCGCGGGCGAGATCAACACGCCGCCGCAGAACTCGAAGATCTCGCCATCGGCGTCCTGGACGAGCATCACGCCCACGTTCGGATGCGCGTTCCCGTCCAGGTCGCCGCTCACCGCGCCGACGGGTGGGCTCGCCGCCAGCGCGACAACGAGCGCCGCCGATGCCACGAGCATCTTCCGCATGGATCTCTCCCTTCGTTTGGGGACCGACGACCAGACCCTAGGGAGCGTGCCCTCCGGGGGAATCCCGGATATCCGTACGTTTCAGAGCTTTCGAGCGAGCTCGGTCCTGGAGCGCACATCCAACTTCCGGTAGATGCGCTTCAGGTTGGCTTCGACGGTGTGCACGCTCACGAAGAGCGCCTGGGCGACCTCGCGGTTCGTCCGTCCCTCCGCCACGAGGTGCGCGATCTGCGCCTCCGTCGGGGTGAGTCCGGTCGAGGTGGGCGCCCGGCCTCCGATCCTGGCGAGCTCATGCTGGGCTCGTTGCGACCACACCGGCGCGCCCAAACCATCGAAGGTCGTAAGCGCCCGCTCGAGGAGGTCGCGAGCACCTCGCTTCTTCCGCATACGTCGACGCACCGCGCCCGCCACCAGGAGCGTTCGCCCGAGCTCGAACGGTTGATGCGTCAGTGCGTGCTCGTGGAGGGACCGCTGCAGATGCTCCTCGGCGCCCTCGAGATCGCCGCGCGCCGCAGCGACCAGACCGCGGCAGCGGGCGGCCGTGGCGAGCGCCAAAGAGCGACCCAACGCTGTCCCGCACTCGTCCAACCGGTCTGTGAGCCGTTCGGCGGACTCCACGTCACCGAGCCCGACGAGAGCTTCGACCTCGTCGGGCACGAAGGGGATGGCTCCCGGCTCCCGAAGGTCCATCCGCTCCGTGATCTCGGTTGCCGGGGCCAGCCAGCGGTGGGCCGCGGCAGCGTCCCCGAGCGACAGCTCGAGGAAGCCCAAGGCTGCGCGCGCTCTGATCTCGTTCCACCGGTCGCCCATTCGCTCACAGACGGAGAGGGCCTCGACGCCGTCGGCGCGGGCTTCCCGAATCTTGCCGGTCGCGGCCTCGATCGTCACCCTCACGGGCATGACTTGCCCCAGCACATCGGTCCAGCCCGCCTCGGTCACGATCTCGTGTGCCTCGAAGGCGTGCCTGGCAGCGAGCCCCCAACGCCCGGCCCGGTATTCGACCTCCGCGAGCTCCGCCCGGACCTGCCACGTCGCCGCCTCGTGACCCTGATCGAGGTACCTGTCGAGCTCCCCCTGGAGCGTGTCCCGGGCCGCCTCGAGCGCGCCTTCCCACAGCCGGAGCTGTCCGAGGCAGGTCCTGGAGGTCGGCACCTCGCCATAGGCGAGCGCCCCCTCCTCCGAGATGCCTCGCTCGAGGAGGTGGGCCACGTCGTCACCGAGGACGGCCCCGGCCAACGCCCGAACCGAAAGGGCCTCACGGAGCGCGAAGGGCTCGTTCGCCTCGTCCGCCAACTCGACGGCGGCGTTCGCCCACGGGATGGCCGACCTGGGGTCGCACGCGTCGAACTCGACCCACGCCATATCCCCAAGGATCAGCGCTCGGAAATAGCGGTCCTCGCCGACCTCCTCGAGAGCCCGCTCGAGCAACCCCCTCACCCGCTGCACATCGTTCCAACTCATGAACGAGATCGCATACAGGGTGCGCGCTCGGGCAGGACCTGGCCCGAGCTCGGCGAGCATCCGCTCGTTGAGCTCGCGCGCGCCACGCACATCCCCGGCGGCGAAGAGGTTCCCCGCCGACGATAGACGTCGACGGCTGGCTCGCTCGGTCTCCTCGGGAGGGGTGATCGCGGCTGCGAGTTGGTAGAGCTCGGCGGCGGCGAGCGGGGCCCCCCTCGCTTCGGCGTGCATGGCAGCCTCGCTGAGAGCAACCGCGACCTCCTCGCTCGGTCCGGTAACGCACAGCGCGAGGTGCCGCGCTCGTTCCTCGGGGTCCTTCACCACCGGCGCGAGTGCAGCGTGCGCGGTGCGTCGGTCACGCGCTGACGCTGTCTCGTAGACGGTGGACGCGAGAAGGGGGTGCGTGAACTCGATCGCGGAGCCGTGCACCTCGACGATCCCCGCGCTCTCCGCCTCGGCCAGCCCCGCGGACCCTCCCTCGACCCCCTCGACGAGCGGGACGGTCGGGTGAGCGGACGATGCCGCGAGCAGCAGAGCGTCGCGCGCGGATCGAGGAAGCGCCGTTAGCCTCCGGCGCAGGAGGTCGCGGAGGTCCGCCGGCACCGGTAGTGGCTCACCCGGGCTCAGGAGCGCGTCTCCGTCCGTCAACACACGTCCGATCTCGAGCGCGAAGAACGGGTTGCCACCGGAAGCCTCGTGGATCCTTCGCACGAGCGGAGGCGAGAAGTCCCTGCCGAGACTCTTCCGAACCAGCCGCCCGAGGGGAACTGGAGCGATCGGACCGATGGGGAGCCGATCCACGCCGTCCCGGAGCGACGCGACCAGGTCCAGCGGATCGAGCGCGCCGGACGCCGATCGCCTCGCGGCGACGACCGTGACGGGCTCGTCCACGAAGCGCCGCAACGCGAACGCGAGCGCCCGGGCCGAGGGGCCGTCGACCCACTGCACATCGTCGATGGCGAGCGTCAGCAGATCCTCGGCCGCTAGGGATCGCAGCACCCCGAGTACGGCAAGGGCGACGGCTCGCGAGTCCGGACGGGAACCTGCCGGCTCTCCGAGCAGCAACGCCGCCTCGAGCGACCGGCGCTGTCGAGCTGGAAGCCGTTCGAGCCCACCCTCGTCCAGCGCTGGGACGAGGACGTCACCGAGCACGGCGAACGAGAGTCGCGCTTCCGCTTCTGACGCTCTCGAGATGAGGACACGCCCCCGTCGCAGGGCCAGGCGGACGCTCTCTCGCCACATCGTCGTCTTGCCGATGCCCGCATCGCCCTCGATGAGGAGGGCACGCGGACCCTGCCCGACATCGCCGAAGAAACGGGCGATGGTAGCGAGCTCAGCCTCTCGCCCAAGGATCGCATCTGGGGCCACGAGGTTCCTCTTCCGATGTGGAACTACCTGGCGGCCATCGTATGCAGGCACGTACTCGGGAAGCCAGAGACGAACGGGAGGGAATCGAGCGAACCACCCCTTGCTCACATCCTACTCACGACAGGACGACACCCGCGGAAACAGGACGACACCGGGCGACACAGGTCACACGCAGAACCGGATCTCGTTCGTAGCCCGAGCAACCTTAGGATCCGGTGGCCGAGAGGCCGTGGTAGTTCGAGTCTCCCCTCTCGCACCCACTCTGACCAGTACGGGTCTTCGCCCTCCAGGCGATCCCGAGTGAACGCCACCAGATCTGGCTCTTCGTTCGCGAACTCCGCCCACGGAGCCACGACCGGCGGAGCGCAGCGGCCGGCGGCTACGTCGACGTCGTGGTCGGCGCCACACCGCCGACGGTGATCGCGCGCATGGTTCCATCGATCGAGGTCACGAGGATCGCCCGACCGCCCCACACGCCGATCCCACCGATCGAGGAACCGACCTTGACGACGGTGGACGCGGAGCAGGTCTCGTCACAGATCGCCGGGAAAGCATGCAGATGTCCGTCGCTCGAGCCGATGTAGACCACCCCGTTCGACACGACCACCGGCGAGGTCGGCGAGCCGTCGATGTCGCCCACCCAGCTGGGGGGGCACGGGGCGCCCGACATACGGCAGTCTTCGGGGACCGCCGCCAGCCCCCCGCCCGGAGCGCCCGAGACGAACACGGTGCCACCGGCGACGGCCGGCGCCGTCGGTGCGTCCGCCCGGGCCCGCCAGACGGCGCGGCACCGATCCGCGCAATCGGTGCGGAACCCGTACAGGTAACCCGAGTTCGATCCGAGCACGACGAGCTCGTCCCCAACGATCGGACCGACGGACATGACACCCGCGAACTGCCGTTGCGCCGGCCGGCAGACCTCGTCGCACCGCGCAGGGAACACCACAGGGTCGCCGCCGAGGACGGTCCAAACCCATCCGTCGACGGCTGCGGGTGCGGCCGGCCACCGAGGCGCTCCACCGGCCGGGACTCGTCCGACCCACGCGGGTTCGCACCGGCCCGATGAGCAGCCTTCGAACGCGACGAGCCGGTCGTCGCCGGCGTTCACGTAGACCACGCCGTCGAGGACCGACGGCGGGGCGCCGACGTCGTCGCCGGTGTCGGCGGTCCACGCTGGGGTGCACGTCGCGCCTCTCGTGCCGCATCCCGCGTCGAATGCCGCCAATGTGCCGGAGGTGGTGTGGACGACCACCTCGTCCCCATGGATCGCGGGGGGCGCGACGATCGATCCCCGCAGCCGGCCGACCCAGACGACACGGCCGCTCCCGACATCGATGGCGTAGAGGACACCCGACCCGGTCCCGACGAACGCCAGATCGCCGGCGACCACCGGGGCGGTCGGCGAGTCGCCGATGCCTGTCGTCCACGCGACACCGAGCCGGGTCGCCGTCGCCCCGTCGATGACCGGCGCCGCCGACCGATGTTCCAGACCGCCGAGCGGGATCAGCATCCAGGCCGCGGCGCCGCTCACGAGCAGCGCTACCGCGGCGCCCGACAGACGCCTCGTGCGTTGCTTCCGCCGGCGCCGGCGCTCGAGCCGGTCGAACGCACCGGGGTGGGGGCGATGCAGCTGCTGCCCGCGGTCGAGGATGTCGTGCAGGTCATCCATGGTCATCACCCCGGACATCTGAGCCCAGTGCCCGCCGGAGCCCGTCGCGTCCCTGCTGCGCGAGCTTGCGGGCGTTCGCCGGCGACACCCCCATCGCGGCCGCGGCCTCGCTCGAACTGAAGCCGAGCAGCGCCGTCAGCACGATGGCGGACCGCTGCCGAGCCGAGAGCGTGGCGAGGCCCCGATCCAGGTCCGAGCGCGCCTCCGCCGCCTCCACATCGTCGCTGGGCAGCAACCGTCGGGCCATCCGACGGCTCGCGGTCACAGCCCTGCGCCGCCGCATCCGGAACGCGTTCATGGCCGTCCGGTACAGGTAGCCGGTCGGCGAGGCGAGCGACTGCACCAGGTGCCAGCGCTCCCACACCCGGAGGAAGGCTTCCTGCATGACATCCTCGGCCTCCTGCCGATCGCCGGTCACGAGGACGAGTGCACCGAACAGGCGGCCGTGTTCGATCTCGAAGAAGTCCTCGAAGCTGACCGAGAGTGACCCGTCGACGAGCGCATCGTCGGTCCACCCGCCCTTCGAGGTGGGCTCGATCCGCTCGTCGGCTTCGGTCATGCCCTACATGGATGCACGGAACGCTCCATCTGTGAAGTCCGAGATCTAGATTCACAACCGGTCGCGGTCGCGCATCCATGTTGGCGTCGGAAGAGAGGAGCCCTCGGATGGGCAGAACGCTCGTGCGGATGCTGGCGATCGTCGCGATCGGCCTCAGCGGATCAGGGTGCACCGGGAACGGAGGCACGACCGATGCGGTCGCTGAGCCGTCGAGCCCGCAGCCCTCCCCCACCGAGGAGGCGGCGCCGATCCCCGAGGGGCAATCGCTCATGGATCCGGGGACCTACGCGGCCGAGACGGAACCTGGGATCACGCTGACGACCACCTCCCCCTGGTACGGGGCCGCCAACGTCCCGGGGTTCGTGGTCTTCGGCCAGCTCGACCGCCCTCCGTATGCAGAGCTCTACCTGCTCAACCTCGACGAGGTCGTACGCGATCCGGGCGAACCCGGCAACCCTGGGAACCTTCGCCCCGCCCCCGAGGGCATCCTCGACTGGCTCGTCGGCGACGCGGGGATGGAGGTCGTCGGCGAGATGTCCCAGACCGAGATCGACGGCTACACGGGCCGGCAGGCAGATCTGCGCGTCCAGCGGGACGCCGGGTGCGTCCCTGAGGGCGCTCGGCCGTTCCCCCAGGCGTGCTTGCTGTTCTTCCCCCTCTCGGGGGAGCCCCACGTCTTCGCGCTGGCGAAAGGGGTGACCTACCGGATCACCGAGCTCCCCGACGTGGAGGGTGAGGCGGTGACCCTCATGTACCTGGATTGGGGCCGTGGCTACGACGAGCGGGTCACGGTGGCCGACGAGGTCGTGCGCTCGATCGAGTTCGCCGTCTGAGCGGGGAAGGGAGCACGAGTTGACCACCGTCAAGGCCGGAGCCGTCATCCTCTCGTTGAGCGCGGTGCTCGTCGCCGCGTGCACCTCGACGACCACGCAGCCGAGCTCCGTCGCGACCACAACGACCGACCCGGTGGTCTTGCGGCTGGGCACGGGTGATCCCCGTGGCCTACCCGACACGCCCGTCGTCGAGGGCTTCGCCGACGCGGTCGAAGAGCTGTCGGGTGGGAGCATGGACGTCGAGATCGTGTGGGCGGCGGGCGGCGACTCGAGCGATCCCGACGGTTTCGAGCGGGGCGTCGTCGAACTCGTGCGAGACGGCGAGCTCGATCTGGGGTTGATCGGCGCACGGGCATGGGACACGCTCGGGGTCAGGAGCTTCCAGGCCTTGCAGGCCCCCTTCCTCATCACGGACCAAGACGTCCTGAGCGACGTCCTCGAGAGCCCGGTGGCGGATGAGATGCTCGCCGGTCTCGAAGGGACCGGCGTGGTCGGGCTCGGCCTGTACCCCGACGGGCTGCGGCATCCGATGGGCTACGAGTCGGCGATGACCTCGCCCGAGGACTTCGAAGGCGCGAGGATCAGGCTCGTCCCGTCGGTGGCGACCGAGCTCCTCGTCCGGACGCTCGGCGGCGAACCCGTGCACGACCTGGCTGGCGATGCGTTGGACGCGGCCATCGCGGACGGCGAGATCCAGGGGACCGAGATCTCCCTGGGGTTGGCGGCCCGGATGGCGCCGAGAGGGTCCGTGCTGACCGGCAATGTCGTCCTGTTCCCACGCGTGAACTCGTTGTTCGCTGGTGAGGATCTCTGGGCGTCCCTCACCGATGAACAGACACGGATCCTGGAAGCTGCGGCCGAGCAGGCGTAGGCGCTCGCCGCGAGCGCGGCAACCGAAGACGTTGGACCCTTCTGTGGGTCGGGAGGCGAGATCGTGAACGCCTCCGGCGCCGAGATGGCGGCATGGCAGCGCGCGGCGCGACCCGTGTATCGGGAACTCGAAGCCGACCCGCAGACGGCGTCGCTCATCGACGCGATCCGCGGACTCGCGGGGACGTCGGCCAACAACCGGGAAGCGCCCACCTGCGACGACGCCTAGGTGCGCTGCTCGGGACCGACGATCGCGACGAGCCGAGTGGCACCGGTGTGAAACCCTCCGTCACGTCCAGCACGGCGGCTCGTCGGTCCGCGACCTGCTCGTCGTCAGGCCCCAGGCGAAGCCGAGCACGATCGATCGTGCCCAGGCACTCGAGCCTGATGAGTTCGCTCGACACCCGCGGTCGTGATCCGCGGCCAGATCCGCAGGCGACCCGGCTCACCGAGCACGACGCGCAGGAGGACCGAAGAGTCCACGTCGACGTTCAACGCCGCTGTCGCTCCAGCAGCAGCTCGCTCAAGCTGATCGCCTATCGAGCGGGAGCGTGCCGCGCGCTCCGAACCGCGGAGAAGGGCCGGCTCGGGGATCGGAGAACGAGGGATGGAACGGCACGCCGCACCGGGACGATACGGGCGATGACGGGCGGTCGCGATCGGTGATCTCCAGTTCGTTGCCGCGCTCGACCTCACGTAGGTGCTGCGACAGATGGTCCTTCAGGCTGATATGGCTCCGTGTGGCCATGAAGCGGGTCAGGATCGCCGAGCTAAGAACGAGCCGAACGAGCGAGGCGCGAGCCCCCGGTCGTCGTGCGTGTGGTCGGTGAAGCCAACGTAGGCTTCGACGGCTACGTCTCGAAGCCGGTGAACATCCGCGAGCTCCTCGGCACGGTCCGCAGGCACTGCGAGGCTCGCACCAGATCCCCCGGCCCGGCAGCCGCGGAACCCGCGGTGCGCGGTCTCGCGCGTAGTTGCACGGAGGCGTGGTGCGATCGAGATCCGACGCGGGTCGCTGCGCGCTACGCGCCCGGAGGCGTGATCCCGCGTTCCCGGATATCCAGGTGTTCATGGACGACCGCCGTAGCAGGGTCTCGACGGATCTCGGACGGCTTGGTTGACAGGTTCCTGGGACGCGGCCAACGAGGCGGCTATCTCTCGTCTGTACGGAGGTATCCACTTCCTTCCGACGATCGAGCTGGGCCTCGAGCAGGGTCGGTTCGTCGGCGACCACGTCAACACGCTCCGCTTGTCCAAGGGTGAGTCGACTGACCGCCGATCGTGGGTCAAGCCATGACCTGGACTTCACATGCGAGCCCGCGTACCCGCCCGAGACGCCGGTCGAGGGTGAGCAGCGGGGCTTCGAATGCCTCGGCGAGCGCGACGTACAGTGCGTCCCAGGTCCGGACGACGTCCCGAAGCTCCCACGCTCGTTCGAGCAACGGACGATGGCCGTACCGCACGCCTGGCCATCCGCGGAGGTCGTCGACCGCCTGGGACGCTGCCGTGGCATCGAGCCGGTGGAGCATGTGATCTCGCCGGATCACGCCGAGCACCTCGGCGTCGATCACGTGGGGCGCGGCATGCTCGGTCTCTGATCGCAGGCGCTCACGCACCTCTTCCGCCATCGGGGCATCGACGACCACCTCGTACAGGCACGAGGCGTCAACGATCAGCATCCGGCCAATCCCCCCGGAGCTCGTCGAGCGCCTCGAGGATCTGTGGCCGGGTCACCCGCGAGGGGCGCCGGCGGGTTCGTTCGAGCCACTCCTCGACCGAGGGTCGAGCGGCCAGTCGGGCCGCCTCGGACCGCAGCAGCTCCGGCACCGAGACGCCGCCCAGCGCAGCGCGTCTGCTCAGCTCGGCGTAGACGTCGTCGTCGAGATCGCGTATCTGGATCGTCTTAGGCATGACCGAGATGATGACATGCGCCTCTGCATGTGTCAATGCATACTCGCATGACCCCCTCAGTCACCGGCTGAGCCCGTCGTTCAGCTCACGGGACGCGAGTTCGACCGCCTCATCGCTGACAGCTCACTTCGCCGCCCCCGGAGTTCACTTCGGGCCACTCGGTGCAGTCAGGAGCGGCGGCAACCGTTCTGACCGATCTGTTCGGCGAGGTTGGCTTCACCGACCACACGCACGACGACCGGGGGCTCGCGCCTCGCTCGTTCGACTCGTTCTGGGACGCGGCCAACGAGGCGGCGATCTCTCGACTCTACGGAGGGATCCACTTCCTTCCCGCGATCGAGCTCGGCCTCGAGCAGGGTCGGTGCGTCGGCGACCACGTCAACAGGCTCCGACTCCACGGGTGAGTCACCCGTGGACGAGCTCCAACGTTCGCCGACCACGAACGATGACTTCTCGGGCGACCGAGGAAGATGACACGTCGAGTAGAGCTCCCTCACAGGCTCACGAACAGCTGATCGCTCGCTTCACCGATGCCTGTTCTGCCGACAACCGCGTCGTGGCCGCGTTCGTCGGGGGCTCGATCGCTCGGGGAGAAGCCGATCCGTATTCCGACGTCGACCTCTGCGTCGTCGCTACCGATGAGGCCGCGGACGATGTCTTCGCGGATCGAGCCGCCATGGTCGGACACCTTGGCACGCCGTTGTTCCTCGAGGATCGGGGCCACCAACCTCCGGAGGTCTTCGTTATCCTCGCGGACGGAACGGATGCCGAGATGTTCTTCATCGCCGAGGGTCGGATCAAGGAGATGCAGGTCGGGTCGATCCTCACGCTCCTTGATCGGACCGGCCTTCTGACGAACCTCGAACTCCCGATGCGGGCGCCACTCTCGGGGGATCTCGCAAGCGAGCTCCGCATCTTGGCGTGGTTCTGGCACGACGTGTCGCACGTGATCAAGGCCCTCGGTCGCGGACAGCTGTGGTGGGCGGCGGGCGAGATCGAGGCGCTTCGCGGGTACTGCGTGAACCTCGTCCGCATCGAGCAGGGCGTCGAGGCTGGGGGCGAACCGTACTTCAAGATCGACACCGAGGCATCAACGGTGGCGCTGGAGTCGCTTCGGTCGACGTTCGTGACGATCGAGGCCGAGGCGTTGGCGCAGGCCGCGTCCGAACTCGTTGCGTTCTTCGGTAGCCGAGGGCGTCCCCTTGCCGGCGCATATGGATCGGAGTATCCGAGCGAACTCGACCTGCTGATGCGCCGCCGTCTGGAGGCTCTCGTCGAGCGACCGTAGGATCCGGGTAACCGAAGGGCGTTCGAGTCTGCACGCTCGCACCCTCGCTACGCGCGCTCGCCCGTCTCGAACAGCGCCAACTCGACCGCCTCGTCGAGCGTCAGCGCCAGTCCCTCTTCGACCGCTCTCACGAAGGCGTCCTCGCCGAGCGCCGCGCGGACCTGTTCACGCGTGTCCTGGTTCATCGATCCGACCCAGGTCTCGAGAACCCCGAGCTCGTCGAAGAGCGCGTCAGCACGCGCGACGATCCGAGCCGCCGGCTCGGGGCTCGCCGTTCGGGCCAGGACATGCGCACATCGGCTCAGCGCGATGCCGACCGTCTGCCGGTCCTGGGTCAGGGCGAACGGGAGGTGCTCGTGGACGAACGCGAGCGCCTCGGACGTCGGCCTGCCGAGGTCGAGGGCGTTGATCGAGAGCCCGCCGAGCATCCGCATCTGGGCCACGGCGTTCCCGCTCGCCCGTGCGCGCTCGAGGAGTTCGTGACGGATGTCCCACGAGCGCTCCAGTTCTCCCGAGCTCTCGAGCGACCAGACGATCGGCCAACCCACGCCGAGGAAGCTGTCGTCGTCGCCGAGCTCGCGGAAGATCTCGAACGCCTCCTCGAGGTGAGGCAACGCCTCCCCGAATCTCGTGGCGCTCGAGAGCGAGACACCGACGGCCCACTGCCCCTCGGCTATCCAGAAGGGATCGTCGAGCGCTCGGAAGATCTCGAGCGCCTCCTGGGCTGTCACGAGGGCGCGCGAGGAGTCTCCGGTCGAGATCTGGAAGTCGCACAAGCCGAAGAGGGCAGATCCACGGGCGGGCGTCGGCTCCGGCTGCAGGTCAAGGAGATGGCCGAGGCGCTGCGCGCCCTCGGCATACCGTTCGGTCGCGTACCAGAACTCGTGCAGGGCGCCCGCCAGCCGGAGGGCATCGTGCAGGCGTCCCATGGCCTCGAGATGATCGAGCGCCGACCGCATGTTGTCGACCTCCGCCTCGAGTCGATCGACCCACTGGCCTGGCTCCCCTTCGGAACCGCGCAGTACGGCCGCCCGTACGAACGGTTTCGCCTCCTCGGCCAGCGCGAGGTAGTGGTCCGCGTGTCGGTCGCGGACGTGGCGGGCTTCTGCGGACGCGTCGAGCCGCTCGATCGCGTACTCGCGGATCGTCTCGAGCATCCAATAGCGCTCTCCCGTGCGCCGCACGAGGCTCTTGTCGACCAGCCCTCCGAGCGCGTCGAGGTCGGCGTCGACCACCGCCTCCGCGGACTCCAGGGTGCAGCCCCCGCCGAAGACCCCGAGGCGCGCGAACGGTCGCCGCTCGCCCTCGTCCAGCAGGTCGTGGCTCCACTCGATCGTTGCCCGGAGGGTCTGCTGGCGGGGATCGGCGTCACGGCCGCCCGTGAGCAGGTCCAGACGCTGCGAAAGCCGTTCCAGGATCTTCGCCGGGGGCAGGACGTTCGCGCGGGCGGCAGCGAGCTCGACCGCGAGCGGCAGGTCGTCCAGCCGGCGGCAGAGCTCCGCGATCTCGTCGTCAGGCTCGAGCCTCGCACGCTGGCAGAAGAGCTGGACGGCCTCGGGGGTCGCCATCGGCGGGACCGGGAACACCACCTCGCCTCGCACCCGCAGCAGCGCGCGGCTGGTGACCAGCAGTCGGAGGTTCGAGCAGGCTTCGAGGAGGGCAGCGAGCTCTGGAGCGCATCCCACGACCTGCTCCAGGTTGTCCAGGAGCAGCAGCATCTCCCGGGCACCGATGTGCTGAGCCAGGTCGTCCTTGGCCCCGAGCGTCGTCGCGATCGTCTCGATCACCAGCGCAGGGTCACGGAGCGTGGCGAGCCCGACCCAGAACACGCCGTTCCTGAACCGTGGGACGAGGTCGGCTGCGACTTCGATCGCCAGTCGTGTCTTGCCCGTTCCTCCTGGGCCACTGAGTGTGACGAGCCGCGCGCCGTCGGTGAGCAGGGCTGTCACGTCGGCGACCTCCTGCTCGCGGCCGACGAACGAGCTCGCGGGGCGAGGCAGGTTGGTGTTGGAGATCGACTTGAGAGGCGGGAACGTGGCTGTGCCCAGCTGGAAGATCCACACGGGCTCGCCGAAGTCCTTGAGCCGGTGCTCGCCCAGGTCGGTCACCTCTGCGTCGATCAGCGCGCGCGTCTCGTTCGACAACAGCACCTGGCCGCCGTGGCCCGCGGCGCCGATCCTGGCCCCCCGGTGGACGTCCTCGCCAACGTAGCCCTCGGCGGTGAGGAGCGGTTCGCCGGTGTGTATCCCGATGCGGACCCGGATCGGGCCTGCGGTCAGCGCCTCCAGGCCCCCCAGCGCCGCATCGACCGCGCCTTGGGCCGTCGGGAATGCCACGAAGAACGCGTCTCCTTGCGTGTCCACCTCGACCCCGCCTTGCTCGGCGAACGCATCGCGGAGGATGCGGCGGTGCTCGGCGAGCGCATCCGCGTAGCCCCCGGCGCCGAGCTCATGGAGCAGGAGGGTCGAACCCTCGATGTCGGTGAACAGGAACGTGACCGTCCCCGACGGCAGCTCAGTCCTCACCACGAGGAACATACTGCGCGGAAGAAGGCTCGCTCAGTCGACTCTGCGCACGTCCTGCTCACGACAGGGCGACACCGGCGGGCACAGACGGGCGAACTGGCGATCGCCATCGAGTCATACGGATCCGCTCGGACCGTTGGGCAGTACCCGAGGCGGTCGGGCTAGCGTCGGGGTTCCCTCCCGGGCTAGAGTCGAGGTTCGTTGGGCGAGGGGAGGATCGGCATGGCTGCGATGACGCTGGACCAGCTCCGCGAGCAGGTGCGGGGAGAGGTGGTCGTTCCCGGTGACGAAACCTACGACGAGGCTCGCTCGGTCCTCAACGGCATGATCGATCGGCGTCCCGCCGCGGTCGTTCGCGTGGTGAACGCCGGCGACGTCGTCGCGACAGTCCACTACGCCCGCGAGAACGAGCTCGACCTCGCGATCCGAGGTGGCGGGCACAGCGCCCCGGGCTTCGGGACCGTGGACGAAGGGGTCGTGATCGACTTCTCCCGGATGCGTACCGTGCGGGTCGATCCGACGGACGCCACGGCCCGCGCCGACGCCGGCGTGACGTGGGGCGACTTCAACGCCGCGACACACGCCTTCGGCCTGGCGACCCCGGGCGGCATCATCTCCACCACCGGCATCGCCGGGTTGACGCTTGGAGGCGGCATCGGCTACCTCTCACGTGGGTTCGGACTCTCCCTCGACAACCTGATCTCGGCCGATGTCGTGACAGCCGACGGTCGGTTCCTGGTCGCGAGCGAGGACGAGAACGCCGACCTGTTCTGGGCGCTCCGGGGCGGGGGCGGCAACTTCGGCGTCTGCACGTCGCTCAAGTACCGCCTCCATCCGGTGAAGGACGTCTACTGGGGTCCGATGTTCTTCGAGATCGGGGAGACCGAGAACATCTGGCGCTTCTACCGCGAATACATCCAGGATGCCCCCGAGGAGATGGGGGTGTTCCCCGCCTTCCAGATAGCACCGCCGCTTCCGTTCATCCCGGAAGACCGCCACGGGGACATGTTCGCCTTGCTCGTCGCGTGCTGGGCTGGTCCCGTCGCGGAAGGAGAGGCACGGTTCAAAGCGTTCCACGAAGTCGCGGAGGTGAAAGCGGAGATGGTCGGTCCCATCCCCTTCCCCGCGATCAACGCGGCCTTCGACGCCCTGTACCCGAAGGGATTGCGACAGTACTGGAAGGGCAACTTCGTGAAGAACATCACGGACGGGGCCATCGCCGCGCACATGGAGCACGGACCGAAGGCCCCGACCGTGAGTTCGACGATGCACATGTACCCGATCGACGGCGCGTGCCACCGGGTCGCCCCCGATGCGACGGCATTCGGGCACCGCGACGCGAACTGGTCCATGGTCATCGTGGCCGGGTGGGACGATCCCGCCGCAGACGAAGCGAACCGCCGGTGGGTGCGCGACTACTCGGATGCGGTCGCACCGCACTCGGAGGCGGGCGGATACGTCAACTTCATGTACGCGGACGACGACGACCGCGTCCCGGCGAACTACGGCGCGAACTACGATCGGCTCGTCGAAGTCAAGCGGGCGTACGACCCCGACAACGTGTTCCACGTGAACCAGAACATCAAGCCCTAGCCGCACGACGAACCCGAGGGAGGGCGCGGCCCGGAAGCGTTCACGATCGAGCGCGTAGATTCGGGTGCGTGAACGACCTCGATCCGGCCGACCTGCTTGCTCGCTACGACGCGCAGCTGCGCGCCGAGGTCCCTGACCCACTACCGGAGGGTCTGCAGGTTGAGCGCGACGGGCCCTGGTGCGCTTCGCCGGGCTGGGCGGTGGTGGGTTCATCGGCTATCGCGACCTGGGTGGTATCGAGGGCGCCGAACTCGACGAGCTGATCGCGCGCCAAGTGCGGGTGTTCGCCGATCGCGGCGAGTCGTTCGAGTGGAAGCTGCATGGGCACGATCGGCCTACGGACCTGAGCGAGCGGCTGATGGCGCATGGCTTCGCGCTCGAGGATCTGGAGACGGTCGTGATCGCACCGGTGGCGCAGATCACGGGCGATGCGGTCCTGCCCGACGGCGTCTCGATACGAGAGGTGAGCGATCGGGCCGATCTCGAACGGATCGGCGTCATGGAGGACGCGATCTGGAACGACGGCCGGACCGGTTGGCTGGCCGACAGCCTGCAGGCCGAGCACGTCGCCGACCCAGACGCGATCACCATCGTCGTCGCCGAGTCGAACGGCGAGTTCGTCTGCGCCGGATGGGTCCGCTTCGTATCGAGGACGGACTTCGCGACGCTCTGGGGTGGCGGCACGCTCCCCGCGTGGCGCCGCCGCGGCATCTACCGCGCGCTCGTCACGTACCGAGCCAACCTCGCCGCGGAGCGCGGGTTCCGCTTTCTGCAGGTGGACGCATCATCGAAGAGCAGCCCCATCCTCCAGCGGCTGGGCTTCATCGCGGTCACGACGACGACCCCATTCATCTGGAGCCCGGACCGAGGTTGAGGACCCCGCCACGGGCGGTGGCTGATCTTGTCGATACCGCGCTGACGCCGATGACGACGGTGGCGCTCAGCTCCTCGGAACGGACCACCCTCGGCGTCAGTCCGTTACGGGAGAAGATCTCGGCGGTCCGTGGCGCCTGCGGCTCACTCGTCTCGACCAGGATGTGCCCGTCCGGCGCCAGCCACCGTGGCGCCCTGGCGATCACTCGCTGCTGCACGTCGAGACCGTCGGCACCACCGTCGAGCGCCACGCGCCGTTCATGCGAGCGGGCTTCCGTCGGGAGAAAGTCGACCTCCGTCGTTGGGACGTAAGGGGCGTTGGCGACGAGGAGATCGACGCGGCCCCGCAACGAAGCGGGCAGCGGCTCGTCGAGGTCACCCTCGTACACACGACCACGGGCCGGGACGACGTTGCGGCGAGCGCATCGCACCGCGTCGGGATCGACGTCGACGGCGTGCAACTCGACCCGCTCAACGAGCGCGCTGACTGCGACGCCCACCGCACCTGAGCCGCAGCACAGGTCGACGACGACGGCTCCGGGCCGAGCGAGGGCGACGGCCTGGCGGACGAGGAACTCGGTGCGTCGGCGCGGCACGAAGACCCCCGGGTCGACCGCGATCCGCATGCCGCAGAACTCCGCCCAACCCAGGACGTGCTCGAGAGGATGACCGGCGACCCGCCGTTCGACCATGGCCGAGAGTTCGGCCGGCGCTGCGGCCGCGGAGATGAGCAACCGCGCCTCCTCCTCAGCGAAGACACACCCTGCGGCCCGGAGCCTGGCGACGATGTCGAGCGCGGGCGGTGGCGGGGAGACCCCCACCTCAGGTCCCGAGCCGTTCGTCGAGCAGACGGGTGATCGCCCACGCTCCCTCGGAGGTGTTCGAGATCACCGTGTGCGTGATGGCCGAGGAGGCGTGGTGCACGCTGCGGAACGAGACGCCGGCGTCGTAGCCCTCGAGCATCACGGCGTCGCTCGTGGCGCGGAGCCAGAAACCGAGGCCGTAGCGACTCGACCCTTGCGGCACATCGCTCCGTGGGCGCACCATCTCCGCCACCCAGCGATCCGAGACGATCTGCCCCGAGGAGAACGAGGTCCAGAACGTGCTGATATCCGCCACGGTCGAGTAGATCCCGCCGTCCCCGCTCCCGAGCACAGGCAGGTGGAGGACGTTGGTCCTGGCGTCATCGTCGGTGAGGTACCCGATCGCCGCGTCCCCCGGGAGCTCGTCGGAGCGTAGGAACGCCGTGTCGCCCATCCCCGCCGGTTCGCAGACGCGCAGTCGCACGAGCTGGTTGAACGCCGCACCGCTGATCCGCTCCGCGATCAGCGCGAGCACGACGTAGCCGCCGTTGCAGTAGGCGAACCGATCGCCGGGCGGGGAGACCGTGGCATGACCGTCGAGCACCGCCAGGAAGTCCTCGGTCGAGGCGAGTTCGTGGACGGGGATCGGCATCACGTGGTCGATGATCGCGTGACCGGCGTCCTCGTCGAGGTAGTCACCGATGCCGGACCGGTGCGCCAGCAGGTGCTCGATCGTCACGCCATCGTCGATGAGGGGCAGGTCGCCGCCGAGCACCGAGCGAACGGTCGTCGAGAGCTCGAGCGAGCCGTCCTCGATCAGGCTCACGACCGCGAGCGCGGTCATGGCTTTGGAGCCGCTCGCCAAGGAGAACCGCGTGTCGATCGTGTTGAGTATCCCGTGGGCGCGATCGGCCAACCCGTAGGGTTTCGCCAGTTCGATACTTCCGGGACCAGCGACGCGCACGACGCCCGAGAACCGCGTGCGAACCGCTACCGCGTCGAGCGTGGCCTCCAGGGACTGCATATCCCCACCCTATCGAGGCGAGCCTGCCCGGATCGAGAACCGTTCGGCGGCGTGGGAGCGACAATCCAGACGTGAGAGACCTGAGCGATCGCGAGGCGACGGATGAGGACCTCATCGCCGCTCTTTGCGATGGGGATGCCCGCGCGCTCCGAGAGCTGTACGAGCGGCATGCCCCGTGGCTCGTCCTGCGCCTCTCGCGCCGATGCGCCGACCCCGCCATCGTCGAGGAGGTCGTGCAGGACACCTTCCTCGCGGTGTGGCGCGGTGCCGGCCGGTACCGCGGCCAAGGTGAGGTGGCGGCGTGGATCTGGGGGATCGGGATCCGACGGCTCATCGACCGTCTCCGGCGGCACCGGGTGCTCTCGATCCGCGGCGATCGGCCCGACCCGGAGCCGTCGGCGGAGGAAGTGGTCCTCCTCGGCGTGGAGCACGGCGACCTGGCGACGGCGATGGACCGGCTCTCCCCCGAACTGCGCGCCGTCATCCAGGCCACCATCCTGGACGGCCTCACCACCCGGGAGGCGGGGCACCTCCTGCAGATCCCGCAGGGAACCGTGAAGACCAGGCTCATGAGGGCCCGGCGAGAGCTTCGGGAGGCACTGGCATGAGCTGGCACGTCCACGAGGACACCATCGAGGCGTACATCCTGGGGCGGATCGACGATGCCTCGGCGTTCTCGCTCGAGGCGCATCTCCTGGCCTGCGCGTCGTGCCGGGCAGCGATCTCCACCCGTGTCGAGGTCGAGGGCCAGGCGCGGATCTGGAGCGGGATCCGCGAGTCGATCGACCGTCCACGAGTGGGGATGATCGAGCGAGCACTCATCCGGCTCGGGGTGCCGGCGCATACCGCGCGGCTCCTCGTCGTCACGCCTTCCCTCCGTTCCGCGTGGTTGATCGGGATCACCGCGTGCCTCGCGTTCGCGGCGATCGTGTCGAGCGCCGCGGGCGAGACGCCGCTGCCGTTCTTGATGCTCGCTCCGCTGATCCCGTTGGCGGGTGTGGCCGCGGCGTTCGGCGGGCCCGTCGATCCCGCGTGGGAGATCGGCGTGGCGTCGCCGACCGGCGCTTTCCGCCTGATGTTGATCAGGGCGGCCGGCGTCCTCGCGACGTCGGCGGCGCTCGCGGGCCTGGCGACGATCGCGTCGCCCGCGCTGGGGTGGAGCGCCGCGGGATGGCTCGTGCCGTCGCTCGCCCTCACGGTGCTCACCCTCGTCCTGTCGACCGTGACGACGTCCGTGATACATGCCGCGACCATCGTCGGCATCGGATGGGTCGCGGGCGTCATCGTCCTCGAGCGGGTGGCGAGTGCACCGCTCGCTGCTTTCGGACCCACCGCACAACTCGTCTCCGCCGTCGTCGCCGTGGGGTCGCTGATCGCCCTCGTCGGCCGGCGTGACGCGTTCGAACGTCCCGCCCATCTGTGAGAGGAGCCCAGGACATGGAACCATGGCCCATAGAGTTGACGGAGGTATCGAAGCGGTACGGCGGGGTCCGGGCGCTCGACCATGTGACGCTCAGCGCAGGGCCCGGCATCACCGGCCTGCTCGGTCCGAACGGGGCAGGGAAGACCACGCTCATGAGGATCGTGGCGACCGTGTTGGCTCCCGACGAGGGGAGCGTCCGGCTCCTGGGACACGATCTCGCGCGAGCCCATGAACGTGTCGAGGTCCGTCGCCGGCTCGGGTACATGCCGCAGGAGCCCGGCTTCTACCAGCAGTTCACGGCGTTCGAGTTCGTCGACTATGTGGCCATCCTCAAGGAGATGAAGGACCGCAGCGCCAGGCACGACGCGGTTCGACGGGCCCTGGGAGCGGTAGGACTCGAAGACGTTGCACATCGCAAGGTCAAGGGATTGTCCGGCGGGATGCGGCGGCGGCTCGCGCTCGCCCAGGCCTTGCTCGGCGATGCCGACGTCCTCATGCTGGACGAGCCGACAGCGGGGCTCGATCCCGAACAGCGGCTCCGGTTCCGCGAACTGGTCTCGCAGCTCCCCCATCGTCCGGCCGTGCTGCTGTCGACGCATCAGACCGAGGACATCACCGCGGTGTGCGAGCGGGTCATCGTGCTGGCCGGCGGGCGGATCCGGTTCGACGGCTCGCCCGCCGCGCTCGCCGAGACCGCGACGGGCCGCGTCTGGGTGGAGCAGGACCGCAACGAGCAGGCTGTGCTCTCGTGGCGGATGAGCGACGGACGTCACCGGCACATCGGCGATCCGCCGGCCGGAGCGACGATAGCGGAAGCGAACATCGACGACGCCTATCTGCTGATGGCGGGCGTCACCGCACAGACACAGGGAGCGGCGGCGTGAGCGGGCCGCTCCGGCCCTCACCGGCCCCCGGCGCGGTCGCCGCACTCGCCCGCGTGGAGGGACACAAGTTGCTCGTGCACCCGTACTTCCTGGCGGGCATCGCGTTCGTGGGGATCGGGAGCGCCATCTTCCTGCGTGCCACCCTTACGCAGCCGCTGGTCTCGTGGGACGACGACGGCTGGACGGTGGCGGTGGGCTTCTGGATGCTCGCGATGATGACGATGGTGGGCGCGAACCACGCCGCGCTCCGCGACCGGCGGGAACACACCGAGGAGCAGCACACCTCGCTCCCGGCAGGACCGGCGACGAAGATAGGCGGCCTGCTCACAGCGACGCTGTGGCCCGCGGCGGTGACGGGGGTGCTCATCGCGGCCATCGCAGGGTTCGCGTCCACCCGCGGGATGTCGCTCAGCGCCGTCCAGGTGGTGCACCTGGCCGAGCTCACGGGCATCGTCGTGCTCCTCGGGGCCTTCGGTGTCGCCGTTGCCGTGTGGCTCCCCAACCCCTTCGTCGTGCCGCTGGTCGCGATCGCGATGTTCGTCGTGCATCCGGGCGAGCAGTCTCGGGCCTGGCACGCGATCACCCCGTTCGCCGACATGGTCACCGTCGAGCTCGCGGTGTGGCATCTCGCGTATGTCGTCGGGCTGGCGGCGCTCTTCGGCGTCGGCGCGATCGCCAGATCGACCCGGACCAGGCCTGTACTCATCGCCGGTGTCATCGTCGCCGGGATCGTCGGCGTCGCCGCCGCGGTCCTGCTCGCACGCGCCTGCCCCGGCGCCTGCCTGATCGGATGAGGACCGACCACCTGCGATACGCGGCGCGCTCGACGACGCTCTCCCCCATCGTGCTCGCCGCGTCCGTCTCGACGGTGATCGTCGCGGTCCGCCACGACCACGGGTCGGCGCTCCCGCTGCAGGTCGCGGCGATCGCGCTCGCGGGCGGGATCGGGTTCGCGCTCGACGATCCCGCGTTCGAGGTCATGGCCGCCTCACCGACGTCACTCCTGCGCCGGCGCGCCCTCCGGCTGCTCGTGACGCTGCCGCCCGCCGTCGCCCTCTGGGCAGCGCTCCTCGGATGGCAGGGCACCGAGGAGATCGAGGAGGCGCTCGCGCTCGTCGCTCTGGCCGCCGGGGTCTTCGGGCTGAGTCTGGGGATCGCAGGCGTCGCGGCACGCCGTTCGCCCCACGGGTCCGGCGGGGTCGCCGTGGCGCCGGCCCTGTTCGTCCTGCTGATCGCGTCCTCGACGGTGCCGCCGCGATGGCGGCCGCTCCCGCTGGGTGACGTCCCCGGCGGCTGGCCTCAGATCTACGCGGGGTGGACCGGCGCCGCCGTGCTCGGGGTGCTCGTCTTCGCGCTCTCTTCACGCGATCCAGCGACCGCGATCGCGAGACGCGTCCGGATGCGGCGCGGAGGATCGATCGTTCCTACGTCTTCGCTCTCAGGGTCGCGGCCATCGCCGGGATGACTTCCTCGCCGTAGGCGCGGAGGGTCTCGTCCTTCGCATCGTGCTGCTGGCGCTTCCGCGGATCTACCCGAGGAAGGCGTCGACGGCGGCCTGATCGTCGCTGAGGAGCCAGAACTCCGAGATCTTGCCGTCGGTGAAGTGGCACACGAACGTGTCACTCGAGTCCAAGGTCTCGTCCCCGCGCTTGTAGTGGGAACGCTGCAGGGTGACGCCGTGCTCGTCATCCGCGAAGTACGCGTGCGACTCGAAGGTGTACTCGGGCGTGCGCTCCATGAAGCGCGTGAACAGCTCGACGAACTGGTCCTTGCCCTTGTGCACGCCGGCGAAGGAACTCTTCCCCGTGATGTGGATCACCACATCGTCGGTGAAGGAGTCGATGAACGCCTCCATGTCCCCTCGGGCCTGCGCCTCATCGCCGTCGCGCAGCAGCTTCTCGTTCGGGTGCATCCGTGCCTCCCCTCGATGGCCTTTTCCGACCCTACTCCCGTGGTGACCATCCGGGCAAGGCGACCACGGATCGCCAACCTCACGTCCGCGGAGTAAAGAGGCGTCCGGCCTACGACCCGGTGGCGAGTCCCCGGGTCTGGGTGGCGTGCCACTCCATGCCCATCGCCTCGAACCGGTCGATCGCCTGCGCGAAGAGGCTCCGGTCCCCCCTGGCGAAGCCGAGGGCGCGAAGAGCGAACGGCGCGATGTAGCCGCCCAGCTCGGCCAGCGGGGGGGCCTCCGCCTCGATCTCACCCCGGCGATCGAGCGCCATCAGCGCTTCGAGCCTCGTGATGTGACCCTCCACGTCATCGAGGCCTTCAGGGGACCACTCCTGCAGCCTCCGTTCCACCTCGCCTCGTTCCCCCCGAGCGACGGCGATGTCGATCTCGAGGGGGACGAGCCACGCTCCGAATCCCTCGAACCCGAGCGCGGCCGCCCGCTGCTCCAATCGGTGAGATCCGGACTCATCACCGAGGTGCACGTGGGCGAGGGCGCACGTGAGGAGCGCCACGGGCCCCAGCAAACACGGCGTCGCCGCGCTCGCCACGACGGCTCCTTCCGCCCGCGGCGTCAGGTCACGAACGAGCTCCCATCCACCGCTCAGTCCGGCGACCCGGACGCGCCCTGCTGCGGCGTGCAGCCGGTGGTGAGGCGAGAGGGTGCTGGCGACCACATCGAACGCGTCGCGAAGCGCTCCCACTTCCTCGAACCTCCCCGCGTAGATGTAGGGATCGGTCGAATAGCCGTAGACCATCGCGATGTCGTCGGGGTCTGACAACTCGGGCACCAGCTCCTGCCGGCGTCGCGCCCACGCGAACGCATCCTCGTAGGCCCCACGAGCCATCGCTTCGTTCGAGCGAGCGTCCATGCAGAACGAGCGGAGTTGGACATCCTCGAGGCGTTCGGCGATGGCCGAGGCCTCCTCGACGAGGTCGGCCGAGCCCGAAGGCTCGCCGTAGGATCGAGCGATCAGCGCCTTCGCCCGAGCCACCGTCCCCGGCTCCGCGACCTCGAGCGCGCGGTCGATCCATCCCTCGACCAGATCTCCTGCGAGCCGTCGCAGCCACATCCCGGCTCGCAGCCGCGCCTGGAAACCGAGCTCGGCGTAGAGATCCGCCTCGGTCGCACGATCGTGGACCAGAGCGAGCGCCTCCACCATGGCCTCGCGGAACGCCTCGCCGTCGTACTTGAGGATATTGGCCCGACCGATGTCGCGCCACAGCGCCGCGCGGCGTCGCTGGTCGGTCTCCAGCTCGAGCGCTCGATGGAGCAGCTCGAGTCCGTCATCGATCTCCATCCGCCCGACCGAGAGCTCGGCCGCACGCCTCAGCCACGTGAGCGCGGCGGCCCGCAGTTCGTCGAGCGCGGCCTCGTCACCGGCCCAAGCCAGATCGGCGTCCTCCGGCGCCACCGCCATCGCCAGGTGGTGGGCGAAGAGCGACGCGAACTCGTCCGCAGCGCCGGCGGTTCGCTCCAGCCAGCGAGCGAACCCCGCGTGCATCCGCGCCCGCGAGGCCTTCGTCAGGCTCGCGTACGCGACCTCACGCGTCAGCGCATGCTTGATCGCGTACTCGCGATCGCCCACGAGCGTGGACCCTGCGCGACGGCGGATGAGGTCGCGCTCCTCCAAGATCCCGAGATCGGGCGAAGCGTCACCGACGAGGTCGTAGACGGGACCGGCCCAGAAGATCCGGCCGATCACGGACGCGGCCTGCAGGGCGCTCTTCTCGGCCGGCTCGAGGAGATCGATGCGCGAGGCGATCACCGCCTGCACCGTGTCCGGCACCGTGAAGTCGTGCGGTAACTCGGCGAGAGACCAGGCCCCGTCTTCCTTCCTGAGCAGCCCCCGGTCGAGCAGCGTCCCCAGCAGTTCCTCGACGAAGAACGGGTTCCCCTCCGCACGCTGGATCACGACCTCGCCGAGCCCACCTGGGAGCGCTCCGCCGATCAACGCATCGAGCATGCCGGCGGTGTCGTCGGGCGAGAGCGCCTCGAGCGCCACCACCGCGCCGGCGACCCGCGCGCCCCAACCGGGGCGGCGCTCCACGAACTCGGGCCTGGCGGTCGCGATCACCATCAGCGAGGCCTTCACGTCGCGCAGGATCCGTTCCAGGAGGTCGAGCAAGGGCTCCTCGCCCCAGTGAAGGTCCTCGATGAGCATCACGGTGGTCCGGGCCCCGGCGATCTCCGTCAAGAAGTCGACCCACGAATCTTGGAACCGATCCCGCGCGGCCAGCGGGTGCAGATCCTGCGCCACGTCCATCCCGAGGGTGAGCCCCAAGATGTCCCGCGGCTCAAGACGTGCACGCACCACCGACGGTGGGTCCGATTCGAGGACGCCGAGGTGCTCCTTGAGCACCTCCGCCAACGGCCAGTACGCGACGCCCTTCCCGTAGGACAGGCACCGCCCGGTGCGTCGGAGCGGTTCGGGCGATCGAGCGCCGAGCCGTTCCCAGAACTCTCTGATCAAGCGAGTCTTGCCCACGCCCGCGTCCCCCAGGATCGTCACCAGGCGCGGCTCTCGCGAACGCTCGACCTCCTCGTAGAGCCCCTCGAGCGTGGCCATCTCGGCGTCGCGGCCCACGAAGGCCCGCCCCAGGCCGGCCACCCCGCGCGGGCGCATGAGCGAGAGAGCGCGTAGCAGCAGCCGGCACGCGACGCCGTCCGGCTTGCCTTTCGCCTCGACCGTCCGCGGTTCAGCGAACTCGAACGCCCCTTTCGCGGCCGCGACCGTGCGCTCCCCCACGAGGATCTCGCCTGGGTCTGCGCCCTGTTCGAGCCGTGCCGCGACGTTCACGGCATCACCGGAGACGAACGAACTCCCCTCGCGGGGTCTGCCCGCGACGACGTCACCCGTGTTGACACCGATCCGAAGAGCCAGTGCCCCACCGAAGAGGTCGGTGAGCCGCCGTTGCATCGCCAGCACCGCATGCAACGCCCGCTCGGCGTGATCCTCGAGCGAGATGGGGGCCCCGAAGGCAGCCATCACGGCGTCGCCCGCGAACTTCTCCACCGTGCCGCCGGCCGACTCGATCTCCTGCGACATCGCGTCGTAGAAGCGCTCGAGGACGGCGCGGGTTCGCTCGGGGTCCTGCGAACCGGCGAGCGCGGTCGAGCCGACCAGGTCGGCGAAGATCACCGTCGCCAGCTTCCGCTCGCCCGCAGGCTCCGCAGGTCCCACGGGCGCGGCGCACGACGGACAGAACTGTGCCGCGGGCGGAAGGGCGGCGCCGCATGACGAGCAGGTGGCCATCGGAACGAAGCCTAGGCGGGGCTCCTTCACAGCGCCACCCGAACCGTCGATCTACCGGTTCGCGACCGCCCGGGGCTACAGTCGCCCTCCACGAACGAGATGGAGGACCCGATGGGTGAGGAGCGCTTCGCGACCGAAACCAAGCTGTACATGGGGCCGTGGTACCGGCGGTCCCCCTACTTCGAGGCCACGGTGCGGGCCGGGGCCAAGTCCTACGACGTCTACAACCACACGCTGCTCCCCGGGTACTACGACGACCCGAACGTGGAGTACGAGCACCTGCTCTCGAGCGTGGTCGTGTGGGACGTCGGCGCCGAGTGGACCATCGAGGTCAGCGGCCTCGACGCCGACCGCCTGATCGACATGATCACCTGCCGCGACCTGACGAAGTGCGCGGTGGGGCAAGCCAAGTACATGCTGGTGACCGCTCGCGACGGCGGCATCGTGAACGACCCGGTGCTGCTGCACGTGGACGAGGGTCGGTGGTGGATGCAGCTCGCCGACTCCGACGCCGGGCTCTACGCACTTGGCGTCGCCACGGGCCTCGGCCTGGACGTGAACGTCTTCCACCCCGATGTCTACCCGATGCAGGTCCAAGGTCCGGCCTCGGCGAAGACGCTCGACAAGCTGGTGGGGCCGTCGATCTACGACCTCAAGTACTACTTCTGCGGGCGGTTCGAGATCAAGGGCATGCCCGTGGTGATCAGCCGGACCGGATTCACCGCCGCGCCCGGCTTCGAGGTCAACTGCCTCGAATTCGCGCAGGGCGACGCGCTCTGGAGGGCGGTGCTCGAGGCCGGCGAGGAGTTCGGGATCCGCGTCGCGGCGCCGAGCATGGCCAAGCGGGTGGAGGCCGGGATGATGAACCACGGCTCCGACATGACGATCGAGAACAACCCGTTCCAGATCTCGGGGCTGGAGCGACTGGTCGAGGAGCAGCCGCAGGACTACATCGGCAAGGAGGCGCTCGAGCGGATCCGCCGCGAGGGCGTCACGCAGAAGCTGGTCGGGATCGAGTTCGAGGGCGGTGGGTTCGACATCGACCCCGCGGACTTCTGGACGGTGTTCCACGACGGGGAGGAGGTCGGGCGGGTCACCGACGCCGTCTGGTCACCCCGGCTCGAACGCAACATCGGCTACGTCTGGGTTCCTATCGCGCTGGCCGAGCCGGGGATCAAGCTCGACGTCGAGTCACAGCACGGTCCGCTGGTCGGAACGACCGCTGCCATCCCGTTCGTCGACCCGAAGAAGCAGGTACCGGCCGCGTCCCTCAGATAGGGAGTCGGAAGGCGCGCCACTCGATCTCGAACTCGGGCTCGACGGGTCGATCCAGACGACCGATATGGCGGCGGGCCCAGCGGTCGACCTTGCGGACCGCACGCCGGCGCGTGGCCGGCGATGCGGCCCAGGTCCACGTGTAGAGACCCCGCTCCATGTTCCGCAGGAACGCCGCGATCGTGAGCGTCCGGCGCCCGCGGACAGCAGGGAGCACGCGACCGGTCGCTCCATGCGGAACCATCGCCCGCACCAAGCTCTCGGGGTCATCGGGGCGGAGCCCGACCGCGATGGGGAGATCTCCTGCTGCCGCGAGGAAACGCTCCTGCAGCGTGTGATACAGCCCGGTGTAGTCAGTGATGCTGACGAGGAGCGTCCCTCCCGGCTGCAGGACACGGACCGCCTCGGCCAACGCCCCGCGCCAGTCGTGTATCAGGTGCAACACGTGTCGCATGACCAGCCCATCGAAAGCGTCGTCGGCGAAGGGCAACGCGGTGGCGTCCGCCACCGCCAGGGGGATCGACATCCCCTCCTCCAGTGCTTTCGCACCCAGCCGCTGCAGCATCCCTTCGGACAGATCGATACCGGTCGTCGATGCGCCCGTCCGAGCAAGCGGCACCGTCACGAGTCCCGTGCCCGCACCGACATCCAGCACTCGGTTGGCACCTCGTAGTTCACCGTAGAGCAGGCGCGCGGTATCTGCTTGGACCTGGGGCGAGAGGCCTCTCGTCTCGTCGTAATACCCGACGGCGTGATCGAAATCGACGGATCCGCCGGCCGCCGCCACGAGGTCCCGCGTCTGGGGCCGGCCCGGCGCGCGGCGCCCGAAGGCACCTGCGCGCGGCGGGTCTTGGGTCGTGCTCATCGAGCCACACCGTACCGGATGGGCAGCTGCTGCTCTCTCGAGCACTTCCGCGGACGACGGTGGGCTGACCTACTGAACGTGGCGTTGCCGGCAGAAACGCTCCGCTTCGCCGCGCAGGAAGGCGGCGACCGCCTCGCCACCACGGAGATACTCGTCCGGGTCGCTGCCGATCAGCCGGTCGCCGGCGTCGCTGGATACGTAGCGCTCGACGAGCGACGCATCGCCCACCGACGCCGCCCCGAACCATGCCGCGACCAGTTCCTCGAGTTCCACCGAACGCTCCACCGCGCACCCCCTCTCGGCCCACCGTCACGGGGCCGCGCCGGCAGATCCTACCCGTCACGGGAGGAACGTTCGCGCCACCGCTGCGCGGTGATGGCGTAGACGACGGCGTGGAACACCTGGCCCTCGTCCTGCACCACGGCCTCGTGGTCGAAGACCATCCCGAGGCGGCCCATGACCGCGAGGCTCCGCACGTTCGGTCGATCCGCGATCGAGATGACGCGCGGTAGATCCATCGCGCCGAAGGCGTGGTCCAGCCAAGCCGTCGCGGCTTCGGTCGCGTACCCGTGACCCCAGTGCTCAGAGGCGAGTCGCCAGGCGACCTCGACCTCGTCGGGATAGGAGGACTGATGATGCAGGCCGCACATCCCGAGGAAGACGCCATCCTCACGCCGTTCGACCGCGAGCAGACCGATCCCTTCACGTTCGTACGTCGCCTGTGCCCACTCCGCGATCGCATCGGAGTGCTCCCGCGTCAGCGGTCCTCCCAGCCATCCGGCGACTTGGGGGTCGGCGTTGAGGGCGGCGTAGTGCGGCAGGTCGTCGCGGCGGAACGTACGGAGCGCGAGCCGGGGGGTCTTCAAGATGTTGGTCCCGGTCCACTCCACCATGTGTTCGGCCTCTCGCCTGCCTCGACCGCCGCTACCGGGTCCGTGAGCCTGCGGGAGCCGACCAACCTCACGCGGCGAGGTAGCGCGCCACAACCGCATCCGGTCCCCCGGCGGTCGTCGAACCGTCGGGCCCAGGGGCCAGCGCCGTTACCTTGGCGCTGCAGCACGCGAACCCGGTCGTGACCGTGCCGTCGCCCCCAAACGACGTGTCGAACGCTCCCGACGACGAGAGCCGCGCCAGGAGGAACCGCGATCTGCCGTTCGTCCCGCCAAGCACCAGCCGGCCATCGTCTTGGACGAGCACGTCGATGCCGACCGTCCCCGCCCGGATGGTCCGCCACCCGTCATCATCGAACCGAGGATCCAGCGACCCCGCGGGACGGAATCGCGCGACCACCATCGAACTCCCCGCGTTCGTCGTTCGTCGTCCCACGACCACGGGCCGCCCTCGGGCATCGAGCGCCAGCCCGAGGGCGCTCTCACGACCTCCCAGATCCACCCTGACGCGCCCGGCGCTGCCGAAGGCGAGGTCGGGCGATCCGTTCGGCAGGAACCGCGCCAGGAACACGTCGCTCCCGGCGCTGCCGGCGAGCACGATCCGGCCGGCGTCGTCGATCACCACCGCCTCCGCGCGCATCGATCCCTCACCCAGCGACGTGATCGCCAGGCCGTTCCCGGAGAACGTGGCATCGAGCCCGCCCTCTTCCAGGTAGCGGAGCACCACGGCGCGGTGAGCGCCGTCGGCCGAACCGACGACGACGATCTTCCCGTCGGGCTGCACGGCGACGTCGCGGGCGTGGTCCGAGGCGATCCGGCCACCCACGTCGATCTTCGTCCAGAGCCGCCCGACGCCGAAGAAGGTGGGATCGGCATCGCCATCTGCTTCGAACCGGGCCAGAGCGAACCGCGCCTGACCTCCATCGGTCCGCCCTTCCCCGACCACGACGACCCGGTCCCCGTCGAGCGCGACCGCCGTCGCCGAAACCGACAGGGTGCTGAACGTCGCCGTCGCCAGACCACCGGCGGCGAACCCCGCGTCGGGGAGGCCGGCAGGCGTGAGCCGGGCGACGCCGAACCGGCCGGGCCCCGTGCCGGGCGTCGACGTCCCGGCCACGATCACGCTGGCATCATCCGCCGTCGCCAGGTCATGCAAGCGGAAGTCCTCGAACGCCAAGACGACCTTGCCGTCGCCGTCGAACGAGGGGTCGAGGTCGCCCGCGGCGGCTTGGACCAACGCCGGAGCAAGCGTGAGCGCGGCGGCGCACGCCGCCACGATCATCCGAGCCGAGGTGGACATCCGCGTATCTTCGCCCTTCGGGGTCTCGAACGCGAGCGGTTCCCTCCGGTCACGATCCCCGCCTCCGGCGGCATGGAGGTTCCGGACGCTCGGGAACCGGAGCGTCCGGTCGCGCCGTCGACCGAGTTTCCGCGAAAGGGGGAGATCCATGCGAACGCTCCCGGGCGCCTCACGCGTCGTCGCTGCCGGCCTCATCGCCGCAGCACTCATCCTGGTCCCTGCCACCGCCGCCTTGGCGTGCGGAGGGCTGGTAGCCCCCAACGGCACCGTGAACCTGGTCCGGACGACGACCCTGGCCGCCTACCACCGCGGGATCGAGCACTACGTGACCTCCTTCACCTTCACCGGGAAGGCTGCCGGGGAGGTCGGGTCCATCGTCCCGCTGCCCGGGGTCCCCACGAAGGTCGTGAAGGGCGGCGACTGGACCCTGCAACGCCTGGTCCTGGAGACGCAGCCGCAACCGGTCGCGGATGTGTCTTTCTTCGCCGCGGGGGCTGCCCTTTCCTCGGCTCGTGTCCTCATGACCGCCGAGATCGACGCACTCGACATCACGGTCCTGGAGGGTGGCGGCACCGCCGTCGGCAACTGGGCGCGCGAGAACGGCTTCTTCCTGCCGCCCGACGCTCCCGAGATGCTCGACTTCTACGCCGAGCGGAGCCCGATCTTCATGGCAGCGAAGTTCAACATCGAGCGCGCCGCGGACCAAGGCGTCCAGGAGGGGCAAGGAACACCGATCCATGTCGTGATCCCGACGCCCGACCCGTGGGTGCCGCTGCGCATCCTCGGCCTCGGCCTCGAGGCCTCCCAGGTCATCCAGGCCGACGTGTACCTGCTCACCGACCGGCG
The DNA here is from genome assembly GCA_040880745.1 of Actinomycetota bacterium. Taxonomy (GTDB): domain Bacteria; phylum Actinomycetota; class UBA4738; order UBA4738; family HRBIN12; genus AC-51. Next base: position 72,331 of record JBBDHX010000038.1, read on the forward strand.
TCCGGCCACCCTTCCTCAGGCCGTGCGGTCGAACGGCGACCCCGATCAGCGCGGGCTCATCCAGGAGGTGAGCGAGGAGGCGTCGTCGACGCTGCTGCGTGACCTCCGTTCGGACCGGGGCATGCGATGGCTCCCCGAGGACGACATGTGGCTCACGTACGTGCGGGTGAACGAGGAGGCGGGTGAACTCACGAACGACCTGGCGGTCGATGCGAGCGGGTTCGGCCAGCCCGACCCCGTCGCCGCAGGATTCCAGGCGCCTCTCGTCGCGATCGGCCCCGACCTGCTCCCCGTGGCGTGGCTCTCGATCCTCGCGTTCTCGCTCGTGCTCTTCATCGGAGCGATCGCTCGGCGACGTCAGGTCGCGTGAATACGACCCGGCTCCGCGCGTCGGTGCCCGTAGCCCTGCTCCTGCTCGTGGGGGGCGGTGCCGTGTGGGGCGGCGTGCTGGACACCGGCGTGCGCACCGTCGAGGTCCTTCTGCGGTACTCGCATTTCGAGCCCGACGTGATCACGGTGGAACCGGGAGAAACCGTGCGTTTCGTGGTGCACAACGGTGACCCGATCGATCACGAGTTCATCATCGGAGACGCAGCGGTGCAACGGGCGCACGAGCGCGGCACCGAGTCCTTCCACGCCCCTCGCCCCGGCGAGATGACCGTGCCCGCGGGCGCCACGCGCGAGACGACGTATACGTTCCCGCCCGCCCCCGCCACGTTGATCCTGGGATGTCATCTCCCGAGCCACTACGCCTATGGGATGCGGGCTGCGATCACGGTCGGATGAACGACACGGGCGGGTGTCCCCGGCCGCCCGCTACCGTCGATCAGCGCCTCACTCAGGCTTGGCGTAGTTCGCCATCTCCTGCGCGAAGTCGACCCCGACGTAGGGCTCGTCGCCCATGACCCAGGCGTCGTGACCGGGCTCGATCACGTAGCCGTCACCGGCGCCGATCGTCGTCTCGGTGCCGTCCTCGGCCTGGATGACCAGCGATCCCGATACGACGTAGCCCTTGTGCAGGATCATGCATCGTTCGGTGCCCGCGATCGGCTTGACGTCGTTGGACCACCGCCAGCCCGGCTCGAACCGAGCCCTCCCGACCATGGTCTCGCCCATGGTGACCATCTCGGCGACCCCGTTGGGGAACGAGCGGGTCTCATCGGGCTTGTCGAGGCTCCGAACCGTGACACGACCCATCTGCATCACCTCCCCTGTTGTGTGGGTCTTTCCACCCTAGACCCGCTGGGTCCAGGCGGTCCAGCTCGATACGGTGAACCCGTGTTCGTACCCGACGGCTTCCAGCCACCCCTCGGGCTCCGGAGCGAAGTGTTCCTGCTCGAGCCACTCGGACCCCAGCACAACGAACGAGACCACGCCGCCTGGATGTCCAGCATCGAACACATCCACGCCACGCCCGGTTTCGGCGATCCGCTCGACCCCGATCCCTGGCCCAGGCCCATGACGCTCGCGGAGAACCTCGAGGACATGCTCATGCATGCGCGCCATCACCATGATCGCGAGGGCTTCACCTACACGGTGCTCGACGCCGCGACGAAGGACGTGATCGGGTGTGTGTACATCTACCCGTTGCACGGCGAGGACCTCACGGCGGACGTTCGTTCATGGGTCCGGTCTTCGCACGCGGACCTGGATGCGCCGCTGTGGCGCGCCGTGAGCGAGTGGCTCACGAGCGACTGGCCGTTCACGGACATGCGCTTCGCGGCACGCTGAACCGCTCTCCCATCGCTTGCGTCGGTCGGCGTCACCGTGGTTGACTCCCCCGACGCATCCCTTGGATCGAAGGAGCCCCCCATGATCAGCCGTGATCGGACCCGCCGTGTCCCCGGGATCGCCGCGGCCCTTGCGTCGCTCGCCCTCGTCGTCGCCTCGACGGCGCCGGCCGGTGGCCGCCCTGCCGACCCGGTGATCGTCGCCGTCGGCGATATCGCGTGCCAATCGCTCTCGCAAGGCACGGGCCAGGGTGCCTGCCGTTCGGACGAGATCGCCGACCTGATCACGAGCCTGCAACCCACGCGGTTCCTGGCGCTCGGCGACCTGCAGTACAACAACGGGACGCCCAGGGAGTTCCGGCGGGTGTGGGACGTGCAGTTCGGCCATCTGAAGCCGATCACCGCTCCCGCGCCGGGCAACCATGAGTACGGCACGGCGGACGCGCAGGGCTACTACGACTACTTCGGCGCCCTCGCGAACGGACCGCTCGGCTACTACTCCTTCGACCTGGGGTCCTGGCACATCGTCTCGCTCAACTCCGACATATGCGGCGACCAGCCCGGCTGTGGCCCGGGCACGCCCCATTACGACTGGCTGCAGGCCGACCTGCGCGAGAACGCGGACGCCGAGTGCACGCTGGCGTTCCAACATCACCCCCGGTTCGATTGGCGGCCGTACCAGAAGTGGATCGAGGACGACGGGACCACGCAGTACGGTGGCACCGAAACCGCGCCCTACGTCGATATGGTGCGGCTGATGGATAGCGCCGGCGTGGACGTCCTGCTCGTCGGTCACAACCACATCTACCAGCGTTGGGCGCCCCAAGACGGCGACGGCAACCTCGATTCCTCGGGCGTGCGGCAGTTCACGGTGGGTACCGGTGGGCGCTCGCTGTACCCATACGGACCCGGCGCGCGGCCCGCGAACCTGCGCGCGACGCAGAACAAGGCGTTCGGGGTCTTGCAGATGACGCTGCACCCCGAGAGCTACGACTTCGCGTGGGTGCCGCTGCCCGGAGAGCCTGCGTTCACCGACGACGGAGAAGGGGTCGCCTGCGCCTGATCCCCGCGTCACACAGCGCGGAGCGCGGGCGCAGCTGCCGGACCGACCACGCCGGGGAGGCGAACCACGAAGCGAGCGCCACCGCCGGGCCGGTCCTCGACCGTGGCGGAGCCGCCGTGCAGTTCGGCGAACCGGCGTACGAGCGACAGACCGATGCCGACGCCGCCACGAGCGGCGTCGCCCTGGCGGAAGGCCTCGAACACGGCTTCCTTCATCAGATCGGGAACGCCGGGACCCTGGTCCTCGACGATCATCGTGAGGCCATCGGGGTCGTGGCGGACCTCCACCTGGATGGGCGTCCCCGGGGCGGTGTGCCGCGCCGCGTTGCCGAGCAGGTTGTCGATGATCCGTTCCACCTTCGATCCGTCGACATCGGCGAGCACATCGGGTCCATCCACACGCACGGGGTGGCCGGAGAGCGCCGGGATCTCGAGCGCCGCACGACGGGCGAGTCCCACCACGTCGGTGGGCTCGCGCTCGATGCTCAGCTGACCCCTGTCCAGACGGTCCAGGTCCAGCAGGTCATCCACGAGCCGCGCAGCCTTCGCCCCCGCTTGTTCGATGACCCCGTACAGATCATGCATCTCCACCTCGGTGAGGCCGAGCTTCTCCGCGCGGCGGATCGTCTGCATGGCCCCGAGCACGCCTGCCAACGGACCCTTCAGGTCGTGCGAGACCGCGTGCAACAGCGTGTCCTTCAGGTCGTTCTGCTCGCGGAGATCGGTGGAGGTCTCGGCTTCATCGGCAAGGAGCCGGCCCAAACGGGCACCCTGCCGCGAGATGGCTTCCTGCAACGCCGCCAGCATCCACGCCGCGAGCACGAACATCGAGAGCCAGACGAAGGCGTTCCACGACGGGAGCGGGAGCCGTCCGGTGCCGGCATCGGCGAGTTGGGTGGGTAGCGTGGCGAAGCCTGCCATCACGATGCCGAGGAGCCGGCCGCCGTTCCACGTCACCAGCAGGACCGGCATCAACATCAAGGGCGCCAGAGAGATGGTGCGACCGGTGGCGTGGTCGACCGTTCCGACCACCGCGACGAACGCCAAGCCCAGCGTGAACCCCAGCACCGGCGAGATACCTCCGAAGAAGCCCTCCAGGTGGGCCTGCCTGCCCTGATCGCGCCGCTGCGCTCGTTCCCCCACGGGAGGTACGTCGGCCGCCGAAGGTCGTACCTTGAGCCGGGTATCGGGGGAGGTCAGTCTGACTCGAGGAGATCTCGCAATGCCCGGAACGCTTTGCCTCGGTGCGAGATCCGGTCTTTCTGCTCGTCCGTGAGTTCGGCCATGGTGAAGTCCCAGCCCGCCGGGACGAAGATCGGGTCATAGCCGAACCCCTCCTGGCCGCGCGGCGCGGTGATCAGGGTTCCCTCGCACACGGCCTCGGCGCGCCGCGCGGGGACCGCCTCGCCCGGGAACCCCAGCACGGCGACGCAGCGATACCGGACAACGGAAGAGCG
>JBBDHX010000039.1:0-11759 GCA_040880745.1 Actinomycetota bacterium
TCCTCGTGCGAGGACTCGATGAGGAGCAGCCCTGCCGTCTCAGCCGGGTAGGCAGCCGCGAACAGCCGCGAGACGAACCCGCCGTAGGAGTGGCCTACCAGGACGTACGACGGTGCGATCCCCGCGCCGTCCAGCAGGGCGTGGAGTTCCGCGACCTGGTCCATCACCGTGAGCCCATCCGCGTCCGGGCGGGCGTCGCTCACGCCCGTGCCCGCGCGGTCGTACGCGCAGACCCGCGAGATGGTCGCGAGCGGATCCAGCAGATCGGAGAAGGTGCTCGTGCCCGCGGAGTCGTAGCCGGCCTCGGTGATGATGGTGGGCGATCCCTCGCCCCGGCACTCGTAGGCGAGTTCGTAGCCGCCCACGTCGACCCTGCCGGCGGTGTGCCCCGGCGTTCCCGTCGGCGGTCCGCTGCCGGGGGATGGACTCGGCGAGGTCGCCCGTGCAGCCGGCGAGCAGGAGGACGAGCAGCACGCGGCGCACGCGCCTTCCTACCACGGCACCGGCCCGGGGAGGACCCGCGAACCCGCTGGTAGACTCGCCCGCTCATGGCCAACATCAAGTCTCAGAAGAAGCGCAACCTCCAGAACGAGAAGGCGCGCCAGCGCCATATGGCGACCAAGTCCGCCTTGAAGACCGCCACGAAGAAGGTCCAGACCGCGGTGGCTGCAGGCGACGCCGAAGCCGCCCTGACCTTGCAGCGACAGGCAGCCCGCGACCTCGACAAGGCGGTCAGCCACGGCGCGATGCACAAGAAGACGGTGGCTCGCAAGAAGAGCCGCCTGGCGAAGGCCGCGAACGCCGTCTCCGCCTGACCGTCGCCGGATCGACCAGTGCCCCGCCCATCAGGCGGGGTTCGTCGTCTCAGGGGGCGGCGATGGAAACGATCAGCGCCGGCATGACCACGTCCGGCGTGCCGCCGGATTTCAGCGCGCCGTCCGCATCGGTGACCTCGTCATGGATCCGGATGAGGTCATCCAGGGTGAAGTTCGCCGCCTGCTGCTGATAGCGGCGAGCCTGCCACTCGAAGCGGAGCCCCGCTTGCTTGGCCACCACGGCCGGCGGTGTCCGCGGCGGGAGCGCCCGCACCTTGATCAGGTCACGCAGGCGGCTGGCGATACCGCCCAGGACCATGAGCGCCTCATCCCCGGCCTCCTCGATGGCCCGCAGGCTGCGGATCGCTCCCGGCAGGTCCTTGCCGAAGGCTCGGTCGCAGAGATCCCACGTCTTCTGCTCACCGAGGCCGCGGAATTGTTGATGGACCTGCCCCGGTGTCACCTTCTGCCCGGCGAACGCGGAGGCGAGTTGCTCGACCGCTGAGGCCAACTGCCCGGCGTCCTCGCCCAAGACCTCGACGAGCGTGCGGGCGGCAGGTGGCGTGAGGTCGGTGCCTCCCCGCTTCGCGCGCTCGACCAGCCACGGTTCCAAGTCCTTGCGGCCCAGCTGGACCTGCCGCACCTCCCCCACCGCCTCGACCATCTTCGCCAGGGCGGCGGGTGCCTTGCCGCGCTCTGCCACGGTGCATGCGAGCACCAACGGGGCGGCGGGATCGGGGGCGGCCAGGTACGCCGCCAGGTCCGCCAACGCGTCCTTGCTCAGCGCCTTGGCATCGGTGACGAGCAATGCGCGAGACTCACCGAACAGCGAGGGCGTCGCCAGATCCTGGAGTTCGCCTCCCGCCCACTCGGAAGCGTCGACCTCGACCGGGCGGAGGTCGCCGAGCGCCTGCAGAGCCGCTTCGCGCAGGAGGAACCCATCCTCGCCCCACAGCAGGAGGACCGGCGCGCGGGGGGTGGGCTTCGTCACGACCCCGATGCTAGCGCTCAGCGGTGACGACCGGATCACCGCCCTGGAACGTGATGGTCACGGTCCCGTGTTGATCGGTGCGCCAGACCGCAGACCCGGCGTGAACCAGATGATCCATCGTGGCGGGGACGGGATGGCCGTAGCCGTTCTCCCCCACCGAGACCACGGCGACAGGCGCGGCGACCGCGTGGAAGAACTCGGGCAGGCTGGTCCCTGCCCCGTGATGCGGCACCTTCAAGACGTCGGCGTGCAGATCGGCCGCGACCTCGAGCAGCCACCCTTGGGCCGGCTCTTCGCATTCGGAGGCGACCAGGACGACCTCGTCGCCGCGCGAGACCCGCAGGACGAAGGCGTCGTTGTTGGGGTCGGACTCGGTGGCCTCCCAGCATCGGTCCGGCGACAAGACGTCGATCCGGACGTCGCCGACCGTGAGCGCATCACCGGCGCGGGGGTTCTGCACGGGAACGTCCTCGTCCGCGATGGCCCCGTCCAGGTCGGCCTGGATCGAGGAATCGTCCGGGCACCCGGGTTGTATGACCAAAGACGTGGGGATCCGCGCCAGCACCGCGGGCAGCCCGACGATGTGGTCGGCGTGCGGGTGGCTCGCCACGAGGAGATCCAGGCGTTTCACGCCGAGCGCGGCCAACTCGCGGGCGACCTGCTCCTCGTCGGGGCCGCCGTCGATGAGGATCGTCGCGCCGGCGGGACTGGTGATGAGGGCGGCATCGCCCTGACCGACATCGAGGAACCGGACCATGAGCGTCGATGGCGGTCCGTGGGCGAGCGCCGTGGTCCACGTGAGGACGGGCAGGACGCCGAGCGCGACCACGATCACCGACCGGGGTGGACGGTGGCCGTGACGCAGCGCGTAAGCCAGGCCCGCCACGATCGCGGCCCCGCCGAGCAGCACGAGCGGCCCACCGCGGGAGGTGATGTGTGCCACGGGCGCCTTGCCCAAGACGTTGGCGACCGTCTCGAGGAAACGCATCGGGACCAAGGCGACGGCACCGAGCGCCATCCCCAGCGGCATCCACACGAGGGAGGCGCCGGCGGCGATGAGTCCCAGGAGCAGCGAGGGAGCGACGGCGGGGGCCGCCAGGACGTTCGCCAGCAGCGTCACGAGGGGCACGTCGCCGAAGTGGAACAGCAGGACGGGGGTGACGCCCAGTTGCGCCGCCAAGGTCGTCCCGAACGCCAGCGCGACCGGACGCGGGAGCACCCCGGACAGGCGTTCACCCAAGGGCGCGGCCAGCACCACGAGCCCGCCGGTGGCAGCAGTCGACAACTGGAACCCGACCGAGGCCGCGAGCCCCGGATCGAGGATCAGCAGCACGAGCACCGCGGCGGACAGGATGACGCCGGTGGACTTCGGCTTCGCCATCAGCACACCGACGAGCGCGATCATCGACATGGTGCCGGCTCGAAGGACCGATGGTTCCGCCCCCGTCAAGATCACGATGAAGGCCACACCCGCGACGCCCGTGAGAGCCGTTCCGAGCCGCGCCAGACGCAGGGCGCGCCCCAGAAGCAGCACCGGTAGCAGGAGCATCGCGACGTTCCCGCCGGAGACCACGAGCAGGTGCGTCAGCCCGGTGGCCTGGAAGTCACGCTCGGTCGCGGGGTCCAGATGGGCGTCGTCCCCCAACGCCAGGCCGAGCAGGAGGCCTGCCTCGCGCGGCGGCAGGACGCGTTCGATGGCATCGCCGACGACGTCGCGGGTCGCCTGCGTGGCACGCACGAATGCGTTCGGGGACGAGCCGAGGCGCTGCACCGTGTCCGCTCGCAGGACGACGGCGGCTCCCTTGCCGGCCAGGGCATCCCGGAACCCGGCGTCCTCCGGCACCTCCAGGCGCCCCGACACCTGGACGAGGTCACCGCGAGCGACGTCATCGGGCGGGTCATCACCGTCCACCCAGACGGTCTCGGACAGCGCGACCGCACCCCCGTCCCACCGAGCCTCGGAGGCACCCATGACCACGTGCCATCCGTAGGCACCCGGCCGGGGATCTTCGCGGAGCGTGCCGATGACCTGCACGGGACGGGGAGCGAGGCCGGCCAGGAGCGAATCCCCGCGCCGCGCCTCAGCCAGTCCGGCCCACCCGGCCCCTGCGGCGACCAGCGCAGCGACGATCAGCGCGATCGCGACGAGAGGACGTCCTGACGGCGCGACCGTCGGGGCTTGCACGGCAGCGACCGCCGGGGCACGCGCGGCGGTCAGCATCTCCAGGGGATCGTCCGTCACGATCCGGGGAGCGAACCACCACGCCGCGATGAGACCCGAGGCACCCGCCACGAGCCACCACACGGCCCCGACCGGCCGGAGCCAACCCGGCCGGACGGACCAGGACAGGATGCCTGCCCACCATGCCCCGGTCGCGACCGGGACCAGCCACGAGCCCACCGCTACACCGTGACCTGGTCGCGCATCTCCTCGAGGGTCGAGGGTCCGATCCCGGACACCTCCTCCAACTGGTCGATCGACGTGAAGGGACCGTGCTCGTCCCGGTAGGAGACGATCGCGCCCGCCAAGACCTCGCCCACGCCGTTCAGCGCCTCGAGAGCCGTCGCATCCGCGGTGTTCACGTTGATCAACCCGCCGCTCGAGCCGGGCACGGTCCCGGGGACCGCCACCGCCTGGCCTTCCTTCGGGACGAGGATCTGTTGGCCGTCCGTGAGCGATGCCGCGAGGTTGAGGAGGGTGAGGTCCGCTCCGTCACGCGCGCCACCGGCGCGATCCACCGCATCGATGACACGGGCGCCAGGATCGAACTCGTAGACACCGGGCTCGCGGACCCATCCGGTGACATCGACGATCAAGGGGAGCGCCGCGGCCGAGGCGGATGCCACGGCGGAGGGGTCCGCGACGGGTGTAGCCGACGGCGTGACCGCAACCTCGATCGGCCTCGGCAAGGATCGCGAGTACCAGAGCCCCGCGCCGCCCAACATGGCGAGCAGGACCACCGCCAGCCCCGAGATCTCGCCGCGCGAGAGTGTGTCCAACCGTTCTCGGATCGACATGGCCGCGACGCTAGGGCCGGGCTCGAGCCAAGATCGTGACGGCCGTCACGATGGATCCCCGCTTAGGGCCTCAAGCCGCCGGCGTGAACGACTCCACCACGAACCCATCGAGCATGTCGGCGGCGAACCTGCGCGAGCCGCTCACGGACAGCGTCAGCCTTCCCTCCGCGAGACAGGCGAGCCCCGAGTCCTCATCGAGCTCAGGCGGACCCGGCGTGCACGGTTCGATCCACAGGTCCGCCCTGCCGTTCGATGATTGGGCGTCTGAGAAACCGAGCACGGGACCACCTCCCTCTCCTGACTCAATGGAGAGAGCCAACGGGCCCGATGCGTGGACCACCGGGAAGCCCAGTTCGTCCTGCGTGACCGCGATGGCCGCCGCCACGTTCGCGGCGTCATCCCTGGACTCGAGCGGCACTGACACCACCCAGTCCGGCAGTTCGTAGACGAGCCACCAGGCCGTTCCGCCCGCCCCCGCCGCCAGCTCCGCGGACCCACCGCCGGCTGCCGGCACGCGCTCATCGCCCTCTGGCTCCAGCAGCAGCAGGGCCGACTCGCGCGACCCGTGGAGGAACGAGATGGCGAACCGCGGCGAGGGATCGTCGAGCCAGAGGTAGGAGACCTGCGGGCTCACGCCTTCGTAGAGAACCCGCAGAGGCCCTTCGGGGAAGGAAACCTCTACCCGGCTGCCATCTGGGAACGTCAGCGCAGACGCGAATCGGTCTCCTACCCGGGTGGAGTCCGGTACGAACCTAGTGGCTAGGTCGAACCCGCCGGCCCCGTCCACGACCAGCGGACACTCCTCGCCTGCCAGGTTGGTGCCCGGACGGAGGATCAGCTGCTGCCCGAACTCCCCACCCGCGAACATGCCCATGCGCATCACGACCCGCCACGCGCCATCCTCGATCACGTCGACAGCCACCGTCTCGACGGGATAGTTGTTGCCAGCCAAAGGCCCATCCTCAGCGAAGGACGTCGCTCCGCCCGATGAAAGGAGCTGATCCAACTCCTCGCGGACATCCGCCTCAGGCCGGTCCGATCGGAGCAGGGCAAGCCTTTCGGCCACAGCCCGCGCCAGCTCCGCTCCCTGGATGAGCCCGAACCCACCACAGCCGAACGACCGGGGCGGCCGGTATGCGAACGCGCGGACCTGTTCGCCGGGCCCGAAGTCCTGCCAGGAGTACCCGTAGGACACGATCACGTCACCGACGAAGAACGAGACGTTCGCCGCGAATCGCAGCTCCGGCCTTGTCACGTTGTGCCACGTCTCGTCGCGAAGGACCACGTACTCGCCGCAGAACTGCCCGAACAATATCTCGGAGCCTCCGATGCCACTCGGCACGCCCTCGCAGTCGTCTACCGGGACGCGAGGGAGCCTTCGCCAAGAGCCGGCCGAGGGGTCGTAGACCTGGGCCGTGCTGCCGTAGTCCCAGACCACGAGCTCTTCCCCCGTCCAAGCCGCGTGGTTGGCGTTCGGGGACATGTCCGACGCCGGGAGTGCCCGCCATCGATCTTCCCCGGGGTCGTACGCGGCTCCTATCGCCGTCGGCGTCTCGGGGAAGTTGCCCCCATGCAGCGCCGCTCCGAAGACCACCATCTCTTCATCCGTCCACACCGCCGTCGCATCGGTGAGTTCGATCGGCCCCTCGGCGATGGGGCGCCACGCGTCGCTCACGGGGTCATACGCGGCTCCGTCCCGCGGGCGCTCGTCGACCCTCGTACTTGTGCCCCACACGATCAACTCGCGGCCGGTCCAGACCGACAGCGGAACTCGCGGCGAGATGGGCGCACGTGGAAGCAGCCGCCAAGTGTCGGTCGAAGGGTCGTACGCCGCTCCGTCCCCGAGCAGACCCGGAGAGTTCCCACGGTACGTGCCGTCGGTCCCGCCCCAGACCAGCAGTTCAGTACCGGTCCAGGCAGAGGCCGCCCCGCCGCGCGCCGAGATCGGCGCCTCCGCCATCGGACTCGTAGCTCCCGTCGCGGGATCGAACCGGAACCCGTCGCCCGCCATCTCCTCGTCGCTGTATCCCGAGTAGACGTAGCCGCCGAAGACCAGCAGCTCCTCTCCGGTCCAGGCTGTGGCCGCGTTGCCCCTGGCCTCGGGTGGCGCGTACGGCAACTCCGTCCATCCCTCGGGTACCGAGGCCAGATCGAAGATGGTCGCGGAGGGAGGTGTAAGGGTCGTGTCGTCCTGGGGCGCCGGTCCGCTGAGGGTGAGCGCCACCCAGACGAATGACGCCGCGGCGGCGAAGACCGCGAAGGAGGCGGCGATCGTCACTATCTTCCGCCACCCTCGGTCCCCGCCGCGGTGGCGCTCGGGCCTCCGGGCGGATGCGGCTGCGGCTGCGCCTGCGCGGACACCCGCCCTGATGAGCGCCTCCGGCCACAGATCCGGAGCGGGCAGGCCGTCTACCAACTTCAGCTGATCGCGGAGTTCATCCATCCCGGATCTCCAGCAGGGTTCGCAGCCGGCGGCGACCTCGGTGAACGTGCACAGCGACCGCGCCGGCGGTCGACCCGATGATCTCGGCGATGTCAGCGTGGGTGTACCCGGCGTAGTCCGCCAAGACGACGGCTTCACGCTGATGAGGCGTGAGACGCGAGAGTGCGGCTTGAAGATCCAGGAGGTCCTCCGGCGCCTCGATGACCGCGATGTCACTCATGTGCGGGCTGAACCTTCTCCGCGCTTTGAGTTCGCCTGCTGCGATCTTGAATGCGGCTCGCCACACCCACGCCGTGGGATCCTTGAGCTTGTTCTCCCGACCGAGCGCCTGCGCGAAGGCCTCGGCCACCGCCTCGCTTGCGATCTCACGGTCACCGCCGAACAGGACCAGGGACCGCCATAGCTTCGCTCCTTGAGCAAGATAAACCGCCTCCAGATCGTGACCGGTCCCAGCGGATGACTCCCCCACTCCGTCATCCTGGTCGTCCTCCACGTCACACGTACAGGGGGCGGGAGGACCGAATCCTTAACGAGGATCGCCAGCCGGTTGCCACGAGGGTCGAGCGATGGTCTGCTCCTGAGGTGGACCGGACCGTTTCCCTCGACGAACTCGCCCTCGCGGCTCGGAACCACGCGATGCCGTTGGAGGCCCTCCGCTACGACCTCACCCCGGTCGGCCTGCACTACGTCTTGGTCCACTACGACATCCCGATGGTCAAGGCCGAGACCTTCCGGCTGCGCGTCGAGGGTCACGTCGACCATCCGATGGAGCTGACGCTGGCCGACATCGCCGCCCGTCCTCAGGTCGAGGCGACGGTCACGCTCGAGTGCGCCGGCAACGGCCGCGCCCTGCTGGATCCGCGGCCGGTCTCACAACCCTGGCTGGACGGCGCGATCGGCACCGCGCGGTGGTCGGGCACCCCGCTCGCGCCGCTCCTGGAGGAGGCCGGCTTGCGGCCGGGAGCCGTCGCCGTGGCCTTCGCCGGTCTCGACCACGGTCTCGAGGGCGACGAGGAGCAGGACTACGAACGCGGGCTCTCCCTCGGTGAGGCTTTGCGCCCCGACCTCCTGTTGGCCACCGAGATGAACGGCGCTCCCTTGCCGCCCCAACACGGCTTCCCTCTGCGGCTCGTCGTTCCGGGGTGGTACGGGATGACGTCGGTGAAATGGCTCACGCGGATCCGCGTGCTCGACGCACCGTTCGACGGCTATCAGAACCGCACCGGCTACCGGTGGAAGACGTCCGAGGGCGACCCCGGTATCCCCGTGGAACGCATCCAGGTCCGAAGCCTCATGGCCCCGCCCGGCTACCCGTCGTTCCTCCCCCGCGAACGCCACCTCCCCCCGGGACCGGCGACACTCGAAGGCCGGGCGTGGTCGGGGCAGGGCGAGATCGTCCGCGTCGAGGTGAGCACCGACGGCGGCGCCACGTGGACCGACGCCGACCTGGGGCCGATGCCGGAGCCGAACGCCTGGCGAGCGTGGTCGTTCGCGTGGGAGGCCACGGCCGGGAGCCACATCCTGTGCTCTCGGGCGACGGACATGAGCGGCGCCACCCAGCCGATGGAAGCGATCTGGAACGTCGGCGGCTACGCGAACAACGCGGTCCAACGGACCGTGGTCACCGTCACGGTCTAGGTGACGAGGTTCACCAACCGAGGAGCCCGCACGATCTCCTTCGCGACCTGACGCCCGGCCAGGATCCGCGCCGCGCCCTCGCTCGCACGCGCCAACGCCAGCGCCTCCTCGTCCGAGATACCCGAGGGCACCTCGACCTTGTCCCGCACCTTGCCGTCAACCTGGATGACCATCGTGACGGTGTCCTCGGCGGCCAGCGCAGCGTCGAACGTGGGCCAGTCCGACATGTGGACCGACGCCCGCTCCCCCAGCACCTCGCGCCACAACTCCTCGGCCGCGAACGGCGCGAGCGGCGCCAGCAACAGCACGAGCGCCCTCGCGGCACCGGCTGCGCCGCCGCCCGCGTCCAGGACCGTCCGCATCTCGTTCGTGAGCACCATCAGCTTCGAGATCGCGGTGTTGAAACGGAACCGCTCCATGTCGTCGGTGACCCCCGCGATGGTGCGGTGGGTCAGCCGGACGAGCTCTTCGGGCTCCTCGGTCTCGCTACCCGCTGCATCGCCCACGGCGGTGAAGACGCGGCCGAGCCACGAATGCGCGCCGGGACGGCGGCCCTGTTCGGTCTCTATCAGCTTCCAGTCGATGTCGTCCTCGAAAGGCCCGGCGAACAGCATGATCAGGCGCATCGTGTCCGCGCCCCACCGCTCCACGATGGGCATCGGCTCCACGATGTTGCCCTTGGTCTTCGACATCGAGGCTCCGCCGTAGATCACCTGACCCTGGTTCATCAGCTTCGGGAACGGCTCCACGAAACCGACCATCCCCATGTCGTAGAGCGCCTTGGTGAAGAAGCGGCAGTAGAGCAGGTGCAGGATGGCGTGCTCCACGCCTCCGGTGTACTGGCTCGCGGGCATCCAGCGGTCGATGTCCTCCCGCCGGAAAGGCCCGTCCTCGTAGCCGGGCGAGCAGTACCGGAAGAAATACCAACTGGAGTCGACGAAGGTGTCCATGGTGTCGGTGTCGCGGACCGCATCCCCGCCGCAGTTCGGGCACGAGACGTCCTTCCACGAGGGGTGGCGCGCCAGCGGCGACTCCCCGCCGGGCTGGAAGTCGACGTCCTCGGGCAGCAGGACCGGCAGTTGATCGTCAGGCACGGCGACCTCGCCGCACGCCGGGCAATGCACGATCGGGATCGGCGCCCCCCAGTAGCGCTGCCGGGAGATGAGCCAGTCGCGCAAACGGAAGTTGACGGCGGCCTTCCCGCGACCCTCGGCTTCCAGCCACGCCGTCACCTTCGCGATGGAGGCAGGCGAGGGCTCGCCGTCGAAAGGACCCGAGTTCACCATCACACCTTCGTGCGCCATGGCCTCCGTCATCGCCTCCGGATCCACCTCGATGGCGTCCTCCGGCTGGATCACGACGCAGACCGGGAGGTCGTGGGCGCGAGCGAACTCGAAGTCGCGCTGGTCGTGAGCCGGGACGGCCATGATCGCGCCGGTGCCGTAGCCGGTCAGGACATAGGGGGCCGCGAAGCATGGCACGCGCTCGCCGTTGACGGGGTTCACGGCGTGTACGCCGAGCGCCACGCCCTCCCTGGTGTCCGCAGCTTCGCGTTCGACGAGCGACGTGGCGGCGGCCTTCGCCACGAGCGGGGCGACCTCGTCCCAGGTGCCGCCCGACTCTGCGAGCCGGCGCACCGCCGGGTGCTCCACCGAGAACACGAAGAACGTGACTCCCCAGAGGGTGTCGGGCCGGGTGGTGAAGACGGGGATCTCTTCCCCGGTCTCCTCGATGGTGAAAGTGACCTCGGCGCCTTCGGAGCGCCCGATCCAGTTCCGCTGCATCGTCATGACGCGATCGGGCCAATCCGTCAGTAGGTCGACGTCGTCCAGCAGCCGCTGGGCGTAGTCGGTGATCTTGAAGAACCACTGGGTCAGTGCGCGGCGCTCGACCATGGCGCCGCAGCGCTCGCACGCGCCCGCGATCACCTGCTCGTTCGCAAGGACCGTCTGGTCGGACGGGCACCAATTCACGGGGGCGTTCTTCCTGTAGGCCAGGCCGCGCTCGAACAGCCGCAGGAACAGCCACTGGGTCCAGCGGTAATACGTGGGGTCGCAGGTCTGGACGCGCCGCGACCAGTCGAAGGACATCCCGAACCGATCGAAAGATGCCGCCTGCTGCTCGATGTTCGCGTATGTCCACTCCGCCGGGGGCGTCCCACGCTTGATGGCGGCGTTCTCCGCGTTCAGTCCGAACGCATCCCAACCGATCGGGTGCAGGACGTTGTACCCGCGCATCGACTGGTAGCGGGCGACGGCGTCGCCACCGCTGAAGGCTTCCGCGTGGCCCATGTGCAGGTCGCCCGAGGGGTAGGGGAACATGTCGAGCGCGTAGAACCGCGGGCGCTCATCTCGAGGATCATCCGAGGCTCGGTAGAGACCCTCGTCGGCCCAGCGCCGCTGCCACTTCGGCTCGATCTCGGACGCGTCGTAGCGGCGGCTCATGATCGGGAGATGGTAGCGGAGGCGTGAGGGGCGCCCGGGAGGAGCATCCGAAGGATGGAGCCATCCTCGCGGTTCGAACGGTAGGGTGCCGAGATGCAGCGGATCCGCCTGTCCCGCCGCGCGTACGGGGTGGTGATCGCCTTCGCGCTCGCAGCGGTCGCCTTCCCACCGGCTGCGGGAACGACGGCGGCGCCCTGCGGCCGGGACATCGTCGGGACGTTAGGTGATGACGTACTCGTTGGCACCCGCTGTGCCGACACGATCCATGGCGGGGGCGGGGACGACAGCATCGACGGACAGGGCGGGGACGATGTGATCGTGGGCGGATCCGGACGTGACGCGCTGCTCGGCGGATCGGGCGCTGACCGCCTGTTCGGAGGCACCGGGTCCGACGTCATCTTCGGCGAGGA
>JBBDHX010000039.1:11769-73726 GCA_040880745.1 Actinomycetota bacterium
GGGGGCCGACCGCGGCCGCGGCGGTTCGGGTGCGGACGTGTTCACAGGCTCTGACGGGGACGACACCTTCCGCGGCGGCTCGGGCGATGACGTCTTCTACGGCGAAGGCCGGCGCACGGGGACCGATCGCTTCTTCGGTGAGGGTGGCGACGACATGGGCTATGGCGCCGACGGCGACGACGTCCTTCGAGGCGGGACCGGACGCGACCTGCTCTACGGTGGCAACGATGACGACGTGCTCGACGGGGGCCTCGGTGCCGACGTCCTGGACGGCAACGCGGGCGGGCGCGATGCCGCCGGCGGCGGCGAGGGACCCAACGGACACGACATGTGCTTCGGCGCCGAACGGGCGCGCCACTGCGCCACGGGAACAGCACCATCCGGGGAACCGATCGCAGGCCGGTCGTGCGCAGGGCGCCCTGCTGACCTCGCCGGGACCGGCGGCGACGACGTACTCGTCCTGTCGATGACCCAGCCCGACCGCAACGGCGACGGCCGGATCACGGTCGTCGGTCTGCAGGGCAACGACCTGATCCAGGGGTCCGATCGCACGGACAAGATCGAGGTCCTGTGCGGCGGGGCCGGGGACGACAGCCTGAACGGCGCGGGCGGCGACGATCGGCTCTTCGGCCAGACCGGGTCCGACGGCATCTTCGGCCGCGACGGGCGAGACCGACTCCTCGGAGGGCCGGGTGATGATCTCTTCACCGGCGGCGCGGGCTCCCTGGAGGACGACGACGTCATCGACGGCGGCGGCGGGGGCGACCTGCTGATCGGGTCACGAGGCGACAACGTGATCGATGCGGGCCCGGGTGATGACGTGGTGCTCGCGGCTCGCGGTGTCGACCGGGTCTTCGGAGGAACCGGTGCCGACATCCTGTACGGCGACCTCCACACCGACACGCTGAACGGAGACGAAGGGCGCGACCGCCTCTACGGCGGTGATCAGAACGACGTCCTGCGCGGCGGCGACGGAGCCGACCTCCTCGACGGCAACCGTGGCGCGTTCGACACCGCGAACGGGGGCAGGGGTCCCGATCGGTGCGTGAACGTCTCCGATCGGCGGCGCTGCTGAGCAGACTTAGATCGGATACTCGTCCAGGATGATCGGTGGTAGTGGTTCCTGCGAGAAGTCGAAGGCGCCGCCGATATCGCCGAGGATCGGCAGTTCCTCACGGACGGTCGGGCGCGGTTCGACGGGCTTGCCGGGCAGACGCTCGCCGCCGAGGAACCGATCCTCGATGAACTTCAGGTAGGCGTCGAACGACAGCGTCTGGTGGTCGATGTAACCGCTCTTCGCGTACGGCGAGATCACCATCGCGGGGACCCGCAGCCCGTAGCCGTTCACGTCCACCACCGGCGGCTCGACGTGGTCGTAGAAGCCGCCCCAGTCATCCCACGTCAGGAAGATCGCGGACGATCCCCAGCCCGACCCGCTCATCACGGCGTTGATCATCCGGGTGACGTGCGCCTGTCCGTCGCGGATCAGCGATCGGCCGACGTCGGGGTGCTCGCCGTTCCCGCCCCCGGGCACGATCCACGACACGGAGGGGAGCTGGCCCGCTTCGGCCGCACGCTCGAATGCACCCCAGCCCTTGATGTTGTCCTCCAGCCCCGATCCGCGGCTGGCGACGAATCCCGGGAGGACGTTGCGCGTCGCCGCCGTGCTGGGCCCCTCACGCGGCTCGCACGGGGGGTCCCAGCAGGTCCCACCGCCGACGTAGAAGCCCCACGACACGTCGGCGTCGTCCAACAGGCGCGTGACGTCGGTCCATCCGTAGATGGGGTCCTCCCCGTACTTCCACGCCTCGTCCTCAGGTTTCAGGTCCACGTTCGATCTGCAGGTCTGTACGTCGCTCGGGTCGCTGCAGACGGCGGACCACCCCGACATCAGGAACAGGTGCGCCGGCAACGTCCACGAGTCCGTCGGCGCGAACATCCGGTCCTGCAGCACGAATCGTTCCGCGTAGGTCCAGTAGTTCGGGATGGTCTCATCGGTGTGATAGCTGACGACATCGGGCTGCATCTGAGGACCGATCATCGGAGCACAGAAGTCGGTCTCTGGATCGGTCCAGCACTTGTTCTGCAGGTCGGGCATCGCTCGGATGAAGCCGTCCATATCGCCGCCGGCGATATCGATGTCCGAGGCCTGCCAATCGTGTGGACCTCCGATCGCCATCTGCGCGGTGGTGTGGTACGCGGGGGAACAACCGCCGAGGTAAGGGTTCGGGACGCAGACGTCGACGCGACCCTGGGCGTCGGTCGGCAGGCCGTCGGCGCCGGGGAACGTGCCGAAATAGTGATCGAACGAGCGATTCTCCTGGACGATGAAGATCAGGTGGTCGAGCTTCTGTATGCCTTCGGGCTCGGCTGTGGGCGGCGGCGGAGACGCTGTGCCGGTCGGTGCCGGGCCCGAGCTCTCAGGCGGGTCCCCACCCCCCGGCTGGAGCGCGAGCGCGCCCACTCCGACCGCGGCCGCTATGCCGATAGCGAGGAGGATCGTTCGGCGTGTCATGGGCGTGGACGCTACCAGCCGCTAGACGGGGACGGGATCGAGGATCAACGGCGGGCGGGGGTCCTGGGAGAAGTCGAACGCGCGGCGGATATCGCCCAGGATCGCCAGATCCTCGCGGATCGTCGGTCGCGGCTCGGCGGGCTTGCCCGGCAGGCGCTCGCCACCCAGGAAGCGATCCTCGATGAACTTCAGGTAGGCGTCGAAGGACAAGGTCTGGTGGTCGATGTAGCCGCGCCTGGCGTAGGGCGATATCACCATCGCGGGGACCCGCAGACCGTACCCGTTCACGTCCACGACCGGCGGCAGGACGTGATCGTAGAATCCGCCCCAGTCATCCCACGTCAAGAAGATGGCCGTGGACCCCCACGCGGGGCCTCTCATCACTGCGTTGATCAGCCGCGTCACATGCTGCTGGCCGCGCCGGATCGTGCCCTCGAGGGCCGCCGGATGCTCGCCGTTGCCCTCGGCCGGCACGATCCAGGACACGGCCGGCAGCTTCCCGGACTTCGCCGAGGTGTAGAACGCACCGTAGCCGCGGATGTTGTCGTGCAGGTCGGTCCTGGCGCTGTCCACGAACCCGGGCACAGGGTTGCGCGTCGCGTTCGTGTTCGGCTTCGGGTCGGGTGAGCAGGGCGGGTCGTCCCAACAGGTTCCACCACCCACGTAGTAGCGCCACGGCACGTCAGCCCCGTCGAGCAGCCGCGTGATGTCCGTCCAGCCGTAGATCGGGTCCTGACCGTAGTGCCACCTCTCCTGCCGCTCGTCCAACGACACGTCGGACCGGCACGTCTGCACGTCGGTCGGATCGCTGCACACGGCGGACCACCCCGACACCAGGAACAGGTGCGCCGGCAAGGTCCAGGAGTCCGTCGGCGCGAACATCCGGTCCTGCAGCACGAAACGCCGTGCGTAGGTCCAGTAGTTGGGGATCACCGCGGGGGTCAGGTAACTCAGGACGTCGGGCTGCCCCTCGGGACCCAGGATGTCGCGGCAGCCCTTCTCGGAGGGATCGATCAGGCACGCCGTCTGAGCGTCCTTGAGCGACCGGATGAAACCATCCATGGCTCCGCCGTTGACGTCTTTGTCCGACGCCACGTCGTCGTGCCGTCCCCCGACGAACCGCTGGGAGGTCGACCGGTACGGACGCGAGCAGCGGCCCAGGTAGGGGTTCGGGATACAGACGTCGATCCTGCCTTGCGCGTCGCGCGGGAAGCCGTCGGCACCGGGGAACGTGCCGAAGTAGTGATCGAACGAGCGATTCTCCTGGACGATGAAGATCAGGTGGTCGAGCTTCTGGATACCGCGAGGCTCGGCCGCCGGTGACACCGCGTCGCTCGGGCCTGGCCCCGGGGTCTCGGGCGGGTCGCCGGCCTCACCCCGCGGGAGCGCGAGCGCACCCAAGCCCGCGACGGCCGCGATGCCGATAGCGAGGAGGATCGTTCGGCGAGTCATGGTCCCGGACGCTACCAGCCGCGCTAGACGGGGACGGGATCGAGGATCAACGGCGGGCGGGGATCCTGGGAGAAGTCGAAGGCTCGGCGGATGTCGCCCAGGATCGGCAGATCCTCGCGGATCGTCGGGCGTGGCTCGATGGGCTTGCCCGGCAGACGCTCGCCTCCTAAGAACCGATCCTCGATGAACTTCAGATAGGCGTCGAACGACAGGATCTGGTGATCGATGTAGCCGCGCTTGGCGTACGGCGAGATCACCATCGCCGGGACCCGCAGACCGTAGCCGTTCACGTCCACGACGGGGGGCTCCACGTGGTCGTAGAAGCCGCCCCAGTCATCCCACGTCAGGAAGATCGCGGTGGAGCCCCACGCGGGGCCCCGCATCACGGCGTTGATCAGCCGCGTCACGTGGCGCTGGCCGCTCCTGATCGTCCCCCGCAGAGCGGCCGGGTGCTCGCCGTTGCCCTCGGCCGGCACGATCCAGGACACGGCCGGCAGCTTCCCGGACTTCGCCGAGGTGTAGAACGCACCGTAGCCGCGGATGTTGTCGTGCAGGTCGGTCCTGGCGCTGTCCACGAACCCGGGCACAGGGTTGCGCGTCGCGTTCGTGTTCGGCTTCGGGTCGGGTGAGCAGGGCGGGTCGTCCCAACAGGTTCCACCACCCACGTAGTAGCGCCACGGCACGTCAGCCCCGTCGAGCAGCCGCGTGATGTCCGTCCAGCCGTAGATCGGATCCTCGCCGTACTGCCACTGCGTCTCGGGCTCGTCCATGCCCACATCCGACCGGCACGTCTGCACGTCGCTCGGATCGCTGCAGAAGGCGGACCAGCCCGACACCAGGAACAGATGCGCCGGCAACGTCCACGAGTCCGTGGGCGCGAACATCCGGTCCTGCAGCACGAAACGCCGCGCATAGGTCCAGTAGTTCGGGATCACCGCGGGTGTCAGGTAACTCAAGACATCGGGCTGCCCCTTCGGACCCACGATGCTCTTGCAACCCGTCTGCGATGGATCGGACCAGCATGTGCTCTGGCGGGGGTTGAGAGACCTGATGAAGCCGTTCATGGCCCCGCGGTTGATGTCGATGCCGGACGCCACGTCGTCGTGCGGCCCGCCGATGAACCGCTGCGACGTGGTCCGGTAGGGACGCGAGCACCCGCCGAGGATGGGGTTGGGGACACAGACATCGATGCGCCCTTGCGCGTCCCGCGGGAACCCGTCGGCGCCGGGGAACGTGCCGAAGTAGTGATCGAACGAGCGGTTCTCCTGCACGATGAAGATCAGGTGATCGAGCTTTCGGATCCCGCTCGGCCCAGCCGGCGGAACGGGGTCCGTGCCGGCCGGTGTGGACGTGGGCGCGGCACCGGGCACACGTGGGGCCGGCGATGTCGTCAGTGGAGCCGCCGTTCCCGCGCACGCGGCCAGCCCGGCGACGAGCGCCACCGCGAGGCGGACGCGTCCGTTCATACGCGGCCTCGTCATGGGGCGGGACCCTAGCAGGGCGGCCCCCGCGTCCCCGCCCTCAGGTGACGGGGCGCTCCTGCATGCCCCACGGCGACCCGTGATCGGTCAGGAGATCGAGGAAGGGCACGGCTTCGAAGGCCTCGGGCCCGAGCACACCGGCCCCTGACCACGAACCGTTCGCCAGCAACTCCAGGGCGATGACCGGGTTGATGGCCGTCTGCCACACCACGGCTTGCGCCTGGTCACGGCCCCATGTCTCCTCGTTGTCCACCACGTGGTACAGGTAGACCTCGCGCGGGGTGCCATCCTTCCCGGCGCCGGTCACCCAGGTCCCTGCGCAGGTCCTGCCGCTCATCTGCGGCCCCAGCGTTGCCGGGTCGGGCAGACACGCCGCCACCACATCGCGCGGACTCACCTGCTGCCCACCGACGGTGACCGGCTCCGTGCTGTCCAGCCCCAGCTTCCGAAGGGTCTTCAGGACCTCGATGAACTCTTCGCCCAGCCCGTACTTGAACGTGGCCCGCCGGCAGTCCACCCAGCGCGGGATGAGCAGGACCTCTTCGTGCTCCACGTGCACGCATTCCACGGGCCCGATCCCCTCCGGGAAGTCGAAGACCTCGGGCTCGCTGAACGGCGGCAGGGTGAACCAGCCGCGGTCCTTCTCCCACACCACCGGTGGGTTCAGGCACTCCTCGATCGTGGTCCAGATGCTGAAGCCGGGTGCGAAGTTATGGCCGGAGACCACCAGGTTGGCGCCGTCGCGGACACCGGCCTCCTCGATCTGGCTGAACAGGTGATCCTGGGCGTAGCGGGCGAAGACGTCGGACAAGCCCGGCTCCACCCCGATCCCGACCAGCGCGAGCAGACCCCGCGCCTCCCACGCCGCCGCCTTCGCGAACTGCTCGTCCCCGAGCTTGACCCCCGTGAGGGAATGTGGCTGGTCCGGGTGCGGCGTGGAGAGGGACATCGCCATGTCCAGGTAGGTGGCGCCCGCCTCGAACGCCCCATCGAAGATCGGCATCACGAACCGCGGGTCCACGGCGTTCACGACATGCGTGATGCCCATGCTCTTCGCGAGTCCGGCAACAGCACCGGCGTCGGAGGCGTCGACCTGTGCGGCGCTGAACCGGCCCGTGCCGCCGTCGTAACGGTCGACCACCGAGCGCGCGCGAGCCTCGTCGTAGTCGGCGAACACGATGTGCTCGTAGAAGTCTCGACGCGCCGCGATCGGTGCGATGGCCGCACCGACACCGCCCGAACCCAGCACCAGGATCCTCATCGTCGGCGGAGTCTACGGGGCGCAGCGGCCCGGAGGCCAGAGTCCCCGGCTATCCTCAGCCGGGTGGAACGTCGGAGGGGGTCGCGGCTGCTCGCGCTCATGGTGGTGAGCGCCGTGACCGCCGCCGCGTGCGTCAGCGAAGACACGGGGTCCTCGGCGGTCACGGTCACCGCCACCGGAACCCCCGATGCCTACGACGAGCCGCGGCCCGTGAACGCGAGCGACTTCGCGACGCGCTGGCCCATCAAGCACGTCGTGTTCCTCATCAAGGAGAACCGATCCTTCGACAACCTCTTCGGCACGTTCCCCGGCGCCGACGGTGCCACCACGGCGGATGACCATGGGACCGAACGACCGCTGCTTCTGGGTGAGGACCAGCGCCAGTCCCTCGACGTCCCCCACTGCCGTCAGTGCGCCCTCGACGCCGTCAACGAAGGCCGGATGGACGGCTTCAACATCGGCCCCGAAGCCGACGCGGTCGGTTTCACGCAGATGCGAGCCGAACAGATCCCCGCCTACTGGGCTCTGGCCGAGGACTACGTCCTGTCCGACCGGTTCTTCGCCTCGGTGCTGGGTCCGTCGTTCCCCAACCACCTGTTCACGATCGCGGCGACCTCGGGCGGAACCGTCGACAACCCTCGGGTGCCGACCGACACGTTCGCCGAGCGGATCGCCGCCGGCTACGCCAAGACGTGGGGATGCGACATGCCGTCGGGGACCGTCACGGTGATCGACGCCGAAGGTGAGGAGTCGCAGGTGCCGCCGTGCTTCGATTTCCTCACCGAGGGAGACCTGCTCAACGAGGCGGGCATCCCGTGGGCGTACTACGGTGCGACGAACACGCAGTACGGCTACATCTGGTCGGCGTACTCGGCCATCCGGCGCTATCGCGAGCATCCCGAGCGCTGGGCCGAGCACATCCGCCCCGTCGACCGCGTCATCGACGACATCGACGATGGACTCCTGCCGCCCGTGACGTGGATCACACCGCGGGGCGAGCTGTCGGATCACCCGGGGAACATGAACTCGTTCTGCCATGGCCAGAACTGGACCGCCGAGGTCGTGAACGCGATCATGCAGAGCCCCGCCTGGCGCGACACCGCGATCTTCATCACCTGGGACGACTACGGCGGCTTCTACGACCACGTGGCGCCGGTGGAACTCGACCCGTACGGCCTGGGGATCCGGGTCCCGATGCTCACGGTCTCGCCCTACGCTGAAGCCGGCACGATCGACAGCCGGCAGAGCGAGTTCTCGAGCGTGCTGCGGTTCATAGAGGACAACTGGGGACTCACCCAGCTCACGGATCGCGACGCGATGGCGGAGAACCTGGCCTACAACTTCGACTTCACCCAGGTGCCACGGACGCCGGAGCTGCTCCCGATCCGCGACGATTGCGAAGGCCCGGTCTTCGAGGGTCCGGAGAACACCTGAGAGCCGCTAGGAGCCGGGTTCGCGTCCGAAGGCACGGAACGGCTCACCTTCGTACGAGGCGAGGGCGTGCGACCAATCGGCCAGAGCGGCGTGGATCGCGTCGTCCTCCCGCACGAGCCACGAGAGGTGGCGGAGCCCGTGCTCCACGACCTGCGACAGATGCACCTCGGTCGGTCCACCCCTCGCATGGCCGCGGGCGAGTTCGGCCCGTGTCACGACCTCGACATCGTAGGAATCCGGCAGATCCGTGGGCGGCTCAACCACCACGAGGAAGGTCAGCACGATCTCGCGCCCCACGACCCGCCACGACGTGGAATGCACCATGACGGGAGAGACCCCGAGCGCGGCGATCGCATCGGCGATGGACTCCCCGGGGTCCAGATCCGGATCCCACGCCGCCCGCACCGTCTCGAGCCCGTGCGGGTAGACGTGGCGGATCCCGGACCCGTCGAGGAACAAGACAACGGCTTCGAGCGACGCTTGACCCACGGCCGAACCTTACCGGTGAGGACCGAGGCTCGGTCGAACGAGCTAGCGCATCGAGAGCGCCAGCAACACGAGCGCGACGATCACCACGGCGAGGGCGATCAGCGCCGCCCGGCGCTGCGAGGGACCCTCACCCCGCGGCGACGGCTCCGGGATCATGAACGGATCGTCGAAGGGCCCCTTCCCATGGTTCGGCGGGGTGCCTCCCTGTCGGAACGACATGCAGCGAGCCTACTCCCCGACGCGAGGAGTTGGGGCCGCAGGCGGCCTCGGCTGAACGTTGCCGCCGGTCTCGGAGCCGGGGATGTGTGCCCGGCACGCCCGGCTCGTACCATGCTCGACTCGACGGTTCCGCGCCATGGGTTCAAGATGGGATCGAAGGAAGGGGGAGACATGGCGGTTCTGGTTCAGATGTCGGTGAAGGTCCCCGACGTGGATCGTTTCATCGCGGCGGCTGAGAAGTTCGGGCCGATGATGGACGAGATGGGCGCGAGGGACCGGCGCACGCTGCAAAGTGAGGGTGATCCATCGCTGATGTCGCTGATCAGCGAGTGGGATTCGCACGATGCGATGCATGCGGCCTCGGAGAGATACGGCGACGAGATGAACGCTGCTGCTGGCACCGAAGGGCTCCAGTGGGACACGTTCATCTGGCACCAGAAGTGATCCAGGGTCCTGCGCTGATCTGACGGTTCGACGCCTTCGTGGAAGGGAGGTTGCCCGTGGCCCTCCCTTCCTCGAGGGACGACGGGACCCGGCTACCGGGACGGATCCAGGACCGCGTTGGCCAGCGAGGACACGCACGCCGACGCGGGGCCGGTCGCTGATCCGAAGTAGGTGCCGGTCCTGGCGTTGTCGCGCAGCACGAAGCACGTGCCCGACCGAATGGTCAAGTGATCTTGATTGAACGGTGCGCGAACCAGTCCGGGTGGCTGCTCCGTGGAGAGCCAATCACATTCGTGGCATGACCCGGCCGCCGGTGAGGCAGCCTGGGTTGCGGATCCGGATCGCGACAGCCCCTCTAGGAAGGTCGGTTCAGGCTAAGCTAAGGCCACTACGTAGCCGATGGCATGGCGACGTCAATCAGCAAGGTCAGCGCCGGAAGTTCCTTCCCGTCCCTGCTCAAGCGGCACTCGGTTGACCTTCAGCTGCTGCTTAGATCCTCCGCGAGCCTCGTGAGCTCGGTCAGCGTCTGGCCAGGACCGACGAACTCGAAGACGACGCCCCCCGCTTGGAAGGACAGGCTCGAAGGGACTTCGCCGACGCCCTCAACGCCGAGTGCCGTGTGACCCTTGACGTCGGTTAGGACCCAAGGCTCCTCGACGTCGGTGTCGTTCTGGACCTTGTCGGCGAAATCGGCTGCGATCTCGGCCTGCGTCTTGTCGGCCCCGTACAGGTACACCCGAAGGTTCGTGTCCCATACGAAGGCGATCTGTCCCGTGGCGTCAATCCAGATCCCGGTGAGCTTCCCAGTGAGGGCGTTCTCCACCGGCTCCGGGACGGCGTAGGGGACCAGCTTCCTCGCCTCCTCAAGGCTTATCTGCTTGCCATCGAAGAGTGGTCCCTCCTTCTGGATGTCGACGTCAGGAAGCGGCCCGGGATTCGTGCTGAGACCCTCGCCGGGACGTTCAGGCGGGGCCGTCGCTCGGTGCTCTGCACTTGGCATACTCCACAAAGCGACGGCGATGCCGAGTGCCACTCCTAGGCCTGCACCGAACGCCAGTGCGCCACGGGTGCGGGTGTGCGACTCCATCTTCCGACCCCGCGACCGGCGCCTCGCGGCGTTGAGGAGTTGGGCGCGAAGCTCTTCTGCAAAGAGCAGGTCCTTAGTCATTGCTGTGCTACCCCCTTCATCGCCTCGCTCAAGCTAGCTAGGCCTCTGGAGACACGAACCCGCGCCGCGCCTTCCGAACACCCAAGCGCCTCGGCCACCTCCGAATATGGCCTGCCCTCGGCAACGCGCAGGTAGACGGCGTCTCGCAGCGTCCGATTGAGGCTCCGCAGCGCCCTTTTCAGTTCCTCGCGGATAGGGGTCAGGTCAACCATGCTCTCTATTCGCTCGATCGCTTCGTCGTCGACGGCGACGCGGTCGATTCCGAGCCGCCGTTGAGCGCGGTCGTCGACCCGCTTCCTCCGCCAGTACTTCCTCAACTCGTGGCCGGCGATCGTGAAGAGCCACGATCGAGCCGGGGCTCCGGTGTCTCGGTACCGCCGGACCGAGAGCAGCGCCTGCGCCATCGTCTCCGCCGCCAGGTCAGCCGAGGTCTCCGGGTCCCACGTCCGCCGATAGAAGTAGGCGAGCAGCCTGCGGAACCACCGGTCGAAGAACAAGCCGAACAGCTCAGGATCCTCTCGGGCGCCGACGAGGAGTTCCTCATCGGTGATGCCCCCATCGCGCATCGATCCCACACTACGGATATTCCTCTTCACGCGGCTCCGTTACAGCCGGGCCGGTCAGGATGGCGAGTAGCGTCCGCGGACGCGGTGTACGAACGAACGACCGCCTGACGGTCGTTGAACGAGAAGACCACCGCGTCATCCTCGACGAGATCTGGAAGGAAATCGGAGAGGAGGAACACGGTGGTCGACCCAACGATGGAGGCTGTCGAGTCGTTCTGCAAGCAGCTCGACGGCCCGGACATGGACGTGTTGCGTGAACTGGTGAAGGTCTTCGCCGAACGACTCAAGGCCGAACAGGCCGATGTGATCTTCGGCGCTCCCTACGGGGAGCGATCTGAGGATCGCGTGAACAAGCGCAACGGCTATCGGCCGCGGGCGGTGGACACGCGCGTGGGCACGATCGAGGTCGCGATCCCGAAGCTGCGGGAGGGGAGCTACTTCCCGACCTGGCTCGTCGAGCATCGCCGGCGGGCCGAGCGGGCACTCGTCGCGGTCGTGGCCGAGTGCTACGTCCGGGCGTCTCGACGCGGCGCGTAGACGGGCTCGTCAAGACGCTCGGGATCGAGGGCATCTCGAAGTCCCGGGTCTCGGAGATGGCCAAGGACCTGGACGAAACGGTCGAAGCCTTCCGCAGCCGTCCGCTCGATGGCGGTCCCTACACCTACGTATGGATCGATGCGCTGACCCAGAAGCCTGCCAGGCCGGGCGGATCCAGAACGTGGCGACGCTCGTGGCAACAGGGGTGAACGCCGCCGGCTACCGGGAGATCTTGGGCATCGACATGGTGACCAGCGAAGACGGCGCCGGCTGGACGGCGTTCTGCCGCGGCCTGGTGGCCCGTGGCCTTTCCGGGGTGCGCCTGGTGATCTCCGATGCTCACCCGGGCCTGAAGGATGCGATCGCCTCGACGCTCCCGGGGGCGAGCTGGCAGAGATGCAGGACCCATTTCCTTCGCAACCTGCTCACCCGGGTGCCCAAGTCCGCCGGCCCGTTCGTCGCGACGTTGGTGCGCTCGATCTTCATGCACCCGATGCCGATGCGGTCTGGGCCCAGTTCCACCGGGTCATCGAGCAGCTCTCCGAGCGGTTCGGAGCCGCGGCGGAGATGCTGGCCGAGGCGGGACCCGAGATCTTGGCGTTCGCCTCGTTCCCGTTCGCCCACTGGCGCCAGATCCGGTCCAACGACCCGCAGGAGCGCCTGAAACAAGGAGATCAGACGCCGCACCGACGTCGTCGGGATCTTCCCGAACCGGGACGCAGCCATCCGGCTCATCGGTGCTGTGCTTGCCGAGCAGCATGACGAGTGGCAAGTGGTTCGTCGTTACATGGGCACCGAGACGCTCGCCAAGGCGAGGCTCGAGCTGATCGAAGGAGAAGCGATCGAGGAGGTCCAAGGTGAGCTCGTCGCAGCAAGCTAGATGATCAAGGATGACGCTGTGGACTTACACCACGTTGACGGACTGGCGGTGACCGGATCGCACAACACGAATTCGGCAATCTCCACGACAGCACCTTCATCTGGGCGAACTCAGAGGTCAAGAACCGTTGCGACTCGGCGACGGCGCATTTCCAGAACCTGACGGACAAGGCGTGCAACAACTGTGACTACGTCGATTGGCTCGACACCGAAAACTACAACATCGGCCTTGAGAACCCATGCCACCACACGGACCTGATCAGCGCGACGGAGTTCAAGGTACTGCACGGCCCTGGCAGCGGGGAGACTTGCTGACAATCCGCGCGGAAGAGCCGATCCACCCAGAGGCGGGTCGCGTCTGACCCTCCGACCGGATCTCACTTCGGCAAGATCCCACACCCTGAGGACCTCCGCTGACCTGCCCGAGCGCGAGCGGACGTTCATGGCCCGCAAGGTCCGCGCGGCCTGGGGGAATGTCGACGCCGCCGCGGCCGAGCGAGAGCTCCGGCAGATCGCGCGTCACCTCGAGTCGGCCCATCCCGGCGCCGCCGCCTCGATCCCCGGTGTCCGCCCCCCCGGAAGGGCGTCCCTGGCGCCGGAGCGTGTCCATTCGGTAGCGCAGCGGCATTCTCACGGAAACCTCTTCCAATCCTGGCCGGATCATCCGTTGACTGACGCACTCGCCGGAGGGACCGGTGAACGAAGGAGGCGGAGATGGGCACGGAAGCTCCCAGTAGAGGAGCAGGTCTTGAAGCTCATCCGGGACGGGTTATCGGAGGAGGTCGCGGCGGCGCGTTGTGGGATCACGACGAACCACGCCTGGGCGGTCCGCGGAGTTCGGCTGGGAGCGCAGCCTGATCCTCCGTCGGCGGAAGCGGTGCAGGCTCCGCCGGCTGCGGGTGCTCGTCTTGGTGCGCGATCGCCGCGCGAATGGACGATGCCGCTCGAAGTCGGGCGCGGGGATGGCTGGGAGGCGTGCGCCAAGAGCTCGCCGGCACCAGACGATCGCTGGAGCGCTACTTCGCCGCGTTCGAGGAAGGATCGCTCTCGCCGGCCGACTGCCAGGAGCGGATCGCCAAGCTGAAGACCCGCATCGACGCGCTGATCGCTGAGGAGGCCTCGCTCGCGGGGAGAGCCTCCGTGGACGCCCCACAGGCTCCCAGCGCCGCCGACGTCGCCGAGTGGGCGGGAGACCTCGGGACGCTCCTTCGCGCTGGAACGGCGCAGCAGCGGAAGGCGCTCTTCCGCCTGCTCGTGAAGGAGCTTCGCGTGATGAGCCGGAAGGAGATCCTGCCTACGTACAGGATCCCGGCGCTGGTTCGCGCACCGGAAGGTCAAGTGGACCCAAGGGGATTCGAACCCCTGACCTCTTGGCTGCCAGGTATCCGGGACTGAACGCTGTGCTGACCTGCGGATTTGCAGGTCGTTGATGAGCGAAACGCTCCAAGTTATGGGGTCAAAGACTCGGACCTCTGTGGCCTAATATCGGCCTGTCACTCGACCGATGACATAGAGGTAAGTTAGACTCTAGGAACACTCTAGAAGGGATCACGACCAAAATGGTTCTCGGCCTCCCCTCTCCGAACCGTCAGAAGCTGCCGTTTTCACCGCTCGAACTCACGGTCTGTCAGGTTCGCTTTGAGGAGACCCTCGCCATCGCCGATGCAAAGCTGATTCTCGCGATCCGCGATCGACTTGGCGGCGAGAGTCGCTATCCGCGTCTCGAGCAGGAACAGCCATCGTTCCAGGTCGCAGTTTCAGCCCAAGGGGCACCGACCCAGCCCTTAATGGGCCAGGTTTTCGGTTGGAAGCTGCAGTCTGCCGATGCCACTTGGAGAGTCTCAATCATGCCGACCTTCGTGGCGCTCGAGACGACGGACTACGACACTTGGGAGGACTTCGGGCCTCAGATGGGCGTCCTTCTTGACGCGACTGCTGAGCTAATCTCACCGGCTCTAGAGCAACGACTCGGCCTCCGTTACATCGATCGACTGCGGGACCTCCAGATTCGCGAGAGCAAGGGGTGGGCTGACTATGTCACTAGCCCGCTGAGCGGTATCTTGATGCACGAATCCCTCGGGCCAGCCGTCGCTACATCCCAGCAGCAGGCCTTGCTCGACCTCGGCGGCGAGTTGAAGTGTCTGCTTCGACACGGTCAACCCGAAGGGGATGATCACACCTATGTCTTGGACTATGACATCTTCAGACAGAGCGCTCGTCCATTCGACGCCTCGACCATTAAGACGGCACTTAGGCAATTCAGCGATGCAGCCTTGCAACTCTTCCACGCATCACTTAACCCAGACTATCTCGCGCGTCTGCTTGAAGGGAAGGCATCATGACTCTCGGAGTGGCTTGGTTCCCGGCGGTCGGGACGCCGACAGTGACTGGTGCGTCTCGCGCGGAAAGTCATCTCGTCCAGACAGCCTTGAAGGAACAAACTGCGGAGCTGGATGTGATCGGTACCCCTCTGCTGTTGGAGCAACCTCGCTCCTTCCTTGAGCGCTGGATCGGTGCGTGGCCGCGCACCGAAGAACAAGAACCTTCCGACTCGACCACAACGCCGACAGTGCTTGAGCGGCAATTCTCCCGACCATTGGAATTGAACCCGCCATCGGCATGGGTAGCTGCCCAACAACTCCGTAGGTGGCTGGGCATTACGTTTGATGACCTTTCTCGAATCACGAGGGTCGGCGCGAGCACGTTCCATTCTTGGAATCGGCCAGAAGTCACGCCCCGTCCGAGTAAAGTCCGCGGGCTGTGGCAACTTCATTCGCTTACTAAGGAGCTCGAGTCTCGACTCGGTGCGACGGAGGCGTTTACCTGGCTGAGGTCAGGGCGTCCGTCCCCTCTCGATCTAATGCTAGATGGGCAACTCGACGTTGCCGAACAAATGGCTCGGTCGTCTGTGCTAACTCCCCTACCAATCGGAGAGAACCGGTTCCTGACTATGTGGCAAGAAGGAATTGACGACGAAGACACCGGGCTGCCGGTCGGCGTTGCAACTTCCCAAGCGAGGGCAGCCACCAGACCCGTCAAGAAGGGACGACCTCGGGACGACACGTGATCGACGGATGGCTGCGAAACCCATGGCCCGCTGAGGTTCTACGGGATCTGGCCCGATTCAAACAGGGACACGTCGTGGCGAACCCGCCCTTCTTTTACGCTGCCACGCCGCGCCATGGCGTCTGGGCACTCACACAAGATGCCGGCGACAGGGCCCTAGACGGCCAGATCTTGCAGCTCGACGAAGACGTCGGGCCCCAATTCGGGATGATTACGACGCAGACGTGCGACATCGAGGAGCCTGGAACTGCGCGCAAACCCTGGGTGCAGATAGCTCCCGTGTATGACATCGAGGAATCCATCAAGGAATCGCGTGGCCACCTGCTGCGGGACCGGTTTGCATACTTAATCCACCTAGATCATCCAGGCTTAGGCGATGGTCTGTGGGTCGCCGACTTCCGCATCCAGTTTCCAGTGGAGAAGAGCTGGCTCGTGGGACGGGCGACAATCGAGGCTTTCGGAGAGGAGAGACGGTACCTCGACCTGGCCGAGAAGCTCGCCAGCCAAGTTGAACGTCCCGGCGTAGATCAGGGTCTGAACATCGTGTTCGAGTCCATCAGGAGGTTCTGGGGGTCCGCAGACGCCGAGGACGTCGACGCCTGCGACGACGTCTCATCTGTTCGAGTCCTGCTCACAGCCGGCGACCGTCTGAACCCAACTGCAGCTCATGTGCTCGTCCTTACCGACCAAGCTGCCATGCGACCCGAGCGCCAAGCTCGGTGGAATCGCTGGCACGAAAGAACGATCGAAGCCGCTGCTGAAGCCGGTCTGAATCTCGGGCGGGTCGAGTTCTCCACCATGGACGCGTGCTCAGCAAGACGTTTCCGTGAAGCAATCCGGGTCATCCCGTGAGTGACACGGATGCCGAGGGGGATAGACGATTTCCTGAAGAGGCGATCGCGGCCCCGTTTTGAAGCTCCGCTCCCCTTCTAGGCGCGCTCCACGAGCACCGCCCGTAGCCCATCGATCAGCCTGGCGCGGGTGCGCCCGGTCAGATCCTCCTCAACGTCGGCCAGGACCTCGGCCAACGCGGTTCCGTCTTCGTCCTTGAACAGCCGGAAGATCAGCGCGTACCGGTCATCGTCGGGAAGTTCGAGCAGGCGGAGCAGCCGGCGGGCGTCGTCTGGGCCGATGATTTTCACGAGATCCCAACCGGGCTGCGATCGCGGCGTCGTCG
Source organism: Actinomycetota bacterium (assembly GCA_040880745.1). Classification (GTDB taxonomy): domain Bacteria; phylum Actinomycetota; class UBA4738; order UBA4738; family HRBIN12; genus AC-51. The sequence goes on from JBBDHX010000039.1 coordinate 28,458, forward strand.
ATCATCGGCGCACCTCGCTCACGAACGTCCGCGGCCACCCGTAGCCCTCGCAGATCCGCTCCCATTCCGCGTAGTTGCGCGGACCCTCGGCCAGGAGTCGGCGGTAGGCCGGGACGGCGAGCTTGAGCCGGCGCGCCGCCTGCGGTACCGAGAGGCCGGCGCGGACGCGATCGCGCTCGAGGGTGTCGCCGAGGATGGTCATGAGGCGGAGCCTATCGGGACGCGGCTGCCTCCTCGCGGGAGTAGCTGCTACGTGCTTTGCGGAGTGCGCCGTGGCTTCCGCTAATCCCGGGCTGCGACTAGGCCTCCGACAACGAGGGCCGCGCCGCCGCCTGCGACCAGCCAGAAGCCAGCACCGAACGTTAGGCCCTCTTCATTGACCCAGAGAGCGTGTCCGCTAGCCCAGAGTAGCGACGAGATTCCCGACCCGAGGCAGACTCCCGCAAGCACGCGGCGGTTCGTCCGTGACATCAGCAGCACCACTCCAACGGCGATCAGCACGCAGTCGAAGGCGAGGGCGCTGAGGAAGTCCACAACGTCGTACACGGTCTCCCCCGCGAAGATCTTCCAGTCGTCTGCACTGTCAAATGGCAGGAAATCACTCGCGAATCTGGCGGCTGCTCCGGCCATCACGAGGAGGCCCGCCCACGGCGCGACGCTGCCGACTGATCGTGCCACTGTCGACCTCGCACGGTCCTCGACAGAACGTGACCCGCCCTGCGTCTGAGGGGTGACGAGGCCCCGGTAATCGAACCCACAGAACCGGCACAGAACGGCGTCCGCCTGGATCGTTTCGGCGCAGACGGGACAGGCCTTCGTCTTGACGTCGGTCGACTGCTGCGTCTCCATGAATCACCAACCTCCTTGGCAACCATCGAATGACGAGGCCAGGCCCGATCCGAGTGCCCAATCCTTCACCCCTTCGCGGTAAGCCGCGCAGAACGTCACGCCCGTGCTCAGGCTCTTAACGTTGAGGACCACGGTAGTTGGATCAGGCTGCGCGACGATTACGTAGTCCCAGTAGTCGAGCGGATCAATCGAATGGCCCTCATCTCGATCGAACCCCGCGCAGGTACCGTTGTCCAGGCAATACGTCATCGCAGAAGCCAGACCATTCCTCAATGCGCTCTGTGCTGCTCTATCCGTCGCCGCGCCACCCGGGACCGCGGCGAACGTGACTGACGTGCTTTGACCGCCTTGACGTGTCAACAGGAGGCCGACTGCCAACACGACGACGACGACACCCACGATCCAGACGGTCGGGTGCGGCCATGACCGCGTGCTACTGGCTACCGGCGACGCGGATAGCCCGCTCCACGAATCGACGGATCGATTCGCCTCCGAAGATGCGGGATCGGCCGTTGCGGAGAGGCCCCGCAGGAGGGTTCCACAGAACCGGCACTTCAGCGCTTCTGCCTTGATGGTCTCGGCACACATCGGGCATGCCTTCGTGCGACCGCTCGTCGTCACGTCCATCGCTCGATCCCTTCGTTCGACCTCCCAGGAGTGACCTCGGCACAGTCAGGGCTTCGCTAAAGCGAAAGCCCTGACGTGACGAGGTCCTTCACATGAAGACGTGCCCCTACTGCGCTGAAGAGATTCAGGACGCGGCGATCAAGTGCCGCTGGTGCGGATCGAGCCTGATCGAGGCGTCCCGGTCCGCACCGCGAGCACCGGTCTCGAGCCAGGGCACTCTTCCGCCGGACCCCTACTTCGCGGCAAATCCCGCCGACAGCTTTGCATTCGGACCCCCATCGGCGGTCGCGGCCAGGGTCCCTGGAGCAGCAGTCGCACCGAGCCGAGTCGGTAGCGGGATGGCCGTAACCGCTCTCGTCCTAGGCCTTGTCGGCTTCCTGATCCCGCTGGTCCTCAGCGTCATGGCCATCGTCTTCGGCGGCATCGCGATCAACAACTCGAATGCGAAGGGAGCCCCGGGCAAGGGCATGGCGATCGCCGGACTGGTCCTGGGCATCGTGGGGACGCTCACAGGCCTCATGGTTCTCTCTGGCCAGGCCTAGACGGCGGCGGGGCCGCCCGGACAAGGATCAGGGCGGTACCGGTTCATGGTCGTCATCGCGGCGGCTATCGCACCACCCGTCCTGCCGAACGTCTGCGCCCAGCCGTAGGCCGTGCAAATCCGATCCCACTCGGCATAGTCAGGCCGACGACGCCTACGAGCAGCCAGGAAGGGCCTGTCCGCTTCGCAGCCTTGGCGGAAGAAGCTGATGCGGCCGCCGAGGGGGCGGCGTCCTTCGCCGGCACGTCCGGCCGCTGCGGCGGGACTCGAGGGTCCCTTGGCTCATGCCCAAGACCTTCGGCGGGGCGCTCCCTCGGCTTGAGCCCAGTCAAGACTGACCGGTGATGCCGAGGTGCGCGTCGGCTGGATGGGGTCCTCGGGCGACGGAGTCTGACGGCTCCGGGGCCGCCGGCCGCTTCACCCGTGCTCTGTCTGACGGGTTCCATGTCCGACGGCCCCACGCCCACCGGCGCCTACATCCGATCACCCCGCGAAGCGCCGGCAAGCTCACCGCGAAGGACCCGCGGGGGTGACTGTCGTTGCTCACGATGACTCGGCGAGGTACGCCGCCGCGTCGGGCCGCTGCACCAGGAACAGGCCCTCGCTCTCGACGCGCACCGTGCTCGTGTTCGTCTGACCGTTGTTTTCCTCGAACGCCTGGACGCGCACGGGCGTCAGGTACAAGACCCCGAGCGCGTCGCGATCGGCCACGAAGCCCGCACCGTCCTCGACCGCCGGCGTGATCACGATCCGCGGAGGCGTCTGGCTGAAGACGTAGGAGTCCCCTCCGCTGAGCTGCAGCAGCTGCAGCGCCAACCCGTCCGCGGGTGACATCACGACGAGATCGGGTGAGTAGCCGTTCGACCTCACGGTCTCCTGCGCGTAGAGGACCGACTCGAAGGCGTTCTCACCGCCGCCGCCCGCATGGATCAGCTCCGCGGTGATCTGGCCGACGATGTGGCCGTCCACCGCGCTCCGGTAGGCCGCCACGAGGTCGGCGTTCACCCACAGTGCGATCCGATCGTTCGCGAGTAGCACGTTCGGCGTGCCGGACTCGACGTTGGCGATCTGGTGCAGCGGCGCGGTGACGACTTCGGTGCTGCTGTCAGTCTCCGGCTTCTGAGTGACATCGAGGATGTCGCGGACCATCAGCGCCGGATCGGCGAGCGTGCGCGACTTCTGGCGGAAGCTCACGACGCCGGTCGTGCCGAACTCGACGGTCTCGGAGCGGAGGCTCGGGTACAAGTACCTCGACTCCAACCCGAGCGGTGCAGCGAAGAACCGCCGCGGGAGCGTCGCCTCGACGTCGGTCCCGCCGTCGATCGTGGCTTCCTTGCGCTCGGCGAGTGCGATCGCGCTCGCGACCTCTACGGGGGGGCCGCCGGGATGGAAGCCCGCCTGCTTGAGGGCGTCGCCGAGGGTCGCCGTGGTTGCTTCGCCGGCGTACTCGCTCACGGTGCCGAGTTGGGCGTGGGTCCTCTGCATCGCGGCGCGATCGCGCCGACGCCGGTCGCGAGCAGACTTGCGTCCGAGCTCGGCGACCTCCTCGACGACCTCCGATGCGCGGTGGAGGTCCTCGACGGTCTTGGTGGACTTGCGCTGGATCTGTTCGAGCTCGGCGCGCAGCGTCTCGAGCCCTTCACGGGTGCTGGTCATGGCAGACCTCCGGTCGGTGATCACGGAAGGTCCTCGCCTTGGCCTTGACCCTCGCGGGGGTTCCTCGGCTCCTCGGCTTGCCTTTGGTCAATCATCTTACCCCTCCGTACTGACACGCGCACGCGCCCGAGCGAGCGCGACGTCGAGCATCACGCCCAGGTCCGCGTCCACCGCCTCGAGCACCGCATCGATCTGGGCTGGGTCCAGGCCATCGACCGCGAGCTCGTGCCCGAATCGATCGCGGCCGTGGCCGAGCCAGTAGCCCTCGGTCTTGGCGTGCATGATCGCGACGAGCCGCCGAACGGGTGCGGCGTCGCGATCGGGCCACTCCTCGAGGAGATCCTCGAGAGCGCTCATCGCTCGACCCAGGCGATCCCGCCGGCACTCTTGTCCTGAACCTTGAGCTCGACCCTTCCCCGGGCGCCCTCGCCCCAGCCCAAGCGGATGACCCTGGAGACCGTGTATCGCTCCGGATCGCGGAATCGCCGAGGGACGTGCCGCCAGTAGGCCTCGGGCTGCATCGGCCAGGTCCCCGTCCCCAAGGGCGTCCCCTCGGCCGTCTTCACCACGACGGGGACCTCGACCGGAACCGGAGCCGGCACGGCGTCCAGGCGCTGAAGGATCGCTTCCCGCAGGCCGCTGAGGCCCCGGGCGGCCGTCTCGAAGTCCGGGGCGCGCCGAAACGCGTCCTCGGCTGCCGTGACGTTCCGATCGAGGAGCCCTCGGTCCTCATCGTCGACGTGCTCGGCCCCTCGCAGGCGGAGCCTCGTCGCGGCTCGGACCTGCTCAAGCGCCCGGAGCCGTTCCCGCGGCGTCTTGGCGCGCTCGGCGAGCGCGAACGCCTCCGCCAGTGGGTCGGCCGGTCCACCTGAGCCACCTTCACCGAGGATCACGCCGAACGGAGCGCTCGAGGGAGCCACGTGCTGACGGTGCCGGCCCACGGTGGTCCGCGGGATGTCGTAGAGGCGGGCCACCTGGCGGATCGACGTGCCGGTGCTCAAGAGAACGTCAAGCTCGTTGACCAGCGGGTTCGTGCAGACGGTGCATCTCATGGCTGCACCTGGCCCGTCACCTGGCGTCCTTGTGCGTGGGCGCGCTAGCCCCTGCGGGGATCTGCGAGGACTCGCGGATCGCGACCCCCCTACCTTCCATCGAGGGACCGCCCGTGTCACACTCCGCGACAGGGAAGGACTGAGCCATGGACGAAGCGGGACGGACGCGGTTCGAGCCGTCGAGTGCGCCGTTCTTCATATTCGTCGTGACGTTCCTCGGACTGCTAGTCGCGACCTTCCCGTACAGCTGCTTCAGCGTCGACTGCCTCCCGCCGGACGCATTCGACGGGCCTGTCCCCGGGATCTGCAGATACAGCCAGGCCTGCAGCAACCTGCTCGGCATGGACTTCGGTCGGATCGGCCTCGCACGGGGTGGGTTGCCCGTTCTCTCACTGGTGGTCGCGATCGCGGTTACGGTCGCAGTTGGACGGATCAGGGAGCGGTAGCCGACTTGCTCAAGATTGGGGAATCGGGCACCCGCAAGATCGGAAAATGTGGCTCCGCGAGGCCAGGACCGACGCTTAATGGAGATCCTCGGAAGCTCCGAACCTTCGATCCCCCTACCCGGTGCCATGGTCCTCGATCTTCCTGGCGAGGACGGTGATGTACGTGGCGAGGTCGGGACTGAGGTCGATTCCGGCGAACAGCAACACCAGGCCGTCACGACCGGCCTTGACGGAAGTCTCTAGGAGCACCCCCACCAAATCGTTCGCTCTATGCGTGTCGAGCCACTCGGGTTCCAGCCCTCGGGCCTGGACCGCCTCCAGGCCGTTCTTCGCCAGCAGGTCACGAAGTGCTGCGGAGAGCTGGTCCTGCTGCCAGCACTCGGGGTCCAGATCGCTCATGCGTTGACTCCTTCCATACCGACGGGTTCCAGGACGACGAGCTGCAAGCCGCGGACGTGTGAGCATCGGGCTGGTCGTTGAACGATCCCGTGCGGGCACTCGCACCACCACCCGCCGGCGTTCCAGCCAGCTCGGTAGCGCCTCGCCGAGTCACCGCGGACCTCAGCCACGATCGCGTCGTCAGAGAGCACCCGGAGCGTGATCCTGCCTTCGCCGAGGAGCCGACGAGCCTTCGCGGCGACCTCCTCACGCATCCTCGCTCACCACCAGAAGGTGCATCGCGTACTTGAGCCACGCTTCCGCGGCCTCGAAGTCCAGCGCGGCGACCGCATCAGCGAAGCCACGGGCCAAGCCGTCCAATCCCCAGAGGTCACGCACGAGCGCGGCTGCGCGATTCATACGACAACCTCAGAGACATCGAAGACCTTCTTGATCTGATCCAAGGCAGGCTCAGTCCCTGTCTCACCCCGTTGCATACCTGCCTTGGACGCGGTAACGCCGCGTCCAGTAGAAGACGGATCGCCCTGTTCAGACTGCGTTCCGGCTCCTACCGAATCTGCATCCCTGATCTCGACGCGGGAACTCCGCGCCGGCGACGCGGTATCCCCGCGTTCAGGACGCGGGAACTCCGCGCCGAACTCGGCCGAGGATCGGGGACAGTCGATCCATGGGCATGGGTCACCGGGCAGCCACTTCGGATCGAGGAACAGGGTCACGATCGCGTGCCCGTCACCCGTGCACCGATGAGCGATCCGAGCGGCCACCCATCGGGTCACGCGGTCCTGGTAGGTGCGGAGGCTGACGTTCTCCATCCTCCGCAGCTGCTCGCGGTGTTCGAACGTCAAGAGCACCCCACGGAGGTAGGGCTGCTCGCCGGCCCTGAGATCGCGCATGGTGCCGTCGGGCGCGACGATGCCGCCCACGGCCGTCGCCTGGAGCCACGCTCGCGCATCGGTGCCGCTGACCCGCCTGGACACCACGAACATCGACGCCACGGTTGCGGGGCTGTAGCGACGCAGTTGCGCCTCGGTCAGCGGGAGGTTCCGCCGGCGGCTCAAGTTCGCACCGCCGGCCACGTCCGATTTGCGCCACGGCGAACTTCAGCACGGTGTTCGCCTTGGTGTTGACCCACTCCGGCATCGACACGCCGCTGAGCTCTGGCTCGGGCTGACTTCAGCGCCAGTCGAGCGAAGTAGGCCCTCCGGGCCGCGAGCGCACGCCGCTCACGCTCGGCCTCAGGCAGGACCCGTTCTGGATCAACCTCATCCAAGAACCTCGACTCGAAGCCGCGGCGCGCATGAGCAGTCGCTGGACGGGGATCCTCGCGTGACCAACGAGACAGGGCGGCAATCCTGGCTCGCTGTGATCGCTGTTCCGGAGACATCGCCACCGCAAGACCTCCTTAGGTCTCACGGGGTGTGCCATCCCCAGACGACGCGTCGGCGCGGATGTAGCTACCGGGGACGCTAGCACGACGCTCAGACCGTGAGCAACAACCTGGGGACGTTGGAGGCGAACCGCGTGGAATTGGCGATCGCCGCGGCCGCTAGATCTACGGGGACGCTCACCTCTCCGCACGTCGGACACAGCAGCGTCAGGGGATCCTGGTCGGCCAGATCGAGAGGTCGGCTGCGGTGGGACACAATGGCGGCGCGACGTCCACCTGTCGCCTGGCGAGCCTCCTCTAGTGACCCTTTCGGCTGATGTTCGGCCCGGTCGTAGCGCAGCTCGAGACCGTCTGGCGTTCGGAGGATCTCCCCCAGGAGGCCGTGCCCGCTCTGGGCGCAGAACAAGCGCACCAACAAGGTCTCGTCGAACGGAAGGGGCTTCAAAGCCGATCCAATGGCGAGAGCCGCCTCTGCGCCGCGATCGCACGCTCAGCCGCCGCGGACGCCCCGTACCGGCCGACCATCTGCCGCGATCGCCACCCGGCCAGGCGCATGAGGTCGGTCTCTTCCCCGCCGGCGGCGAGCCACTGGTGCGCGAACGTGTGGCGGAGCTGGTGCGGGTGCAGACCTTCGATCCCGGCCATGAGCCCGCGGCGCTCGACGGTCTGGCGGATGCCGGAGGGCGTCATGGGACCGCGCAGCCCGAGCCAGACCTGGGGGTGCTCGTGGTGCAGGTGCGATCGTCGGATGCGTAGGTATCGGTCGAGGGCCTGCGAGGCCTTCACGCCGAGCCCGACCGTGCGGTAGCGGGCGCCCTTGCCGAGCACGGTGATCGTCCGCGTCTCGAGGTCGACGTCGGTGAGCGAGAGCCCGCAGAGCTCCGAGAGCCGCACGCCCGTATCGAGGAACATGGTCATGATTGCGGCATCGCGCTTGTCCTCGATCGCGGGGCCCCGGCAGGCCTTGAGCAGCGCCCGGATCTGATCCTCGCCGAGGATGGGGGGCGGGTTCTCAGGGATCTGCGGCGGCGAGATGTGGCGCAGCGGCGTCTCGGTGACCTCCCCCTCTTCCAGGCACCACGCGAAGAACTGTTTCACGCCCGTGTAGCGGTTGCGGACCGAGGCCGGCGCGTAGGACTCCCCCATCCAGGCCAAGAACGACTCGACGTGTTCACGCCGGATCGAGGCGACGGCGCTCGGCATCCCGCGCGTGGCAAGGAAGTCCGCGAACAGGGTCACGGCCGTTGTGTAGGTTTCGATCGTCGCCCTGGATCTGTTGGAAGCCTGCAGCGAGATGCGCCAGGACGGTACGAGGCTCCTAAGACTCCCGATCTCGCCCTGAACTTGCGTTCCCACGGGCAAAGGTTATCCTCTGAGCGTGCGCTGTGCAAACAACCCGGACGGGGCGATAAGCCCTCTGACCTGCGGAAGTGGACCCAAGGGGATTCGAACCCCTGACCTCTTGGCTGCCAGCCAAGCGCTCTACCAGCTGAGCTATGGGCCCCTATGGGGGGTGAGTTTACCCGGAGGTCAGAGCCAGCAAGTCCACATGGAACTGGCGACGACGTCGAGGGGCACTCAGGACTGCTCCGCCTCCTCGTCCCCCCTCCCCAGGCGCGTGGCCACGACGAGCACCAGGCCGGCTGCCGCGACCGCAGCTCCCGCCAGGAAGGTGCCGGCCCGCCCGATCTCCGCCGCCACGAACCCGAGCGTCGCGGGGCCCAACCCGAAGCCCACGTCCAGGAACGCACTGGTCGTTCCCATGACGGCGCCGCGCTCGTCGGCGGGTACCCCCACCATCGCCAGCGCGAACAGCGCCGGGGTGAACAGGGCGATGCCCGTCCCGAGGACGGCTGCGCCCACGAACAGGCCCGCGGGCTCGCGCCACAGCCCCATGACCAACAGGCCGCCGGCCGCGAGCGAGAGCGCGATCCGCGTCGCGCGAGCGGACCCCAGCCGATCCGGGATGCGCGCGCCCACGCTGCGGATCAGCACCACGATCCCGGAGAACAGCCCCAGAACGGCCCCCGCACCGTGCATCCCGAGGTCGAGCGCGTACAGAGGGACGAAGGCGAGGAAGCCGGCCATGCCCCAGATCGTGGCCAGCAGCACCAACCCGGGGAGCACGCCGCGCCGATCGAGCAGCCGATGCCTGCGGGGCTCGTGTTCGGAGGGCTCGGGTCGCATCGCGGGCAGGCGCAGCGACAGCGCGACCGCCACGACGGCCAGCCCGATCGAGATGAACCACGCCGTGTCGAAGCCGAAACGACCGATCACGGCCTCGCCGATGAACGGCCCAACTCCGATCCCCATGTAGAGCGAGAGCGACGCGAAGCTGAAGGCCTCCCCCCGCCGCTCCGGGGGTGCCAGGTCCACGTTCGCGCTGAGGGCGCCGACGAAGAAGAGGGCTTCCCCAGCTCCCGTGAGGAGTCGAAGAGCCACGAGTGCTGCGATGGACTCCGCGAATAGGTAGCCCGCCACCGACAGCGCGAAGAGCGCGGCTCCGGACACCATCAGGAGGCGACGGCCGCGGCGATCCGATTGGCCCCCCGCCCACGGCCTCAGGAAGAACGCCGAGACGCTGAACGCGCCGAGCACGAGCCCGACGGCGGCATCGCCGCCGCCCAGCGGTCCCTCGACGTAGCGTGGCAAGGCCGGGAGCAGTACGCCGTCGGCCGTGAAGTAGGCGAGTTCGGCGAGCGCGACCGTGATGAACACCGGCGTGAACAGGCTCGGCCGCCGCTCCCCGCGTGACTCGACCACCGTTCCCGCCTCCCGCCGTTTGATGCCGCTTCTCCGGATCATCTCCTGCCTCCTCGCTCGACCCCTCGAGGATGCGGTGGAGGCCTCGCCCGGGACATCGGTAGGCGAGACCCCAGCTTCTCCAGCCGTGGATGAGGTCAACCGCCGGTGGCGGCCCGGGCGGGTGGCTCCCACTCCACTTTCGGCGCGTCGCGCCACAACCGCTCGAGGTCGTAGTACATGCGTTGTTCGGGCGCGAAGACGTGCACCACGACGTCGATGTAGTCGAGCAACCACCATCCCGCGTCGGGTTCACCTTCGCGCCGCGCGGGCCGCTCCCCCATCTCGCGGATCCGCTCCTGGATCGCCTCGATCACCGTCTTCAGCTGCCTGGGGTTGTCCGCGGTGCAGATCACGAAGAGATCCGTGATGACCAAGACCTCACTGACGTCGAGCACCACGATATCGGTGGCGCTCTTGTCCGCCGCCGCGCGCGCGGCCGCGATCGCCACCTCGGTGCTGTCGAGCGCTACCTTCGTCATCGCGTGAAGTCCTTCCCGACGACGATGGTCACGTCGGCGAACCCCGATGCTACCTCCGAGACCACGACGCTCCCGACCCCGAGGCTCTGCTGCGCCAGGACGGCATCGGACTCGTGTTCGGTCCCGTGCGCAGTGATCTCGGTCTGCGCATGATCGAAGGTCTCCGCGTTCTCGCTGATCACGATGCGGAACCCGGCCGGCAGGAGCCGTTCCGCGACCGCCTGGCCGACGCCCGGGCGACCCGACCCGTTCTGCACGATCACGCGCACGGGCGGCGTCGCGCCGAACAGCGACGCCATGAGGTCGTCGAACGCCGGCTGCGCCGGTATTTCGATCGTGCCGGCGAAGATCTCCGTGGGCGCCACCTCCACGGTCGCTCCCCTCGCCGTGCCCAGGATGGCCGCCGCGCCGGTCGCGTCGTCGCTCTGGGCGAAGTCGATCTGCTGCACCGCAGGTCCTCCGGCCAAGAGCGCCTGCAGGACGGCGAGGAATCGCAGGGTCCCGTCGTTCGACGGCTCCGCGAGCAACGCCATCACCTGACGGGCATCCATCGAGGTCTCGCCCGGCCCCAGGACGGCTGCACCGAGCGGGTAGGCGTCGGGCAGATCGACGGTGAGCCCGCCGCCGCGCTCCACCACCGCCCCCAGCCCATCCAGATCCATCACGCCGTACCGCGACGCCCACACGCCGATCCCGTTGGACACGGCTGCGCGCAGCGCGGCCCCGTCGCCCTCGGCGAGCGCCTCGATCGTGCGATCACCCTGTCCGGGCGCGACGACCGTGAGCTCCGGGGCCAGGACGACCGCGGCGGGATCGCGCCCGCCACCCGACCCGATGACGGCGACGTGCGCCTCGGCTCCACCGGTCACCGCGAAGACCAGCAGCGCCGAGCGCCCGGGTGTCACGGTGGCGCTCGGCGTCACGATCGCCGCCGGCTCGTCGCGCCCGAGGCGCCACACGACGACGGAGGCCACGACGGCGATCGCCCCGATCGCGGCGATGCGTTGCGTCCGCCGGCGCCTCCCATCGCTCCGGACCGCCCGCGACGGTGCGGTGGTGCTCACCGGTACAGGCCCGCCTTCTGCACGTAGGAATTCACGCCCTCCGGGACGAGATAGCGGATGGTCGTCCCCTGGGCCACGCGTCCCCGGATGTCCGTCGAGGAGATGGCGAGGGCGGGGATGTTCATCACCGTGATCGCCGGATGCGCGTCGAACGCGGCGATCTCATACCCGGGCCGCGTGGCCGCGATGAAGTGTGCCAGTGCGAAAAGCTCCTCCGGTTCCTTCCACTGGACGATCTCGAGGATGGCGTCGGCGCCCGAGATGAAGAACAGATCCGCGTCGTACTCCTCCTTCAGCGCGCGCAAGGTGTCGACGGTGTAGGTGGCGCCGTCACGGTCGACCTCCATGCGGGAGACCTGGAAGCGGGGGTTCGATGCCGTCGCGATGACGGTCATGAGATACCGGTCCTCAGCCGCTGAGATGACCTCGTGCTCCTTCAGCCACGGGCGGCCGGTTGGCACGAACACGACGGCGTCCAGCTCGAACTGCTGCAGCGCCTCTTCGGCGGTGACGAGGTGGCCGTAGTGGATGGGGTCGAACGTGCCGCCCATGACGCCGAGCCGCATCCCCATCTGCCGCATCCTATCCCGCGGCCCCGACGGCCCGGTCCGCGGCCGCCCGCAGTTCGCCCAGGTGCTCGGCGTAGTGCTCCGCGGTGTTCGCGCGGAACGCCCGCTTCGCTCCCTCGCTGGGGACCGGGTGGCTCGCGAGCGCTGCACGGAGCCGGCCGTGCGCCTCCGTGAGGCCGATCCGAACCTCCTGGGGCTGGGCGCCGGCGGCCTGAGACACGAGGCGGGCGTTCTCTTCGGCGAGCAGCGACTCAGGCACCGGGACGTCGGTGGCCCAGTCGCGGTTCTCCACGACCGCCTCGGCCGCGATCGCCTGCCACGCGAGGACATGGTGGGCGACCAGCAACGGCGACCACCCGCCGTCGGGCGCCGGCTCCTGCCAGGCACCGAGCGGGATGGCGTCGAGCGTCCCTGCGAAGCCGACCCACCCCTCTGCGTCGGCTTGCAGCAGGGCACCGACCTCCGGATCGGAGCGCCCGCCCGCTATCCAGGCCCGCAGATCGTGCTCGTGCTTCGCGTAGTGCATCGGTCCGGACTCCTCGAACCAGGACCACGCGTCCGGTGTGATCACGCCGAGCGCAGACCAGCCGGCGCGAGCCCGTTCGCGCGCGTCGTGGACGAACCGCTCGACCTCCTCCACCGACAGGGCGCGAGCCTGCGACACATGCTCGCTGTTGAACAGGTTCACCGAAGCGCTCGTCTCCTCGGGCTCGCCGGCCGGGGCCCGCGTACCTGCCGCGATCGATCCGAGCACCTCGCCGCACGCATCCAACCAGGCGCCGATGTGGTGCACGGTGTCGGAGACCGACCAGCCCTCCGGCGTCACCGTGGGTTCTCGCCAACGAGACGGGTCGACCTTCGCCAGGACCTGGCGGAGCGCGGACCAGCCCGCCTCCTCCTCAGCGAGGAGCCGCGCGGGGTCAGGCATCCGGCGCGCCGTCGCGGTCCGGGAGGAACTCGAAGATGCGGCCGCGGATCTCCACGTCATCGCCGGTGTGCGCTCCGAGCGCCGCCAGGCGCCGTTCGACCCCTTCCTTGCGGAGCCGCTTCTGCAGGACGTTGATCTCATGCGCCCGGTCGAGGTCCGTCTCCAGCACCCACCGCTCGACGTTGCGGCCACTGACGTGCCACACGCCGTCGTCGCTCCTTACGACCGTGAACGGGGCACGGCCCGGCCGCAGGACGATGACCGGTTCGCGCGGGGGCTGGGCGAGGGCCGCCGCTTCGGCCAGCGGTCCGAGGCGATCGGCGAGCGCATCCATCCCCGCGCCGGTCTCGGACGAAACGGGGAGCGCGCCGGGGCCGAGCACGACGACCGCGGAACCGGGATCCTCCACGAGGTCAGCCTTGGCGCCGACGACGAGCGCCGGACGGATCGCCAGGTCCCGATCGTAGGCCTCGAGTTCGGCCCGCAGGACGCGGAGGTCACCGGCGGGATCGGGCGCGCTCAGATCCACCACCAAAACGAGCGCACGGCACCGAACGACGTGCCGCAAGAAACGGTGGCCGAGCCCCTTGCCCTGGCTCGCCCCTTCGATGAGGCCGGGCACGTCGGCGACGATGAAGCGGTCGCCGTCACCTCCGGCGACGCCCAGGTTCGGCGTGAGCGTGGTGAACGGGTAGTCGGCGATCTTCGGGCGCGCGGCCGTGAGGCGCGAGAGCAGCGTCGACTTCCCGGCGTTCGGCAGCCCCACCAGGCCAACGTCGGCGACGGTTCGCAACTCCATGCGCAGCCTGCGTTCCTCTCCGGCCTCCCCCGGCTCGGCGACGCGCGGAACCCTGTTGCGCGAGCTGACGAGACGTGCGTTGCCGCGCCCGCCCCTGCCACCGCGTGCGACCACGGCACGCGATCCCTCGCCCACCAGGTCGGCCAGCAGACCGTCCTCGTCGTAGACCGTTGTTCCCTCGGGGACGTCGATCACGATGTCGGCGCCCCGGCCTCCCTCGCGCCGGTCAGAGCGCCCGGGCTTGCCGGCGGCGGCCTTCTGGTGCGGATGGTCGCCGAGCCACCCCAGGTCGTGAAGACCCTTCTGCACGACGAAGATGATCGAGCCGCCGTCGCCGCCGTCGCCGCCGTCGGGTCCGCCCCGGGGCTTGTACGGCTCGGAGTGCATGGAACCCGAACCGTCGCCACCACGGCCGGCCTGCGCGAACACGGTGCACTCATCGACGAACGCCATCTGCGGGACAGCCTAGGTGGTCGTTCGGGCCTCGTCAGGCGAAGATGCCTGCATGGAGCCCATGGAGGTCTGGAAGGTGGAACTCGCGGCGGGACTCGCCCACCGTGACGTGAGGGGAACCTTGCACCTCGGGACGGATGCGTTGGAGTTCTCGGGGAAGGACGCCACGCAGCCCATGCGGATCGGGTACACATCGATCGCTCGCGTCAAACGGCTCCGCGTCTCCTCCGTGTTGCTCATCCATTGGCGCGAGGGAGCGGCCACGCGGCACACGGCCTTCTACCTGACCAAGCCTCCCCCGCTCGACCCCACCGGCGCCGAGGTGACGTCGGCTCGTGCAGCCAGGTCACCGTTCACCCGCAAGACGAAGCGAGGACAGCAGCGCCGGAACTCCTACTACCTGGCGTCGACGGGGACCGAACTGAAACCCACGCTCGTGGCATGGGTGGCGGAGGTCCGGCTTCGGACCCGCGACGCGGGGACCTAAACCTGGGCCTGGATCGTCGCGAACTTCCGGCCGCGAGACGAGGTGAACGTCACCGTCCCTGGCAGCAGCGCGAACAACGTGTCGTCGCTGCCCTTGCCGACACCCGCCCCCGGGTGGATGCGGGTGCCGCGCTGACGGACGATGATGGAACCCGCGGTGACCTCCTGGCCGCCGTAGGCCTTCACGCCGAGGCGCTTGGCGTTGGAGTCGCGGCCGTTGCGGGACGAGCCGCCGCCCTTCTTGTGTGCCATAGACTCTCCAGGCTACCGGACGTCAGCCCAGGGTGACGTCTTGGATCTCGATCAGCGTGAGCTGCTGACGATGCCCGGCGCGCTTGGCGTAGCCGGTCTTCGGCCGGTACTTGAAGATCTTGATCTTGTCGCCCTTGATCTCGCCTAACGGTTTGGCCGTCACGCGCGCCTTCGACGCCGCGGCGCCCGCGTGGGTGGTCCCGTCGTCGTCCACGACCAGCAGCGGCGTGAACGTGACCGTTTCGTCGGAGGTCACGATCTTCTCCACCTCGATCACATCGCCGGCCTTCACCTTGTGTTGCTTGCCGCCGGTCTTGATCACCGCATACATGGACGGGTCCTTTCAGGGCGTTCGCATGGTCAGTTCACGTCATAGGTCAGGGAGAACCCCCGGCCTTCGCAGTGGGGGCACGTCTCGGAGAACGATTCGACCAGGCCCGAGGATACCCGCTTACGGGTCACCTGCAGCAGCCCTAGCGGGCCGATCTCGAAGACCTGCGACCGGGTCTTGTCCAGCGCGAGCTCATCGCGCATCGTGTCCTCGACCTGCTTCTTGTTCTTCTCCAGCAGCATGTCGATGAAGTCGATCACGATGATCCCACCGATGTCGCGCAGGCGGAGCTGACGCGCGACCTCGCGGGCCGCCTCGATGTTCGTGTTGGCGACCGTCTCTTCCAGGTTCGTCTTCCCGACCGCCTTGCCCGTGTTGACGTCGACGATGGTCATCGCCTCGGTCCGTTCGATGAACAGGTAACCCCCGGAGGGGAGCCAGACCTTCTTGTCGAGCGCCTTGTGGATCTGTTCCACGATCCGGTGCTCCTCGAAGGCTGAGAGTTTCCCGTCGTACAGGGAGATCTTCGGCGCCAGGTCGGGCGCAACCTCGCGGACGTAGCCCATGACGTCGTCGTAGACACGCTGCGAATCGGTGACCAAGCCCTTGAACTCCTCGTCGGTGAACAGGTCGCGCACGGCACGCACGGTGAGCTCGGGCTCCTCGTAGACGACGATGGGCGCCTTGCCCTTCTTCGACTTGGCCTGGATGTCGTCCCAGATCCGGAGCAGCCGTAGCAGGTCGGCCTCGAGCGCTTCCTCGGACACGCCTTCGGCGGCGGTGCGGATGATGACGCCGTGCTCCGCTGGCTTCACGCGCTTGAGCATCGCCTTCAGCCGTTTGCGGGCGTCTTCGCCCAGCCGCCGGCTGATGCCCTGCAGATCCTGGTTCGGCGCCAAGACCAGGTAGCGGCCCGCCAGACTCACGTTGGCCGTGAGCCGGGCTCCCTTGCCCCCCATCGGATCCTTCGTCACCTGGACGAGGACCGCCTGCGACGGCTTGAGGAGTTGCTCGATGCGCGGCGCCGGACCTTCGATGTCCTCGGGCGAGTAGTTGACCTCGCCGGCGTACAGGACCCCGTTCCGCCCGCGGCCCACGTCGACGAACGCGGCCTCCATGCCGGGGAGCACGTTCTGCACGCGGCCGAGGTAGACGTTACCCACCATCGAGGTGGCGCCCATACGTGTCACGTAGTGCTGGACGAGGACGCCCTCCTCGAGCACCGCTATCTGGTCGCGGTCGCCGTTCTCGGTGATCACCATCAGCTTGTCGGTGATGCGCGGAGGCAACGGCGTCGGCTCACGCCTGCGCCGCCCGTCACGGCCCGTCCGGGTCCGTGTGGAGCGGATACCGCGCGTGGGACCGCCGGCGGCGATCCGGTCCTCGAGCGCACGCTCCGCCGACTTCCGTCCCTTGGCGGGTTCCGATGCGCCGTCGGGGTCGGCGGCAGCCTTGCCGGTGCCCGAGCCTCCGCGCCGGCGGGTGCGCGAGGAAGAGCCGGACCGGGCGGGTGTGGCTCCAGCATCGGGCGGCGCATCCGGACGCGCGTCCTCCCGCTGGGTCTCGGTCGTTTCCGCAGCCTCACCGTCCTGGTTCGGCGGCGTGGTCGCGGTGGAGGCCGTCCCGGGGCCTTTGCCGCCTCGTCCGCGTCCGCCGCGGCGACGACGCTTGCGTGGCGTGCCGGGCTCGGCCGATCCGTCGGCGGAGGGCTCGCTGGCCTTCGAAGTGGCGGATCTGCTCACCCCTGCCCTGTCCGCGGCCGATCCCGTCCTCACGGCCGTCGGTGGTCGCGCCGGGGTCCCTCGCTCGAGAGCGCGAGGAGCGCCGGCATCCGCGGACCGGCCCGAGGCTTCGGGATCGGGCGTTCCACGATCTCCGGCATCGTCGCCCGATCCGTTCGTCGCACCATCCGTGCTCGCCGCGGCCGCTGCGCCACCTCCTCCGGAGCCACCACGGCCACGTCCCCGTCCGCCGCGGCGTCGCCGCCTGCGGGCAGCGCCCGCGGGCGCGCCCTCACCGGTCGAGGCTGTGGGGGTGGTTCCTCCCGTGGGATCGCCGGGAACCACGTCCGAACGCACCGCCGGGGCGGCGTCGGTTCGATCCATGCTCACTCCTTCCGCTCTGCGAGGAGGAACACGTGAGCGGTCGCGGATGAGGGACCCATCCATGCGGGAGCATGGCGGTGGGCGGTGTTCGTGCCCGCGCTGCAGGTGGTCCCGCGCGCCGGGCGTCGTGCGGTTTCGCGCACCCGGTCCGTATCCTCATCCGGCGCCCGCGTCCCGCGCGACGACCCTGGTGGGGCGTCCGGCGCGGTCGCGCGCCTCCTCGACTCCATCGCGATCCCCCGCCCGACCGTTCACGGTGTAAGGGCGGGGCACGTCTGGATCGGAGGATACCAGCGGACCTCCCCCGGCAGTGGGAGCGAAGGTCTCCGTCCATCGGCCCTTCCCGCTAGCCCGCATTGACCAGTCAACGATCCCCAGATGACCGACGATCTGTCCCCCGCACGGAACCCATCCGCGGACCGATGGTGCGATGGGCAGCGGGGGACGATGCTCCTGACGTGCACGTTCTCTCGAACGCCCAGGTTCCCCCCGACACCGCGCGGGCTGTTCGGGTACTCGTCGTGGACGACAACGACGGCTTCCGCGAGTCGCTGGCCGCGCTGCTGCATCGAGGGGACATCGACGTCGTAGGCACCGCCTCATCCGGCGCCGAGGCCCTCGAGCAGGTCCGGCGCCTGTCCCCCGACGTCGTGCTCATGGACGTTCGCATGCCGGATATGGACGGCATCGAGGCGACCCATACGCTCAAGGCGCTGCACCCGTCGATCGGTGTCGTCGCGCTCACGGGGATGGACGAACAACGGTCGGTGCGCGACATGCTCGTCGCCGGCGCCACCGGCTACGTGCTGAAGGACTCCGACGGCGACGAGATCATGCACGCGATCCATCGGGCCGCACAGGGTGAAGCCGTGCTCTCCCCGGCCATCACGCAGAGCGTCATCGAGGAGCTCACCGAGTCGCTCGAACGCGAACGCCTTCGGGCTCGCCAGCTCGAGGTCGCCCAGGAAGCCCTGCTCGAACGCGCGGCGCACCGTCAGCAGCTGATGGGGAGGCTCAGCCATGAGCTGCGGACCCCCGTCACCGTGATCCTGGGTCTCACCCAGTCGCTCATCCGCTCGCAGCAGTCGCCGGAGCGGCTCGAGGAAGCGCTCCGAACCCTCGAGGAGCGCGCACTCGGGCTCGCG
Organism: Actinomycetota bacterium; assembly: GCA_040880745.1. GTDB lineage: Bacteria > Actinomycetota > UBA4738 > UBA4738 > HRBIN12 > AC-51. The sequence continues at coordinate 46,831 of JBBDHX010000039.1, forward strand.
ACGCTGGTCGAGCGGTTCGAGGGTGCCGTGGAGGCGGGGCTCACCGAGTGGGCCGACGTCACAGCGCTGGCCCGCGAGATCGCCGAGGGTGAGGACCGGATCGTCGTCGAGGCCCCCGAAGACCCCGTGATGACCACGCTCAACCGGACGGCTGGGCTGCGGATCCTCCGCGAACTGGTCGACAACGCCCTGGCCTTCTCGGGTCCCACCGAGCCGATCACGCTCGAGGTGGCCCGTGTCGGCGCCGCCATCGAGGTGCGGGTCCACGACCACGGGGGCGGCGTCGATCCCGAAGACATCGCCCGCATCTTCCAGCCGCTCGAGCAGGCGGAGTCGTTGCACACCCGCACCCACCAGGGTGCCGGCCTGGGCCTCGGCTTGGCGCGGCTGTCCGCCCGCGCCATGGATGGCGACGTGGTGTTGGGCGCCACGACAGACCAGGGCTCGACGTTCGTGTGGATCGTGACGAGCGCGGGGCCCGCCTGAGCCCTACGTGAAGCGGCGCATGTGGATGCTCTGGAGCATCCCGATCGCGATGAAGTTCGTGAGCATCGCCGAACCACCGTAGGACAGGAACGGCAGCGGGATGCCGGTGATCGGCATGATCCCGAGCACCATCCCGACGTTCACGAACATCTGGATCGCGAACATCGAGGCGATCGCGGCCGCCACGTAGGTCCCGAACGGATCCTTCGAAAGGTAGGCGATGCGGATCGCGCGCCACAGGAGCAGGGCGAACAGCGCCAGCACCACCATCGCACCGACGAAGCCGAACTCCTCCCCCGCCACCGTGAAGATGAAGTCCGTGTGCTGCTCGGGAACGTAGTCCAGGTTCGTCTGGGTGCCGGAGAGGTACCCCGTGCCGAGCACGCCGCCGGACCCGACCGCGATGAGTGACTGCTCCAGGTTGTACCGGACGCTTTCCGCCGCGTTCTCCGGATCCAGGAACGCCGAGATCCGCTCCAACTGGTAGTCCTCGATCACGTTGAGCTGGAACGCCAGCGCGATGAGCACGATCGAGGCGACGGCGAGCGCGCCGAGATGACGCCACCGGGTCCCCGCAACGACGAGCACGCCCACGGCGATGGCGACGATGACGATGGCCGATCCGATCTCGACGTTCACGAGGAGCACCGTGACCGAGGAGCCGGCGACGATGAGGATCCGGACCACGTCTCGCGGTTCCGGGGCAGCGGTACGCAGCTCCGAGCAGATCGCCGCCGCCACCACGAGGACGCCGATCTTCAGGAACTCCGGCGGCGATATCTGCAGCAGGTTCGCACCGGGGATATCGATGTACGCGCCGGTGGGCGAGGAGACGCCGGGGATGAGCAGGATCGCCATCAAGATCATCGAGCCCGCGAAGAAGAAGCCCGCGTAGACCTTGAAGAAGCGGTAGTCGAACGCCGCGATGACGACGACGAGCACGAGCCCCAGCACCACCACGAAGATCTGTCTCTTGACGCGTTGGAACGGATCGAGCCCGTCCTGGCGCAGGGTCTGGTTCGTGGCCGAGTACAGCAGGAACATCCCGACGATCACGAGCGTCGCGGTGGTGGCGAGCAGGACCCAATCGACGTGCTTGATCGGGCGCCGTTCCTGCGCGAAACTCCTGCCTGCCACGAGGTCCATCAGCGGTCCTGCGTCGACTGGCCGGAGCACCCCGGGCGTGTGGTCTCACCGAGGCCCTCGATACCTTCGATGATCGCCCGCGTGATCGGCGCGGCGACCTGGGCACCGAACCCACCCTGTTCGACCATCGTCACGATCACGTAGTCGGGCTCATCCACCGGCCCGACCATCGCCGCGAACCACGACGTGTCCTGGAATCGGTCGGAGCCTCGCTCGGCTGTCCCGGTCTTGCCTGCCACCGGGACAGCCGAGGTGGGGAAACCGCTGAAGGCGCACGCGGCGGTGCCGCCGGTGACAACCTCGGCGAGCGCATGCCGGACGTAGGAGAGATCCTCGCCCGGATACGGCAGGCGCTGGCTGCACCGTGCGTTCGGGTCCTTCACGAGCACCCCATCCGCGTCGGTGATCCGCTCCACGAGGTACGGGCGGCAGAGCCGTCCCCCGTTCGCGATCGCGCCGTAGGCGACGGCGAGCTGCAGCGGCGTGACCCGGATGTTGCCGGCGCCGGTCATCGTGAGGATGTCTCCGAACGGCAGCCACTCACCGTTCTCGAAGAGCTCTGGATGCTCGCTCGCCCAGGGGGCATCGGGCACGAGCCCCGTCGCTTCTGCCGGGAGATCGATGCCGGTGGGAGCCTCGAACCCCCACGCGCGCAGGGCTGCCTGCAGGGGCTGTGCGTTCGGGCTCAGCTGGTGATCGAGGTAGTACTGATAGAACTCCGAACCGAACCGGTAGAAGAACGTGTCGCAGGACATGCGTAAGGCGTCGGCGAACGAGATGGACCGCCCCGACACCGGCTCCCAGTTCCGGAACGGGTGCACGGTGTCCGTCCCGTGAACGTAGGACGTGACGCACGGGTAGGAGCCCTGCAGATCGACGTCGTCCAAGGCCTGGTCGGCGATCAGAGCGGTGACCGATTTCAGCGTCGAACCTGGCGTGTACGAGATCCCCGTCGCCCGGCTGACTGCCGGTGCCAGGTCATCGTTGCGCAGGAAGTTCGCCTGGTCCTGCGTGAGCCCCCGCACGTACCATCGGGGGTCGTAGGAGGGTAGCGACGCCATCGAACGGATCGCGCCGGTGGCGGGGTCGAGGATGACCACCACGCCACCTGTCGCGCGGAGCGGCTCCCCCTTGGAATCCTCGAGGTTCCGGGCGATCCCCATCCCGATGCCCAGCTCCTGTTCGGCGATCCGCTGCCACCGGGCGTCCAGCGCGAGGTGCAGGTCATCGCCCGGGGTCGCCTCGATCCGCGCGAGCTCGCGGATCGTCTCGCCGTCGGCGTTGACGATGAACTTCTGGCGGCCGCGGACCCCGCGGAGCGACGACTCGTAGACCGTCTCGATGCCGGCGCGGCCGATGACGTCGTTCGGCCCGTAGTCGCGGGGATCAGCGCGGTCCAGGTCATCCTCGGTGATGAGGCCGACGTAGCCGAGCGAGTGTGCCGCGAGCGCCTTGAACGGGTAGGCGCGCACGCTCGCCTGCTGCACGTCGACACCGGGGAACAGCTCCGCGTGCTCACCGATGTACAGCGCCACGTCGACATCGACGAACCCGGCGACCGGCACCGCCTGGAACGTGAAGTACTGCTTCGTGTCGATGGCCCGCGCAAGATCGGCGACGTCCATCTCCAAGACCTCGGCCAGACGGAGCACCACGTGCTCGGCGTCCGGTCCGAGCTCGTCGCGCGTCACGCGCACCTGCAAGCTCGTGCGATTCTCGACGATCGCGACGCCGTTGCGGTCGTAGACCAGCCCTCGGAGCGGCTCGAGGTATTCGAACCGCACGCTGTTCTCACGTGCGCTCGAGCGGAAGGCCGGGCCCTCGAGCACCTGGAGGAACCACAGGCGGGTCGTGAGCGCCACGAACATCAATGCCACCAGCACCGCGAGCGCTCGGAGACGGGCCGATGAACGCTCCATCTAGAACCGCACCACCCTGCGCGCCACCGAGCCCTCGGCGACACGCCGCACGAGCGGGTAGAGGATCGGCGTGAGGACCGCGTTGTAGGCGGCCGAGAGGAGAGCGATCTTCGCACCGGCGGCGGGCGTCTCGCCGAACGTGCCGAGCAGGAACGCCGTGACCTCGTAGAACACCACGCCGGTGAAGCTGGCGAGGGCCACGACCATCGTCGGCACGAGCGGGGAGGACGAGACGATGAGGTGCCGGCCCATCCCCACGGCGTAGCCCACGAGCGTCAGCGTGAGCGCCGTGATCCCCTTCGGCTCGTGCAGCATGAAGTCCTGGGCCATCCCGGCGGCGAAGCCCACGAGGGCGCCCTCGTTGGGCCCACCGAGCAACGCGAAGACGATCGTGACCAGATAGAGCAACTCCGGCCGCACCCCGAGGAGGCGGAGTTCGGAGAAGGCGGTGGACTGCAGCAGGAGCGCGGTGACCACGATCAGGGTGACGAGGAGCACCCGGCGGATCACGCGGCGGGCTCCCCGGCGGCAGGCTCGTCGGGGGCCGGCGTGATGAGTACCAGGACGAACGTGAGCGAGGAGAAGTCCACGACGGGACGGACCGACACGGAGGTCTGCAGCTGGTTGTCGTCTTCGAAGACGCGGGCGACCTCACCGATCAGCAGGTGCGGTGGATAGCGCCCCTGCTGCCCGCCGACCTCGTACGCGACCGTGAACACCTGGGGCGGCGTCCCCGTGAGGTCCAGAGGCCGCGTGATCAGGTCCATCCGCAGGTCCTCCTCGCCCTGACCCGTGAGGAGCCCGACCTCCCGGGTCGAGTCGATGACGCCGGCGACCGAGGCGTCGCGGTCGATGATGAGCTCGACGTCGGCCGCGTTCGCCGTCACGGACACCACACGGCCGACGAGCCGTGCGGAGCCTGAGCTACCGGTGACGACGGCCATGTCCACGCCGACGCCGTCGGCCTCGCCCTTGTCGATGGTGATGACCCGGTCGAAGTTCGAGACGCCGTTGGCGATGACCACCGCCGGGACGCCGGCCGGATCGAGGGTCTGGCGCAGGCCCACGATGTCGTACAGCTCATCCAGGTCGCGCTGGAGTTCCTCGACGAGCGCACGCTCGGTCAAGAGCTGAGCCACCTGCTCTTTCAGGCTCCGGTTCTCCTCAGCCAAAGACGGTAGGTTCGCCAGACCGGAGAAGAAGTTGCCCACGGGGCGCGTCACCGAGGTCACGGCCTGCTGCATCGGGGCGAGAGCGGTGTGCACCGCGTCGCCGGCCCGCGCCAGTGGCCCGTCGGGGCCCTGGCGGTAGTCGAGCGTGATGATCAGGAGACTGCAGGAGACGAGCCCGGCGACCAGGAACCGTGCGCTCCGGGGCCGGCCGCGGGGAACCGCCACCCGCTACCGCCTGGTGCTCGGGCTCACCAGGACGCGCTGGAGGACCTCGAACTCCTCGAGGCACTTCCCAGAACCGAGCACCACGGCCTGCAGCGGCATGTCCGAGATCCGGATCGGCATGCCCGTTTCGTGCCGCAACCGGCGGTCCAGGCCGCGCAGGAGCGCGCCACCCCCGGTGAGCATGATGCCGCGGTCCATGATGTCGGCGGAAAGTTCAGGGGGCGTGCGGTCCAGCGTGCTCTTGATCGCGTCGATGATCGCGTTCACCGGCTCTTCGACGGCGCGGCGGATCTCCTCGGCGCTGATCGTGATCGTCTTCGGCAGGCCGCTCACGAGGTCACGGCCCTTGATCTCGGCGACCAATTCCTCGGGCATCGGGAAGACCGAGGCGATCGCGAGCTTGATCGCTTCGGCCGTGCGCTCGCCGAGCAACAACGAGTACTCCTTCTTCACGTGCTGGATGATCGCCTCGTCGAGTTCGTCGCCGCCGATACGGATGGACGTGGACGTGACGATCCCGCCGAGCGAGATGACGGCGACCTCGGTGGTGCCGCCGCCGATGTCGACGATCATGTTGCCGGTGGGCTCGTGGATCGGGAGGCCGGCGCCGATCGCGGCCGCCATCGGTTCCTCGATGATGTAGGAGCGGCGGCTGCCCGCGGCGATGGTGGCCTCCTCCACCGCACGCTGCTCGACGCCGGTGATGCCCGAGGGGACGCACACCACCACCCGCGGCTTGGCGAAGAGCCGGCGCTTGTGCACCCGCTGGATGAAGTACCGAAGCATCTTCTCGGTGACGTCGAAGTCGGCGATGACGCCGTCCTTCAACGGACGCACAGCCTGGATATGGCTCGGGGTGCGGCCGATCATCCGTTTGGCCTCGGACCCCACGGCCAAGATGGCACCCGTGAGCGTGTTGATGGCGACGACGGACGGCTCGTTCAGGACCACGCCGCGTCCGCGCACGTAGACAAGTGTGTTCGCGGTCCCGAGGTCGACAGCCATATCTCGACCCAGGAACCCGAGCACCCCCTCCGTTCCGCCTTGGCGGGACGTGGGAGAAGAAGGTCGTTGGATCCGCTCGGCCATGAGGTTCCGTGACCCATTCAACAGGAGGGGGTCACAGCCTGGCAACTTCCCCCCGGGGAAACCACAGGGCCGTTACACGCCGGCATCGGGTCGCGGCGTGTCCGCGGGAAGGCGTGGTGTCGTGGGACCGAGCCGTCGAGATCCGATCTTCGCCGGAGCACCCTACCCCTCGGCGGGGTCCAAGGTCATCGCCCCAACCGCTACGCTTCGCCGATGGGTCCTCGGTTCGCGGTGCTCTTCCCGGGACAGGGATCACAAGCGAAAGGCATGGCCGATGTGTGGCTCGAACACCCAGCGGGCCTTTCCGTCCTCGATCGCTCATCGGTGGTCTTGGGACGCGATGTCGTCGCGGGCTGTCACGACGAAGCGGCGATGGCAACGACCGCGTTCGTCCAACCGGCGTTGCTCGCCTGCGGCGTGGCCGCATGGGACGTGCTGCTCGCCGAAGGGCTCAGGGACGTGGCGGGCGTGGCGGGGCATTCGCTCGGTGAGTTCGCTGCTCTGGTCGCGTGCGGTGCCCTGTCTCTGCCTGATGCGCTCGCCTTGGTGATCGTCCGCGGGGAGGCGATGCAGCGAGCCGGCGAGGATCACCCGGGCGCGATGACGGCGCTGCTCGCTCTCGGGACCGAAGACGCCGAAGCCCTCTGCGACGAGGTTCGCGGGGCGGACGTGCTCGTCGTCGCGAACGAGAACTCACCGGCGCAGGTGGTGGCGAGCGGCGACGTCGCTGCGATCGAGCGGCTCGAGGCGCTCGCCAAGGAACGGAAGACCCGCGCGATCCGCCTGCAGGTCGCGGGCGCCTTCCACAGCGAGCTGATGCGCCAGGCCGTGCAGCCGGTGCTCGACGCACTCGCGGACACGGAGGTCCGAGATCCATCCTTCCCGATCGCGGTGAACGTGACGGGCGCGTTCGTGTCTGACGGTACCCGGCTGCGCGAGCTGATCGGATGCCAGGTCGTGTCGCCGGTCCGCTGGGAGACGAGCGTCCGTACGCTGGCGGCGGCGGGAGCGAGCCGGTTCCTGGAAGCGGGCACGGGCGACGTCCTCACGAGGCTGATGAAACGCATCGTGCCCGAGGCCGAGGCCTCGGCCGTCGGTTCACCCGAGATGGCGGCCGCCGCGGTCAACGGGCGATAGCCACCGGACCCGGCTCCACGCCGCTTCCGATATCCTCGGCCCCGTGACCAGGCACGCCACCATCACCGGTGTCGGTTCGTCGCTCCCACCTCGCCTCGTTCCCAACACCTGGTTCGAGGACAAGGTGGAGACATCCGACGAGTGGATCCGTGACCGCACGGGCATCGAGGCACGCCACTTCGCTGCAGACGGGGTCGTGACCTCTGACCTCGCGGTGGAAGCCGCCCGCGTCGCGCTCGACGCCGCGGGTATCACAGCCGAGCAGGTCGACATGATCGTCTGCGCCAGCGTGACCGGCGACACACCGTTCCCGGCCACCGCGGTCTGGGTGCAGAAGAAGATGGGCTTGTCCTGCCCCTCGTTCGACGTGAACGCGGCGTGCGCGGGCTTCTCCTACGGTCTGGCGACCGCGACGGCCTTCGTCGAGTCCGGCATGGCCGACACCGTGTTGCTCATCGGCGCGGAGGTGTTCAGCCGGATCTTGGACTTCGGCGACCGCCAGACCTGCGTGCTGTTCGGCGACGGCGCGGGCGCGACCGTGATCCAGGCGAGCGAACGGCCGGGGATCGAGTCCACGGTCCTGGGCGCCGACGGCACCGCCGCGGAGATCTTGATCATGCCCGGGGGCGGGTCCCGCGAACCGGCGACCGTGCAGACCGTGCAGGCCGAGCGGCACCGGATCCAGATGCCGAACGGTCGCGAGGTCTTCAAACGCGCCGTGAAAGAGATGGCTGCCTCGTGCCGCGAGGTCCTCGAGAAGAACGGCCACACACCCGAAGACGTCGACCTGCTGATCCCCCACCAGGCGAACGCGCGCATCATGACCGCGGTCGCCGACCGCTTGCACATCCCGGCCGAGCGGGCGGTGATCGACGTCGCCGAGGTCGGCAACACGAGCGCCGCCTCGATCCCGATCGCCCTGGACCGCGCCTACCGCGCGGGCAGGATGACCGAAGGCGACCTCGTGCTGTTCACCTCGTTCGGCGCCGGACTCACGTGGGGCGCCACGGTGATGCGCTGGACGATGCCCAAGGCCGGCGCATGACCGGCAAGGTCGCGGTGGTCACAGGGGGGTCCCGGGGGATCGGGCGTGCGTGCGGCATCCATCTCGCCGCCGCGGGCTGGACCGTCGCCATCGGGTACCGGTCGAACGAGGCCGACGCGAAGGAGACCCTCGACGCGCTGGAGGCGGCGGGGACACCGGGCCTGGCCGTGCACCTGGACGTCACGGACGAGCAGAGCGTGCAGGAAGCGTTCCGGCGCGTCGCCGATGAAGCCGGCGGCGTCACGGGCCTCGTGAACAACGCGGGGATGAGCCGGGACGGCCTGCTGCTCAAGTACCCGATGGAGATCTACGAACAGACGATGGCGACGAACCTGCGCGGCGCCTTCCTGTGCTCGCGGTCAGCGCTCCGAGGCATGCTGCGTGCCAAGTGGGGCAGGATCGTGAACATGTCCAGCGCGGTGGCCCTGCATGGCAACGCGGGCCAGACCGTGTACGCCGCGACGAAGGCCGGGCTGGTCGGCTTGACGAGGTCCCTGGCCCGCGAGGTGGGCGGCAAAGGCATCACCGTGAACGCCGTCTGCCCGGGGCTGCTGGATACCGAGATGACCTCGCACCTGACCGAGGATGCGCGGGCCTACTACCTCGACCAGACGCCGGTGCAACGAGCGGCCACCCTCGATGAGGTCGCGGCGGTCGTGCGCTTCCTCATGGATGAGGAGGCGTCGTATGTGAACGGCGCGGTGATCCCCGTGGACGGTGGGCTCACCGCGTAGGCATCCGTGACCGCGACCGCTAGGCTTGCGCGGTCGCCCTGACCAGGAGGAACCGAACCTATGACCGATCGCGCGGAGATCGAAACCCGCGTCCGCAAGGTGCTCGCCGAGCAACTGGCCGTCGACGAGGTCCAGGTGGTGCCCGACGCCCGCTTCGCCGAGGACCTCAACGCCGACTCCCTCGACCTCGTCGAGGCCGTGCTCGCCCTCGAAGAAGAGTGGAGCATCGAGATCCCCGAGGATGAGATGGAGCAGGTGAAGACCGTGGGCGCCGCGATCGACATGGTCGCGACGAAACTCGGCATCAGCTGAGCCCGCCCACTCCGGACCCCGTGAGCGAACGACGTCGCGTCGTCATCACCGGCATCGGGCCGGTCACCCCCATCGGGACGGGGGTCGATGACTTCTGGACCGGTCTCACGACCGGGCGCAACGGCGTTCGCACGATCACGAACTTCGATGCGAGCGACCTGTCCGCGACCGTCGCCGGCGAGGTCCCGGGCTTCGACCAGAGCCGCTGGCTCGAACCCAAGGAGATCCGGCGCACCGATCCGTTCGTGCAGTTCGCGCTGGCATCGGCGAAGCTCGCCTGGGCCGATGCCGGATCCCCGGAGGTCCTGTCCGAGCGCGGCGGGGTGATCTTCGCCACCGGTATCGGCGGGATCCAGACGCTGCTCACCCAACACGCGGTGCTCCTGGAGAAGGGACCGGGGCGCGTTTCGCCGTTCATGGTCCCGATGCTCATGGCCAACGCGGCCGCCGGTCACGTGGCGATGCTCTACGGACTCACGGGTCACAACATGGCGACCCTGTCCGCGTGCGCATCGTCGAACCACGCGATCGGCGAGGCGATGCGGCTCATCCGCGACGGCTACCTCGACCTCGCCGTGGCCGGGGGCTCCGAAGCGGCGACCGTCCGCCTCACCGTGGCGGCCTTCGCCCAGATGACGGCGCTCACGAAGAACCCGGACCCCGAGACGGCCTCGCGGCCCTTCGACGCCGATCGCAACGGCTTCGTGCTCTCCGAGGGTGCCGCAACGCTGATCTTGGAGTCCGAGGAGCACGCACGCGCTCGGGGTGCACGCATCTACGCCGAGGTCGCCGGCTACGGAGCCTCCGATGACGCCCACCACATCACCGCGCCGGACCCGAAGGGCTCAGGTGCCACGCTCGCGATGCGCTGGGCGCTGCGCGACGCCGGCGCCGAGCCGGACGACGTCTCCTACGTGAACGCACACGGGACCTCCACGCCGCTCAACGATGCGGCCGAGACCGTGGCGATCAAGGCGGCGCTCGGCGAGGACGTCGCCCACGCGGTCGCCGTGTCCAGCACGAAGTCGATGACCGGGCACATGCTCGGGGCCGCCGGCGCCGTTGAGGGCGCCGTCTGCGCCCTCGCGATCACGCACGGCGTGATCCCTCCCACGATCCACTACGCGACCCCTGACCCCGACTGCGATCTGGACGTCACGCCGAACGAGGCGCGCGATCTCGACGTCACGCTGGCGCTGTCGAACTCGTTCGGGTTCGGTGGGCAGAACGCCTGCGTGGCGTTCCGAGCTGTTGGGTGACCCCCGCCGGGCTGCCGCCTCCCCCCGGTCCTCTCGGGTCGCGTCCGCCCCCACCGATCCCGAAGCTCAGGCCGCCCCGGCCACCCTGGCGCCGGGGGCACGCCGGCTGGGCGCTCCTTCACATCGTGATCTCGTGGGGACTCTGGATCGCCGGCTTCATCCTGTGGGCGATCCTGTTCGAGCTCACGGGCTCCACCTCGTTCGACGTTCTCGAGTCCGAAGACAGCCCGCTGTTCGGGTTCGCCGTGCTCGCGATGGGATCGGGATGCCTGGTCGGCTGGCTGTGCTTCGCCTACCTGGACACGACCCTCCGCAAGCGGTGGGCGGCGCTGCTCGCGATCGCCGGGGGGTCGTGGTTGCTCGGAACGATCTTGATCGTGGCAGGGACGGGCCCTTAGCCGCCGTCCATCGAGGAACGGAGCCAGCGCCACCCGCCCCAGTTGAGACGATGCGCCATCCCCTCGATCTCCAGGTCGAACCTGATGCGCTCGGGTGAGGTGGCATCCCCGACAGCGAACGACCCGTCACCGAGCGGGTGGAGTTCGTCCTCGGTGGCGTTCGCGGGACTCAACAGCCACAGACGGCCACCGCGTTCGTAGATGCGCAAGAGCGGCTCCCAGGGGCTCGTGCTCCGGTAGGCGCCCTCCAGAGCCGTCCACGCCTCAACCGCCGTGGGTGCCGGACGGTCGATGCCCTCGCGGACGTATCGCGACGGACCATGCCCCAGTTCCACGACCGAGCCACCATCATCACGGTCCGGCACGATCGGGAAACGCTCGAGCGCTGGGTGGGGCGCGATCAGAAGCCCCTCGCCCAGCCTCTCGAGCCGCACCCCGACCGGGCCGGCTTCGAGGAACATGCCGCCCTCCTCGGGCCGCAGGCGCCACGAACGCCCCTCGCCGACGAACGTGCCGCCGTAGGCATCAGCACCCTCGATCCGGTCGGCCGATGGGAAGGCCGGGACATCGGGCAGTGGCTCGCCCGCGAGCGCTGCTGCGACGACGTCGAGCGCGTACCACGCCACCGGCTTGCGATCGCCCCAGCCGTTCATCAAGATCACGACGCCGAGCCCCGATGCCGGGCGGACGGCCATGAGGCCGTTGAACCCCACGTTCGTCCCGGTGTGCCAGACGGTGCGATGCGCGCCGACCTCCCCGCCCATCCAGCCGTACCCGTAGCGCTCACCGGGGTCCTCGCTGTCCTCGTGAGGGCCGATCCACGTCGCGAACGGTTCCGGATCCAGCAGCGGCGCGCCCCCGGCGAGGACCACGCGCAGATAGGCGCACATGTCCACGACCGTCGAGACGATGGACCCGTCCGCGGTCGTGCTCGTCTGCCACGACGCGGGGGCGAGCAGGTGCTGCAGGTGCGCCGGCCGATCGGTGTGCATCGGCAGGTACGGGGTCGCGCTGTCCGCTCGCTGGGCGTCGACCATCCACCCCTCGGAATCACCCATCCCGAGCGGACCGAGGATCCGCTCCTGGATGAGCCGAGCCAAAGGCATGCTCGTGGCGTGCTCAAGAGCGAAGCCCACGATCTTCCACCCCACGTTCGAGTAGTGCGCCCGCGAACCGGGTGGCCACGCGGGCGGGTCCTCACGGAGCGGCGCGACATCGGCCCTGCCCCATGGCGCCGCGTCCCCACCGCTGGGGAGCCCCGCCGTGTGCGTCATCAGGTGGTGCAGCGTCAGGGGTCCGAACGGCTCGGGAAGCTCCAGCCACGGCAGGATCCGGTTGATGGAGACGTGCAGATCGAGCCGCCCGGCGGCCGCCTCCTGCACAGCGATGAGCCCGGCGAACGACTTGGACATCGACGCGATCTGGAACCGCGTGTGCGGGGCGATCGGGGTGCCTCGGTCGACATCGGCCAAGCCGCGCACCACCGCACCGAGGATCTCCTCGCCGTCGGTGACGGCCAGGGCCATCCCCGGTGCATGGGTCAGCGGGAGTTGCCGCTCGACGGCCTCGCCGATCCGGTCGAAGACCTCCTGGAGCCCGGCCACAGCGCCGCTATCCGAAGAAGAGCTTCAGTTCGCGCTCGGCCGAGGCGACCGAGTCCGAGCCGTGCACGATGTTCTCCCCGATCACCGTCGCGAAGTCGCCACGGATCGAGCCGGGTGCGGCGTCGACCGGGTTCGTCGGTCCCATCAGCGTTCGCCAGCACGTGATGGCGTCCTGCCCGGTGACTTTGGCGACGACGACCGGACCGCCCGTGATGAAGTCCACGAGTTCACCGAAGAACGGCTTGTCGCGGTGCTCGCCGTAGTGTTCTTCCGCCGTCTCGCGGTCGATCGTGAACAGACGCATCTCCTCGATACCGAGGCCCTTCGCCTCGACGCGGCGGAGGATCTCGCCGATCAACCCGCGGCGCACGCCGTCGGGCTTCACGATCAGCAAGGTGGATTCGATGGCCATCGGTGGTTCCTTCCTCGTCGGCTTCGGTCGTGGAGTCTAGACAGCGGCGAGTGCACGGTGGGCGTCGGCCACGGTGAACAGCGACCCGGTCACCAAGATGGCGTCGCCGGGACCGGCTGCCGCCCGCGCGGCAGCGAGGGCTTCGGCAACGCTGCCGTGCTGCTCGACGACTCGCGAGCCTGCATCGCGAGCCGCCGCCGCCACCTCTTCGGGCTCGGCGCTGCGGACGCTGTCGTTGCGCGCGACGTGCAGCTCGTCTGCGAGCGCCGCCAGCGGTCCCACCACCCCGGCGACGTCCTTGTTCGCGCTCACCGCCATCACGACGTGCAAACGCTCCCACCGGAAGGCACGCGCGAACGCCCCCGCAAGGGCCGCCGCACCGTCGGGGTTGTGCGCGCCATCCAGGACCACGAGCGGCTCGTGGCCCACCACTTCGAGCCGGCCCGGTACCCGCGCCGCGTTCAGCCCTTCGCGCAGCGCCTCTTCATCCAGGCGGCCGTCCGTGAGCGCTTCGAACGCGACGATGCCGGCGGCAGCGTTCGCGACGGCGTAGTCGCCGAACATCGGCAGGAACAGGTCTTCGAAGGCCGCTCGAGGCGTCCGAAGGCGGAACGACTGCCCGCCCACGGCCAGCAGGATCTCCTCTACCTCCCAGTCGGCGCCCTCGTGCAGGAGGCGGGCGCCGACCTCATCGGCACGGCGAGCGAGGACGAGCGCGACCTCCGCATCTTGCTCACGGATCACCCCGGTCCGCCCCTCCTTCAAGATCCCGGCCTTCTCCCCCGCGATGTCGGCCAGCGTCGGTCCGAGTTCGGCGACGTGGTCCATCCCGATCGGCGTGACGATCGCCACATCGCCGGCCACGAGGTTCGTGGCATCCCACGATCCGCCCATCCCCACCTCGATCACGCCGAGGGCCACCGGCTTGTCGGCGAACCACAGGAATGCGAGCGCCGTCACCGCCTCGAAGTAGGTGACCGGCCCGGTCGCGAGCGCGTCGACATGGTCGAGGAACGGCTGCAGGTGCGCCCACTCGGCTGCGAACTCCCCCTGGGTCATGTCGGTGCCGCACACGCTGAACCGCTCGGTGACCTCGCGCAGGTGCGGCGAGACGTACAGTCCGGTCGTCAACTCGTGCGCGCACGCGACCGCGGCCGTCGCTCGCGCGGCGGTCGACTTCCCGTTCGTGCCCGTCACGTGGATCGTGGGATAGGTGAGTTGCGGTTGGTCCAACAGATCGCAGAGCGCTCGGATGCGGTGAAGCGACGGCCCTGGCATGTGCTCAGGCTGGCGAGCATCCAGCGCGGCGAGCGCCTCGGCGAACCGCATCACGCCGGCTCGGGCGCGCCGAGCACCGTCTCGATCGAGGCTTCGGAGGCCTCCTCGGTCTCTAGCGACACGACGTTGCCCGCCTCGCGCACATCGGCGGCCGCGAGGGCGAGCTTGGCGAGCCGCTCAGCCGTATCGCGGACCCGCACCCGATCGGCGGGCACCCGCAGCGACACCTTCGCCAAGGCTTTCTCCTTGCGGATCGCGGAGAGCACCGTGGCCGCGACATCGAAGACCTCCGGGTCAGCGCCGTCGGCGATCGCCATCTCGTCTGCATCCGGCCACGTGGCGCGGTGGATGGTTCCCTCTTTCCACCACGACCAGACCTCCTCGGTCACATACGGAAGGAACGGGGCGAACAGCCGTAGCAAGACATCCAGAGCCAGGCGGAGCGCAGCGACGGCGCTGCCGGCCCTCGCAGGGCCGTGGGCTCCGTAGGCGCGCTGTTTCACGAGCTCCAGGTAGTCGTCGGTGAGCCGCCAGAAGAACCGCTCTACGAGGTCGAGCACCTTCGCGTGCTCATAGTCATCGAACGCAGCGGTCGCGTCGCGGACGACCTCTCGCAACGAGGCGAGCATCGCCAGATCGAGCGGGTCGGTGATGGAACCCGGCTCGGCCTCCATCCCGAGGGTGAACCGTGAGGCGTTGAGGATCTTGATGGCGAGTTTGCGGCCGATCTTCATCTGCTGCTCGTCGAAGGTGGCATCCACCCCGAGCCGGGCGCTGCCCGCCCAGTACCGGACGGCGTCGGCCGAATGCCGTTCGAAGACCTCGGTCGGGACCACGACGTTGCCCTTCGATTTCGACATCTTCTTGCGGTCCGGGTCGAGCACGAACCCGCTGATGGCGGCGTGGGTGAACGGGAGCGAGCCGTGCTCCAGATGCGCCTTGAGCACCGTGTAGAAGAGCCACGTCCGGATGATCTCGTGCGCCTGCGGACGCAGATCCATGGGGAACAGCCGTCCGAACAAGTCGGGGTCGTCTTCCCAGCGCCCCGCGATCTGCGGCGTGAGCGAGGACGTGGCCCAGGTATCCATCACGTCGGGGTCGCCCGTGAAGCCGTTCGGTTCGCCGCGCTGTTCGGCCCTGAAGCCAGGCGGTGTATCTGCTTGGGGGTCGATCGGCAACACCGACTCCTCCGGAAGGATGGGGGTGTCGTACGCGGGCTCCCCATCGGCATCCAGCCGGTACCACACCGGGAACGGCACCCCGTAGTACCGCTGCCTGCTGAGGGCCCAGTCCTGGTTGAGCCCCTCGACCCACGACGTGTAGCGGGCGCCCATGAACCCTGGGTGCCAATGCATCTCCCGACCCCGTGCCAGGAGTTCTTCTTCGAGCTGGAGCGTCCGCACGAACCATTGCCGGCTCGTGATGACCTCGAGCGGCCGGCTACCGTTCTCGTAGAACTTGACGGCGTGGCGTACGGGCTCGGGCTCGCCGGTGAGCCACCCGCCCTCGCGCAGCGACTCTACGATGGCGCGCCGAGCCTGCTTCGCACCCTTGCCGGTGAGCACCGTCATCGCAGCGTTGGCAGCCTCTGGATCGATCGACTCCCACCCGGGCTCGCCGAACCGGCCTTCGATCAACGTGCCGTCGCGCCGGATCACGACGCGCGCGGGCAACCCGAGTTCGCGCCACCACACCACGTCGGTGACGTCGCCGAAGGTGCAGATCTGCGCGGCTCCCGTGCCCTTGTCCGGGTCGGCGAGCGCGTGGGCCACCACCGGCACGGGCACGCGGAACAACGGCGTCAGCACCGTCGATCCAACGAGCGGCGCGTACCGTTCGTCCGAGGGGTTCACCACCACCGCGACGCAGGCGGGGATGAGCTCGGGGCGCGACGTCTCGACCTGGATGCTGCCGGACCCGTCCTGCAGGTCGAAGGCGATCCGCTGATAGGTGCCCTCGGTCTCACGATCCTCGATCTCCGCCTGGGCGACCGCGGTTTGGAAGTCGACGTCCCACATCGTCGGCGCCTCCGCCGTGTATGCCTGACCGCGACCCACGAGCCGTAGGAACGCCCGCTGCGAGGCACGCCGCGATACGTCGCTGATCGTCGTGTAGGTCTGGGTCCAGTCCACCGAGAGCCCCAGGAGGCGGAAGAGCGACTCGTAGGCCTTCTCGTCCTCGGCGGTGAGCTGCTCACAGAGTTGGATGAAGTTCCCCCGGCTGATGGCGACGGGGTGATCGTCGGGGCGCTGCAGGCCTGAAACGTCGAACGCCGGATCGAACGGGAGCGATGGATCGCAGCGTACCCCGAAGTAGTTCTGGACCCTGCGTTCGGTGGGCAACCCGTTGTCGTCCCAACCCATCGGGTAGAAGACCTCGAACCCCCGCATCCGCTTGTATCGCGCCACGAGGTCCGTGTGCGTGTAGGACATCACGTGCCCAACGTGCAGCGATCCGCTCGCCGTGGGCGGCGGCGTGTCGATCGCGAAGATCTGCTCGCGAGTCTTCGAGCGGTCGAAGCGGTAGGTGCCGTCGGCCTCCCACCGCTCGCCCCATGCGGCCTCCAGGCCCTCGAGCGACGGTTCGTCAGGGACGTTCATCGAGGGCCCATCCTACGGAACGGTCGCGCCCGCTCAGCGCCCTACGCAGAGGGTGAGGGCTCGTCGACCGCCGTGTAACGGAGTTCCACGCCACCGCCCGTGAGCTTCAGCGACGGCCGGCCGCCCTCCCCGTCCTGGATCCGCCAGCCGTCCACCTTCGAGAAGGCTTCCAGGTAGGCCGACTCCAATCCCATGAGCGAGGCGTCCTCGCACGCTCTGGCGGTCACCGCGATATCGCCCAGGCGCACCGACCCGCTCCCCGCCTCGTAGGGGCCACCGTAGTGGTTGCACGCGGAGGTCCCGCCGAGCTCGGTTCCTTCGAACCGCAGGTCGACGATGGTTCCGGCCGGCACCTCGATCCCGAGCCGAGCGATGGACCACGGATCGAGCACCCAGGTAGGGCCGACGAGCTGGTCCCCACTCCCGGAGCAGGCCACCAGCACCAGCGCGATCGCCGCGACGAGGCGGCGTGGGGTCATGCGGATCGCTCGTGGCGCTCGGGCGCGGCCTTCTTCTTCGAGGGGGTCTCACGGGGCACGAGCGTTGGGTTCACACCCGTCAGCACGACGTCGCGATCGACGAGGCACTTCGTGACGTCTTGGCGCGAGGGCAACTCGTACATCACGTTGAGCAGGACCTCTTCCATGATGGCTCGCAGACCACGCGCACCGGTCCCGCGTGTGATCGCCTGCTCGGCGATGGCTGCCATCGCGTCATCGGTGAACTCGAGTTCCACGCCGTCGAACTCGAAGAACCGCTTGTACTGCTTCACGAGCGCGTTCCGCGGCTTCGTGAGGATGTCCACGAGCGCGGACTCGTCGAGGCTGTCCACGTGGGTGAGAACCGGCAGGCGGCCCACGAACTCGGGGATGAGCCCGTACTTGAGCAGGTCCTCCGGCAGCACCTGGCCGAAGAGCGCTCCGAGGTCCTTCTCCTCGCGGGCCAGGATCTCTGCGCCGAACCCCACGCCCTTCTTGCCGATCCGCGATTCGATCACCGTGTCGAGCCCCGCGAACGCGCCGCCGCAGATGAACAGGATGTTCGTGGTGTCGATCTGGATGAACTCCTGGTGCGGGTGCTTGCGGCCACCTTGCGGGGGAACACTCGCTTGGGTGCCTTCCAGGATCTTCAGCAGCGCTTGCTGCACGCCCTCACCGGAGACGTCGCGGGTGATCGACGGGTTCTCGGACTTCCGTGCGATCTTGTCGATCTCGTCGATATAGATGATGCCGGTCTCCGCCTTCTTGACATCGAAGTCGGCCGCCTGGATCAGCTTCAACAAGATGTTCTCGACGTCTTCGCCGACGTAGCCAGCCTCGGTGAGCGCCGTGGCGTCTGCGATCGCGAACGGGACGTTGAGCATGCGCGCCAAGGTCTGGGCCAGGTAGGTCTTGCCGCACCCGGTGGGTCCCAGGATCAGGATGTTCGACTTCTGCAGTTCGACCTCGGAGTCCTTCTGGCCGACCTGGATCCGCTTGTAGTGGTTGTAGACGGCGACGGCCAGGACCTTCTTCGCGAAGTCCTGCGCCACGACGTACTCGTCGAGGAAGGAGTAGATCTCGGCGGGCTTCGGCAGATCGTCGAGCTTGAGCTCAGCGGTCTCGGAGAGCTCTTCCTCGATGATCTCGTTGCACAGCTCGATGCACTCGTCGCAGATATACACGCCGGGGCCGGCGATGAGCTTCTTCACCTGCTTCTGGCTCTTCCCGCAGAACGAGCACTTCAGCAGGTCGGAGTCTGCGAACTTCGCCAACGCCGGTCCTTCCTCTCGCCCGACACCGATCGACCGGGCTCATCGCCCGGTCGTGGAGTCGGATATTTAGCCCCGTTCGGGCTCGTGGCTGTCAACGTGGGGGTGATCCCGCGACCGGTGATGATCTCATCGATGGCCCCGTACGCCAGTGCCTCGGGGGCCGTCAGGATGAAGTCACGGTCCGTGTCCTTCGACACCTTCTCGAGCGTCTGGCCCGTGTGCGTGGAGATGATCTGCTCCAGCAGGGCCCGCAGACGCATGATCTCCTTCGCCTGGATCTCGATGTCCACGGCTTGGCCCTGCGCTCCCCCGTGCGGCTGGTGCAGCAGGACGCGGGAGTTCGGCAACGCGAACCGTTTGCCCTTCGCGCCGGCCAACAGTAAGACGGCGGCGGCGCTCGCGGCGAGCCCCATCACGATCGTGGAGACGTCGGGCTTGATGTACTGCATCGTGTCGTAGATCGCGAGCAGAGCCGAGACGTCGCCGCCGGGTGAGTTGATGTAGAGGTTGATGTCCTTGCCCGGATCCTCGGACTCCAGGTGCAGCAACTGCGCCATGATCAGGTTGCCCACGACGTCGTCGATCGGCGTGCCGAGGAACACGATCCGGTCCTTGAGCAGTCTCGAGTAGATGTCGAACGAGCGCTCGCCGCGGCTGGTTTGTTCGATCACCACGGGGACCATGTAGTTCTGCACGGGTTGGATCGTCATGCGTTCTCCTTCGTCGCCTCGGGCGCAGCGTCCGCGGACACGTCCGCCGCCCCTGGGCTCTCCTCGGTGGTATCGGCGCGTTCGACCAGCAAGTCGAGTGCCTTCGTACGGATGATATCCCCGGCCAGGGCAACGATCTGCCCGCTGCGGTCGAGCTGTTTCGCGAGCTCCTTCGGGTCTCGGTCATACGCCTTGGCGAGCGAACCGACCTCGGCGCCGATCTCTTCGGCCGAAACCTCGATCCCCGCAGCGCGCGCGATGCCTTCCAGGACGAGGTCGGCCTTGATCGCGCGGACCGCGTGGTCGCGGCTGTCGGACCGGAGGCGTTCGTGATCCCATCCCTGGATCTCCAGCATCTGCTCGAGCGAGATCCCGTAGCGTCCGGCGTTGTCTTCGGCGTGCTTCATGCGATGGGTCGTCTCGTCCTCGATCAGGGATTCGGGGAGGTCCACCTGCACGGTGTCGATCATGGCCTGCAGGATCCGGTCGCGAACCACACCTTGAACCTCGCGTTCCTTCACCTCGACGAGCTTCGTGTGCAGATCGGCGCGGAGTTCCGCCATCGTGTCGAACTCGCTCGCCGTCTTCGCCAATCCGTCGTCGGCCTCGGGCAGCTTGAGCGCCTTCACGTCCTTGACCATGACGGTGAACGAAACCTCGTTCCCGCCGCCCACCTCTTCGCCGAATCGCTCCGGCAGCGTCGAGGTGAACTCCAGGATGTCACCGGGCTTGGTGCCAGGGAGCTTCGCGTCGAAGTCCTCACCCAACTCGGCGGATCCCACGTTGTAGAGGTAGTCCTCGCGTGCGAGCGCCTCCACGGGCTCGCCGTCGCGTCGCACCGTGACGTTCGCGGTGATGAAGTCGCCCTCGATCACCGGACGCTCGACGGGCTCCAGTTCACCGAACTGACGCTGGAGCCGCTCGACCCACTGCGACACTTCCTCATCACCGACCTCGACCGCCGGCCTCGTGGCCGAGACGCCGGTGTAGTCGGCCTCGGTGAACTCCAGCCGCGGGCGGACCTCGACGACGGCGGTGAAGATGAACGGCTTGCCCGGCTCCATCTGCTCGACGTCGACGTCCGGCTCCCCGATCGGCGCCAGATCCTCATCGGTGACGGCGTCGCGGTAGTAGGCCGGGACGCTCGCCTGCACGAACTCGTCGAGCACGACGTCCTGCCCCACCTGCGCATCGATGATCGGCTTGGGAGCCTTGCCGGGACGGAACCCCGGGATCTTCACCTCGCGGGCGATGGCCCGATAGGTGCGGTCCAGATCCTTCGCGAACCGGTCGGCGGGAACCTCGATCGTGAGCTTGACGGTGTGTTCGGCGGTGCGTTCGACGGTCGTCTGCATGGGCTGGGCCAAGGCTACCCGAAGACCTCGGATGCGACCCCGATCGGGTAGGCTCCGCGGATGTTCGAGGAGGAGTTCGCTTTCGCCGACACCCTGGCCGATGAAGCGGCCGAGATCGGCCTCGCGCACTTCCGGCGCGAAGGCCTGGAGGTGCGCCACAAGACCGACCGGACGCTCGTGACCGCCGCCGACATCGCGGTCGAGCGTGCGATCCGCGAACGCCTGGAGGTCGCCTACCCTCGGGACCGGATCATCGGTGAGGAGGAGGGCGGCGACCACGATCAGACCGGGCGCGTGTGGATCGTGGATCCCATCGACTCCACGGCCAACTTCGCGCGGGGGATCCAGGTGTGGGCCACGTTGATCGCGCTGCGGGTCGACGGCGAGGGTGTCCTCGGCGTGGTGAGCGCCCCTGCGCTCGGGGAGCGGTACGCGGCACGGCGGGGGGCGGGCGCCACGCTGAACGGCGAACCCATCCACGTGAGCCAGGTGGACCAGATCGCGGACGCCCACGTCCTGCTGCAAGAGATCAACACCCTGATGGGGGGCCGGTACAAGGACGCCGTGCTCGGCCTCGTGGCCGATTGCTGGCGCCCGCGAGGGTTCGGCGACTTCTGGGCACACGTGCTGGTGGCCCGTGGGTCGGCCGAGGTGATGATCGAACCGAAACTCGCCATCTGGGACCTGGCGGCGCCGCAGGTGGTGGTCGAAGAGGCCGGCGGGCGATGCACCACCTTCGACGGTGGTCCGCTCGAGCACCTGGGCTCCATGCTCGCTACGAACGGGAGCCTTCACGACGAGATCCTCGCGCGGCTGCGCCCCTAGGCCGGCTCACGCCCAAGCAGGACCACCGGGATCGGTCTGGTGGTGGCCCCGGCGTAGGCTGCGTACGCCCCGTTCGCAGCGACGAACATCATCCACACATCGTCCCGCTCGGGACCGGCGAGCTCGCGCGCGACGACCGGTTCGATCGATCCGGCGCGCCGAACCTGGGCGCTGTTGTTGGCTTCCAGGTTCCGCCACCACGCCGGCTGCGTGTCCGCGCCCGCGTTCGAGCCCACGACGACGACGCCCTCGGCGTGTTCAATGAAGTTCAACAGGACCGACCGGGGCTTCCCGCTCACGCGCCCGTTCGTGATCAGTTCCAGTACCGGGAGCCCGGCCACGCGCGCGCCGATCCGTCCGCCGGAGACCCGCCACCACGCGCGGTGGACCCACCACAGGGCTCGAAGGACCGGGCGAGCGGACGGCGGTCTCACAGGCTCAGCGTCTCGCCGGCGCCTGCGGGCGCGTTCGCGAGCACCGCGTTGGCGGCCGCCACGTCCTGCACACCGACGCCGGTCAGGTCGCAGACCACCAGCTGGGACGGGCTCGTTCTCCCCGGCGCCACCCCGGCGCAGATGGCGCCCAGCTCCACGGCGCGCAAGGCTTGTTCGTGCGCGTGCTGCAACTCCCCCAGACGCAGGCACTGATCACGTGAGTCGACGACCAGGACATCGGCGAGGCGCAGGAGTTCGGGGTCGAGCTCCTGCTTCCCGGCGCCGTCGGAGCCCACCGCCACGACGAGGGCACCCGGCGCGACCCAGCCGGCGCGGACGAGCGGCTCCCGCGCAGCGGTGCACGTGATGATGACGTCGGCGCCGCGCACGGCCTCCTCGACGGAGGTGGCTGCCCTCCCGCCAACGTCGCGTGCGGCCGACGCTGCTTCCGCCGCATCCCGCCCCCACACACGGATCTCGCCGAGCGCAGGCCGCACGACGCGCAGCGCCTCCACCTGCTTGCGCGCCTGGGCGCCGGTCCCGATCACCGCGACCACGTCCACGTGTTCGGGCGCCAGCCATCGGGCCGCCACGCCGCCCGCGGCCCCGGTCCGCTGATCCGTCAGCCACCCGCCATCCAGGAGCAGCGCCCGCAGTCCGCCGTCGCGCGCGTCGAACACGGCCACCATCCCGTCGTTCGCCGCCGCGTCAGCGCCGTAGAAGCCGCTCGCGACCTTGACCGCGTAGGAGGGTGCGCCGTGCAGGTGGCCGGCCTTCACGTGGATCTCGCCCTTCGCCTCGGGGACGTCCAGGTGGATCACGCCGGGGAGTTCGGCGCGGCCGGCGTGATACGCGATGAAAGCCGCCTCGACGGCATCGATGCAGGATGTCATAGGCAACGCCGCCTGGACGTCGCTCCTGCGAAGGACCCGCACGCTCGGCACGCCCGAAGCTTCACCATATGCCCGCCACCGGTCAACCCACCCAGGTTGCGCGGCCCGCGTGCACGCCGCTACGGTCGCGCCATGGACATCGCGTTGTTCCAGATGGAGCGCTATCAATCCCGCTACTGGTACCTGGTGGACCACGACCTGTCTGAGTCCGGGGTCCGGCCCATGTCGATCCGGGAGCTGCTCGGGCCCGCCGCCGACGCGGAGACCTTCCTACAGACCGCGCTCGGCTACCCGCTGTCCGAGGGTTCGGAGGAGTCCCGAGCCAACATCGCGCAGTGGTACCCGGGCGCCACCGCCGCCAACGTCAGCCTGATGAACGGAGGATCGGAGGCCAACTTCCTGACGCTCTGGTCGCTGTTGGAGCCGGGCGACCGCTTCGCGTTCATGATCCCGAACTACTGCCAGGGCATCGGACTCGGTGCGCCCTTCGGTGCCAGCGTGGACACGTTCTCGCTCATGCGCGGTGACGATCGGTGGGGCCTCGATCTGGAAAGCCTGGAGCGCGCGGTGCACACCGACACGCGCGTGATCATGGTCTGCAACCCGAACAACCCCACCGGCGCGGTCCTGTCCGAGTCCGAGATGCAGGCGGTCGTCGACGCAGCCGAACGCGTCGGCGCATGGATCGTGGCCGACGAGATCTACCGCGGTGCCGAGGTGGACACCGACGTCACCTCTCCGACGTTCTGGGGCCGCACCGAGAAGGTCGTGATCACGAGCGGCCTGTCCAAGGCCTTCGCCTTGCCGGGGCTGCGGGTCGGTTGGACCGTCGCCCCACCCGAGGTGATCGAGCGGATCTGGCAGCACCACGACTACACGACGCTCGCGCCGGGGCTCCTGTCCGACCGACTGGCCGCCGTCGCGATGCAACCCGACACCCGTGAGCGGGTCTTCGGCCGGACGCGCGCGATCATCCGCGAGAACCTGCCGCCGGTCGCGTCATGGCTCGGCAGCCATCCCACGTTCACGTGGGTCGGTCCGGTCGCCGGCGCGATCGTCTACGCCGAGTACGACATGCCCATCCACCCCGACGCACTGATCGAGCGCATCCGGACGGAGCAGAGCGTGCTCCTTGTGGGCGGCACGATGTTCGGGTTGGACCGAGGCATCCGCATCGGGTTCGGGTTCGACGTCGAGGAGACGATGAAGGGCTTGGCGCGCGTCGATGAGACGTTGGCCTCGATCGGGGCCGCGTGACCGAGCCCATCCGGTGCGGATGGGCACCGCTCAGCGTCCCGAACTACCTCGCGTACCACGACGAGGAATGGGGCGTGCCGGTCCACGACGACGTGCGCCTCTTCGAGATGCTCACGCTGGAGGGCGCGCAGGCCGGGCTCTCGTGGGCGACCATCCTCAACAAGCGCGAGGGGTACCGGCGCGCCTTCTCCGGCTTCGACCCCGCGAGGGTGGCGCGGTTCACGGACGCGAAGGTCGAGCGGTTGCTGCTGGACCCGGGCATCGTCCGGAACCGGCTGAAGGTGACGTCGACGGTGACCAACGCGAAGGCCACGCTCCGGGTCCAGCGCGAGGAAGGCTCACTCGACGCCTACCTGTGGTCGTTCGTCGGCGGCGCCCCGATCGTGAACGGCTGGGATCGCATGCCGGACCTCCCCTCGGAGACGGCGGAGTCACGCGCGATGTCGAAGGCGCTCAAGCAGCGAGGGTTCCGCTTCGTGGGCCCGACTGTCTGTTACGCGTTCATGCAGGCCGCCGGGTTCGTGAACGACCACGTGGTGTCGTGCTTCCGGTTCAAGCAGGTCTGACCCCGGGTCACACGTCCGAGCCCCCCGCCACCGTTGGCCTGCGATGCTGGGCGCGACATGAGTCCTGACCCACAGTCACGTCGGCGCAGTCCTCGGGCCGAGGCCAAGCGCGAGGCCATCGTGGAGTGCGCGATGCGCCAGTTCGCGGAGCACGGCTATCAGCACGCGCGCATCGAGGACATGGCGGCGGACCTGCAGATCGCGAAGGGCTCGATCTTCCAGCACTTCGGTTCAAAGGGTGGGCTGTTCCTCGAGGTCTACAGGCGAGCCGCGGTCGCCCTCCCCGCCTGGCTCGATGCGCCCGATCCGGTCCGCGCCGACGGGTTCTTCGCGGTCGTTCGGTACTGGTTCGAGCGGACCGAGCACCTGGTCAAGGAGGACTGGATCCCGGCGCGGGTCACGCTCATCGGGGACTACTGCACCGACCTGGACCTGAAACGCGAGATCAACCGGTTCCGCGTCAGCGAGGACCCCTACGGGACGCTCGAGTTCGTCGAATGGGGTCAATCCCTCGGTGAGATCCGAGGCGACATCGACGCCGAGGTGATCGCGTCGATGGTCGATTGGCTCTCGAACTCGCTCCAGGACGCCCTGGTCGCCGAGGAACTCGACCCGGGCCTGTTCCACCGGTGGAGCCATCAGCCCGAGCGGCAACGCGCCCGCGTCGAGCATTTCCAGACGCTGTTGCGAAGCGCCATCGGCACGCCTACGAGCGCTCCGGCCTGAGCGCGACATCCGCGTCATCCGTCGTGACCGTCCGCTGGCGGTAGCAGCGGAGCGCGAACCGGTCGCACGTGGTCTCGGCACGGGACTTCCGGCCGAGTTCCTCCTTGAGGTACCGGTGCATCCACTCGTGCAGGTAGAGGAAGCGGAGCACCTCGCGCGGCCTGCGGAAGGTGATGCCTTCTGTCAGGTAGATGAAGCGCATCCCTTGGCCCGGCCGGCGGCGCGCGGCATACGGCACGATCTCACCGAACGGCAGGAACGGCTCGGGTATCTGGATCGTGATGGTCCGGGTGTCGAAGTCGGTCCATGCCGAGAGGTGGGGCTTGTCCCCGCGGTAGCGCAGCGGCTTCACGTGCAGCGCGTAGCCGTCTGCCGGCGGCAGGCCCGACAGCGCACGCCGTACGGCAGGCGCCTGGATCCCTGGGCACGCGCTCGTCACCTCCACGACGCGCCAGCCTACCGGCAAGGCCCCGGTAGGATCGCGGGCCGATGGCTGACCCCGCCCGACGTCACCGCGAGGCCATGCGGGCCGCGCTCCCGCTCGCCCTGGCCGTGGGCGGGTTCGGTGTCTCGTTCGGCGTGCTGGCGCGCTCCGCGGGGATGGGTGTGGTCGCCCCCATCGTGATGTCGGTCACGACCTTCGGTGGCTCCGCCCAGTTCGCAGCCGCGACCGTCTTGGGAGCGGGGGGTTCCGCCGCCGCCGCGATCACCGCAGCGTTGATGCTGAACACCCGCTACCTCCCGATCGGCGTGTCCGTCGCCCCGTCGCTCACCGGTGGCGTCTGGTCGCGGCTGCTGCATGCGCACCTCACCGTGGACGAGACCTGGGCACTGGCAGCCGAGGGCGACGGGCGCTATTCGCAGCATCTGATCCTCGTCTCGGGAGCGCTGCTCGGCAGCGCATGGCTCGTGGGGACCGCGATCGGCGTGTCGTTCGATGGGCTGCTGTCCGACCCGGGGCGCCTGGGTCTGGACGCCGCGTTCCCCGCGTTGTTCCTCGCCCTCCTCGGGCCGCAGCTGCGGCGAAGCAGCCCCGGCGCCCGATCGACGCGCCCGGTGATCGCCGCCGTCAGCGGCGCGGCGATCGCGCTCGCCCTCACCCCGTTCCTGCCGGCGGGGCTGCCGATCGTGGCCGCGGGGCTCGCGTGCCTGTTGGGACTCCGCCGGGAGGAGGCCGCGTGACGGAGGTCTGGATCGTGGTGGTGATGAGCGGCCTCGGGTCCGTCGCGCTGAAGGCGGCCGGGCCCGTCCTGCTGGGTGGCCGCCCGCTGCCCGCGCGCCTTGATGCCGTGCTCCGGCTCGCCGGCCCGGCGCTGCTCGCAGCCTTGATCGCCACCGGAGCCTTCACCACGGGGCAGGACCTCGTCCTCGACGTCCGCGCGATCGGTCTGGCGGCCGCGGCCATCGCGGTGTGGGCTCGGGCGCCCGCCCTCGTGGTGGTGGTCATCGCGGCGGTCCTGACGGCCGCGATCCGGGCCACCGGTGGCTGATCACGTTGGGCGCTCGCCCGAGATCATGGCAGCATCCACGGGTCGCCCGGCCGGCCGGGCGGTCCGATGAC
>JBBDHX010000040.1:0-5102 GCA_040880745.1 Actinomycetota bacterium
CAGTTCGGGGTCGGCCAGGATCGTCTCGTAGTTCGTGAGCGTCGGATCGGCGGGAACGAAGGTGGGCGGCTGCTGCCGGATCTCATCCGCCGGCTTGAACGAGGCCAGGATCATCCACACGAACGGCAGCGCCGCGATCGTGCCCGCCACGATGAGAACGGCGTACAGACCCACCCGCCCAGCACGATGCGCCCGCCCCGGCGCCTGGACCGCGACGGCCATCAGTACTCCCACTCCACCCGTAGCAGCCGGGCCTGCGCACGTGAGATGAGGAACACGATGAGGAACAACACCAGCGAGACCGCCGCCGCCCACCCCATGCGCTGGAATCGGAACGCGTTCTCGTAGATGTCCAGGGTGAGGACGCGGGTCTGCTCCTGCCCCGGCTGCCCTGGACCACCGTCGGTCATCACCTGGAACAGGTCGAACGCCTGGAACGCCGAGATCATCGTGAGGATCGACGTGAGCAGGATGGTGGGCTTCAGCAGCGGGAGCGTCACGTAGCGGAACCGCTGCCAGGCGCTCGTCCCGTCCACCAGGGCCGCATCCTTCACCGACTCCGGGATCGCCTGCAGCGCCGCGACGAAGATCACCAGGTTGTAGCCGATGTCCTGCCACAGGTACGCCACCAAGATCGCGAACAGGGCCACGGGGAGCCCCAGCACGATGAACGACGAGTCGGCCGTCCAGGAGATGACGGTGTACTCCCCCGTGATCTTCGTGAGCAGGGCGTTGAGCAGGCCGCGCTGTGGATGCAGGACGAACCCCCAGATGATCGCCACCCCGACGGAGGACGCCAGCACAGGGAGGAAGAAGATCGTCCGGAACAGCACGCGGCTGCGCCGGCCCACCGACTCGATCATCGAGGCGAGCGGCAACGTGATCGCGAGGTTCAGCGGCACCACGAGGAACGCGAAGATCAGGGTTGTCTTGACCGCGATGTGGAACTGCCGGACCTCGAGCGGTGCGTCCGCCGAGAAGTCGAACATCCGCCGGAAATGCTCGAGGCCGACGAACGGGTTGTCGGCGCCGAGGCCGAGGAACGGCGTCCCGGTGCGCCGCGGGCTGAAATCGAAGAACGTGAGCGCCACCGCCCACACGATGGGCAGGAGCGAGAAGGCCGCGATGTAGACGACCGCGGGGGTCATGGTGGCCGCGACGAAGCGCTTCTGTGCTCCGTCGCGGCCACCGAAGATCCGGCGCCGCGGGATCGGTTCGGCCGCGGTCGCGATCTCGGCTGCTCCCTACCCGAACGTCTCGTTCGCCTCACGCTGCATCGCCGCGAGCATGTCATCCACGGACTCGACGCCCTGCAGACCGGCAAGCAGGTGCGGGTACGCGATGTCGTACCACACCAGATCACGGTCGGGCAGGTTGCCCACGTACTGCCCGTCCGGCAAGATCTCGAAGAACGGCGCGAAGTGCGGGAACTCCGCGACCAACGCGTCGCGACCCGCGCCTTCGCCGTTGGCGACCAGCGCCGGGAGGCTCCCCGACGTGAGGTTGAACGCCGCCGCGTTCTCCGGGTCGATCGTCGCGAACGCGATGAAGTCCCATGCCGCCTCGGCGGCGGGTGAGTCCTTCGACACGGTCATGCCCCAGCCGGAGTCGGCTACGAACGCCGAGGAGCCCTCGTTCGGGGGCAGGGCGACATACGTGGTGGCCGCGGCGATGTCGGGAGCGCTCTCCTCGTAGTCGCGGACCACCCAGGGGCCGACGAGCCCCATCGAGCACAGGTCCTCGAAATAGCAGTCGCCGACCCAGTTCTCCTCATCGTTGAAGAGCACGGGGTCGATGATCCCGTCGTCGACCATCGCCTGCAAGATCGCGAACGCTTCGCGGCCCTCCGCTGTGTCGAAGGTGAAGGCCGTCGCATCCTCGTTGAGCATGGCGCCGCCGGACTGCACGAGGAGCGAGAAGAACGAATACGACAGCCCGTCGGCCGCGGTGAAGTGGTAGCCGGCACGGGTGATGTTCCCGTCGATCGTTTCGGTCATCGCCAGCGCGTCGGCGCGGAAGTCATCCCACGTGGCCCAGCCGGCCTCCCAATCCACGCCGGCGGCATCGGCGACGTCGGTGTTCACGAGGGTCGCGCCGTACTCGATGTTGAACTCGTGGGGGAACCCGTAGAGCGTGTCGTCGCAGGTGTAGCCGCCGATCGGTGCCGCGTAGAACGCTTCGTGCGCGGCCTCGGTGGTCATCACGTCCTGTGGCACCGGTGCGAGGAAGCCCGAGTACGAGCAGGTCCACGTCCCGAACATCTGCAGGATGTCGGGCCCGGTCCCGGCCGGGAGCGCCGTCTGCAGCGTCTGGATGTACTGGTTGTAGGCGAAGTCCTCGAACGTGAACGTCACCTCGGGATGCACCGCCGTGTATGCCGTGGCCGCCTGCTCGATCGCACCGTTGAACGCGTCGCTGCGGTGCGACCAGATCGTGAGGTTGACCGGCGCCATCCCGGTCTCGGTCCCCGAGCCGGTCGGTGCCTGCGTGCCCGGGGTCTCCGTGCCGAACGAACAGGCACCCACGACGAGTGCGAACGCGGCCGCGATCGCGAGCCGTCGGGACATGTGTCGCATCGTTGCTCCTTCCATCGTCACGTCAACACCACCGAACGGGTGAGATGCCGGGGGTGATCGGGGTCCAAGCCTCGCGCAGCGGCCAAAGCGATCGCTCGTGCCTGCACGAGGACGAGCTCGGCCATCGGGTCGAGCGACCCCATGTGAACCGTTGCACCGGTCGCCTCGATGTCCGCGACGACCGTCGGGTCGGGCGTGCCCAGGATCCACACGAGGCTGGTCGGTCCGGCCAGGCTCACCGGTCCGTGGCGGTACTCCATGGCCGGATAGGCCTCCGTGTGCGCCTGCGCCGCCTCGCGCAGCTTGAGCGCGGCCTCGCTCGCCAGGCCGATCGTCCATCCGTGGCCGAGGAACACGTGGTGGTCGAACCGGTCGACGTCGTGCAGCGGCGGCGTTCCGAGCGCGATCTCGGCGTCGCGCGCAGCAGGTTCCAGGTCGTGGCCGAGATGTGCGCGCAGGAGCGCGAGCACGGACGTGGCGAACCGCGTCTGCACGACCGAGCGCTCATCGGCGAAGTCCAGGACGATGGCATGCGCCGCGGCGTCGGGCACGGGCGTGCCGCCGACCGCAGTGATCGCGGTGACCGGCGCGTCGAGTTCGCCGAGCAGGCGTGCGACCTCGGTCGTGGTGCCGCTGCGGCTGATCGCGACGACACGGTCATAGCTGCGGCCGCGTGGGAACTCGGTCGCGGTGAAGGCGTCGGTCTCGCCGTGGCCGCCTTCTTCACGGAGCGCCGCGTAGGCCTGCGCCATGAACCACGACGTCCCGCACCCCACCGCGGCAACCCGTTCGCCGCGCGCCGGCAGCCCCGGAGCGCCGGACGCGAGGGCGGCAGCCCGGCGCCACACGCCGGGCTGGGACGCGATCTCCCGCTCCGTCTCGGACGTCATCTTGGTGGGGACCGTAGTGCTCGTTCCTGCGCGGGGCAAGGCAGGAACGATCACGACCGTGCACGTTTGGACCTATGCTCCTGCGCGTGCGACAGACCGAGCGCCTGGCCCTGATCCTGGAGACGCTCTCCGTGGACCGGACCGTGGGCGTCGCGGCCCTGTCCCGGCGACTGCAGGTCTCCGCGGCCACCATCCGTCGTGACCTCAGCCACCTGCAGGAGCAGCGATTGCTCTCGCGTACGCACGGCGGCGCGGTCGCGCAGGGGGTCCTGTACGAACTCCCGCTCCGCTACAAAGGCGCCCGTCGTCAGGACGAGAAGCGCCGGATCGCGCTGGCGGCGGCGGCGCGGATCGACGACGGCATGGCGGTCGGGCTCACGGGCGGCACCACCTGTACCGAGGTCGCGCGCGCGCTGGTGGAGCGCCAACGGCTCACCGTCGTGACGAACGCGCTCAACATCGCGAGCGAACTGGCGATCAGACCGAACCTGCGCCTGGTCGTCACGGGCGGTACCGCGCGGCCGGAGTCCTACGAACTCGTCGGTCCGATCGCCGACCAGACGCTCGCGGGACTACACCTGGACGTCGTGTGCATCGGCGTCGACGGGATCGACGTCGGCGCCGGCTGCACGACGCACCACGAGGTCGAGGCGGCCACCGACCTCGCGCTGATCGAGCGCGCCGCGCGCGTCCTGGTGGTCGCCGACGCATCGAAGATCGGGCACGTGGCCTTCGCGCAGATCTGTCCTATCGAGCGCGTGGACACGTTCATCACCGACCGGGGCGCCGGCGTCCGGGCTCTGCACGCGCTTCGCCAGGCAGGGTTGGAGGTGGTGGCCGTCTGATGGAGGACCTGTCCGATCTTCGGCTGCGCGATCATCGTCCCCGCGTCGCCGTGCACCGCCCCCTCACCGACCCCGTGCCCACCGATCCGCCGCTCGTCGACGCGCACAACCATCTGGGCCGTTGGCTGACGGGCCCCTGGGCGACGCCCGACGTCGGCGAACTGCTCGCGGTGATGGACGACGCCAACGTCGCGGCGATCGTCAACCTCGACGGCATGTGGGGCGAGGAACTCGAGGCCAACCTCGATCGCTACGACCGCGCACACCCGGGGCGGTTCGCCACGTTCGCGCAGTGGGATCGAACGCTCTTCGCGAGTGGGGGCTGGGCCGGACTCGGAGCGCAGATCGCCGACGCTCTTCGGCGCGGCGCGAAGGGCCTCAAGGTCTGGAAGGACCTGGGGCTCCATCTCCGCGACGATCGCGGGGCGCTCGTGATGCCCGATGACCTCCGGCTCGACCCCGTGTGGGACGCCGTCGGCCCTGCAGGCGCCCCGGTGACGATCCACGTCGCGGACCCCATCGCGTTCTTCGAGCCGCTCGACGCCCGGAACGAGCGGCTGGAGGAACTCCTGGCGAACCCCGACTGGTGGTTCGGCGATCGCGCGCGGTTCCCGGCTTTCGATCGGATCCTCGACTCGCTCGAGGCCTTGATCCGGCGGCGCACCGACGTCACGTTCGTGGGAGCCCACGTCCTGTGCGCCGCCGAAGATCTCGCGTGGGTCGGCCGCATGCTCGACACCTACCCGAACGTGCACGCCGATATCGCGGCGCGGATCGCCGAGTTGGGGGGG
>JBBDHX010000040.1:5112-13449 GCA_040880745.1 Actinomycetota bacterium
CGCGCGGCACGCGACCTGATCCTCCGCCACCCGGATCGGATCGTGTTCGGCAGCGACGCTTCCCCCCCGGACGCGGCGGTGTACGAGGTCGACCGCCGCTTCCTCCAGACCCCCGACGAGCACTTCCCGTACGACGCGGGTCCGCAGGAACAGCCATCGCAGGGACGATGGGCCATCAGCGGCCTCGACCTGCCCGCGGACGCGCTGGCGAAGGTGTGCTCCGGCAACGCTCGGCGACTCATCCCCGGGCTCACATCCTGAGATCGACTCCCAGCGCCCGCGCCGGTCTGGGGTAGCGTCGGCGGTGAAGGATGCCCCGCCGATACGAGGAGGTCCCACGACGTGCGACGGATACTGATGCTCTCGATCGTGCTCACCCTGCTGTTCTTCCCGACCACATCTCGGGCGGACCATCGCCCGACCACGGTGTGCAGCTCCACAGGCGATATCTGCCAGTCCACGGCGAGGGTGGATGGCATCCGCAAGCTCCGCATCACCCTGGCGGCCGAGTTCTTCAGTCGCTACCGGCTCTGTATCACGGGACCGGAGGGGGGCGTCTGCGAACGCTTCCGCATGCGTGCAGCCGACGGCGGGACGTTCGCTTCCTCGGTTCGGTGGTTGCGGCACTTCCCCAACCAGGGCCCGGGCGCGTACACGGTGACCTGGCGATCGTTGCCCGGAGCGGCCAAGGTCGGCAGCGTCCTCGGTTTCCACGTCACCTAGCTTCGGCGATGAGGTAGAGGCCGCCTGCGGCGGCGGATGCTCGATGGGTTTGCCCACCCCGGGGACGAGGGCTACGCTCACGAGACCCCCATGGGTGGCCCGGCAGAGGGCCACCCGAGAAGCGGTCAGGAGCAGGTGCTTCGTTGCGATCCGGGAGAGCCGCTTCCCTCCGCGGGGTCGTGTCGATCCTCGCCGCGGCCTCGGCGCTGTTCGTCTCGGTCTCGGTGTTCGCCCCGCTCGGGGCCTCCGCGGCACCGACCATCCGAACGTTCGCACCGGATGCCGACGCCTCCATCCGCGCGGACCGGCCCACCACGGCGAACGGAACGTCGACCAAGCTCATCGTCGACAACGGACCGATCCAGCACACGCTCATGCGCTTCAACCTGAGCGGGATCGGAACCGACCACGTCGACCGGGCGACGCTTCGGCTCTACAGCGGTGGTACCTCGAGCGTCGGCGGGGTCTTCTGGGCAACGCCGACGACCCCGGTCTGGAGCGAGCCCGCGGTCACGTGGACCACGGCTCCCGGCGCTGGACCCACGCCGGTCGCGACGCTCGGTGCCGTCGCACGCAACGTCTGGTACGAGGTGGACCTCACTTCGATCGTTGCCGGTGACGGTCCCCTGTCGCTCCGCATCAGCTCGACCTCGACGAACGGGACCCAGTACACCTCGCGCGAGGGCGGCGCCGCGTTCCGGCCCCAACTGGTCCTCACCACCACCCCGCCGGCCGACACGACGCCGCCGCAGGTGTCGATCAGCTCCCCGGCCGACGGCGCCGGGGTCACGGGCGAGATCCCGGTCACGGTCGAGGCGAGCGACGACGTCGGCGTCACGTCCGTCGCCCTCACGATCGACGGGTCGCCGGAGGGAACGGATCCGACCGCCCCCTACGCGTTCACCTGGGATACGAGGACCGATCCCAACGATCTGCATACCTTGGAAGTGACCGCGACGGATGCGGCCGGGCATGTCGCGAGTGCGACACCGGTCGCGGTCACCGTCGCCAACCCCGTCGACGAGTCGGCGCCGACCCAACCCGTCGACCTCGTCGCCACCGCGACTTCGGCCACCTCCGTGGGCCTGAACTGGACCGCGAGCACGGACGACATCGGGGTCGACCACTACGCGGTCCTGCGTGGCGGGACCGCGATCGGAGAACCGGCCCTCCCCGTCTACGAGGACACCACCGCCGCGCCGGACACCACCTATGACTACTCGGTCGTCGCGTATGACGCGGCGGGGCGAAACTCCCCCGCCTCGGACACCGCGACCGTGACCACGCCGCCCATCCCCGAGCCGGTCGGTCCGAACCCGGTCACCTGCGACGGATACCCGGAGCCGCGGATCTACTACGAAACGCAGTCCTGGTGGGAGCCGATCCCGGAGGTGGGGGGACAGGGACACATCCACATGGGCATCTGCTGGCCGCACGGCCGAACGGTGAGCGGGCTCGTTCGCTTGGACTTCCGGGTGCTGATGCATCAGCAAGCGGGGACCATCGTCCGGTTCAAGGTGCAAGACGATGGAGGCGTGAGTTCGACCACGTACGTGTCGATCCCGATCGTGTACGCGAACGAGTCTCTGGTCGAGCAGACGGTCTTCATCGACACGACGCTGCAGAACGACGGGCTCCGGCAGTGGCGGATCTACGTCTACGTGCAGCATCCGAACGGGAACCTCCAGCGGACGAAGGCGATGTACCGCGTGGACGTGGAGAACGTGGCGGGCGAGCAGAACGAAACCGGCCCGGCCTACGGCGAGTATGGAGGCGCGGGCTGGTACGTCGAGGCCGGCGGGACGGACTGGGGCTATCAGACGGCTCAGGTGGTGGCGTCATCGCAGCTTCCGATCGGCGCGTGCGTATCCGGCGTCTGGACCCCGAGCGTGAAGACGTCATCGGCGACGGAGCACCTCGTGACGGTGGACCCCAGGTTCCACGACGGCTACCTGGGATGGATCGTCCACTCCTCGGATGTGAGTGGGTACTCGGGTCCGGTGACGATCGACACGGCCAACCTCACGAGCGGATGGCATCGGCTGGTCGTGCACTCGGGGACCCGGGTGGGCGAGAAGGAGAACGGGGGCGCGTTCGTCTACCCGTTCCGGGTCTGCTGATCGGGCTTGGCCAGGCTTCGCGCCAGGTCGCGCATCGAGACGACACCGACGACCACACCACGTTCGGTCACCGGGAGGTGGCGGAACCCGCCGGTCAGCATGTGATCGAGCGCCTCGCCCACGGATGCCTCGGCCCCTATCGTGTCGGGATCAGACGTCATCCACGAGCGCACCGGCGAAACGCGGACGGCGTCTGCGTTGCCGGGCTGATGCAGGGCCCGGAGCACGTCACGCTCGGTGAAGATCCCGATGAGGGCTCCGTCCTCCAGGACGAGGACCGATCCGGCGTGGTTCACCGACATCGCCTCGACGGCGCCCATCATGGTCACCGACGGTTCAACGGCGACCAGGTCCTGGCTCATGATCTCGCGAACGGTGGTCACCGACCACCTCCCTCGCGCCTGAACCCAAGCCTGCGCTCACCGGGCCCTGCCGGTCAAGCCCCGCGGGGGCTCCCCCGGCCGGATGAGGCGCCCGCGCCGTGAACGCCATCGAGATCCGGCGGATCAGCGCCGGCGACATCGACGAGGTGTGCAGCGCCCTGACCTCTCGACCCCACCAGATGCACCGTCACCGGCTGACGCTGCAAGAGCGCGGCGGGTTCGTGTACCTGATCGCGTGGCTCGGGGGCACGCCCGTGGGGTTCGTGGGGGTCGGCATGCACGAGGACGCCTCGCCGGACGTCCTGGCCGAGGCACGCGGCTCCGCGATGGTGAGTGACCTCTTCGTGGAGGAGCCTCACCGGCGACAGGGGGTGGCCCGAGCGCTCATGACCGCTCTGGAGGCCGAGGCGCGTGGGGCCGGGATGCCGGGCGTGATCTTGGACTCCGGCATCGATGAGTCCTTCGGCGCCGCTCGGGCCCTCTACGCGTCGCTCGGCTACGTGGACCAGGGCGGGGTGTACCTGGGCGGCTGGAGCGATCCGAACCGAGAAGAGATCCACTTCGTGGACCCGCTCACCCTCTGGCTGAAGACTTCCTGACCCTTCCGTCCGATCAGCCGCGGCGGATCGGTTCGGGTATCAGCTCGCCGTGCGCCGCGAGCAGTTCGTCCACCATGTCCGTGACCTGGTGCGTGGTGAGGGTCGCGCCGGTGTGGGGGTCGAGCAGCGCGGCCTGATAGACCAGTTCGCGCGATCCTTCGAGGACCGCCCGGACGGTCAGCTCCACCGTGTTCAGGAACGTGCGGTTGAGCGCGAGGCATTGGAGCGGGAGTTCGCCGAAGCGCTGGGGCACCCATCCGTCGTCTCCCACCAGGACCGGGACCTCGACGCATGCGTCTTCGGGCAGCCCGTCGATCAGGCCCTCGTTCCGGACGTTGCCGTAGAGCTCCCGCTCGGCCCCGGTCTCGAGCGAGAAGATGAACTGCGAGGCCAGCTCGTCGTTGCGGTCGAGCTCGATGTCCTCGCCCGCGTCCAGCTGCGCCTTGAGCGCCGCCCACTCCTCGAGGTTGTCGTCGCTCCGCCGGATGTACTCGTCGATCTCCGAACGGAACCGCTCGACCTGATCGGGATGGTGCAGGAACCACGGGACGTACTCGCTCGAGTGCTCGGAGGACTCCGTGGGGAAGTACCCGAACCGCCGGAAGAGCTCCACCCGCACACGCCGGCCGAGGCCCTCGGGATCGGCTTCCACCGCTTCGCGCAGCCGCGGGTAGAGGTCCTCGCCGCTCTCGCGATCGCGGAACACGTAGACGAAGCACTGGTGGTTGAACCCGGCCGTGCGGAACTCCACCCGCTCCTCCGCGACGCCGACCGTCTCGGCCAGGAACGCGTGCGTGTCCCGAACGCTGTGACACACGCCGATGGTCTGCGAGGCCGGCCAGTCGCTGCCCGCCCAGATGCCCCACGGCACCATCGCCATCGGGTTCGTGTAGTTGAGGAGCAGGCCGCCGGGGCAGAGCGAGACCATCTCGTCGGCCATCTCGATCATCACCGGGATGGTGCGGAGGCCTCGCATGATGCCGCCGATCCCGATCGTGTCGGCGATGGTCTGGAGCAATCCGTACCGGCGGGGGATCTCGAAGTCGCGCAGCGTCGCCTCGTACCCGCCCACCTGGATCTCGTTGATCAGGTAGTCGGCGCCGTCGAACGCTTCGCGCCGGTCCGGGTGCGCGCTGACGGTGTGACCGGCGTCCAGGCGCGCTATCACCTGGTGCGCAGCTCGCTCGGCGTAGGCGAGGCGCTCTGCGTCGATGTCGTGCAGCGCGATGTGCAGCGTCCCGTGCAGCTCCTCGGCCGAGGAGAGGTCGGTCAGGATGTTGCGGGTGAACTCGACGCTGCCCGCACCGATGATCGTGACCTTCGCCATCGCCCGCGAGTCTATGCGGGTCCACCCCCGATAGCCTGGGCGACGTGCACACGCCGTTGTTCGTCCTGGCCTTCGACCACCGGTCCTCGTTCATACGGTCGTTCCTGGGAGTCGAGGGCGAGGCGGGGCCTGAAGACATCGAGCGTGCCCGGACGGCGAAAGACGTGATCGCCGAAGGACTCGCCGCGGCGGTCGCCGAGGGCCTCGTGGCCGGCGAGTCCGCTGCGGCGCTCGTGGACGCTACCTACGGTGCGGGGGCGATCGAGACGCTCCGCGCCGGAGCGATCCGCGTCGCGGTCCCGGTGGAGGAAAGCGGCCGGCGGGAACTCGCGTTCGAAGACGGCTGGCGCGAGCGGCTCCGTTCGCTCGATCCGGCCTGGGCCAAGGTGCTCGTGCGGTTCGATCCCGGCGGGAATCGAGCCATGAACGATCGGCAGATCGAGCGCTTGCGTGAACTCGGGGAGCTTTGTGGCGACACGGGGCGAGCGCTCATGCTGGAACTCCTGGTTCCCCCGCGACCCGAGCAGGACGCCCCCGGCTACGACACCGAGGTCCGCCCTGGTCTCGTCGTGGACGCGATCGAGCAGATCCGCGGCGCGGGCGTCACGCCATCGCTGTGGAAGATCGAAGGGTTCGAGCGACGCGACCACTGCGAGGCTCTCGCGGCCGTGGCCGGCGCGCCGTGCGTGATCCTTGGCCGCGGACAGGATGATGCCGCCGTCGACCGGTGGCTCCGGGCTGGAGCCGGCGTCGAGGGGTTCGACGGGTTCGCGATCGGTCGCAGCATCTGGTGGGACGCGGTGCGTGGGTTCTTCGATGCGGGGCGCGACGCCGATGCCAGGGCGTCGGCGGTCGGGGCGATCGCCCGGAACTACGCTCGCTTCACGAAGGTGTGGGCAGATGCCTCGCTCGGTCGATGACCTCCTCGAGGAAGCCCGTGCCCGCTACGAGCGCGTCGACGCGGCGACGGCCGCCGCCGAACGAAAGGCGGGTGCGATCCTCATCGACACCAGGCACGAGGGCTACCGCCGCGAGCGGGGGGAGGTCCCCGGCGCGATCGCGATCGGACTGGACGTACTCGAGTGGCGCCTCGATCCGCAGAGCCCGTGGCGGCTCCCCGAGGTCACCGATCACGACATCCGCATCATCCTGATGTGCCGCGAGGGCTACTCGTCCTCGCTCGCGGTCTCACGGCTCCTGGATCTGGGTTTGCATCGCGCCACGGATGTGATCGGCGGGGTGGACGGTTGGGTGGCGGCGGGCCTTCCACTGGATCTTGCCGAGTAGAGGATCCAGCCCATGCCCGACGATCTTTGCGACCGGACCGCGACGGAACTGGCCCGGATGCTGCGCTCGCGCGAGGTCAGCGCCCGCGACGTCCTGGACGCGCACCTCGCGCGCATCGAGGAGACGAACCCCGCGATCAACGCGATCGTCACGGTGGTGCCCGAGCGCGCGATGGACGAGGCGCGCGAGGCCGACGAACGACTCGCGCGTGGTGAGGCGGCCGGCCCGCTGCACGGACTGCCCATCGCGATCAAGGACCTCGTGCAGACGGCCGGGATCCGGACGACCTTCGGCTCCCCCATCTTCGCGGACAACGTGCCGGCCACGGACGACCTGTTGGTGCAGCGCGTGCGTGCCGCGGGCGCGGTGGTGATCGGCAAGACGAACACGGCGGAGTGGGGCGCGGGCTCGCACACGTTCAACGAGGTGTTCGGGCTGACGCGCAACCCCTATGACCGGGAGCGCTCCGCGGGAGGATCCTCAGGCGGGGCGGCGGCGGCCCTCGCAACCGGCATGGTGCCGATCGCCGACGGTAGCGATCTGGGCGGCTCGCTCCGCAACCCCGCGTCGTTCTGCAACGTCGTCGGTTTCCGGCCGTCCGCGGGACGCGTCCCGACGTGGCCATCCATCGACACCCGCGACGACCTCTCGGTGGACGGCCCCATGGGGCGCACCGTCGACGACG
This sequence comes from Actinomycetota bacterium, assembly GCA_040880745.1. Lineage (GTDB taxonomy): Bacteria > Actinomycetota > UBA4738 > UBA4738 > HRBIN12 > AC-51. The sequence goes on from JBBDHX010000040.1 coordinate 12,237, forward strand.
TCGCCTTCCTGCTTTCCGCGATCGCGGGACCGGACGATCGCGTCCCCATCTCCCGGCCCGAACCGGGGTCGGTGTTCACGCCACCGATCGAGGCGGCCGTGACCGGCACCAGGATCGCCTGGGCGCCGGCGTGCGGGGGGACCATGCCCGTGGAGCCCGAGGTCGTCGCCGTGATCGATGCCGCCCGCCCTGTGTTCGAAGCCCTCGCGTGCACGACCGAGGATGCCTTCCCCGATCTGCGCGGCGCCCGCGAGGCGTTCCTCACGCTCCGCGCGCAGATGTTCGCCGCCGCGCTCGGTCCGCTGCTCGAGCATCACCGCGACCGGATGAAGGCGACGGTCGTGTGGAACATCGAGATGGGACTCGGCCAGAGCGCCGGCGATATCGCGGCGGCCCAGGCACACCGGTCCGTGATCGACGAGCGGACCGCCGCCTTCTTCGAACGCTTCGACGCGATCGCGATGCCCGTGTCCCAGGTGCCGCCCTTCCCCGCAGAACTCGAGTACCCCAACTCGGTGGCGGGCGCTTCGATGCAGACCTACCTGGACTGGATGGAGTCGTGCTGGGCGATCTCGGTGACCGGCCTGCCCGCGATCTCGGTCCCGTGCGACTTCACCGACCAGGGCCTGCCGGTCGGGATCCAGCTGGTCGGTCGCCGGTGGGACGACCTGGGCCTTCTGAGGCTCGCGAAGGCGTTCGAAGAGGCGACCGGCGCCGGCCATCGCGCGCCACCGCGGTGAACGTTCCCGCCCTTCCAACGCTCCGGCTCGCCCGCGTGCGCGACTGCGTCCTGCTGGGGCTCGGGATCGTGCCTGCGGATCAGGTCGCCGCGGCGCCCCCGACGTAGGTGGCGAGCACGGGGTCGTGACCGGGCCGGTACGCGAGGTGGTCGGGGCCATCGCCCTCGATCACCACGACGTCCGCGCGCGCGCCCACCACCAGCCGGCCATGGGTCGCGCCGAGTCCGAGCACCCACGCGGCGTTGGCCGTCGAGGCCGCGAGCGCCTCGGCCGGTGACAGGCCGTAGAGGCGGCACCCGATCGTGATCGTCTCGGGCATCGACACCACGGGCGAGGTGCCCGGGTTGGCATCGGTGCCGAGGGCCACGGCGGCGCCCGCGTCGATCAGAGCGCGTGCGGGCGCGGGCTGCGCCCCGAGGCAGAACGTCGAGGCGGGCAGCAGCACGGCGGCCGTCTGCGATGCCGCGAGGGCC
>JBBDHX010000041.1:0-12835 GCA_040880745.1 Actinomycetota bacterium
CACCTGCGATGCTCCGCCTATCCCCCTGGGTGTTGTACAGGACCGAGGTGTTGCCCGTGGGCACGGTGCACGAAGTCGATGCCCCGGTGGCGGTGCCGTACCAGCAGAGCTGGTCTGAAGCGGAGTAGCCGTGGTTCGTGGTGGCGGCCCCCACCCCGAACGTCTGGCGCGCGGTGATGTTGCCCGGTGCGTCGTAGGTGTACTTCACCCCGGTCATGATCTTCGTGGAGGTCCCACACGAAGTCGCCGGCAGCGTAGTCCCGTTGTAGCAGATCATCTTGAGCCGCCCCGAGCTGTCGAAGTCGTAGGTTTGGGTCTCGGTCTTGAAGTTGTTGCCCAGGCCGTTGTTGACCGCGGCGACGGACACCGGGTAGCCGGCGGCCGACAGGGTGAGGTTGTAGCTGGATGACGTCGCGAGCGCGGAGCCATACTTGTTGGTGATGTTCGTGACCCTCCCGGCCTGGTCGAACGTGGTGACGGTCTGACCGCTCGGGAAGTACATCACCCCCACCGAAGGGCGTCCAGGAAGGCGCGGAACTTCCGGTCGGTCTCGTCGAGCTCCGCCGCCGGGTCGCTTTCGCCCACGATCCCGGCGCCGGCGTACAGCGTGGCCTGCTCGCCCCGCAGCAGAGCGCATCGGAGCGCGATCGCCCACGTGCCGTCCCCGGCGGCGTCGATCCACCCGACCGGTCCCGCGTAGGAACCGCGATCGAACGACTCGAGTTGATGCAGCAGACCCATGGCGACATCGGTGGGGGTGCCTGCGACGGCCGGCGTGGGATGCAGCGCCGCCACCAGGTCCAGCGCGCTCGGCGCCGGTGCACGGAGACGGCCCTCGATCCGGGTCGAAAGGTGCCAGACGTTGGGCGTCTCGGCCAACACGGGTTCGGGGTCCGCACGCAACCTCTCGCAGAGCGGCGAAAGGACCTCCATCACGGCCTCGACGACCACCGCGTGCTCCTCGCGATCCTTGGACGAACGCACCAAACCGTCCGCGAACGCGCGGTCCTCGTCGCGATCACCCGAGCGCGGCGCCGACCCCGCCAACGGGTTGGCACGCACCTCGGTCCCGCGACGCGACACCAGCAACTCCGGTGAGGCGCCGACCAGGACGCCCTCGCCCGCCGGCGCGATGAACGTGAACGCGTGTGGATCCACCGCGCGGAGGCGATGCGCCAGGCGTCGCGGATCGAGGGTGCGGCCCGCCCCCACCTCGATGGTCCGCGCCAGCACCGCCTTGCGCAGGTCGCCGCCGCGGACCCGCCGGGCCACCTCTCGCACCGCGCCCTCGAACAGCGCGGGCTCGGGCTCGTACGACAGCTGAGACGCACCGAACGCGTCCGAGGGCACCAGCCCGGTGACGAGGGCCGGCGGCATCGTCGGGCCGATGCGTGTCGTCACGTGCGGGTCGTGGCGCCGGACGATGCAGGACCCGATCAGCAACTCGCCCTCGCCCTCGAACGGCAAGACGCCTCCTGCGACCGCGCCCGGTTCCGTGCGGCCGAGCGCCGCCGGCGCATCTTCGCTGGGCACCCAGGTGCCGGGGCCGGTCGCCACCCCCATCCGGTCTCGCTCGATGTAGATGCCCCCGGGCTGCCACGCCGCCAGGAGGTCGAACGCGGGGCCGGGGCTCCCGTCGGTCACGACCGCGTCCCGAGCAGCACCTGCGTCAGCCCACCGGCGAGCTGCAAGCGCCGCGCGTCGGCGAACCCGGCTGCACGGAGCATCGCGAGCATCTCGTCCACCGGCGGCAGGTACGCCATCGACCGCGGCAGGTACTCGTAGGCCTCGCGGTTCGACAACAGCCCACCGATCAACGGCACCACCTTGCCGAAGTACGCGGCGTGCCCGGCGCGGAGCACGGGGTTGTCGGGCCGGCTCGTCTCCAGCAGCGCGATCGTCCCGCCGGGGCGGACCACGCGCCCGAGTTCGCCGAACAGCCCCTCCAGCGACACGACGTTGCGCAACGCGAACCCGCACGTGACCGCGTCGGCGCTCGCGTCGCGTACCGGCAGCCGCAGCGCGTCGGCCTGCCCGAGCGGCGCGTCCGTCTTCGCGTTCGCGAGCATCCCGAAGGAGAAGTCGAACCCGAACGGCCGGTGACCAACGGCTGCGAGTTCGCGGCAGAAGTCGCCGGTCCCGCACGCCAGGTCGTAGACCACCGAGCCGGGCCTGAGCCGCAGCTCCCGGATGGCCCGACGGCGCCACCCCACGTCCATGCGGAAGGTCATGACCCGGTTCACCAGGTCATAGCGCGGGCTGATGGTGTCGAACAGACCGCGGACCGCCTTCGCCTTCTCCTCGCCCTGGGGCAGATCCGGATCGCGGGTCACGTCTCGATCCGCTCCTCGGCGGTCTCCAGCAACACCCGGCGGAAGTGGTGCGAGACGAGCGTCGTCACCGCCGGCAGGAGTTCGCGGAACGCCTCCACGACCTGCGCGGCCGACCCGGGGTCGTCCCCGGAGGTGTCGCGGATGGGCGTGCGCACGTGATCGTCGAACAGGTCGACGGCGCGCTCGGCGAGCGAGCGCATCGCCGCGTCGGCGTCGCGCGCCAGCCCCAGCAGATCCGCCAGCGGGAGCCCGAACTCCAACAGACGCAAGGCCGTGCGGACGACCTCGATGTCGGCGGGCGTGTACCGGGTCTGCCCGCTCGCCGGATCGACGCGGCCGATCCGGATGCCCTCGCGCTCCACGGCCTGGATCAACGACGCGGGCACGCCTGCCTGCTCGGCGAACCCCTCCAGCGTGAGGCCCGGCGCGTCATCGCTCTCCCCCAACTCGGCGGCCACGGCGGCAGCCAGGTCCTCGTCGGCCGCCCCGAGTTCGCCGCGCACCACCCGGCCGATCGCCGCCAGGGAAAGCCCCTTGCGCTGCAGACTCCGCACGCGCCGGATGGCGGCGACGTGCTCCCGTGCGTAGAACGCGACGCGGCCCTCGCGCTCGGGCGTCGGCAGCAAGCCGAGGGATTGGTAGTAGCGGACGGTGTCCACCGACACGTCGCAGGCCGCCGCGAGCTGCTCCACCCGGTACCGCACGAGCAGACACTCTACGAGTGCGCGCTCGCACGGTCACCCCGTCCCGGCCGGGCACGGACCCACGGCTACGATGCGGTCGATGAAGCACGCCTCCCGCGCGATCTCGCTCGGCGCCGTGCTCGCCTGCGTCCTGGGCACGATGGCGTTCGGGATCGTCCAGAAAGCGCCGTGCGCCGACGGCGCGTGGGAGGCCAACGAGCAGTACCGCCTGCTCTGCTATTCCGACATCGTGCCGCTCGTCGGCACCGAGCAACTCGCCGGCGGCCGCCTGCCGTTCCTGGATGCATGCCGGGAGTCCGAGAACAACTGCGACGAGTACCCCGTGCTCACGATGTACTTCATGCGGATCGCCGCGTGGATGGGCGGCACCGGGTTCGCCGGCTTCTACTACGCGAACGCACTGCTGCTGGCCGGGTGCGCGGTCGCCGCCGGGGCAGCGCTGTGGCGCCTGGCGGGCGGACGCGCCCTATGGTTCGCGCTCGCGCCCACCCTGTTCGTCTACGGCACCATGAACTGGGACCTGCTGGCGGTGGCGCTCGCCACCGGCACGCTCGTCGCCTGGGCGCGAGGCCGCGACGAGATGTCCGGGGTGCTCCTCGGTCTGGGCGCCGCCGCGAAGTTCTACCCGGCACTGCTCGTGGTGCCGCTGTTCCTGCAAGGCATGCACGATCGCGAGCCCGACCGCTCGGTGCGCATCTTGTGGTGGTCGGCGGGGACGGCGATCGCCGTGAACCTCCCGTTCGTGCTGGTGGCACCGAACGCGTGGATGGAGTTCTTCCGCTTCAACGCCGAGCGCACCGCGGACTGGGACAGCTTGTGGAACATCGCGGCCGACCTGTGGTCGGCGGCGACCTTGCGGACCGGCGTGATCAACGTTGCCTCCGCGATCTGTTTCGTGATGCTGGCGGGGGGCCTGTGGTGGGCGAAGGCGCGGCGCGATCGCGGGTTCCATCGCTGGACGCTCGCGTTCCCGATCATCGTGGCGTTCCTGCTCACGAACAAGGTCTACTCACCCCAGTACGGGCTCTGGCTGCTGCCGCTGTTCGTCCTGGCGATGCCGTCGTTCCGCGCGTTCGCCGCGTTCCAGGTGGCCGACGTCGCCGTGTTCCTGACGCGGTTCCGCTTCTTCGGGGACTACGCCGGCGAACCCTGGGGCTGGTCGCAGCGATGGTTCCAGGTGGCGGTGCTCGTCCGCGCGGTCATCCTCGCGTGGTGCCTCGTGGTCTGGCTGCGCGCCGAGACCCAGCCACTCGTGGTGCGCGACCCGGATCAGGCCGTTCTCGACCCGGTGCCCGAGTGAGCGTTAACGCCGCGGAGCCGCGCCTGCGCGAGGGTCTGCGCGACGTCGTCGTCGTGTTCCTGGTGGCGCGCCTGCTCCTGTTCGGGCTCTCGGCCGTGACGGGCGGACTGCTGCTGCCTCCCCCACCGGGGCAGCCGACCACCGACTCGGGCTACCCCGCCCCGGCGCTGGAGCCCGGGTGGCACATGCTGTTCACCGCCACCGAACGGCAGGACGGTCTGTGGTTCCTGCGCCTGGGGACCCAGGGTTATAGCGGCGACGACGCGAGCGCGGCGTTCTTCCCGCTGTACCCGGTGCTCGTCCGTACGGTGTCGTGGCTGCCGCTCGTCGGACCACTGGGGGCGGCGCTGCTGGTCTCGAACGTGTCCTTCTTCGCCGCACTCCTGGTCCTTCATGCGCTCACGCGGCGCGAACTGGGGGCGCGCGCGGCGCCGCGGGCGCTGCGGTTCGTCGCGTTGTTCCCCACCGCCTTCTTCTTCCTGGCGCCGTACTCCGAGTCGCTGTTCCTGCTGCTGTCGGTCTCGGCGTTCTGGTTCGCACGACGCGAGCGGTGGGCGCTCGCCGGTGCGGCGGCTGCGGCGGCTGCGCTCACCCGCAGCGTAGGCGCGGTCTTGATCCTCGCACTGGCGGTGGAGGCCGTCCGCCAGTGGCGCGGCGAGGGCCGGGCGCCGCTGCCCCGTCTGGCGGGGGCCGCGGCGGCGGCGGCCGGTCCCCTGCTCTACCTCGGGTGGTGGCAGGTGCGCTTCGGCGACTTCTGGGCGCCGTTGGATGCCCAACGGGCGTGGCGGCCCGACGGACCGGCTGAGCCGATCGGGGTGCTGGTGGACGCCGTCCGCCTCGCCTGGGAGCACCAGACCTGGTGGCTCATCGACCTCGCCGTGGTCGCGATGGCCATCGCGGGCATCGTGCTGGTGGCGCGCCGGATCCCGCTCACCTACACGGTCTACGCGGCCGCGAGCCTGCTCCTGCCCCTGCTCTTCCCGTTGAACGGACGGCCCCTGATGTCGATGCCGCGCTTCGTGGCCGTGCTGTTCCCGGCTGCCTGGGGGTTCGCACGGCTCGCCGAACGGCGGCCGCGGGCGGGTGACGCCATCCTGCTCGGGGCCGCCGCGGGCTACGGCATCCTGGTGACCTTGTTCGTGAACTGGCTCTACATCTTCTGAGGCATCTGTGCAGGCAGGAGCGATCTGGTCATCGCGGCGGAGGCCTGTTTGCGAGTAGTATCCGCACAAACCTGGAGCGCGGAGGCCATGTGGCGGAAGCAGCTGTGACGATCAGGGTCGCGATCGCGGACGACCACTCGCTCGTGAGGCAAGGATTGCGCCGTTACCTCGATATGGCCGAAGGCATCGAGGTCGTGGGCGAGGCCTCCAACGGCAAGGAACTGCTTGAGTTGGTAGGCGCCGAGGACCCGGATATCGCGCTCGTCGACATCCGGATGCCCGAGATGGACGGCCTGGAAGCCGCTCGCGAGCTCCGCGACAAGCACCCCAACGTCGGCGTGATCATGCTCACCGCCTACGACGACCGTCAGTTCGTCGTGGAGGCCGTGCGCAGCGGCGCTCGCGGCTACGTCTTGAAGGCTCGCGACGCCGAGCACCTGATCCAGACGGTACGGCTGGTGGCCGGCGGCAACATGGTGATCGACCCGCAGTTGGTCGTGGCGCTGGCCGAAGAGCTCTCCACCGCCAAGGAGAAGGACCGCAAGGCGGAGACACTGACCGCCCGCGAGATCGAGGTCCTGCAGTTGCTCGCGTTCGGCCACACGAACCGCGACATCGCCGAACGCCTCTACATCTCCCCCGACACGGTGAAGACCCACCTCGAGCACATCTTCGAGAAGCTCGGTGCGTCCGACCGCACCGCCGCCGTCGCTGAAGCGTTGCGCCGCCGCCTCATCGAGTAGCCGTCCGGTCCCCCGAGGGGCCCGCGGAGGCTAGTCCATCGGTCGGATCACCGTTCCCCGGACGGGTGATGGAGTGCAGGGGGATGCTGCGCCATCATGGTCGCGCATGCACGATGACGCGGAACCCCGACTGCAGGCCGGGTTGCTCCTCGGGGTCGCTGCGGTCGGTTCGGCGACCGTGCTCTCGATCCCCGAAGGCTCCCTCGGCGCGCCCTACGCCGCCGCCCTGGCGCTGGTCTTCGGGATGTCCGCCCTCCTCCTTCTCCGGATGGCTCCGGCATGGCCGGCGCGGCGCTGGCTCGTGCTCGCTCAGGCCTCGGTCGCGGCGGTGCTCGCGGTGCACGCGGGACTCGACCTGGTGCTCGCCGAACCCCGGAGCGCCTCGGCCCTCGACATCATCTTCCTAGGCGCGCTCGTGCCCTACGGGCTCGCCCTCATCGCGGAGTTCCGCAGCCACGTGGGCCCGGCCGACCGCCGGGAGATCGCGTTCGACATGGCGCTCACGACCGCGGCGCTCGGGGTGCTCGGCTACCTGCTGATCCTCCCCGACGGGAGCCGCTCCAGCACGTCCGCTGCCGTCTTCGCGCTCGTGGCCGCCACCATAGCGACGGGGGCGCTCAGCCTCGTGATGTGGATCCCCACGAGGGACCACGCCGCGCTGGCGCTCGCCTCGCTGCCGCTCGCGGTGGCGACCCTCGCGTTCGGCGCCGACTGGGTCGGGGGCTCCTTCGCCGGCCTCGGGCGCCTCACCGCACTCGCGATCGCCGCCACGCCGGTGGCGCAGGCCGGCGTCTTGATGCTCATGGATCACTCCGAGCGTCGAGGCTCGGGCTCGCGTCTGACCCGCCCTGCGGCCGCCGCCGTCTCGATCGCGGCGGCCACCGCGGCCATGGTCGTCGTGGCGATCGCGGACGACACCGAGCGGATAGCCGGGCGACACTCCACGCTGCTGCTCCTGCTGATCGGGCTCGGCCTGTTGGTCCGCGTGCTCGCGAACCAGCGATCGAGCGCCGATGACCACGGGCGCGTCCAGGAGGCTCTCACGCGCCGCGGATCGGCCCTGGCCGACGCCGACCGGGCCCTGGACCGGGTCCGTGAGGCGAACGAGGTGCTTCGCCGGTCCGAGGAGCACCTGCGTTTGGTCTTCGAGGCGGCCGTCGACGGGTTCGTCGAGCTGGAAGCCGACGGCACGATCGCCCGGGCGAACGACGCGTTCTGCGTGATGATCCGCCGCGATCGCACCCGCGTGGAGGGCGTGTCCTGGACCACGCTCGCGGCGAGCCTGGACGGCACCGATGAGGCGTTCGCCCGGTTGATCAACGGTGGGTCGGCGACCCTGGCACGGTCCGACGGCCCACCGATGCACCTGGAGGCGCGCGCCTCGGCCGTGCCGACCGACCCGCCGCGGCGGCTGATCCTGATCCGCGATGTGACGGCCGCGAAGGTGGCCGACCAGACCATCCGGTCGCTGTTCCAGTTCCTGCAGGACCGCGACGAGGACCGCACACGGCTGCTCCGCCGGACCAACGCGGCCATCGAGCAGGAACGCAACCGGGTGGCGCGCGACCTGCACGACGGGCCGGTCCAGGGGGTGTCGGCCGCCTCGCTCTCCCTGGAGGCCGCGCTCCTCATGATCAAGTCCGGTGAGATCGACGGCGGACTCACGCTGCTGGCACGCATCCGCGGCGAGCTGGCGGGTGAGGCCGACGCGCTGCGCCGGCTGATGGCGAACCTCCGGCCGCCGGTGCTGGAGGAACGAGGCCTCATGCCCGCGATCCGTGACACCTTGGCCCGCTTCCAGACCGAGACGGGCGTGAGCACCGAGTTCAGTGGCCGCCTGGCGCGCTCGGTGCCCGATGACGTGGAGACGCTCGCCTTCCGCGTGGTCCAGGAGGCCTTGCAGAACGTGACGAAGCACGCAGGAGCCTCGAGCGTGAGCGTGCAGGTGGAGACCGATACGAGCCAGTTGCGGATCGAGGTCGAAGACGACGGTCAGGGCTTCAACACGGCGGAGATCCGGGAGTTCCTGCGCGCGGGCCGGGTGGGCCTCGCCTCGATGCGCGAGCGGGTCGAACTGGCGGGCGGGACGTTCGCGGTTCGGTCCACGCCGGGACGTGGCACGGCCGTCATGGCGACGGTGCCGGTGGACACGGCCGTCGTGGTCGCCACCGCCTGAACGATCGCCGCGGCGCGCTAGCCCCCCGGGTCCGGCGTCGGGGTCTCCGTCGGTGTCGGGGTCGGTGTCGGGGTCTCGGTGGGCTTCGGTGGTTTCGTCGGCTTCGGCGACTTCGTGGGCTCGGGCGAAGGACTCGGACTGGGGCTCGGCTCGGGCGAAGGGCTCAGGGGGATACAGGGCACCGGGGTGGGGTCCGAGGTGACCGTGGGCGTGACCGAGGGGCACGGTGGGAGCGTCGGCACCGGCGAAGGAGCCGGCGTGAGTGCGCCGACGGTGTAGCCGTCGAACGAGGGCTCGGTGAAGGCCACGGGGTCGGCACCTTCCAGCGCGGTGGTCATGAACGAGCGCCAGATCGACGCCGGGATCGTGCCGCCGAAGACCTGCTCGTACCCGTGGATGTTCACCAGGGGGACCTGGCCTTCGCGGAAACCGACCCACACGCAGGTCGCGATCTGCACGGTGTAACCGCAGAACCACGCATCGGTGGTGTTCTTCGCGGTTCCGGTCTTGCCGGCCGTGGGCCAGACGCCGGGGTCGGCCGCGGCGCCGGTCCCGCCGTCGACCACCCGTTGCAGAGCGTAGGTCACGAGGTCGGCGTCATTGGACGCGAGCACCGTCGTGGGCTCTTGGACGATGTCGGCGTCGACCCGGCCCGAAGGCGTCTTCACCTGCAGGAGCGGTGTCGACCAGTAGCGGGTCCCGCGGTTCGCCAGGGTGGCGAACGCGTTCGTCATCTCGAGCGGGTTCACCGACACCGACCCGAGCGTGATCGAACAGAAGGGTGACAACGGCGACCGGATCCCCAGCGCATGCGCCATGTCGACGACCTTCTCGGGGCCGAGCTGGGCAACCAGTTGCGCGAAGATCGTGTTCACCGAATGCTTCGTGGCGTCGGCGAGCGAGTAGTTGCCCTGCCCCTCGGCGTTCACCGGATGCCAGATGCCGTCATCGGCGGTCGGGTCGGGACAGGCATCGATCGGCATCGTGTTCGGGCCGTACCAGTAGGCGTTCAGGTCATAGCCCTCTTGCATGGCGGCGGCCAGGGTGAAGGGCTTGAACGCAGATCCGGTGGGCCGCCCGCATCCGGCGCACGGCAAGGTGGCGAGGTTGAGCTTCGACGTGTCCCAATCATCGCCACCGACCATCGCCAAGATCTGGCCGTTGCTCGGATCGATCGCGACAAGCGCGGCATCGGGGTCGTCGGGGTCCGGCAGGGCAGAGGCGATGGCCTCCTCGGCAGCACGTTGCATGTCCATGTCGATCGTCGTGGTCACGCGGAGGCCGCCGCCGTAGACCCGCGCGCTCCCGTACCGTTCGAACAGATCGCGACGGACGTGATCCACGAAGTACTCGGCATCACCCGGGGCGTCGATCCGGTCTCGCTGCTGATCGGGCGCGGTGCCGCAGCACAGCTTCTCCTTGAGCCGGTCCGCCTCGGTACCGTCCAGGTAGCCGTAGCGGACCATCTGATCCAAGGAGTAGTCGCGGCGGAAGCGGTTGTCCGACGGGCGGTCGATCGGGTCGTACAACTCGGGGGCATGCAGGACGCCCGCGAGCGTGGCGGCCTGGAGCACGCTGAGACGCGCGGCTCGCCTGTCGAAGTAGGTCTGTGCCGCCGCCTCGATGCCGTAGGCTCCGTGGCCGAAGTAGACGGTGTTGAGGTACTGGGTCAAGATCCTGTCCTTGCCCATCTCGCGTTCGAGCTTGATCGCCATCAGCCCCTCACGGACCTTGCTGCTGATGGACCGCGAGGGGGGTACGTACGCCTGCAGCCCCGTCTCGGGATCTGTCTGGTACTCCCCCGCGTAGACGTTCTTCACCAGCTGCTGGGTGATCGTCGACGCCCCCTGGATCTCGTTGTCCGTCCCGCGGACGTTGGTCCACGCGGCGCGCAGGATCCCCCGCAGGTCAACGCCCGAGTGCTGGTAGAAGTCGTGGTCCTCCGTGGCGATCACGGCGTCGATCATGTGCGGAGAGATCTCCGACAGCGGCACCACCGTGCGGTCCACGGCACCGTGCAGCGTCGTCATGAGCTCGCCCTCACGGTCGTACACGTAGGTGGTCTGGATCGGTGGCAGACGGTCGGGCAGTTGGATGCGCGCGTACGCGATCAGGAGGCCGAGCACTCCCAGGAGCCCGAGGACCACCGGCGACAGGAGCAGGAGGAGCCACCACCGCCGGCGCAGGAACGATCGCTTCTTCGCACCGTCGGTCTTCGCGGGGCGCTTCCTGGCGCCGTGTTCGGGGGCAGCCTTCGGCTTCGAGGCGGTGGTGCGTCGTTGGCCCATGCGCTTGCGCGCCCTGGTGCCGACATGCGCAGGGACGTGCTCGTCCCGGCGTCCTGATCTGGTTGAGCCCGTGGTCACGGGGTCCGATGCTAACAATGCCGCAGGTCACGCACCCCGTGGGGTGTTGCGGTTCCGTGGCATCGCCGCGTGAGGGAAGTGCTCAGCCCGTGGCCGCGCGGCGGGCCGTGAACGCCTCGCGGAGGTGGTTCCAGTTGCAGCTGCGGCAGACCTCGACCACGTAGCAGCACGCGCCGGGGTTCGCCGCGGCCATGCGCAGACCCGTGTCGAGCGACCAGACGCGGCCGTTCTCGGCCTTCAGCGAGTCTCCGTACACGTAGGCGAGCAGGACGAGCTTCTCCTTCGCGCACACCGGGCAGTCCACGCGGGTCGGCTCGCCCACGTACTTGGCCGCCCGGACCAGTTCGGGGTGGGCGTCGCAGAGATCGTTGTAGGACTGCAGGCCCACCTGGGCATCACGCAGATGCGCGCGCTTGGCCAGCGTGTAGTCGATCACGTTCAGCTCGGACCGCCTCGAGCGGCCGAGCGGTGAGCGGGTGGGCTTGCGCATGGTCCGGCGATGGTACACCCGAGTCCCGACGCGGTCCTCCGCCAACGGTCGTAGCCTCGAAGGCCAGATCTTCGAGCGAGGAGGAGCCGATGAGCGAGCAGATCCGGGTGATTGCATCCGGCGAGCGAACGGGATGGTCTGCGTTGGTGGACCCACCCGGCGAGATGGGCACGGGCGGGGCCGAGCACGAGGCGTTCGCCTCGGGGCCGTTCACGACCGGGCTCTGGGAGCGCGCGCCCGACACCTGGTCGTTCGAGCGCCCCTACCACGAGGTGGCGTTGATCCTGCACGGAGAGGCCGACATCGAGGAGCCCGACGGGACCGTGCACACCGTGCGCGCCGGCGACGTGCTCGTCACGCCTGAGGGGTCCAAAGGGACCTGGCACATCCGCGAGAAGATCGTGAAGTTCTACGCCATCTACGACCGGCGCACCGCGGGCTGAGGCACGGCGTGCCGAAAGACCCGTACGGATCGCTGGAGCCGCGGGCGAACGGGCCCGCCGGGCAGATGCGGCCGCCCGAGACGAGTGGCGCGGTGGCGCTCGTGCGTGGTCTCCGCAAGCGGTGCCCACGGTGCGGCGAGCGGCGGATCTTCGAAGGGTGGTTCACGCTGCGCTCGCTCTGCCCACGGTGCTCGCTCCGGTTCGAAGAGGAGCAGGGCGGGTTCCTGGGCGCGATGACCATCAACTACGTGATCGCGTTCGGCGTGTGGATCGTGGGGCTCACCGGTGTGTTGATCGTGACGGCGCCCGAGGTTCCGGTGCCCGGTCTGCTCGTGATGAGCGTCGTGGTGCTCGGCGTGGTCCCGGTGTGGTTCTACCCGCGCTCGAAGACCATCTGGGCCGCGATCGAGTGGCTCGCACACCGGACGGACCCCGACTACCGGGCGCCGGGTCCGGCGAGCGGGCTGGAGTAGGACTATCCGGGCGCCGGCAGGTCGACCACGGCGCGCGCTCGTGCGATCAACACGGCGGGCCCCGGGAACAGCAGGAGATCGCCCGCGTCCACGTGGACCTCGACGGTGGCTTCGAGGGTGCCCGGTTCGCAGGAGCAGGCGGTGAGCGTGCCGCCGTTGGCCGAGGCGTACTCGGCGGCGAGCGCGCCCGGCTCCGGGCCGGTCGGGAACGCGAGTTCCTGGGCGGCGGCGAGCGCGGCGGCGTCGGCCGCCGTGCGGGCGACCGAGCGCGCGGCCAGCACCCGCGCGAGGTCTGCGAGCCCCATGACGAGCACGAGGACCACCAGGATGCCGGCTGCGAGCACGACGCTCACCGACCCACGCTCCCCCACGATCACGTGAACTCCTGCCGGGTGACCGCCTCGGCGCTGAGCACGACGCCACCGCCCACGAGCCAGCCGATCAGGGGCACGCGCACCACGTCGTCGTAGACCACGCGGACCCGTACCGGGTCACCGCGGCCGCCGGAGCGTTCGGTGGTGACCTGCAACGCTGAAGGGTCCAGGCCGGGAGCGGGGGGGGGGGCCGCCGAAGGCGAGCGGCTCGGTCACGAGGGTCCCGGCGAGATCCTCCTCGCTGGTCAGGGCGAAGATGTTGTAGCCGTT
>JBBDHX010000042.1:0-70203 GCA_040880745.1 Actinomycetota bacterium
GCCTGCCGTAGGAGATGCGCCATGCCGTGGTCCCCGGGAGGAACCTCTGCCAGTGGGCAAGCTCGGCCGCGGATGCCGTCACGGCGCCGTTGCAGCACGTGGCGCCATCGGGCAGGGCCACCAACGGCCTGTTGCGGGACCCGCGCATCGACTTCGGGACCTGGCGCGAGCGGAGACGGCCGGCGCAGACGGGGCACCTCCACCTGGTCGCGCCGTCGGCATCGGGCTTCCCGTTGCGCTCGAAGCGGTACTGCGCCAGCAGGTTGAACATCTCCTCGTACCTGGCGCTCTCCTCGGCGGTGGCCTTCATGGGCGGCATGGGCAGCAGACGACGGAGTTCGATCGGCACGTGCGAGCTGACGAGGTGACCCTCGATCAGGAGCGCGTCTTCCGAGAAGGGCCTCGCCGCGCGCTGCGTGTCCTTCGGCCTGAAGGTGGTCTGGATCCCGGCGCGGCTCAGCGGGTGGTTCGTGTTCTCGGGGCGAAGCTGCGAGTACCCGCGGTCCCACACGACGTCGTCGATGTCGAAGCCGCCGCCCTTGGCGGCGATCAGCTTGGGGACGATGGCGTCGTCGCGGCGTGAGCCCGCCGGGACGAGCGAGATGGTGGTGATCACGGGCGGGACGTCGGGTCCGAGGTTCAGGCGGTCGATGCCGTTGGACCACCCCGCGTCGCGAGCGAGCACGGCGGTGTGCAGTTCGTAGCCGACTCCGAGCCCTGCCGCGCGACTTCCCGTCGCGGAACGGTGGCCCGCGCGCGCGTCAGGATCCTTCGTGTAGATGTTCCTCCCGTCGGGACCGACCCCGAGGATCCGGGCATGCCGCGAGCGCTTCACGCGGCGGTCGCGCCTCGAGGTCGATCCGTCGGGCTGCGCCTCGTCGTCACCGTCGAAGTCGGTGTCGTCGAGCTCGCCGTGCAGCTTGCCCCACGTGTCGATGTCCGTGCCGTCGACCGCAACACTCCTGCTCCACGCGGGCACGTCCTCGAGTGAGGCCTCGACCAGACGATCGGCGAACCACGCGACGTCGATACGCGTCACGACGCCGTCGAACATCACATCCCAGCCTTCTTCGAGCGCGCCGTTGAGACGGTTGAAGAACTGGTCCGCGCGGTCGTACGCCTGCGTGGGCTTCCAGTCCCTGATGCCCAGGTCTTCGCGCTGCGCGGCGGTGAGAGAGTTCAGCACGCGCGCGACCTCGGCGAGCGTGGCCTGGTGATGGCGGCGAAGGCCGTTGATCTGCATCGCCACCAACAGACCTTCGATGCTCAGCGAGCGGTGGCGCCCGACTGTGTGGTCGAGGCGGGCCTGCAGCACGGACAGGACACCGGAGCTCGCGACGACGCGCCTCGCCGTGATGAACTCGGTCGGCGTCGGCGGGCGACTCCCGGAGGTGTCGATCGGCGCCCTCGAGCGGCGGATCTTGTCGCTCACTCCGACCCCCGCAGCATGTCCAGGGCCTTCGCGGGGTCCATCTCCGGCACGTACCTGAGGAGCGCGTCGAACGTCTCGATGCGCTTGGTGCCGGCCGCGGCCAACAGCTCCGGCAGGCGAGTCCCGATGGTGAGGTGCGTGACGATCCACGTGGAGCGCAGGCGGGCCGACGACAGCTTCGGGTGGTTGTGACCGTCCTCGAAGCGCGCAGCGATCTCGTTCGTGCGGTTGCGGTGGGTCGTACTGCCCCCCACGAGATACTCGTCGCCGGCCTCCTCGGCCAGGCGGACGATCTCTTCCTCGTAGGCGACGAGGACCGGCACCACGCGCGGGCTGGGGGCGCCGACCCTGACGCCGACACCCCAGCCGATCCTGACCACGTCGGTGCCGCGCACCTTCCTAGCCCAACGCCCATCGAGGCCGGCGCCGACGCCGAGGGCGATGAGCGCCTGAGCCTTGCGCGTCCTCCCCGGCGTCGACTGGCGGGTGGCGTCCTCGACGAGGGCGACCAGCTCGGCCTCGGAATACGGCGGCGCCGGGAGGCGGGCCGGCATGGGCTCCGGGCGGGGCTCCCACGGCGCCATCGTCGTCAGTTCGCGGCCGAGCTTGCGGAGCGTCGCGCGGTAGGAGGGACGGGACGCCGTCTTCTTGAGCCCCTTCGAGCAGAAGCGCTCGACCGTGTCGGGGTCGAGCACGACCTCGATGTCGAGCGGGATCCCTTCCTTCACGCACCATGCGGCGATCAGGGTGAGGACCCTCGCGTCGCGTTCCATCGCCGGCAAGCCAGCGGGGGCCGCCGAGTGGAGGGTCGGGATCACGAACGGGCGCAGCTTCTCCTCCCACACGGCCGTGGGGATGTCGCGGGGGATGTACCCCTCGATGCGGCGCTCGATGTCCTTGCTGTTGTCCTTGCTCATATCAACCTCGTTGGTGAGGCGCACGTCGCCTCTCGGCCCTTAGCCCGCGGCTGGGCCGGTCCTGCACTACGGCCCGGAGACTTTCTTCAGGTCGGTCGAGGCCGAGCCGTTGGCCTCTACTAGGTACGGCGACCCTGCGCGTGGCTAACAGCAAGACCGGTCAGGTGCCGAAGCTCCCCGTCAGGAGCACGAGCGAGCCGTTCGCGAGGTACGCGCAGTACCCGCACTTCGCCCCGGCTGGCGGTGGCTCTGGCCTCTCAAGGAGGTAGAGGACCTGGGAGAGGAACGCCAGGAAGGCGTCGTCGTCACGCTCGATCTCGAGGAAGTGCGTCACTCCCTTGTAGGCGACGTCGTCCCCGACGCCGATCATGGCGACCGGCTCCACGCAGAGCAGGCCCAGCTGGGTCACCGGGGCCAGGTCGAGGGCGCCCTCGGCGGGGTTCTCCGCCGCCAGGGCGTAGCTGGCGAGCTGACGTCCATAGAAGTCGACGTGGCTGGCCTTCGGCTCCGACGTCTTGAAGTCGACGATCCCGAACGAGCCGTCGTCGTATGCGAGCGCCGTGTCGATCTTCCCCTGGAGCGTGACCTTGGTGTCGTGTCCGGGAACGCTCAGCGGCCTCGAACGGACCCAACGGTCTCCGAAAGCGACGCGACCCGGGCGCAGCCCCTCGGCCATCGCCTCGGAGCGCTTGTTGTAGTAGAAGTCCTTGGTCTGGTTGTCGAGCATGGTGAAGACCTTGGGGAAGATCCCCGCCGGACGCTTCAACACGCCGCGCGCGGAGAGCCAGAAACACCTCTGGCACTCATCCCACAGGAAGGTCAGGCTGCTCGGCGCGAGCTTCACCACGTTGGGGGATCCGTTCGTGCCGCTCATGCCGACCCTCCCTCGATCAGGGAGAGGTCGCGCCGGCCGACGCTCCGTGGTGGTCGCGTGCGGCCGCGAGCAGCTCGTGGATGGTCGGTCCGCGGAGGCCGGCGAGCTTGATGACTTCGAACGCCAACGGCATGTCGACCCACCCGATGTGCTCCTGGATGTCGATGCCGGACGTGAAGCACAGCCTGCCACTCCACAGCCACCCGGGGAACTTGAGACCGACCGCGTGCGGATTCGGGATCGCGACCCTCGGCGTCCCGTCGTGATGGTGAGGACGGGTCGTGAGGCCGATGGTGCGCCATGCCCAGCCGCTGGGCTCGACCAGGACGACCGGCCTCGCCTTCCCGCGCGCGAGGGGGTTCTCGATGCCGTTCACGATGCTCGCCCAGACGAGTTCGCCTGGTGCGAGTTCTGCAGGGCGCCTTGCGCTGCCCCTTGAGTGGTGCTGACGTACGCTTTCCACGTCGGGCCTCCTATGTAGGTCCGTCCGGGCCCCGGGGCGTTCACGCGCCGCCGGGGCCATCTATCTGTCCTGTGCCGCGATCCGCGGCGTTCTCGTGGTCCAGGGGCAGTCCTCCTGTCGCGAGGGAAGTCTATAACCTTAGACAGAGAGTAGCGTCTTTGACCGTGTCTGTCAATATCCTTAGACTCGGGCTGTGGGAAAGCGGGTGGACATCGATGACCTCGTGGACGCGAGGGCCGTAGCGGAGGTGCTGGGGCTGAAGCACGCCAACAGCGTGTCCACCTACGCCAAGCGGTATGAGGACTTCCCGAGGCCGGTTGTGAACCTCGGTCGAGGCCGAACGCTCCTCTGGTTGCGGACCGAGATCGTCGCGTGGGCGCGCAAGACCGGACGGATCAAGTAGGGGAGACCAGGGCGTGAGCAACAGGGGGATCAGGAACCACGCGGCGTTCGTCTGGTCGGTGGCCGATCTACTCCGCGGTACGTACAAGCAGTCCGAGTACGGCAAGGTGATCCTGCCGCTCGTCGTGATCCGTCGGCTGGATTGCGTGCTGGAGCCCACCAAGGACGCGGTCCTCAAGAGGGCGAAGTCCCTCAAGGGGAAGGTCGAGAACGTCGAGCCGGTCCTACGCTCGGTCGCCGGCCAGCAGTTCTACAACACATCCCCGCTGGACTTCCGCCGGCTGCTCGACGACCCGAACAACATCGCACCCAACCTGCGCTCCTACATCGGAGGGTTCTCCGACGCCGCGCGCGATGTCATCGACCGGTTCGACTTCAACACCCAGATCATCAAGTTGGACAAGGCCAACCTGCTCTACAAGGTCGTCGCGCGCTTCGCCGACATCGACCTGCACCCCGAGGCCGTCTCCAACATCGAGATGGGCTACCTCTACGAGGAGCTGATCCGTCGCTTCTCGGAGTTGTCGAACGAGACCGCGGGGGAGCACTTCACCCCCCGCGAGGTAATCAGGCTGATGGTGAACCTCCTGTTCATCGAAGACGAGAAGGCGCTCACGAAGAAGGGCGTCGTGCGAACCCTATTCGACCCCGCGGCCGGGACAGGCGGGATGCTCTCGGTCGCCGAGGATCACCTGCGATCACTGAACCCCGATGCTCAACTGGAGGTCTTCGGCCAGGAGCTCAACGACGAAACCTACGCGATCTGTCGTTCGGACATGATGTTGAAGGGGCAGGATGCATCGCACATCGTGGCCGGCAACTCCTTCTCCGAGGACGGACACAAGGGAGCTCGATACGACTACCTGCTCGCCAACCCGCCGTTCGGCGTGGAGTGGAAGAACGTCGAGGATGAGGTCAAGACCGAGGCCGCCACGAAGGGGTTCGCGGGTCGCTTCGGCGCCGGCCTGCCGCGCATCAACGACGGGTCGTTCCTCTTCCTTCAGCACATGCTCTCGAAGATGAAGCCGACCTCCGAGGGCGGCTCGCGCCTGGCGATCGTCTTCAACGGCTCGCCGCTGTTCGCGGGCGGCGCCGGCTCGGGCGAGTCCGAGATCCGCCGGTGGATAATCGAGAACGACTGGCTCGAGGCCGTGGTCGCACTGCCGGACCAACTGTTCTACAACACCGGCATCTCGACCTACTTCTGGATCGTGACCAACCGCAAGTCGTCCGAGCGCAAGGGCAAGGTGCAGCTCGTCGATGCCCGCGGGTACTGGGTGAAGATGCGCAAGTCCCTCGGCGAGAAGCGCAAGGAGATCTCCGAGGAGCAGATCGCGGACATCACGCGCCTGTACGGGGAGTTCGTGGAGGGGGAGAGGGTGAAGATTCTCCCCAACGATGCCTTCGGCTTCGTGCGCATCACGGTGGAGCGACCTCTCCGTTTGCGCTGGGAGGTCGCCGAAGACACCGGGGAGCGGCTGGCCGAGGACAAGGCGTGGGCGAAGCTCTCCGAGCCCGAGCAGCAGGAGCTGACTGACCGACTCGGCGAGCTGGTCGGAACCAGCACCACCGAGCGCAAGGTCCTCACCGACAAGCTGGGCGCCATGCCGAAGGCGATCGCGAAGGCGCTCTGGAGGGTGCTCGCCGTTCAGGATCCGGACGCCCCGATCTTCACCGACGCCAAGGGCCACCCCGAACCCGATCCCGACCTGCGCGACAACGAGAACGTGTCCCTGCCCGCCGTCCCGGTCGAGTGGGCCCAGGATCCGTCCGAGCGCCTCGCGTCCGTGGAGTACCGCACGGCCGTCGACGACTACATGCGGGACGAGGTCCTGCCGTACGTGGCGGACGCGTGGGTGGACCACACCAAGACCAAGATCGGGTACGAGATCCCGCTCACGCGGCACTTCTACCGGTACGTGCCACCTCGCCCGCTCGAGGAGATTGGCGCCGAGATGAGGGCGCTCGAGAAGGAGATCCAGGATCTGCTCGGGCAGGTGGCTGAGTGAGTATCCGACTGAAGTACCTCGTCAAGGAGCGCGATCGCCGGGGGGAGGTCTCGGAAGACGTGCTATCGGTCTATCGGGATCTCGGTGTAGTTCACAAGAGTGACAGGAGCGACAACTTCAACAAGACGCCCGAAGACTTGTCCAACTACAAGTTGGTTGTCCCCGGTGATGTCGTCGTGAACAAGATGAAGGCGTGGCAAGGATCGATCGCGGTGTCGCCGTACCGGGGGATTGTGAGCGGTGACTACTTGGTGTGTGAGGTTGGACGCGCCGTAGAGCCGAGGTATCTCCACTATCTGCTCCGATCGCATCCGATGATCGGTGAGTACAGGAGGCGATCAACTGGTATCCGTCCGTCACAGTGGCGCCTCTACTGGGAAGACTTCGGGCAGATTCCCGTCGACATGCCTGACAAGGCCGTGCAGGAAGCAGTTGCGGTCTACCTCGACGCCGAGACCTCACGGATCGATGCTCTCATCATCAAGAAGCGCCGCATGATCGAGGTTCAAGACGAGCGTTGGCGGGCGACGATGGCTGCGGGCGTCTGCGGCGAACTCTTGGGGCTTCCCCCGAGTTCTCCCACGAGCATCGCTTGGTTGTCTACCAAGCCAGCAGGCTGGCGGCGAGCCAAGCTCAACCTGATCGCTCGCCTGGGGAGCGGGCACACGCCCAGCCGCCAACACCCAGAGTGGTGGGAGGACACGACCATCCCGTGGATCACGACCGGTGAGGTGTCTCAGGTTCGTGACGATCGTAGGGAGTACCTGACGGAGACACGGGAGAAGATCAGCGCGATCGGCTTGGCGAACTCCGCCGCGGAGCTTCATCCCGCCGACACGGTCGTCCTGTGCAGAACTGCATCTGCCGGCTACTCGGCCATCATGGGCATGGACATGGCGACGAGCCAGGACTTCGCGACGTGGACCTGCGGCCCGCTGCTACGTCCCAGGTTCCTCCTGCTGTGCCTTCGGGTGATGCGGCAGGATCTCCTCGGTCGGCTGGCGATGGGGTCGACGCACAAGACGATCTACATGCCCGACATCGAATCGATCGTCATCCCCCTACCTTCGGTGGAGATCCAGGATGCTGTGGTCGAAGCCGTGTACTCGCGACTATCGACGCGAGCACCGACCTGCTCACGCGCCAGATCGACCTGCTCGTTGAACACCGTCAGGCGCTCATCGCCGCCGCGGTGACCGGAGAGATCGACATCCGGGGACGGCTGCATGACCAACCCGAGCGAGAAGCTCTTCGAGGACGCGATTGCGGAGTACCTGGTTGAACGGGGAGGCTACCTCACGTGCAAGGTGGGCGCGCACCAGGCGCACGCCTCCGACTTCGACCCTGGTCGTGGCTTCGACGTCGTCGAGCTCCTCTCCTTCATCGAGGACACCCAGCACGAGGAGTGGCAACGCCTGCTGACGAACTACGGGGGCGACGAGGAGACGGCAGCCGCGGGATTCGTGAAGCGCGTTGCCGATCAGATCGACGACCGGGGGACTGTCGATGTTCTGCGGCAGGCGGTCGTGGACCACGGCGTGACCATCCGGCTGGCGTACTTCAAGCCGGCGCATGGTCTCACGCCAGAGCTGGTCGAGCGGTACGAGGCGAATCGACTCACGGTGACCCGCCAGCTTCCGCACGAGGCGGGGTCGACCAAGACGCTCGACCTGTGCCTGTTCGTGAACGGGATCCCTGTAGCGACGGCCGAGCTGAAGAACCCGCTGACCGGGCAGGGCACCGAGCACGCGATCGCCCAGTACCGGACCGACCGTGACCCGGCGAACGTGACGCTCTCGCGGAGGGCGCTCGTGCACTTCGCGGTGGATCCGGAGACGGTCGCGATGACCACGAAGCTCGCCGGGAAGTCGACGGTTTTCCTGCCGTTCAACCTTGGGGATCCTCCGGGGTGGGGGAAGGGGAACCCGGCGAACCCTGACGGGCATCGCACTTCCTACCTGTGGGAGCGCGTGTGGAGTCGGGACGCCTGGCTCGACATCCTGGCCCGGTTCATCCACGTGGAGCGGCCGGACAAGGGCTCGCCGGCGGTGCGCAAGGCCGCGGAGCGCGTGATCTTTCCCCGCTACCACCAGTGGGAAGCGGTGCTTCGCCTCGAGCTGCACGCGCGGGAGCACGGCGCCGGGCACAACTACCTCGTCCAGCACTCCGCCGGATCGGGGAAGTCCAACACGATCGCGTGGACGGCCCACCGGCTCTCGAGCCTGCACGACGCGAGCGACACGAAGGTGTTCGACAAGGTCGTGGTCATCACCGACCGCGTGATCCTGGATCGGCAGCTGCAGGAGACGATCTTCCAGTTCGAGCACAAGCACGGCGTCGTGCAGAAGATCGACCAGAACGCTCAGCAGCTCGCCGATGCGCTGGTGGGCGAGGAGGCGCGCGTCATCGTCACAACCCTGCAGAAGTTCCCGTTCGTGCTGGACAAGATCGGCGCCATGCCGGCGCGCCGCTACGCGGTGATCGTGGATGAGGCCCACTCGTCGCAGACCGGCGAAGCCGCGAAGGACCTTCGGCTGGCGCTGTCGGGGATCGACGAACAGGAGCTGACCGCGGCGGAGGCCGCCGACCGCGGGCTGCTGGTCGAGGCGGTCGATCCGGTCGAAGAGGCGCTCGCCAAGGCAGTGGCGGCGCGCGGCGGGCAGTCGAACCTGTCGTTCTTCGCGTTCACCGCAACCCCGAAAGGGCGGACACTCGAGCTGTTCGGGACCAAGAACCCGGAGGGCCGGTACGAGCCGTTCCATCTCTACTCGATGCGCCAGGCGATCGAGGAGGGCTTCATCCTCGACGTGCTCGCGAGCTACACGACCTACCAGACCTTCTGGCGGATCGAGAAGGCGATCGCCGAGGATCCCGACTACGACTCGGTCAAGGCGAAGCGGGCGATCGCGCGGTTCGTCTCGCTCCACCCCTACCACCTGGCGCAGAAGGCCGAGATCATCGTCGAGCATTTCCGCGAGCACACGGCCCGCAAGATCGGTGGCAGGGCCAAGGCGATGGTGGTCACCTCCTCACGCCTGCACGCGGTCCGCTACAAGCGGGCGATCGACGCTTACATCGCGGAGCAGGGCTACGAGGACCTGCACACGCTCGTCGCCTTCTCCGGAACGGTGGTCGACGACGGCATCGACTACACCGAGCCGGCGATGAACCACTTCCCCGAGTCGCAGACTGCGGATCGGTTCAGGGGGGAGGAACCGTACGATCCGATGGACTTCCAGGTGTTGATCGTCGCTGAGAAGTTCCAGACGGGGTTCGATGCGCCACTGCTCCACACCATGTACGTGGACCGCGTGCTTACGGGCCTCGCGGCGGTGCAGACCCTGTCGCGGCTGAACCGGATCCACCCTGAGAAGACCGACACCTTCGTCTTGGACTTCCGCAACGAGGCCGAGGCGATCGCGAAGGCGTTCGAGCCCTGGTACGGCAAGACCGTGGCGATCCCGACGGACCCGAACCTGCTGTGGGACACGCGCCACGCGCTGGGCGCCTTCGACGTCCTCCGGGATGAGGAGATGGCCGCGGTTGCCGCGATCCT
Organism: Actinomycetota bacterium; assembly: GCA_040880745.1. GTDB lineage: Bacteria > Actinomycetota > UBA4738 > UBA4738 > HRBIN12 > AC-51. The sequence continues at coordinate 9,654 of JBBDHX010000042.1, forward strand.
GGTGACGCTCGACGAGGCTGCCGGGCACGGGAAGGTCTACGCGGGGCTCGATCCCGCCGTTGATCGCTTCCACGCTCTGGATGAGGAGAGCCGCCTGGCGTTCCGTGATGCGCTCAACCGGTTCGTGAGCACGTACGCGTTCCTGTCGCAGATCGTCTCGTTCAACGAGACGGCGATGGAGCGCGATTACCTCTACTGCCGCGCGCTCGCCGCCTGCTTGCGGGGCCAGGACTCGATCGAGCGGCTCGACCTTGGCTCCGAGGTCGAGCTCACGCATCTCCGGACGCAGGAGACGTTCTCGGGGTCAGTGTCGTTGACGGCCGAGCAAGGCGAGCTCACCACGTTCCCGGGCGAGGGCAAGGGGAAGCAGCAGGAGCCGGACATCGAGCCGCTCTCGCAGATCGTCCAAGTCCTGAACGAGCGGTTCGGGATGGAACTGGGCGAGGGTGACCAGCTGTTGTTCGACCAGTACGAGCGCGAGTGGGTCGATGACCCCGAGCTCGCTGCCCAGGCGCGCGAGAACACCAAGGAGAACTTCGCCCTGGTGTTCGAGCGGAAGTTCATCGACACGATCGTGAAGCGGATGGACTCGAACGAGGAGATCTTCAAGAAGATCCTCGACGACGAGGAGTTCCGCCGAGCCCTGGGGGACTTCTACCTAGCGCGCGTCTACGGACGCCTGCGCGAGACCGGCTAGGGGAAGCACCCACTCGTAGGAATGGAAACGACGCTGACATGGCCTCTCGGTGCTAATGGGACTCGACCGGCAGCCGTAAGGGATGCTGGTCCCGAGCCGCCGGCGGGTGAGCACTGACAGGCGCAGGGCCGAGGAGCCCTAGATCTAGATCGTGCCCCCGGCGGTCGGTGAGGGGATCGACGGCCGGTGGGATGTCGTGCCTTCGAGCACTGATCCATTAGCGCGCCGCGTGTCCTCTCCAGGCTCGAAGGATGTCGAGTGCGGGGGGAGGAGCGGTGTGATCTACCTGGGGATCGACTGGGCCGAGCACCACCACGACGCGTGCGTCATGGACGAGGCCGGAGCTGTGATCGCGAAGGGCCGTGTACCCGAGGGCGTGGATGGTGTGGCGAAGCTTCACGAGCTGGTCTCGAGCTTCGCCGAGGAACCGGCGGAGGTGATCGTCGGGATCGAGACCGATCGAGGCCTGCTGGTGGAGGCCCTGGTCACGACCGGCTACCGGGTGTATGCGATCAACCCGATGGCGGCCTCTCGCTACCGGGGATCGTCACCACGTCGGCGGAGCCAAGTCCGACCCCAAAGACGCGATGGTGCTCGCCGACCTGGTGCGCACCGACCGCCACAAGCACCGTGAGGTAGCCGGGGACTCCACGCTGGCCGAGGCGATCAAGGTGCTCGCCCGGGCCCACCAGCGCCTTGTGTGGACGCGGGGACGCCAGACCAACCAGCTGCGCTCTACGCTTCGGGAGTACTACCCCGGAGCGCTGCAGGTCTTGACCGATCTGCGCTCGGCCGACGCGCTGGCGGTCCTCGTCGCCGCACCCACGCCAGAGGCCGGCCGTCGACTGTCGAAGACCAAGGTCCGACGCGTGCTCGAGCGAGCCGGACGTCAGCGCAACCTGGACCGGCGTGCCGCCGAGATCGTCGAGGGCTTGCGGGTCCCACAGCTGGAGGCTCCGGGGATCGTGGCGGAGGCCTTCGGATCCAGCGTGGTCTCGACCGTCGCGATCATCTCGACCCTGAACGCTGAGATCGATCGGCTCCAGACCGAGCTCGCGAGCCGTTTTGATGAACACCCGGACACCGAGATCCTCAGAAGTCTTCCAGGACTGGGTTCGGTCCTCGGCGCCCGGGTGCTGGCGGAGTTCGGGGATGACCCGACCCGCTACGCCGATGCTAGGGCACGACGCAACTACGCGGGGATGGCTCCGATCACGAGGGCTTCCGGCACCCGCAGGGTCGTGCTCGCCCGAGTCGCACGCAACAAGCGCCTGGCCGACGCGATGTATCTCTGGTCGTTCTCCTCGCTGAGCGCCTCACCCGGTGCACGGGCCTGCTACGACCGTCAGCGGTCGGCTGGCAAGACCCACCACCAGGCCCTGCGGACACTCGGCAACCGTTGGGTCGGGATCCTGCATGGCTGCTTGGCGCATCGCTCGCTCTACGACGAGGACGTCGCATGGGGGAGCGGGCAGGAGCTCGCCGCTTGACGAGTTAGAGGCGTGGGATGTCTAGATCGAATTGTGGCTTGTCCATGCTCCCCTCGGCAGCCGGCCCCTGTCCGACTCGACCCGAAACCTCCCGGAGTTCGGGCGCAAGCAACTTCGTTCGAGGCCATACCCTTTTATGACTTCACGGTGGATCATCTCCAAGCGAGGCGGCGTACCGTTCGAACTCGATCGCCGGCGGGCTGGCCATCCTCTGCAACCGACCCAGCAAGCGCATGATGAAGAAGATCAGGGCCGTATCGGGACCGCTTCGCGTCAGGGCCTTGTCGTGCTCGTCCACCTCGAAGCTTCCCGCGCTCAGCACGCACCCGATGTCGAGCCCTCCCTCTCCACCGAACTCCTGAAGCGCGGCCTCGAACGCGTTGCCGAGCGGGGGGGTCCAGGCAGAGTCCATCGTCAGAAGTCCGCCGATGATGCGGTGAAGGGGCTTCGGGCGGTACTCGCCCTGCACATACGGAACAGGGGCTGAGGTCCGTGTCAACGAGCGAACCGACGAGACCTTACCGGATGCATATTCGACAACGCCGCGGTCGATCGTCTGCTTGACCTCGAGGGCTCCGAAGACCGCCTCGGCGGCCACGAAGAGGTACTCGCCAACGTCGAGCAGCACCGGCGAGAAGTGCCGATCGTAGATCAGCAAGTCGATCTGGTCGCTTCGGTTCCCGTCAGCGTCGACTGCGAACCCCTTCGATACGCGATACCGAGTGGGCAGGATCGACTCGATCATGCCCTTCCAGTTGAGCTCGGAGTCGTCGCCGATCGCGACGGGATGGGATCCAACCGACCGGCCGACTCCGAGCGTGGCGAGCAGCTGATCCTGTCGAAGGAGGAACGCCTCGCGGAGCTCGAACCGGTTCCCCGCCCCTGCGAGATCCGCCGCTGTCGTCTGCTCCGGTTCAGTCATCGGCCTCTCCGAACGGTGGCGTCGGGACGAATTCCGCGGCGAGGGCGATGAGCCGTTCGCCACGCAGGGGTCCATGGTCTAGGCCGTCGAGCACGGCCTCGACGATGAACCGCTGTCGAAGATCCGAGAACGTGCATCCGTACGCTCGGCCATCCCGGGCACCTGTCAGCCGGACGAGTTCAGCGAGGTCGTCGTCGGATATGGCTGCTCCGTTGAACTCCCGCTCAAGGAGCTGACGGCGTTGAACGTCGTTCGGACGCGCGAGCCGGAGCACCGCGGCGGCTCGCCGCAGCACGGCGGGATCGAGCGCGCCGTCTCGGTTCGTGCACATCACGGTCAGCACTGGAAGTCGTTGCCGCCGAAGTGAGTCGATGCCTCGGATGAGCGCGTTCACACCTGCGCGATCCTCATGGTGCATCTGGACCAGCGCCCGAGACTGCGCGAGGGCATCTGCCTCGTCGACGAGTAGGACGATCGCCGAACGGATGCGGTCGCCCGAGGACCGACCAGCGGATGCCGCTTCTGTGACGCGTTCGAACGCGGCCGTCAGCAGGGTGGTCATCTCGCCCACCGCACCGCGGCCGCGAGCGGCCAGGCTCATCGGATACAGGGTCACCTGGATGCCGAGATCACGGGCAACAGCATCTGGGAAGGCCTCCGCAACCTCGGTCTTCCCCGTTCCGACATCGCCGGCGAGCACGACCAGAGGTGTCCTGCTCGTCACTTCGCCAACAGCGGGCAGCACTTCACCGTAGTGCTCCCGGCTCCATCCCTCGAGGACCGATGGGTCGAGGAGGATCTTGGCCTCGCGGATCAGGCGGGTCTTCACCGCGTCGATCCCGATCAGCGCCTCCAAGCGACGCTGCGCGTCCGGATCGGGGTACTCGAGGACTTGGTCGAACAAGCCATCCACCGTCACCACGGCCGGAACACCTTCCGCTGTACCAGCATGCCACCCGCCGAGTAGCCCAACTCCGTCGTCCAGTACCCGTTCCCGTCCGGCGGCGCCGAGCCAGCGGTGCGCCGGAAGGGCAGGCTGGCCTCGATCGCTTCCCTCTGGGCACGGCTTAGCCGAGACCAGGCGGCGCTGTGGGTAAGGAAGTTGAAGTGCTCGGCGCCGCTGACATCGATGCCGCGCGTGAGGTTGCCGCTGCGGCCATCGCCGCTCAGGTCGCCCGCAGGGCCAACCGTGTAGGACCACGTGAGCAGTCGGGTTCCGTTGCGTGTGAACCCGAACTCGTACGACTCTACGAAGCTGCCGGCAAGGAGGATCGTCAACTCCTCTTGATAGTCCGCGAGCGATGAAGGGTCCGGCCGATCGTAGAGGAGGGAACACTGGTACAGGTCCGCGACCACCTTCCCAGCCAAGTACTTCGCATGCGTGCGGGTGAACGTGTTGGTGTGCGTGGATGACATCACGACGCTCCGAACGACGACCCGAGGATGGACGTCCAGCAGTCAACAGCATGGGACTTGGCCGCCGCAAAGCGTGCCTCTCCGATTGCGCTGAGAGCGTCCTGCGCAGCATCGACGATCCGCACGCGATCGGCATCCGAGTAGCGGCTCGCCACGTTGTTCTCGGGGTTGACCGGATCGAGGATCTCGATGGGAGCCGAACTGCTCGGGGGGAAATCGGCGGCGGCGACATAGTCCGAGAAAGCGACGCGGCCGGACAGTTCCGTCTTGACGATGTGGGTGAAGAACCGCTCGAGCCCCACGACGTAATCCGTCATATCGAGCCCCCCATCGGCGAGGTGTGCCCAGAGCAACTCGAGCATGAAGGACTTGAACCTGAACGTTGGGTCGGTAGCGAGCATCGTCCGCTTCCACCATTTCGAGATCCTGATCAACTGGGTGAAGTTGGCGCCGTACTCCTTGCGCCGGGAGCGGACGAAGTCGAGGTGCAGCGGGATACTGGTGAGGATTCTGTCACCGGTTCTTTTCCTCACGAGGTACCCGCGGTCGTCGGGGTCACCCTCGTACAGCACAGGTACGACATCGACATTGAGACCCGTTCCTCGGAAGTTGACAGTCACGCAGTGCTCGCCCTCTTCGAACTGTTCTCGGTCCATCGAAGGGCTGGCCTCGGCGAGCCGGTCCGCGAGCCACGGCACGAGATCCGGATCCTTGGGGGGAGCGCTTGCAGACTCCACGTAGACGGCGACGTCTAGATCGTTGACGGTCCGAAGGGCCGTTCCTTTCGCGACGCTGCCAGCGTGCAGCATCTTCACGAGCCCGAAGTCCGGGTTGGTGGCGATCTTCGCCTCCAGGCGTGTGCGAAGCGCGTTCACCTGGTCCCGGTGGCGCTTCGCCTCGTCGGCTGGCAGGTTGACTCGGCCCTCGGCGAACACCTTAATCTGCTGATGTGTGACGTTCTGCTCCGCGAACACGTGACTACTTCTTCCCCTTGCCCTTCGCTGGCTTCTCGTTAACCGTCGTCTTCGGGCTCTTCTTGACGGTCGATTGCTTCACGTACCTGCCGGTGATGGCGCTGCGCCCGCGCTTGCCGCTCGTGCCGCCTTTGGTTGCCATGATCGTCCCCTTTCTCCTGGTCTCGAACGGCCTAGAGCTTTCAACTTACATCAGTGTAAGTCTCGGGTCCGACACGAAGAGGGCGTGCTCAGCGCCATGTTCCGTTCCTTCCGCTGTCCTGTGGGTGGGCGCCGCTAGGATGGCCGTGGCCCATGGAACTGTTCACTGTCGGATACGAAGGTCGAACGCTTCCCCAGTTCGTGCGGCTCCTGAAGGAGAACGAGATTGTGCGCCTGGTGGATGTGCGCGAACGTCCCGCGTCCAGGAAGCGCGGCTTCTCTGCCGTGCCCCTGTTCGACGCCATGCGGAAGGTCGGCATCACGTACGAGTCCGACAGGGCACTCGGGAACCCGATCGAGGTCCGAGACCTGTGGAAGAACGGGAGCCTCGCCGAGGGGAAGGCGCGCTACCGCAGGATGATCCGGAACGGACGACGACCTCGCGTCGAGCTCCTGCTTGCGCATGCCAAGGTCGAGCGCGTATGCATCCTCTGTTTCGAGGGCGATCCGGACGTGTGCCACCGCGGCGTCATCGCGGAGGAAGCAGCTCGCCTTGAGCCGGATCTGGTGATCCACCACCTGTAGGTGGTCTCGGCGGCCAGAACACGCCGAGGATGAGGAACCCGTCGGGGTTCTTGAACTGGTTCCCCGTGAACAGAGCGGTGTAGCGATCCGGGGCCCACACCTGGTCGGTCCACTTCGTCCGGATTCGGTCGAGTGCGCCGGCCTCGCCGTACGCGTCGCGCCAACTCCTGAACGCCTCGGCGATCTCCCAGTCCACGATGCTCTGCTCGTGCCCACGACAGCTCGGCTCGCCGGCGCACCCGTAGCGGTAGCTGAACCGGTAGGGGACCTTCTCCAGCCCCTTCTTCCCGGGCATCAGCATGCTCGGCTGATCGACGATCAGCTGCTTGTCCGGATCCCACGCGGACCGATCCTCCGTGATCACGAGCTCCGGCGGCGCCGCGAGTCTGAACACCCCCAGCGACGTACCGGTCGCCACCTGCTGCCGTCGGATCGCGCACATGCTGGGCTGCATCAAGGGATCGATGAGCCGGCGTCGATCGTCGGCCCGCCTCGGCGGGATGTTGTCGAGGACCGTGGTCGAGTCGACGTTCGGTTGGTAGCTCTCCGGCCGCGGATCGGACGCCTTCCGGGCGTCGACCTCGATGACGTCGAACTTCCGAAAGCGCCGATCGAACGGCATGTCTCTGAACGGGACGGGGAACAGCCGGATCCACCGAGGCTGCTCCATGTCGATCCCGGCCACGCACACCGCCTCGCCGTGCTTCTTCCCGATCGCGGGGTAGGCCTTGACCGTGACGAGGATCTTCAGGGTCTCGTTCCTCACGGCACCGAGTATGGGCGACGGCCGTGACGGCGAAGCCCACCGCGCGGTGCTGGTCTCGTCGTCCCCGGGCGGTTGGCCCCCGGGGACGACGATGGACATCAGCTGAGCACGTCGGCGGCGAGGTCGGCGAGGTAGGCGAACAGCTCGTCCGTGTCTTGCCCGTAGCCGCGCGCGACCTTGCCGACGTCGTGCACGGACTCGACGAGGGTCGGTGGCTCGTCGCCATCCACGGGATCGACGACGAACGGGAAGTCCTGCGCGAGACCGAAGTCGTTCGCCGGCATCTTGCTCATCGCGAAGATGGCTACCTTCTCGCCTCCGACGATGGGCGCCCAACAACCCTCCTCCCCATTCCTCATGGTGATGCTCAACAGGCCCCAGCTCTCGTCGCTGATATTGGCCTGGATGGTGGTGGTCCGGCGCCCCTCGCGCCGCACCTTGACCTTCATGCCTGCTTCTGGGCTGAACATGGTGTCCTCCTTGGAACACGTTGCCCGCCCGACGATCGGACGGCAACTGACTGGCGGAGTGGTCTCTCGCACCTGGGGGAGCGGGGACGCGCGCCGCAGCTGGATCAACTGATGGCCTCGGGCCCAAGTAGTCAGGTTGCAGGCGTTAGCCCCACCACGAACGTTTGTAGCACCGAGAAGGAAGTCGAGTGCGGCGAACTCCAACTATTTCCAGGAGCGCCAGGGGGCCTCGACGGGGTCCCAGGTCTCTTGGTTCGCCGAGGGCGACGGATCGGGATGGGCACCGCTACCAAGGCCGAGGGCCAGGGCACATCATCGTCAGGCAAGCGTTAGACGAGGGCGAACCTACGGCAGCCCACGCAGGATCATCGACCAAGGGCGTCTGCCACCTGATCGGCGATCTCAGCAGTAGGCACGTACATCGCACCGCCGTTCTCGGGAGCGCCGTAGTCGCGGATCCACGCGACCGCGCCGTCCACGTTCACCAAGACGAACGTATGACCGGGCTCTCCGCTTGGCATCGCCCATCGCATGACGCCGTACGCGGTCGCCACCCCGTTCCCGTCGTCCGTGAGCATGGGGGTGCTCACTCCGAGCGCCTTCCCCTCGGCCGTCCACGCGGACGCGGGATCCGGTGAGATGCTGAGCACCCCGACGTCGAGATCCTGGAAGGCTCTGTCCTCCTGCAGGTCGACCACCTGCTGCATGCAAGGCGTTCACCCGGGACCCATGCTGAAGTACAGGAGCATCGGCCGCTCGCCCAGCTTCTCGGTGAGCGAGACGCTGCTGCCTCCGGCCTCGGGGAGCGTGAAGTCGGGCGCGTCGTCGCCCACCGACAACTCCTGGCTGGGCGTCGACGTCGCAGGAGCGCCGGTCGAGCACGACGTAACGAGCAGCGCCAGCCCACCGAGGAAGACGAGCGCTGTCCACGCCGGGCGGTTCCTCAAGACCACGCTCTCCTGGTAGAAGTACTACGTACAGTAGTGAGCCTACCGCGGGACGGCAAAGGAGAGGATCTTGGGAGCGTTCGCCCTTGCCCTGGTGGCGGGCGTGATCTCGTTCTCCTCGCCGTGCTGCCTTCCGTTGATGCCTGGCTACGTGTCATACGTCTCGGGCGTCGCGGGGGTGTCGGCGACAGCGACCGCCGTCCGACACAGGACCTTGGGGGCGGCAGCGCTGTTCGTCCTCGGGTTTGCGCTGGTCTTCACCGCGATGGGGGCGAGCGCGTCCGCCCTGGGCTCACAGATCCTTCAGCACCGGATCGGCCTCACCCAGATCGCCGGCGTCGTCGTGCTCGCCTTCGGACTCACGATGCTCGGCGTGGTGCGTGCCCCGTTCCTCTACCGCGAGAGGCGGTTGGCGCTCCATCGGATCCAGCCTGGGCCGGCCGGCGCCCTCCCGCTGGGGGCAGCGTTCGCGGTCGGGTGGACCCCGTGCATCGGCCCGGTGCTCGCGGCGATCCTCGCCGTCGCCGCGTCCACGTCGACCCCGGCGCGGGGTGCGGCCCTTCTGTTCACGTACTCGCTGGGTCTGGGGATCCCGTTCCTCCTGCTCGCCGCCGGCGTGGCTCGCGGCGGTCGCTTCCTGGAGTGGCTCCGGCGACGCGCGAGGGCGATCGAGATCGTCGGAGGCTCGCTCCTGGTCGCGATGGGCGTGCTGATGGTGACCGGCGCCTGGGTGTCGCTCTTCACGCCGATCCTCCGCCTGTTCTCCGAGACCGGGTGGCCTCCGCTATGACGGGCGCCGGAGCTACCCGCGGCCCTGACGCTCGGGCGGTGCGATCGGCGGCGCAGCGTCGCCGCCTGGCGCTCGTCCTCGTGATCACGGGGTCGGTGCTCGTCATCGAGGTGATTGGAGGCGTCGCCTCGGGAAGCCTCGCGCTGCTGGCCGATGCCGGGCACATGCTCACCGACGTCGCCGGGATCGGCTTGGCGCTCCTCGCGATGCGGTTCGCGCTGAGGCGGGCGGACGAGGAGCGCACCTTCGGCTACTACCGACTTGAGATCCTGGCCGCCGTGATCAACGGCGTACTCCTGTTCGGGATCGCCGCCTACGTCCTGATCGAGGCCGTTCGCCGGCTCAGCGATCCCCCAGAGATCCAGAGTGGGCTGATGCTCGCGGTGGCGCTCCTGGGCGCGGCCGCGAACGCTGTCTCGCTCAAGATCCTCCACCCGGCGCAGGGGGAGAGCCTGAACGTGCGGGGGGCCTACCTCGAGGTCCTGGGTGACCTGCTGGGGTCTATCGCCGTCCTGGTCGCCGCGGTCGTCGTCCGGCTGACCGGGATGGACGCGGCGGACGCGCTCGCATCGATCCTGATCGGCCTGCTCATCCTGCCGCGCACCTGGCATCTCCTGCGGGAGTCGGTCGACGTGCTCCTCGAAGCGTCCCCGAAGGGCATGGACCTGTCGGAGGTCCGCCGTCACATCTTGGAGACCGACGGTGTGGCCGATGTGCACGATCTGCACGCCTGGACGATCACGAGCGGCATGCCCGTGCTGAGCGCGCATGTCGTGCTGGCGGAGGAAGCGCGGGACACCGAGGTGCTCGACCGGCTCGTGGCGTGCCTGGCGGAGGATTTCGACGTCGAGCACTGCACCTTCCAGCTCGAGGCGTCGGACCGACGACCCGTCGAGCCCGGGGGCCATCGATGACGGCAAGATCGATCGCCGATCGACGCGCGCTGCTCAGGCGGGCACTCGCGCTGGAATACGTCACCGTGGGCTGGAACGTCATCGAAGGCGTCATCGCCGTTGCGGCGGCGTTGGCCGCCGGCAGCGTCGCGCTGCTCGGCTTCGGGATCGATTCGTTCATCGAGAGCACCTCGGGCTCGATCCTGATCTGGCGGCTGCTCGCCGAGCGTCGGTCGAGCGACGAGGAGAGGATCGAACGGGTCGAACACCGAGCCCTTCGCCTGGTGGCCATCTCGTTGTTCCTGCTCGCGGCGTTCATCTCGGTCGATGCCGTCAGGACCCTCATCGAGGGGGACCGGCCCGATCCGAGCGCGGTCGGGATCGCGCTGGCGTCGGTGTCGCTCGTCGTCATGTGGTGGCTCGCCCGCGCGAAGCGTCGCGTCGGGATCGCGCTTGGGAGCAGGGCGATGGAGGCCGACAGCTTCCAGACGGAGGCGTGCTGGTGGCTGTCGCTCATCGTCCTGGGCGGCGTGGGGCTGAACGCTGCGCTCGGATGGTGGTGGGCGGATCCCGTCGCGGCGCTCGGCGCCTGCATCTTCATCGTGCGAGAGGCGCTGGAGACCTGGCGGGGGGAGACCGATTGAATGCCCCAGCTACGGAACGTCGACGTCGAACGAGCCGGTGATGACGTCTCCAGACGCGGTGACGCCGTCGATCAGGAGGGTCCAGGCCCCCGACCCCAGGCTCCCCGTGGCGAAGAAGTGACCCGGCTCCAGCTGCGAAACGAGTATGGCGACTGAGCTCCCATCTTGGGAGGCCGTCAACGTCATCGAGCCCATGTTGAGCTCGCCGCCGGCATCGTCGAAGTACGTCAGATGGATCTGCGCATCACCAGGCGCCGATGTCAGGTCGACGAGCGCTTGCATCGTGCGACCTTCTCCCAGGTCGAGCTTCTCCAGCAGCGGCTGGTCGGGGAGGGTGACGCCATCCGCGGGCGTGTCCTCGGCTCCCTCCGCGGTCGTCGTGTGTTCCGCTCCACCGCCCTCGACCGAAGCCAGCGCGATGGTCGCGACGAGGATCGAGCACAGGCCGAACACCGCGCAGATGACTGAGAAGCTGCGGCGCTGCGTCCAGCGGGCACGACCTGCCTCGCGCGCGATCCCGACGCCACATCCGGCAACGATGAGCACCTCGAGTGCCGTGGCGATGAGATCGGCCGTTCCGACCGGTTCGACCTCCCCGGGCTCGGGTCCGAACGGCAGGCCGATCGTCCGCGACGCCAACCACACGACGAGTATGACGACGTTGGCGACGAGGCCGCGGATGAGCCGTCTCCGGGTGGGTGATGCGACGACGGCGATGGCCCACAGGGCTTGGTACCACGCGGCGACAGCGAAGAAGACCCCGAACCACACGTACTCATCGAGATGCGTCCCGATCACGGAGAAGTGGATCGCCGCGGCGCCGACGGACATCACCGACATCGCGACCAGGAGCAGGTCGGCCGTGCGCACCCTCCGCACGTCGCTCTCAGCGTTCATATGGCTTGCACCCCCAATCTCGTATGGCCCTCTCGGAGAGGCCGGTCATCCGGACGCCTTCTCGAAAGTCACGGACGCGGTCACCCGAGGATCGAACGGGGCGTGGTCCGCCGCGACGAACTCCACCTCGAGGGTGTGAGGGCCGGGGGCCAACGCCGAGGCATCCAGCTCCTGCTCGGTGCCGGACGTCATCGTCAGGAGCCTCCCGTCGAGCATCACGTGGAGATGTCCGACGTCGGGCCGGAGGTCCGTGGTCGACTCGTCCGTCAGCGAGGCGTTCGAGAGATCGATGCGCAAGGCGAAGATGTCGTCGACGACGACCTCCCCCGCCCTCGGCTCCGCGATCTTCAGTCGGGCTGTGGAGGATGGACGGGGACCTGGGGACGGAGACTGCGGCTGCATCAGGGCCGGCGCGACGAGCCCCGCCGCGAACAGCGCGGCACCGACCCCCAGCAGCGAGCTGCCCGCCCATCCGGGGAGACGTTGGAAGCCCGTGCCACGACGGCGATCCCAGCCCACCCATCCGACCCACAGTCCTGCGAACACCAGCACGACCCTGACCGTCTCGTCGGGCGTGCCCTGATGAGCAACGAGACGGATCATCCGCCGCCCTCAGCCGTCCATCGAAGGCATCGTCACCGGTGGCTCGGTCTCTTCGGCCCCACGCTGGCGCAGGAGGTCCTGCATGTACTCGATCTCAGCCTGCTGCGCGCTCGAGATGCCCTCCGCAAGCGTGAGGACCTCGGGACGATCGGTCTGGGTGAGCACCTCATCGGCCATGAGGATCGCTGCCTGGTGGTGCGGGATCATCAGTTGCAGGAACCGGACATCCATCTCTGCCGGGTCGAGGCCCATGAGGGAGGCGACGTCGTCCGCAGAGGCCATGCCCGGCATCGCCCCCGGCGTGGGGTGGCCCATCCAGGCCATCGCCTCGTCGATCCCGCGCGCGGGAAGACCCCACGCATCCAGCCACCCCTGGAACCGTCCGATCTGCGCCTGCTGGGTCAGGGCGATATCGGTGGCGAGGATCCGGATCGCTTCGTCGTTCGTGCGGTCGCGCACGATCTCTGCCATCTCGACCGCCTGGCCGTGGTGAACGACCATGTCGCGCGTGAAGCCGGCCTCGACCGAACGATCGCCCGGTGTGGACGACGCCCGCATGGAGCCGAGCAGGTACCCACCGACGGTGGCAACGAGAACGACCACGGCGATGAGCCCCAGCCGGGTCCACCTGCCTCGCGGATCGGGTGACACCTCCTCGGGTCCCACGTTCGCTCCCGCGCTCATCCCATGATCCCTCCCGTACACGGAGACCCCAGCTCCGGGGTGTCGGGACCTTGAGCGAACGTGCGGACGAACTGCTCGAGCCGTCCGTCGGCGACGTCCTGGACACGGAGCTGATGCCCCCACGAAGTCGCGACCGCCGGCGAGTCGAGTCCCGGATAGGGGCTCACCAGGACGAACGGGTCCGCGAGTCCCTGTATCTCGTCGATCTGACCGGCCGGAAGGTCGGGTTGGTAGGTGATCCACACCGCGCCATGCTCGAGGCTGTGCACGGCGTTCTCGCTGACCACCGGCTCGTCGTAGGCAGCGCAGTTCAACCAGACCTGGTTGTGGTCGCCGCCTGCCGGCGGGTCCTGCGCGTAGTCGACCGGACCTTCGACGTGGTTCCGATCCGTGATCTCGAAGTCCTCGACCCCGGTAGGAGGCCCCGCCGCGACGTCGTCGGAGCTGCCGCCGAACGCGACGACGGCGACGACCCCCACGACGACGACGGCGCCGAGGACGATGGCGATCTTCCGGTTGCGCTCGCGACGCGCCCTGTTGCGGAGCAGCTCCTGCCGTTCCAGCCGGGCCTGCTCCTGTCGTTCCTTCTTCGTCGGTTTGCGTTCCGACATGCTCAGATGCACCTCCTGGACCACGCGGCCAGTGCCTGCGCGGACGTCGTCGACGGTGGATGTCAGACGACGATCGGAGGAGGCGCCCGAAGGAACCCGCGGGAGTTCCAGACCGTCGCGCGCGAACGGACACCAAGCCGCGGCGTTCGGGCTGCCTCTGGCCGGTGGGTGGTGCGAGGGATGCGGCCCTGGCGCAGGGCCCGGACCATGACGACCACTGCCCTGGTGAGCCGCGCGACGATGACAGCCGTCACGATCTGGAGCAGCAGCCCGAGGAGCACGGCGTGGTCGGCGAACGTAGAGCCGATCGACAGGTTCCGCTCCAAGAGCTCGAAGCCGAGGAAGATCGGAGCCTGGATCCCCAACAGCTGGGGCGCCGAGATGCTGAACGCGGCATCCTTCGCGAGCCTGCGGCCGGCGAGCGCGGCGGCGAAGGCACCGATCGCGATCGCGGAGGCGACCGAGAGCCCCGCACTGCCGTGCGCAGCGGGGTCGACGTCGCCCGCGAGGCACATCCAGCAGCCGTAGACGGATGCGTAGGCGAGGACGTGCGCAGCCGCGGCGCCGGCGAGCGCCAGGAGGAGGAGTGCGGAGGCGCGGGCGAAACGGTTCACGACGCCACGAGCGTACCGGGTTCTCGGCTTTCAGCAGACCTCGTTCAGTTGCGGGTACGGGTCGGCCGCGGAGCCACCGCCCGGATGCCACTCGAAGTGGGTATGTGGGCCCTCGGCGAGACCGGTATCGCCAACGTATCCGACCACGTCCCCCGTCGCCACGCGGCCGGTCGTGCCGAAGCGCGACATGTGCAGCATCTGGACGAAGCCACCCGCGCCGGTCACGGTCACGTAGTTGCCGGCGGTGTCATCCGTATCTGCGACCGCCGTGCCGGGGAACGGGGCGACGATCGGTGTGCCGTACGGAGCGGAGATGTCGTTGCCCTGGTGGGCGTGCGTCCAGCCGGGGTGCACGTGGATCTGTCCGAACGTATCGGCGTAGGCGTGCGGCCCTGCGACCGGGCACACCTCGAGAGGGCCGGGGATGCCGTCCCCCTCACCTCCCCCGGAGCTCGGCGGGGGCGGGGGAGTGAGCTCGCGCTGAAGCTGCTCCTCCAGCTCATCGATCAGGTCGGAGGCGTCCGCCCGCAAACCCAAGACGCTCGCTATCCGCGCCGCCTGTTCGTCGAACTTCGATTCGAGTTCCGCTTGATCGGTCTGCAAACCGGCCAGCGTGCTCTGCTCCTCATCCAGCTGGGCTTCGAGCTCACGACGGCTGATCTCGAGCTCGTACGCGGCGTTCGACACGTCGTTGGCAAGGGCAGCATCTGCCTGTGCGACCGCGCCCATGAACTCGATCCGGTCGGAGAGGTCGGCCATCGACGACGCATCCAGGAGCAGCTCGAGGCCCTCGCCCGGGCCACCGGCCATGAACGCCTGCGTCGCGCGGTCGCTCAGCTGCGTCCGGAGGGCTTCGTAGCGTCGCTCGGTGGCGGCGATGCGCAGCTCGGTCTCCGTGATCTCTTGACGCGTCTGTTCGATCCGCGAGTTCGCCGCCTCGAGCCGGCCGGCGATCTCGTTCAGCTCGACCTGGAGCGAGCTGAGCGCTGATTCTTCGTCAGCGATCTGCTGTCGGATGTCTTCGAGACGTGCCTCCGCAGCGTCGAGCTCATCCTCCGTGTCCGCCCAAGCCACGGCTGATCCCGTCAGCATGGTGACGGCGAGGAGGACCGAGAGGAACGGTCGGAAGGGGATACGTACTCGGAAGCGCATATGGCCCGCTCATCCAACCAGCGGGCGGGCCAGGTGTCAACGACGCGGTGTCGTAGTTACGACGAGCCCAGGAGTTCGGTGAGTCCTTCCTCGAGCTCCGTCTCCGTGAACAGGTTGTCCCACCGTGCGGCGATCGTCCCGTCCTCGTCGATCATGAACAACCAGGGCTCGGTCAGGTCGCCGTCACGGAACAGCCACTCCGCCGCCGCCTCGTTCGCGGTGCTCGTCTGGAAGTCTTTCCAGACCTCGACGTGGATGAAGGCGGCCTCATCACCGTACTTCTGCTCGAGATCGGAGACCATGTCGGTCACCGGCCCGCAGAAGCGGCTCTGACAGTAGACGGGCGTGGAGAACACGACGACTGTGGGCCTCGCCTCATCGATCGCGTCGGCGATCGATACAGCGTGAAGCTCGGGGTCAGGTATGTCGGCGCCGCCCTGTGCGCGGGAGTCGACCTGCACGGAGGGAACGTCGTCACCGATCACCGCGTTGTCCGACGCTGGCGCCGTCTCACCGACTCCAGGCACCCTCGGGGCGTCGAGCACCTCGAACGTCGTCGTTCCCTGTACGACGCCGTAGTCCTCGACCCGTGCTGCCACCTGCACGGCCCATGTCCCGGCTGTTCCGAACTCGACGCCCTCGAGCTCGTACACCCCGCGCACGGTGGCGGGAGAGATCGCCTGTGGATCTGCGGAGTAGTCGCCCACCTTCGTCCCCGGAACCGGCAGGTACGTTCCTGTGACGGACTCGCTCGCCGCACCAGCCGGCTGACCGTCTGCCCCGATCCCTTGGAACCGCATCTGCACGGTCCCGTAGGCGACGAGCCGGTTGTCCGGCAGGATCAGTCCGACGAGGAACCGGTTCGATTCGTTCGCCAGCAGTTCGTAGTTGACGAGGCTCACCTGCACCGGCAGGTTCTCTCCCTGCGACGTGGGCGCAGCCTGAGGCGAGGGTGCCGTCGTCGTCGTGTCGCCCGAACATGCGGAGAGCGCGATGGCGAGCCCGATGCTCAACGCGGTCATCCTCGTGCTCAACTGAGTACCTCCCGGGCCGCCGCGCTCGCCACGACGCTCCGTAGTAGCCTAGCGGACCCATGGACGACCGTGCCGAGACGACGTCTGCGCACGAGGGTACCGCTCGGGCGCCTGCGGGGGACTCTACGATGAAGCGTGTCGTCATCTGGTTGCTGATGCTCGGAGGCGCGATGCTGGTCATCGGTCTGGCATGGGCGCAGCTGCGGTCATCGAGCGATTCTGCCTTCGGGGCGATCGCAGGGCCGGCCGAGATCGTGGCGATCGATGCGCCCGCCCCGGATTTCGAACTCCCCCTGTTGGACGGCTCGGGTGCCCTCCGGCTGTCCTCGCTACGGGGGAGCGTCGTCGTGCTCAACTTCTGGGCGAGTTGGTGTGGTCCGTGCCGTCAGGAGGCGCCCGGCCTCAAGACGATGTCGGAGCGGTACGCCGACCGGAACGTGCGCTTCGTGGGTGTCGACTACGTCGACAACGTGGCCGCTGGTCAGACGTTCATGCGCGAGTTCCGCCTCATCTATCCCAGCGTGAGCGACATGGCGGGCAGCCTGGCGGACGACTTCGCGCTGCTCGGCCTTCCGGCGACGTTCGTGATCGACGAGGAGGGCACGATGCGCTACCGGTTCGCCGGGTACGTGACCGAGCCGGTCCTCGAACAGGCGCTCGACGACGTCCTGGGAGTTCCGCAGCCACCCTCGCAAGGCGGGTCCGCGTGACGGAGCACGATGGCCCTCGCGGGCCGTCGATCGACGTCACCGAGGGTCGGAGCGGGCTCTGGCACTGGAGCTGCCCAGGGTGCGGATCGGCGGGGAGGCGTTGGTACCGGACGCCATACGAGGCGCACGTCGCAGGGGCCGATCATCTGGATGGGGCGTGTGGCGGCAAGCCAGCGGTATCGTCGTCGAGGTCACACGGCACCCTGCGGCGGACCCTCCGCGCTCGCGTGCGCCCGGAGGGTTGATGGCGAAGCTGAAGAGGGAACTCGGGCCGCTTGAGATGGCGGTCATGGATTTCGTCTGGGATGCGGACCCCCGCGAGGTTTCCGTCCGCGACGTTCTGGAGTCGAGTGCGGGACGGCAGCATGCCTACACCACGGTCATGACGATCCTCGATCGTCTCTGGCGGAAGAGGTACCTCTCCCGGCGCCAGGTGGGCCGGGCCTACCTCTATCGTTCGCGCATCGGTCGAGAGCAGCACGTGCAGGCACTGATCGAGGATGTCCTCGCGGCATCTTCCGATCGGCACAGCGCGATGCTCGGGTTCGTCCGTGGGGTCGGTGAGGCCGATCTCGAAGGCCTCCGGGCCGCGATCCGCCAGGTCGAGCGCGAGCGTCGGCGCGATCGATGAGGGTCATCCTCGCCCTCGGACTGATCTGCGTCGTCGCTGCGATGCCGGCCACGGCCGGCCGATGGTTCGTCCGCGTCGGCAGCACATGGGGGACGATCGTTCTCAGCGCTGCATCGCTCGCGGCGATGGCACTCGGGACGGTGGTGGTCCTGGCGGCGGCCGTTGGGGCCCCATCCTCTGGCTGGCGGGACGTGCCGGCCTTCGTCGGTCGCTGCCTCGAGGCGGCGGGTGAGATATGGGATCAGCCGCCGCAGCACTGGGCGCGGATCCTCGCGGCTGTCGTCCTCTCCCTCATCGTCGTGCGGTTGGTATACGTACTCGTGCGGACCGTGCTCGACGCCCGTCGCGAGGCGAGCCGGGCGTTCTCCGTGGCGACGAACGTGAAGGCGGAGAGGTGGGGAGAGCTCTGGGTGGTCCCGAGCGACAGGACGTTCGCGTTCGCGGTTGGGCTCCGGCGACGGGCGATCGTCGTGAGCGAGGGTCTCCTCGAGGCGCTCGATGAGCGGCGCGTCGCCGCCGTCATGGCGCACGAGCGCGACCACCTCGCGCGGTGGCATCTGCTGACGCTCCTGTTCGCCAAAGGCATCGCGCGGGCGTTCCCGTTCATCCCGCCAGTGCGCGAAGCGGCCGACCAACTCGAGCTCGGGCTCGAGATGCACGCTGACGGAGCCGCAGTCGCGGCAACCGGGGATGGCGTGCTTGTGGCTCAGGCGCTCGCCGAGGTGGCGCGCCGCGAGGTCGGGGTCGCGCCGACGGCCGGCATCGCAGGCGGTGCCGTGGGTGTTCGGATCGGGCACCTGACCTCGATCGACCCACGCGTGCCCGGGGTGAAGTGCGCGATCCTACTCGTGGTGCCGCTGCTCGTCCTCGCCAGCCTCGTCGTCATGTTGCCCGTGAGCGCACGCACGCTGGTCGGGGCGGAACGTGCCGTCGCCCTCCACGATGCGTGCCACCTGCCGCATCCGCTGGGCAACGAGGTCGTGTGAACGCTGGGCGGTGTTCAACAGCCCGCCGAGCGGCTCGCCGTCGCCGGACCTAACGTCTCGCCTTCTGAGCGCGACCACCGCGAAGGACATCCAAGCGCTCGCGGTACTCATCGGCGTCGATCTCGCCGTTCGCGAAGCGCTCGGCCAACACGTCTTCGGGATCCCTGCGAAGCTCTCGCCGGCCGTCCGTGGGGGCGAATGCGCGGATCAGGATCACCACGAGGACGACGACGGCCGCCATGGACAGCACCATCCACAGCACCCCCCCAGCCGCCGCCGTTCCATCCGTACATCATCTTGAGCTTCCCCTCCCTTGTCGCAGATAGACTCCCTCCGCTCCGGGCATACCGGGCGAGCCGGAGGTCCCCGGACGGCTGGGCCGGCCGGCCCCAGGTGTTGGAACGCGTGGATCCGGGCCGCGGGACCGTGTAAGGGGGGCAGGCTGCTGATTGAGCCGGAGGTGCCGATCCGGGGCCAACCTCAGCCGGAACGGGGGATCCAGGACCAGCCGGATTCGACGACCTTCGCCGGTCCATCGACCGCCATCACTCCGTCGATCTTCTTCCAGCGGAGCCCGCCCCACACCACGAGGCGGTCGCCGGCCCACACCGCGACCGCGCCCTCGTCCGGGACGACCGGGAGAGGTGCAAGGGCTTCCCACGATCCGTCGAGCGCATCCAAGATGGCCCCCTGGGATGAGACGACGTACCGACCTCCACCCACGGCTGGCCCCGCGTATGCATGTCGATCGGGAGGCGACGGAAGTTCCTCCCAAACCCCCGTCGAGGGATCGAGCGCTCCTCCATAGGGAGGACCGGTGCCTTGCTCCGAGCCATTATCCCCGACGTGTCCGATGCTGGGGTTGACGAGTCCGCCCGCGGACCAGAACCAGGACGGGTCGTAGCCCGCGATCCCCGTGTCCGGCAACGCGCGCCACCGGCCCTCGGTCGGGTCGAAAGTGGCAGCCCGGTACAGATACTCCTCGCCCTCAGCGCGGAGGCCGACCTCGATGCCCAGGAGGATCAGCTCGCTTCCGGTCCAGACGATGCTCCGGTCGAACGTCGGCATGAGCGGATCAGGTGTGAGCTGGCGCAGCTCCCCGTTCGCGGGCTCGAAGAGGTAGTCGGGCGAGAAGGGCTCGCGCTCCTGGGAGTCGAGGTACATGACGATGGCGTCATCTGCCGGCGCCAGCCGCATCAGTCCGGCGGATGAGCGTACCTCCGGGGGGAGATCCACCACATCCCACCGGTCGTCGAGGGGGTGGTACGCGAGAAGGGAGTAGGTCTCCAGGTCAGGCGATCCCCAGACGTACAGGGTGTCGTCTAGGACGGCGCCGGTGTAAGACACGACAGGCATCGGGGCGTCGGCGATCGTCGTCCAGGTGTCGGTTGGGGGATCGAACGCCGCGCCGTCGAACGGAGCGACGCCGCCGGCCACACAGTGCGCGTCGGGTTCACATCCTGGGGGCTGCTCAGAGCCACCGATGATCACGACACGGTCGCCGACCCAGAACCCGCTGGCCCCGTACCGGTAGTCGATGGGAGGCTCCGGCATCGCGAGCCAGGTGCCGGTCGGCTGCGCGCGGACAGATACCGAGGGTGACGGCGACGTCCCAACGTCGACGTCGGGTCCCCGCTCGAGCGCTCGTACGCCGAGGAAGACCACTCCGCCGAACAGCCCGAAGGCCACGACGATCGCGATGAGACGCTGTCCGGTCGGCGTGCCTTCGTGTATCTCGGGGGATCGGGAGGGTTCCCTTGTCCGAGCGTCCGCCCACACGTCCGGTGCGTCCACGAGGTCGAGCCTGCGGAGGTGTTCCTTAGCGTCAGGCATCTTGCTGTTCCTCCAGCAGCGTCCGTAGCTTCCGCCGCCCCTTGCTCAGGTGCACGTGCACGGTCGCGCGGGAGCACCCGAGGGTCGCGGCGACCTCCGAGGTTGGGCGATCGGCGTAGTCGTGGAGGACCAAGGCCGAGTTGGTGCAGGCGCTGAGGACCCTCTCTCCCAACCAACGTACGTCGGGTACCGCCTCCGGGATCTCGTGGGCGATAGACCCATGCTCGACCGGAAGCGCTCGAGTCCGCTGCCTCATCTCGGCGACCGCGATCCGGAAGGAGACGCGCCACAGCCAGGCAGGCAGGTCACGGATTCGATGCTCATCGCGCAAGGCGCGGGCAAAGGCCTCGGCGAGGGCATCGCTCGCGATATCGCGATCGCCCGTGAAGCCATGGAGCGCCCGCCACATCCGGTCGGCGTGCATCCGGTAGGCGGCCTCGACCCGATCGCGTTCGTCCACATCGGCATCCTGCACCGCCCGTACAGAGCGTTCAGGGACCCGGAACCTGTAGGGGGCAACACCCGCCCGGTGATGCAGGTTGCGCAGAGCTGTCCAAAGGGCCTCTGACCTGCTGTGGGTACTGCCCCTCTTAACCTGTGGGTACTCGCCGAAGTGGGGTGGATTCCGTGAGGTCAGGGAGTTCTGAGAACACCCCACCGACTGACTGACCGACCAACCAACTGACCGACCGACCGACCGACCACTCGAGACCCTAGCTCGGCTACCCGCTCGGGATCCACAACCAGCCCGCGTCTACCATCTCGGCCGCCGTCTCGGTGCGGTTCCAGCGGTACCCGCCCCAGACGATGAGGCGGTCGCCCGCCCAGACCGCAACTGCCTGTTCATCGGCTTGGGTCGGCGTCGCCGGCAACGCCTCCCATGCCCCCGCCTCAACGTCGAGGATCGCCCCTTGCTCCGTGACGACGTAGCGGCTCCCGCCGACGCTGGGCCCTCCGTAGGGGGCGAGCCGCTCCGGAGGAGGAGGAAGCTCCGACCATGCGCTTGTGGACGGATCGAAGATCCCTCCGTAGGGGGGTCCCGTCCCCGCGACGGAACCGTTGTCGCCGACGTGCCCGATCTCGGGGTTCACGACCCGGCCGCCGGACCAGAACCAGATGGGATCCCCCATGCTCGGGCTGTTGGGGAGGCGGCGCCAGGTCCCGCGCGCGATGTCGTACGTGGCGACCCGGCGCACGTAGCTCGCCACCTGTGGCGGCTCGACCTCGGGCGCGATGAGGACGAGTTCGTTACCGGTCCACACGATCGACCGGTCGAACGAAGGGACCAGCGGATCGAGCGGAAGCGGGCTCCATTCACCGGTCGAAGGATCGAACAGCGCGTCTGGTGTCACGCCGCGCTCCTGTGAATCGGCGTACGCCAGGACCAGGTCGCTCGCGGTCGTGAGCATCAGCCCCGTGGGGCGGTGAGGACCTGGAGGGAGCGGGAACTCGCGCCACTGGTCATCGTTTACGTCGAAGGCAAGCAAGGTCTCCTCGGTGAACCCATCCGTCGAGCCCCAGATGTACACAACGTCGCCGACGACCGCCCCCGCGTACGGAAGCACGGGCATCGGGGATGGTGCGATCTTCGTCCACGTCCCCGTCGAGGGTTCGTACGCGGCGCCGTCGAGGAGCGGTGGTTGCCCACCGCCCGCGCAGTTCGCGAGCCGTGGACACGAGGGCGCCTCGTCCGAGCCTCCGACGATCACCACGCGCCCATCCACCCAGAAGCCGGCGGCGCCTTCGCGGAACGGGATCGGCGGGGCCGGGACAGGCTGCCAGACACCGTGGGTATCGCCAGGAGCCGACACGGTCGGCGAGCTGTGGACACGGTCCTCGGCCGCATTGAACGCGCGGACGGCGAAGAGAGCCGCGCCGGCGAAGATCCCGATCGCCACCACGGCAGCGAGAACGCGCTGCGGGCCCCTCCGCACCGTCTCGCTGGTCTCTCCTTCCGGGGAAGGTCGACGGGTGAGGGCTTCCTCCCACACATCGGGTGCCTCGAGCAGGTCTAGTGCTCCGAGGTGGTCTTTCGCGTCACGCATGGTCTTCCTCCAAGAGTGTCCTGAGCCGTCGACGGCCCCTGCTCAGATGCACGCGCACCGTCGCTCGTGAGCAACCCATCGCTTCGGCGACCTCGTCGGAGGGACGGTCGGCGTAGTCGTGCAGCACGAGCGCGAGCCGCTGGTTGGGTGACAGGTGCTTCAGCGCGCCCATGAGCTCAGGGAGCGGCTCGGGCAACTCGTAGCTGGGTGACTCGAGGCCCTGTCGCGGCAGCTCACGGCGCTTGATCTCGGCGCTAGCGAGTCGGAACGACACGCGCCACAACCATCCCGGCACGTCGCGGATGACCGCTTCATTCTGGAGCGCACGGGCGAACGCCTCGGCGAGAGCGTCGCTCGCAACGTCACGGTCCCCCGTGAACCCGAAGAGTGCTCGCCACATCCTGTCCGCCTGGGCGCGGTACACGGCTTCGACGCGCTGACGCCCATCCTCATCCACCGCTGCATCCTGCACTGCTTGTATAGAGCCTGGGCGGGGTCGCATCGTGTAGGGCTCGAGCCACCTGTCGGTTACTCGAGCCTTGCCGACGAGGCGTGGTCCGGGTGCACGATGTCCAGGGCATCTCGCAGCCACGTCTCCTGCGTCGCGCCGAGTGTTGGCAGAGCGCTCTCGAAATCCAATTCGTCGTTCGGGAGAGACGAACCGGGAACCTCGTTAAGGATCAGGCCCGTTTCCCTCCTGTGTATATGAGATGCAGGATGCGGTTGTGGGGGCAGATATCGACGTTGAGCGCGGCGAAATCATCGAAGCGGTCTATCGGGAGCACGGTCCGAGGCTCTGGCGGGCGCTTCGGCTGGCTACCGGTAACCCTGATGTCGCGAGCGAGGCGGTCGCCGAGGCCTTCGCACAGCTCATCGGACGCGGCGAGGCCGTCCGCGATCCCGAGGCCTGGGTGTGGCGTGCTGGGTTCAGGCTGGCCATGGGCGAGATGCGGCGAGCGAGCAAGGCCCTTCCACTCCCTGATGAACTACCGAGGGACGCACCCGAGCCGCTCGTCGACCTTGAACGTGCGCTGCGCGTGCTCACGGCGCACCAACGAACCGCCGTTGTGTTGGCCAACTACGCAGGATGGAGCCACCGGGAGATCGCCGAGGTCCTCGATTCGACGTCGGCTGCCGTTGCCGTTCACGTCCATCGCGCTCGGCGGCGCTTGAGGACGCTCTTGGAGGAACACGATGCCTGATCTTCGTGATCGGTTCCAGCTCGTGGATCGGTTGGCTACTCCCGATCTCTGGTCGAAGGCCGTAGCCAGGGCGCGGACCGTTCACCCGGGTGCCGGTCCAGAGCCGGGCGGACCTCGCGCGCGAAGCCGCCTCGTCGCGGCAACCGTGGCCTTGGTCGTGTTCGTGGCGGCAGCCGTCGTCGCATGGGACGCCTTCTTCGATCGAAGCGCTTCGACCACGGTCGATCAGCCGACACCATCGGCTGTCGAGCCCTTGGTCATCTCGGTTCGCGAGGATCCCGGCCCGCCCTTCGATGTCGTCACGACCGCCTCCTTCGCGGGTGTCACCATCGACCTCGACGGAATCGAAACGCCGGGCGATGAGCTCGGATACCCGACGACCGACATCGGTGTTCCGATCCCGCTCGGCGCCCCGATCGAGATACGTGGCGATGCGGATTCGGTTCGCGTGCGTGAGCTGGTTCCCGATGGCCCCGGCGATCTCTTTGACGTTCGCGCAGAGCGGCTGCCCGGGGATCTCGCTGTGCTGGGTGGTATCCCGAGGGCGACCGCGCTCAGTGTGTACGCGGAGGGCTCATCCTGGGTGGCCGAGTATGGATTCACGCTTCAGCTTGTCGATGCGGATGGACAGACTGATCAATCGGTACTCGCCTCGGGGAACGCTCACGGATCGCCGTGGACCCTCGTCACCGTCGGAGGTGACACGCCAACGGGGTTGGAGCTTCGCTGGGACGAGCCGGTGCCGGGGACGGAATCTGTCCATGCGGCATCGGAGATCGTCGTCGGTTGGCACCATTTCGGGAGGTTCGAGCCAGATGACGACGTGATCTTCGGCATCGTCCCAGCGGAAGCCACATCGGTGCACCACGTACCCGGATGGGGCCTTCCTGAGACGGAGATCCAGGTGATCGATGTGGCGGGTGCCGACTGGCACGCGTTCGTGTTCAGTTCCTACCTTGCGATCGGCACACTAACGGCTAGTGGGGCCAATGGGGCGTACTGGGAACACCTCATCATCCCGCCAGGATGCGAGCCGATGCTCAGGTTCGTCGAGTCGTTCCTTGAAGCCCGGATGGACGGCCAGGGCGCCGACGCCTTCCTGACGCCGGAGGCACTGAGCGAGTTCGGGCGGATGGGCGTTGCGCCCCTGTATGCGGGGGAGGACGGAGGCGCATACACCAATTGGCAGGTGCTGTTCCTCGATGGAGCCGGGCTACCGAGC
Organism: Actinomycetota bacterium; assembly: GCA_040880745.1. Lineage (GTDB taxonomy): Bacteria > Actinomycetota > UBA4738 > UBA4738 > HRBIN12 > AC-51. The sequence continues at coordinate 34,613 of JBBDHX010000042.1, forward strand.
GGATGCGACGTGGGAGTGCGCCTGAAGGCTGCCGACGGCACTGTCGCTGAAGACACGCTTGCCGTCGGGGAGAGGAATGGTTCCCTGGTCGTCTATGGACTACAACCCGGGACCACGGGACCCTGAGCCGCCGCACTCTGAAGCGCAACGATTGCTCGCGCACGATCGGAGAGGGTGGAGATGGCTGGCCCCCCAAAACCCACGCGAAACGGCCTCTGACCTGCTGTGGGTACTACCCGTCTTAACCTGTGGGTACTCCTCGAAAGAGGCCCCATTCCGTGTGGTCAGAGGGTTTTGAGAACACCCCACCGACCACCCACCGACCGACCGACCGATCAAGACCAACCGACTCACGAACCGACCGACCGATGCGTCGCCTAGCGTCAGGACGGCCCGTCGCGACCGGCAGCCACGAGACATCGATCCGCGTCGGCGCGGTTCCCTGCGCGCTCGAAGGCTTCCGCGGCTTCGCGGAACATAGCGCGCGCTTGCGCCTCGTCGCCCTCCACCTGACGGAGGACCCCCCGCGCCTCCCACACCGCGCCGATCCACGGACCTGCCTGCCACATACCTGAGATGCGCTCAGCCTCGGCGATGAACGCGCGTGCCCGTTGCAGGTCGCCGTTGCGAGCGCTCGTGGTCGCTGCCGTGGTCAGGTAGCCCATCGAGCATGGTTCACAAGGCCGCATCTGGGACAGCGCGCGCTCGGCCTCGCGCAGGACCCCCATCGACCTCTCCGGAGCCGATGCCTGGATCATCGTGCCGAACACGCGCACCAACAGGTGCGAGGCGATGTCGGAGCGGTTCGCGAGGGCGCGGGCTCGCCCGAGTAGCCGGTTGGCCTCGTACCGGCGACCACGGCTGACCGCCGCTTCTGCCAGGCGCTGTCTCGCGAGTGCGGAGCCGGAGATACAGCCTTGGTGGTCGTTGGCCTCAGCCGCCGATCTGAGGTGACCCTCCGCCTCGTCGACGTGACCGCCGAGCAGCTCCGCCTCGCCCAGCAACAGGAGCGCGAGGGCCGCCCCCGTCGCCGAGTTCGCCTGCTCGGCGATGCCCATCATCTCCCGAGCGAAATCGGCCGCGATGTCGTAGCCGTCGGGTCCGGTGAGGGAGTACTCGGCCAGGCACAGGTGGGCGTCGTAAACGATCGGCTCCATGTTGGCTCGCATCCGCATCGACTCGGCGAGCTCGTCCGCGAACTGCTGGCGCCACCTGCCGCGTCCCATCGCGACCTTCGCCAGGATCACCGCTGCCTCGCCGAGCTCGCGGCCCAGCCCGGCGTCGAGCGCTATCGCGCGCGCCTCCGCGGCCGCGCGCTCCGCCTCCGCCATCTCGCCGCGGTTCATGTGCACCAGGGCCCAAGCCAGGAGCACGTGTGCGCGCTCGGTGTCGGAGGGAGGCTCGGCCCCCTCGACCGCCAGCACCCGTTCGTAGAGGGCGACGGTCTCGGGAGCCGGCCCGACCCCCAGCTGATCGCGGAGCACCTCGCGGAGCCGCTCGAAGCGGCGGATCGCCTCCCGGCGTTCCCCGGCCTCGAGATGCATCCGCATCAGCTCGCGCATGGCCTGCTCGTCGGTGGGGTCCTCCTCGGATAGGCGAGCCCAGAGCGCTCCGGCGCGCAGCACGTCCAGGTAGCGACGGCGCAGCCGGGCCCGCGGCTCGACCGTCCAAGACTCGTGGAGGTCGTTAGGCAGGAGGTCGCCCCGATACAGGTCGGCAGCGTCGCGGCATGTCGCGGCGTCGCCGGTCTCCAGCGCCCCTCTTGAGGCGGCCTCGAACCGCTCGACGTCCGTGTCGACCCGAGCCTCAGGCGCCAGCACGAGCACGCCGTGTTCGTTCACGATGGCCCGCTCGTGGGCGAGAGCGAGCCTCGCGAAGTGCACAGCCTTGCGCAGGTTCGTGCCGGCGGCTTCGGGCTCGCTCTCGGGCCAGAGAGCCTCCATCACTTGGAGGCGGTGGATCCGGTGATCGGGGGCGAGCGCGAGCAGCTTCACGACATCGGCCGCCCGCCGGCTCCGCCACGAGTCGCTGGAGACCCGTTGAGCGTCGACCGCCACCGTGGATCGACCCAGCAGCTCGATCGCGAGTACGCGCACAGTGGGCATCGTAGAGGCGGACCCCGGTCCCGCCCACCTGGGCGCTGCGGAACGGTTCAGGAACGGTCGGCCCCGTAGCTTCTGCGCCAGGAAGGAGGTGAGGTAACGGGTGACTCTCTATATGGATGTACACGACCACCTGCCCGATGGGGCGACCGCGGTCGACGTGGCGAGGGCGCACGCCGCGGACCTTCGCGTGCAGGAGCGATTCGGCGTGCGCTACCTGAATTACTGGGTGGATGACGGAGCCGGCAAGGCCTTCTGCCTGATCGAAGCGCCTGACGCCGATTCCGCGCACGCCGTGCATCGCGAGGCGCACGGCCTCGTCGCCGACGAGATCTACCCGGTCACTCAGGGGTAGCGCACCGCATGACTGGGACGAGGCTGAAGGAGGGTTCGCAGTGATGACCGTGACAACGAGCGAGAGCGGGAGCGGTTCCTCGATCGGAGCCGGGCAGGAGCCCGGCCGAGTGCACACCTTCGATGCGGGCGAGCTCAGCTGCGCGACCGGCCTAGCGGAGGAGTTCCGCAGGCAGATACAGCAGATCCCGCTCGGTGATGAGCTGCTGGTGACCACCGGCGACCCATCGGCGAAGGAGGACCTGCCGCCGTTGGCAAGGATGATGGGCCACACCGTCCGTTCGATCGAGACCTCTCGAGGCGGATCGCTCGTCATCGACGTAGAAAGGAGACGATGACATGACCGACAGACTGATCTTCAACTGCACCTACGGCTCCGAGGAACCAGAGCGCGCCACCCTCCCGTTCGTGGCCGCGAACGTCGCCGCGACCGCGGGCCAGGACGCGGTGGTCCTGTGCACGATCGACGCGGTGTGGCTCGGGACGAGCGACGGCGCGGACGGGATCGCTCAGCCCGGGTTGCCGGTGCTAGACGACCTCTTCAACGACTTCGTGGACAACGGCGGCCAGGTCTGGCTCTGCGGCGCTTGCACGGGTCCTCGCGGGATCGCCGAGGATCAGCTTCGCAAAGGCGCCACGATCGTCGGCGCGGCCAAGGTCGTCGAGGAGGTCGTCAACGGGGCGCGAACGATCGCCTTCGCGTAGATCCGTAGATCGCAACAGGAAAGGGGGAAACGAGATGCCGGAGTTCATGGACGTGCACAAGGGGATGGTGGGTATCACGCCGGAGAACTTGATGGAGGCGCATCGGGCTGACCTGGACATCCAGGACGACGAGGGCGTCAACTTCAAGCACGCGTGGGCCGACCCCGATTCGGGGATGGCCTGGTGCCTATCGGAGGCGCCGAACGCGGAGGCCGTGAAGAAGATCCATCAGCGCACCGGCCATCCAGCCGACGAAGTCTTCCCGGTCCCGATCCAGGTCTGATCCGGCCGGAGGAGGTTCTCCCCAGGGCCGGGGCAGACGATGCCCCGGCCCTGATGCTCCGCGAAAGTGAGGAGCTCAAACGCCACACCCAAGGGCGCGAGCCCCCAGCAGATCCGTAACGCCGATAGGTCGGCGCGACGCCGACGATCTCGGCTACGAAAGCTGGTCCCCAACCCATCCCCAACTCATGGACAGGTCGACAATCGCGAGAGCGCTTGCAGCGCAAGTGTTGGGTACTAACCCCTCTTAGCCTTGTGGGCACTCCTCTACTTGAACACCGTTCATGCAGGTCAGGGAGTTCTGAGAACACCCCTCCGGGGTGTTCGCAGAACTGCGGTCCCTGACATCTCAGGACTCAGCTGAAGGCGATCGCGCGGGTCGGTGCGCTTGCAGACGCGAAGCATGAGTGTCAGTCGACGCCGACCGGGATGTTGATCAACGCTCCAAAGGGGGCCCCGGGGATCGACGACGCGGCCCACGCGTGGCGGGCCGTTCGTCCCCTGATGTGACCAGGGCCCCATGGTTAGCTCGGGGTGGAAAGGGTGATGTGGCATGCGAGCGCGCGTGATCGTGCTGGTGGCGGCCGTGGTCCTCGCGGTGCCGAGCGTGGGCTGGGCAGCGCCCGGCGACCTCGACCCCGCCTTCGGGGAGGGCGGCCGGGTAACGGTCGCGTTCGGGGAGGGGTCCGCCGCGAACGACGTCGCCATCGCTCCCGATGGAGACCTCATCGTGGCCGGATGGCTCGAGGGCATGGTCGCCGTGTTCCGGTTCCGGCCAGGTGGGGCGATCGACACCGCATTCGGTGAGGACGGTGCGACTTGGGTCCGGCTCGGCCACCAGGGCGACGAGGCGAACGCAGTCGCGATCCAGCCGAACGGGAAGATCGTCGTGACCGGCACCGACAGCCGGGAGCGGTTCGTGACCGTGCGGTTCCAGGCCGACGGCGACCTCGACCCGTCCTTCGGCGGAGACGGCATCGTCCGCTCCGCTCTCGCGGATGGCTTCCGCGTCGCGAACGACGTGCTGATCCAGCCGGACGGCCGCATCGTCGTGGTCGGGTGGTCCGGGGACCGTACGCCGAAGTGGGCGCTCGTTCGCTACCTCCCCGACGGGCGTATGGACCGCACGTTCGGCGACGACGGGTTGGTCGTGACCCCCTACCGCTGGGCGATGGCCTACGGGGCCGCGCTCCAGCCGGACGGCCTTATCGTCGTGACCGGCTACAGCTCGTGGGGTTTCGCGGTGGCGCGGTACAGGCCCGACGGCCAGCTCGACCGGAGCTTCGGCGACGGCGGCAAGATCGCACAGGATGAACCCAGCCTCGTGATCACGGGCGCAGTTGCGGTCCGGCCGGATGGCAGGCTCGTGCTCGGTGGGGACCGTGACATCTTCCGACACGCGATCGTGCGGCTCATGCCGGACGGCAGCTACGACCGGTCGTTCGGCGGCGACGGCGTCGTCGTCGTTCACACGGGTTGCTGCGAGCAAGGCATCACGGCCGTCCTTCCGCTCGCCGGCGGGAAGGTGCTCGGGGTCGGCTATGCAGGACCACACGAGTCCGCCGATGAGGTGCCGGCCCGGTTCGTGGCCCTGAGGCTCCGAAACGACGGCACCCTCGATGACACGTGGGGCGGCGACGGGAAGGTCGTCACTGTCTTCCCCCGCGGCGCGCGCGCGTGGGGCGTGGCGCTCCGCGGGGACGGGCGGCCCGTACTCGCGGGTGCGATCGGGTTGAACGGCGGTGAGGGGATCGCGTTGGCCCGCTACCTCGTGTGACTGATCACCCGTATGGGCGACGCTGGGCGACGCGGCGATGGTCGCACCTGTAGTCAACAGGGACCTTCGCGAGCGCCGGCGAGGGGCGGAGCATCTGCTCAGTGAGCATCGAGTGCACCTCCACTTCGATCGAACTCGGCGCGTGTCAGCGGACGCGCTTGTCCCAGATCGAGCTGGGGACCCCGGTCGTGCCGAACTCGTGCACGAGGGCAGCGCATCGGAATCTGGTCGCTCTTGGGGCCGGTGGGGAAGCCGTTCCCGCACGCCCGAACCGACCGACCAGCTGGCCGATGTGCTCACTCACCCTTCGGGGGCAATGGCGGTCCCACGAACTCTTGCTGATAGCGGGCGCCGATCGCCATCAAGGTCTCCCGGTCAACGAACTCCTCGCCCGGTGGCGGCAGGCTGACCGCGCCCGCGGGTTTGCCACCCTCGCGGAAGAACCCCTCGACGCCCCCGGGGGAGAAGAACAGCAGCAGTCGCGCTTCATCCGAATCCACGCGGAACGCGTGCGGAACGCCGCGAGGTCCATAGACGAGCGAGCCCGCGGTCGCTTCGACGAAGTGCTCGTCGTGGCGTAGCCGGACCTCGCCGGAGAGGACCACGAAGAACTCATCCTCGGCGCGGTGGATGTGCAGGGGGGAGGCGAAGTCTTTCGGGGCCCACAGTTCCAAAGCCGCGAAGCGCCCCCCGGTGAGGTCCGTTGTCGCCTTGAGCAGACCCAGCCCGCCGTTGAACCACAATGCCTCGCCTTCACCTGGTGCCATCGCGTAGCTGTCGGAAGCACCTTCGAGTGACATCCTTGATCCCTCCGGTCAGTGACTCTCACTCCCATCATGGCACGACCACCGGCGGCTCGCTCAAGGCGCCGCCAGGTCAGGTTCATGACTTCCTGGCCAGGACCCCGCCACCCCTGGGGTGGAGCGAACGGTCTATCGTCGAGCAGTGGAACCGTGGTCTGACCGAGCGGCGGATCTCTACGAGTTCGTGTTCAGTCGCGAAGACGCTCATCGGAACGCCGAGCGTTTGCATCGCCTCATCGAGGAACGGACGCCTGGTTGTCAGACTCTCCTGGACGTCGCCTGTGGAACCGGCTGGCATCTGGAGCGGCTCCGCGACTGGTACCACGTGGAGGGGCTCGACTCCTCGCTCGGCATGCTTCGCCATGCCCGACAGAGACTGCCCGATGTGCCGCTTCATCAGGCAGACATGCGGACGTTCGATCTCGGGCGGTCGTTCGACGTGGTCGTGTGTCTGTCCTCGAGCATCGCGTGGATGCAGACGAAGGCAGATCTCGCTGACGCCGTCGGGGCCATGTCCCGCCACCTGAACCAAGGCGGGCTCTTGATGATCGAGCCTTGGGGGTTCCCGGAAGATGCGAACGACGAACCGTGGCTGACGACGATCGAAGCGGACGATCGTGCTGTGGCTCTGATGGAGACGACGACGCTGCACGCCGATACCTGGCGCCAGGAGACTCACTACCTGACGTGGACCCCTGACGGCGGCATCGACTATCTGACGGAGACTCACACTTTCGGAGCTTTCACGAAGGCCGACCATGAGGCTGCGTTCGGCCAGGCAGGGCTGTCGGTCGGGTTCGATCCAGACGGGCTGCTGGGGCGGGGGCTGTTCATCGGCGCCCGTCGACGCTCGTGAACGGTACCGATGCGGGCCGGGCGGCCGCCAGGCCCGACTCGCCGCTACCGACGACGATCACGGGGGGAAACGAGCTCGGTATCTGGTCTGACTCCGCGGTCGTCGATGCATAACTATCACTAGATCCTGCTTCCAGCGCTCCCCGCCTACGTCCGGCGCCCGGTCCGGAAGGCACTGAAGGTCCCCGGAGGAGGGGGACCAACGCCTTGGCGGGCCCTCCAGTCCAGATGAAACCCTTCCCCAAACGAGCATCCACGACTGGGGGTAGGTTCATGAAGCTGTCGAGGAGGACGTTCCTGAAGGGAACGGGTGCCGCGGGCGCGGCGATGGCGGCGACCCGGTTCCTATCCGGCCCGGGTGAGACCCTCGCCCTCGCGCAGGCCCAGGGAGCGCCCGTCGAGGACTACGTGCCCGCCACCTGCTGGATCGGCAAGCAAGAGTGCGGCATGGTCGCGCACCGGGTGAACGGCCGCGTGATCAAGTTCGAAGGCGATCCCACGAACCCTCGCAACCTCGGCACCCTGTGCCCGAAGGGCATGGCGCAGATCATGCCCGTCTACGACCCGAACCGGGTGAAGACCCCCCTTGTCCGAACGAACGCGAAGGGCCAGCCGGGACAGTGGCGCCAAGCATCGTGGGACGAAGCCATCGAGATCAGCGCCGCCGCGATCAAGGAGGCTCGTGACCGCGAGCCTTCGATCGTGCTCTGGCAGAAGGGGCGGTCGAAGTCGAAATACGTGTACGACGAGGCCGTTACCGAGACGTTGGGATGTACCAAGCTGGGGCACGGGGCGTTCTGCTCCGACGCGGGGTATCGCGCGATGGAGTACACCGTCGGGCTGAAGGGAGTGCTGAATCCCGACTTCAAGCACACGCGGTTCGTGCTCGCCTGGGGCTGGAACATGACCAACTCCGGCGGCAACCAGCTGTGCTGGATCACCTGGCCACGGCAGATGCTCGAGGCTCGCGACGCCGGGATGAAGATCGTGTTCGTCGATCCCCGCATCCGTGGTGCCGGCCCCTACGCCGACGGTTGGCTCCCTATCCGACCCGGGACCGATCTCGCCCTCGCCCAGGCGATGACGAGTGTGCTCGTCGAGGACGGAACGATCGATCAGGAATACCTCGTGACCTACACCAACGCCCCGTACCTGGTGGGCGACGATGGGTTCTTCGTGCGAGAAGGCGACGTGCCGCTCGTGTGGGATGAACGGAGCGAGAAGGCTGTGCCGGCCGGCAGCAGCGGGGCCTCACCGGCGCTCGAAGGGACGTACACGGTGGCCGGCGCCAAGGTGCGCACAGCTTTCGAGGTGTTCAAGGAACACATCGCAGCCCGGACGCCTGAGTGGGCGGCCGATATCTGCGGCATCCCGGCCGACGACATCCGCAACACGGCGCGCGAGATGGGAGCCGCGGCATCGATCGGGAGCACGATCGTCGTGGATGGCAAGTCGCTCCCCTACCGGCCGGTGGGTGTCATGGCCTATCACGCGATGCAGCAGGAGATGGGGTTCCAGGCCACTCGGGCGCTGGCGCAGATGCTGATGATGCTCGGGGCGCTCGGCGCCGTCGGAGGCACGCTGTCGACCACGAAGTGGGAGATCGACTCCAAGTACTACGAGTGGGACGCGGTGGAGATCGGCGACGGCCCCTACGGGTTCACCCTGTCTTCGAGCAAGTACTTCCCGATCAACAGTGGGAGCACCGCCGTCGCCGCGACGGTGATGAACGATCCCGGTGCCTTCGACGTGGAGACGCTCCCCGAGGTCATGATCCTGCACATGGCCAACCCCGTGGTCTCGTTCCCGAACACCGAGACGATCAAGGAGGCCTTCTCGAAGCTGAAGTTCACGGTCGTCCTGAGTCCGTGGCTGTCCGAGACCGCCGACCTGTTCGCGGACGTCGTGCTCCCCGCGGCGACGGTCGAGAAGTACGAGGGCCCGAACTCGGGCTCCGATACGTACATCGACGCCGTCACGATCAGGACCCCTCCGATGGACCCGCTGTTCGAGTCCCGAGGCGAGTTCGACATCTACGTCGATCTGTTCGACCGTCTCGGGCTGCTGGAGGGCGAGGGCGGCTTCATCCACCACATCAACGAGCAGTTCGAGCTCGAGGGCAAGCACGCGATGCCGACAGACCGCATGCCCACGGCCCGCCAGATCCTTGACGCGTACGCGAAGGGGCACGAGGGCATCCCCGAAGGTATCGAGTACTTCGAGAAGAAGAGCAGCACCTACGTGAAGGGGCCGATCCCGGCCGAGGAACGCTACGGCTATGCCGTGTCGCCGCCCTTCGCCGGCGTGCTCCACCGCTTCTACGGGGAATCGCTCCTGCGCTACCAGCACACGATGAAGGACAAGGGAGCCGACGAGATCTTCTGGCGTGACTACACCCCGCTCCCAACGTGGCGCGGACTCACGATGGACGATTCGCCGCCCGAGTACGACCTCTACTTGATCAGCCACAAGCTCGTCGAGCACAAGCAGGGCCGCACGAGCTTCGTGCCGCTGCTGAAGGAGCTCACCGGCGGCCAGCAGCTCGACATGAACACGAAGACCGCCGAAGCACGCGGTCTGCAGGACAAGGACTGGGTCTGGGTCGAGTCCCAGAACTCCGTCACAGGGGATACGCGCACGGTGAAGACGCAGGTGCACCTCACGGAGACCTTGCGTCCGGACACGGTGTCGATGCGCCATGGGTTCGGTCTCTGGACGCACCCGGAGGCGCAGGATCAGGGGCCGTCACCGAACACGCTGTTCTTCACGGGTCCAGGCTACGTGGCCAACACGGCAGACCAGTCGTTCCAGGTCAAGGTCCGTGTCGATCGAGCGGACGAGGGGTGATCGGCCGATGACTCGCTACGGGATGGTGATCGACCTCGACCGCTGTATGGGCTGCCGAGCATGCATGGAGGCCTGCAAGGTCGAGAACGCGACGCCGGAGAGCAGCTTCTTCATGTACGTGTTCCGTTTCGAGCAGGGCGAGTATCCGGCCTCGCGGATCTCGTTCCTGCCTCGGCCGTGTATGCACTGCGACAACGCGCCGTGCGTCAAGGTCTGCCCGGTCGGTGCCAGGTACAAGCGCGAGGACGGGATCGTTGCCACCGACTGGGATCGCTGCATCGGGTGTCGGTACTGCGAGGTCGCCTGCCCGTACGGGGTGAATTCGTTCAACTGGAAGGACCCGGAGGAGGCCCAGTACCTGGACTGGAAAGACCCGGTCATCACGACCGCGACCGACGGCAGCATACCTCCCTATCGGAACCCGGCGCTCGACGAGGCGTACGGACCGGAGCAGCGGAAGATCGCGGGCGGGGGTCACGTGCAAGGGGTTATGGAGAAATGCACGTTCTGTGTGCACCGGGTGGAGGAGGGGCTCGACCCGGCATGCGCGCAGACCTGCCCCGTCAGGGCGCTGATCTTCGGTGACCTCGACGACCCGGACAGCGCGCCCGCCAAGGCGCTGCAGCAGCGCGAGAGCTTCACGCTGCTGGCGGAGGCGGGAACGGAGCCGCGGGTTCATTACGTGGGCGGGTCCCCCCCAACGGAGGACGCCCGTCAGGTTGACGCGCCGGAAGTGAGGGTCTGACATGGCGACTCACAACGCAACGCTTTCACGACAGGCCCGCCGTTCGCCGTCAGCCTGGCATCTCGTCGTTGCCGTGCTGGTTGCGCTCGTCGTTCTCGGGATCTACGCCTACGCCCACGAGCTCTCGGAGGGCATGGCGGTCACCGGGCTGCGGAACATCGGACCGATGGGAGGTGCGACCTGGGGGCTCTACATAACCTTCGTGGTCTACTTCGTGGGCCTGAGTTTCGCGGGTATCAGCACCGCTGCGTTGATCCGGTTGGCGCGCATCGATCGACTCCGCCCGATCTCGCGCATGGCGGAGCTCCTCACGGTCGTCGCCCTGGTTCTCGCCGGTCTGGCGATCATCGCAGACCTCGGGCAACCGCTGCGGGGGATCGTCAACCTGTTGCGCTACGCTCGGCCGCAGTCGCCCTTCTTCGGCACCTTCACGCTCGTGATCTCCGGCTACCTGTTCGCGAGCCTCGTCTACCTGTACCTCGACGGACGCCGCGACGCCTGGCTCACTGAGCAGACGGCCGAGCGTCACCGCGGCTTCTACCGCTTCTGGGCTGCCGGGTATCGGGACACGCCCGCCGAGCGCGAACGACACGATCGGGCGACGTTCTGGCTCGCGATCGCGATCGTTCCGTTGCTCATCACCGCCCACTCGACCCTTGGGTTCGTGTTCGGCCTTCAGGTGGGCCGGCCAGGATGGTTCAGCGCGCTCCAGGCGCCGTCGTTCGTGATCTTGGCAGGAGTCTCGGGACTCGGGATGCTCGCGATGATCGTCGCGGCGGTTCGGCGGCGGCAGCACCGGGAAGAGGAGCTCGGTGTCGAGATCTTCAAGTGGCTCTCCACAGCCCTGGTGATCCTCGTGCTGAGTTACCTCTATCTCGTCGTCGTGGAGCTCCTCACGAACCTCTATACGGGGAGTTCCCGGGAGCGCGACGTCATGAGCGAGTTGCTGTTCGGCGACTACGCGTGGATCTACTGGGGGGCGATCGGCTGCTTCGTGGGCGCGCTGGTCCTGTTGATCTTTCGGGTTGCGCTGCCGAACCTGCGAGGTGCGGTGTGGCCCGTCGTGGTGGCCGGGGCACTCGTCAACCTGGGGGCGATCGGCAAGCGGTACCTGATCGTGGTGCCGTCCCAGACCAAGGGGACGCTCCTGCCGTACGACGAGGGCTCCTACACCCCGGCGTGGACCGAGTTCGCCCTGGTCATCGGATTGATCTCGCTCGGCGTGCTCTCGTACATGCTCTTCACGAGGTACTTCCCGATCGTCGAGCACCCGCAGCCAGAGCCCGCCGAGCGAGAGGAGGCGCAGTGATGCGCAGGGCGATCGTGGTGACCATGGTCGTCGTCGGATTCGTTCTGCAAGCGACGGCGTTCCTCTTCCTCGCGGCTCCGTTGGGGATCCCCACAGAGGTGCGATACAGCGACCCCCGGCTCCCGTTCGCGCCCGTGATCTTCATCCTCGGCGTCGTGCTGGTGTTCTCGGCGGCGCTCGTCTACGAACTGGTGCCCGATCGCGGGGCGAGTGACGGATGAGCGTGCGATCCGACGACGATCACGTGTCGGGCGTCCCTGCAGCCCAGCACGCCGTCTATCGGGTACTGGGCTCCCTCTTCCTCCCTCCCGAGCCGGACCGGCTCGCGAGGCTCGTCGCCGCGGCGCCCGAACTCGAACGGGTCGCGCTACCGCTCGAGGGGATGACCGGGCATCGTGCGTGGACGGCTCTGGTGGGTCGGTTGGGGTCGCTCGAGGATGACGATGTCGATCGGATGCGGACGCAATACACGGGCTTGTTCCTCTCGGGATCGCGGGATCTCACGGTGCAACCCTTCGAGTCCTCCTATGCCCAGGTCTCCGAGTACGACATCGCGACCGTCAGTGCGGCGGTGGAGACCCGGTACCGCCGGGCGGGCATCCAGCTCGCATCGAAAGGCGAGCTCCCCGATCACGTTGCCGTTGAACTCGAGTTCTGTGCGTACCTCTGTCACCAGGAGGGTGATGCGGACACCGATGTCGACGCCGCACGCTGGCGTGCCGAACGGCAGTCGTTCCTCATCGATCACCTCGTCCGCTGGCTGCCTGACTTCGCTGGGAAGCTGGCGAGGGTGATGCCCGAAAGTGTCTACACCGAGGCTGCCGCGGTCGTCAGGGCTGTGACCGCCGACGATCTGGTCATCATCGACGCGCTGGCTGCGGCGCCGGCGTCAGGCTGAGGTGAGTCTGACGGTACGGGTCGCGGTCTGTACTCGCCTGGACGCCCACGGGCTGGACCCAGGGGGGTTGCAGGCAGCGGTCGTACGTCACGGCGACGACGTCGTGCTCGTCGACGACCTCTGCGGCGACGAGGACGCGCTGGGTAGCCTCGTCGCAGGCGCCACCGATAGCCGAGTCGTCATGGCTGTATGCCCCGACGGTCCATCGTCCGATGAGGTCCGCGCTCGGGCTCGTCGAGCCGGCCTTGACACGGGTGTCGGCGCGCTCCGGGTCGAACCGGTCCGCGCGGCGGAGATGGGGAACGAGACGGGCGCGCTCGGCCGAGCCGCTGGGGTCCTTCATGCCGCGGCCGCGCGCCTCTCGGCGCTGCCGACGAGTTCGCCTGATGCGTTCCGCCTCGCGCTCCCCGCTGGCGAGATCTCGCGGCGATCCCTGTTGTCGATGGCCCGCACGAGCTACCAGCCGGTTGCGATCGTGGGTCAAGGAGCGTGCCCGGGGACCGCGGTGTGCAGTTTGTGCGTCGAGGCCTGCCCTGTGGATGCCGTCGAGCCGGCGGGACGTATCCCTCGCGTGGTGAAGGACCGGTGCATCGGCTGCGCCGCCTGCGTGACGGCGTGTCCGGTCGAGGGTGCGGTCCGGCTCCCCGGCGCGGATCTGGTGGGGTTCGAGGCGCAGATCGATGCGCTCGTCACCTCGGAGCCAGGAGCGGGGATCCTCGTCGCTTGCCGTGGCGCGCCACCGGTCCCGCCCGAGCGGCTCCCTGCTGGGGACTGGGTGTCGCTCGAGGTTCCTTGCCTGTCGATCGTGACTCCCGGATGGGCGTTACAGGCGCTGCGGGCGGGAGCCCCGGCGGTCGCCTTCCGTGGCTGCGGCGCCGCGTGTGGCGCACGAGCGCCTGAGCGGGTGGAGCCACGCGTTGCCTTCGCCCGTGAGGCACTCGCAGCGACCGGGGTCGAGCACCCTGGCGATCGCGTCATCGTGCTGTTCCCCGAGGACGATGAAGAGACCGTCGCCGGTGGGCGCAGGCTCGAAGCCCCGGCGTCGCGCGAGGGGTCCGGCGATCCGGTGCGGTTGCGCGAACCTGCTGCGACCGTATCGGTCGTGGCCGGGGGCGTCGGCGTACTCCACTCCGCCGGGAGCCCCCTAGGCATGGTCTCGGTCCGGGCCGATGGATGCACGATGTGCGGCGTGTGCGCGAAGGTGTGCCCGACCGAGGCATTCCGCTTCGACGAAGGTCCGGTGGCGGCAACCCTCGATCTCGATCGCGATCGGTGCGTCGCGTGCGGACACTGCGTCGCCATCTGTCCGGAGCACGTGATCGAGGTGGAGCGGGGCGCGGATCTCGAGTCGCTGGGCGCGGGCTCGGCATCGGTCAAGCGATCGACGATGGCCAGGTGCCAGAGGTGTGGCGAGCCCATCGCGTCATCGGCCATGCTCGACCGGATCCGTGCGATGCTCCCCGACGACCCCGGGGTGATGGATACCGTCGAGGGGCTCTGTTTGGACTGTCGGGGACGTTGAGAGATGGGAGCACGAGAGATGTCGGATGCATGGTTGGACCAGCTCGCGAGTGTGCAAGGGATACCCCGACTGAGTGAAGGGGAGATCGAGTCGCTCCTGGGTGTGGCGCGCGAAGTGGCGCATCGCGTGGAGCGGAAGGTGACGCCATTGGCGGCCTTCCTGCTCGGTATGGCAGTCGAGCGACGGATCGCGGACGGCGCGTCGCGCACGGCAGCGCTCGAAGGCGCCGTTGCCGAGCTGGAAGGTCTCCTGCCCGAGGACTGACGCGGCTGCATCTGGCCCTACCGACCCGGGTGAACCGGGTCAGATGGACCCTTCAGCTCACCGCCTCCTTCACGAGCGCGCGGATCTTCGCCTCTTCGGCGGCGGTCAATCCCTTCAGCGCGAAGGCGACCGGCCACGAGGCGCCCTCGTCGAGGTTCGCCGCGTCGCTGAAGCCGAACGTCGCGTACCTCGCCTTGAACTTCTCCGCGGCCTGGAAGAAGCAGACGACCTTGCCATCCTTGGCGTAGGCGGGCATCCCGTACCAGGTCTTCGGCCAGAGGTCCGGCGCGCTGGCTTGGACGATCGCGTGGAGCCGCTTGGCCATCGCGCGATCCGGCTCCTTCATCGCGGCGATCGCCGCGAGCAGGTCGCGTTCCCCATCCGCCCTGTTCTGATTCGCGCGCGCTTCCGCCTTCAGCTCTTGGGTGCGAGCCTTCATCGCGGCTCGTTCCTCGTCGGTGAATCCCTTGGACTTGCCGCTGGTCGCGGCCGTGCTCTTCGCGGGCTTCTTCGTAGCCTTCTTCGCAGGCTTCCTCTCAGACATCGCGAAGCACCTCCTAAGGCCGGATCGGGTCGACCGTGCTATCTATGGCGGTCATGATAGGTGCCCCTCGGTGACCGGCGCTTCGCGATCCCTTCGTCTGCCGCCTTCCGCACCGACCCGAGATCCATGACGGGTCCTCTGCTCGACCTCACGCGGACGCAGATCCTCGCGTTCCGGCGGCACGTCGGCGCGCTGGACGAGCGGCTCCCGCGGGGTCGGCGCTCGCTCCGGCGTGCCGCGTGGGCGGGCTTGCAGGACAGCATGCCCCGTGCCGCGCTCCTTTCGATCCATGCGCGCGTCGAGGGGACCCAGGCGTCCACGTGGGAGGACCCGTCGCTCGTCCAGCTGTGGGGGCCGCGCTACAACGCCTACGTCGTCGCGGCACGCGACCTCGCGGTCTTCTCGCTCGGGAGGTTGCCGGAGGATGGCAAGACCCGACGGACGGCCGAGGATCTGGCTGCTCGCCTCCACGCTCGCCTCGATGGGTCCCGGATGAGGTACGACGAGGCCGGGCAGGCGATCGGTGTCCACGGCAACGCCCTCCGATACGCGGCGTTGACCGGTACCGTCGCGATCAGGTGGGAGGGCGCCCGGCTGCCCACCGTCTGGACCGTTCCGCCACCCGGAGCCGAGCCACGCGAAGCCCGCCTCGAGCTCGCGCGCCGGTACCTCCACGTGTTCGGTCCCACCACGCCCGAAGCCTTCGCCCGGTGGGCGGGGATCGGCCGGGCGCCGGGCCGCGCGGCGTTCGACGCCCTCGCCGGATCCCTGACGCCCGTGCGGACGCCGATCGGTGACGGATGGATCCTCACCCGCGACGAGCCGGCGTTCCGCGGCGCCCGGGCGGCTGCGGCGCCCGCCCGGCTCCTGCCGAGCGGCGACGCCTACTTCCTCCTGCAAGGAGCCGATCGCGAACTCCTGGTCCCCGACGCCGGTCGTCGAGCCGAGCTCTGGACCTCGCGCGTCTGGCCCGGTGCCCTCCTGGTCGAGGGCGAGATCGTCGGGACCTGGCGGCGCGCGCACGCGACGGTGATGGTGCAGACGTGGCGTCGTCTCTCGCGGGAGGCACGCGATGCTGTCGAGGCCGAAGCGAGGTCCCTGCCGCTGCCCGGTATCGAGGTGCAGACCGTGCTCCGCTGGGACAGGTGAGGACCGCGGTACGGCGACGCACGTCGGTGCCCCGGATGCGCTCCTCCATCACGGGATGGTTCGCGCTGGACCGAGGCAGAGGGGCCTTCAAGAGCGTTCGGGCAAGGAGAACCGGTACTCCACGATCGGCACGTCCACACCGAGTTGGTACAGCAGCGTATGGACGTCCCCGTGGTGCTGGCGTTCGTGGAGGAAGACGTGCACGAAGATGTCCGCGGGGCCGTAGGCGATCTCCTCGCCGTCGATGTCCATGGCGCGAGGCGTCATCAACTCGGCGTCGCTGAGCCGATCGAGGTAGGCCCTCGCGCGAGCACGGACGCGGTCCCGATAGGCATCGAGCTCATCCCAGGAGTCCACGTGCTCCGCGGGGGCATCGGTGGTCCCGTCCGGGTTCGACAACCAGCGGAGGTACGCCCAGTTGATGTGCGCCAGGGCGTCCCGTAGCGCCGGCCAGCCGGAGCCGGGTGCCGGCTCCGTGAGCACGGCGTCGCCGAGGGGGTGGATCACACGCCGGTGCTCGCACCAGGCGTGGCCGGTGAAGGTGAACAGCTCTTCGATGGCGGTGCGGTCCACGGGTGTGCGATCATAGCGCCCGGGATCGAGGGGAGGGCACGATGAAGCGTTTCGAGGAACGCATCACGATCGTGGCACCAGCCGATCGGGTGTACGACTACGTCGCCGACATGGCGACCCATGCCGAGTGGTCGGGGAACGGTCTCACGGTGACGAAGTCGAGCGACGGGCCTATCGCGGTGGGGACCGTGTACGCCACCACGGCGAAGCAGTTCGGGACCCAGCGAGAGCAGAGCACGGTCATCGAGACGACGCCGGGCCGTACCTTCGCGTGGGATTCCGTCGGCGCCCTCGGGCGCGCGCGTCACACTTTCGGACTCTCGACCGACGCCGGTTCCACGACCGTTATCAAGTCGGCCGAGATCGTGGAGCCGACCTTCCTCGCGAGGGTCACGGGCTGGAAGCTGTCGAAGGACATCCCCGTGGGTCTGCGTCGTGACCTGGAGCGGATCAAGGCGCGCCTCGAAGGATCCGCCGCCTGAGACCCACGCGACCACCGCCCTAGAGGACCGACCCTTGTCTGACGGGCGAGGAAAGGTGCTCTCGGCTCGGGTGGTCTCGTGCGCTCAGTCACCGACCCTCGCGATGTAGACGGTGTTCGAGGCCTCGCCACCGGTCAGCGGGTTCGCGAACGTGATGACGTGCGCGTGGCAGGATGCGAAGATCTCCTCGAGGACGCCGGCGTAGTCCTCGTCCGGGGGGTCGTCGGACCACAGGGCGTACACGCCGCCCGGGTTGAGGCGTTCGGCCAGACGCCGCTGTTGGTCGAGGCCGTAGAAGGCGGCGTGGCCTGGGTGCAAGAGGTGCCGGGGCGTGTGGTCGATATCCACCAGGATCGCGTCATGACGGCTCCGGGCGGCGTCGGTGCCGAAGCCGGCACCTGTGGCAACCATGTCGAAGAAGTCTCCCTGCACGAAGGTGCATCGCCGATCTGATGTCAGGTCGTCGCTCACCGGCAGCAGCCCCCGCCGATGCCATCCGATGACCTCGCCGAGCGTCTCGATGACCCGCAGCGAGCGCACCCGGGGCTCGCGCACGACGGCCCGAGCGGTGTAGCCGAGCCCGAGCCCTCCCACCACGACGTCCAGTTCCGTGCCGGCCAGGCCGGCGAGGGAGATGTCGGCCATCGCGACCTCGGCGTGGGTGAACAGGCTCGACATGAGGAAGTCGTCCCCCAGCTTCGCCTCGTAGACGTCGACCTGAAGCGTCGGCTCGATCCGGCGTCGCAGGCTGATCACGCCCAACGGCGTGTCGCTGCTGTCGAGCTCCTCGAAGCGGGGACGCGTCGGGTCGGCCAAGGTCGCTCCTCGCGATGGGGAGAGAGCGTACGCTGCACGCGCTACAGGTACCGCCGGATCAACCCCTCGATGAACGGGTTGAGGATGTCCTGTGTGTGCCCGGAGATCGAGAGATGTCCCATGCCCGCGAACTCGTGGTACTCCGCGTTGCCGGCCAGGTCGGCGACCTCGTGGTTGTCCTGCGGCACGGCCTGCACGTCCTGCTCGAACGCGATCACGTGCATGGGAACCATGCATCGGGGGAGTTGCTCGGTCTGATCGAAGGTGACGCACGGTAGCCACTGGGCGAGCAGGGAGGCCTCCTCGCCGCCTTGCGCGTAGTAGGTGAAGAGCTCGTCTCGCAGCTTCGGCCACAGGTGGCGATCGCCGAGCACCTTGGCCGGATAGAACATCGCGGCGTAGTGGATCGTCGCCATCATGGCTGACGCGGGGTCCGACGCGAAGCCATGACCCGCGCGCCGCCACTCGATCTCGGCCATCTGGTAGTCCCAGGTCCAGCCCACGCTCCGAGCGCCGGTCCCCATGGGGATCGCGACGCGGATGAGTTCGGGGTGGTCGATCGCCACCTGCTGGACGATGCCCGCGCCGAACGACAGCCCCACGAGGGCGACGGGGGGCTCGCACACCGCGCGGATCAGGTCGGCGGTGTCGGTGGCGAAGTCATCGATCGGCCACGGTTGGGGAGCGTCGGTCGTGGTCGTGCCGACGCCGCGCGTGTCGAACGTCGTGTTGCGGAACGAGCCGCGGAAATGCGGGAGCTGATAGCCCCACGAGTCGGCGGTCCCACCTGCGCCGGAGACCCAAACGATGTCCGGCCCGTCACCTTCCTGTTCGAAGTGGATGTTCGACTTCGAACCCTGCACGAACGCCATGGTGTGTGTCCTTCCCTTCGCTCTGCGGCGGACCCTATCGTTCCAGGCCCTCGAACGGCGGAGCGTGGCCCTACGGCCGGCGTGCGACCACGAGCCCGGAGCTCCAGCCGGGAGCCCGGCCGTTCGGCGGCGGCTGGATGTCGTCGGTTTCGATCCCAGCGCGGTCGAGCAGCCACGAGATCACCGAGTTCGAGTTCCACATCTCGCCGGCCCGGAGCTCGTCACGGCCCCAGACGGGGGTGGGAACGGATGGCACCAAGTCGAGGATGCGGTGGGCGCGGTCGCGCTCATCGGTTACCCGCACGGGACTGGCGATCGCCGCGCCGGCATCGGGGATCACGCCGTCTCGCCATCGGCGGATCTCGTAGCGGAAGATCCGCAGCCGACCCGCCCACCTCGTTCCGACCGGACCTTCGCCGACGACGCCGCGCATCTCTCCATGCATGTCCGGGATCGGCGTCACCTCGATGACGAACCTGCCGTCGGGGACGGACACCTGGAGGGCGGAATGGTAGATATCCTGGCGCGCACGCCGTTCGCGGAGTGCCGCGAGCGCCTCGTACGCCTTCCCGTTGAACCGGACCGAGTGAGCGCCGGCACCCAGAGGGATCCACAACAGGTCGACCCTCGAGGGGGGGTCGGTCCCGGCTTCGACCATCATCCGATCGATCCTCCGTCTGAGCCATCGTCGTGGAGCGACGCAACCCATGCCATCCGAGCTCGGAAGCGTCTGTACTATGATCGCCCGACACCGTCGAAGGGACCGTGCTCGATGGACCATGAAGCGCAGATGCGACGTCTGTATGACCTGATCAACGCCGGCGACGTCGATGGGTTCGATCAGGTGATGGCCGAAGATTTCGTCGAGCATGAGGAGACACCTGGGCTCGCGCCCACCAAGGAGGGGGTCAAGGAGTTCTTCACGATGTACATCGCCGCGTTCCCGGATCTGCGCTTCGACGTCGAGGACATCCTTTCGAGCGGCGACAAGGTGGTCGCTCGGACCCGAGCCACCGGGACGCACGAAGGCGCGTTCATGGACATGCCGGCGACCGGGAAGCGCATCGACGTTCAGTTGATAGACATCGTCCGTTTCGGCGAAGACGGTCTCGCGAGGGAGCACTGGGGCGTCTTCGACGCGTTGACGATGATGCAACAGCTCGGGGTCGTACCGGAGGGCGCCGCCGGGTAACGTGGCCGGCGTCCTGACGCCGACCCAGATGCTCGGGATGCGCGTCGCGCGCCTCTGGACCCGGCGGCCGCGGGAGGACGAGCGTCGCTCCCACGCCTCGGACCAGGACACCCACCAGCGCGAGGGAGGCAACCCAGTTCTCCATCGAGCGTATCCTGGTCCTCTCGCGCCGGGTGATCGGGGGGGCAGCGTGCAGAGACGGGAACGGACCTTGTGGATCCTCCAGTGGGTCTTCGGCGTCTACTTCGTCGTCGTCGGCGTGACGCATCTCATCGTCCCGGAGGGCCTTCCCGGACCGATGAGCTGGATGTATGACCTGGACGGATCGGTCCATGCCGTGGCGGGCACCGCGGAGATACTCGGGGGTGTGGGATTGCTCCTTCCCGGCCTGACCAGGATCTTGCCGTGGTTGACCAGCTTCGCTGCTCTGGGACTGGTCCTCGTGATGCTCGGAGCTGTGATCTGGCATAGCACCCGGGGCGAGATAACCCAGATCATCACGAACATCGTCATCGCCACCGTTCTGGGCTACGTGGCCTCCGCCAGGTGGAAGCTGTTCCCGCTGCGTGGCACGAAGGCTGGCGCGGCGCCGAGCCAGGCCTAAACCCTTCGCATAGGCGCTCGCGCCGAACCAGTCCATCGGCGACTTGGGCGGGCTGTCGCGCGGGGTCTGCTGGACGGTCCCGCGCGAACCGGTCACGGCTGACGTGATCTCTCTGAAGAGGGTCGTCGCGGCCGGGTCCTGAGGGACGGCCGCGGCGTGCACCTGACGTAGATCGCATCCCGCATCTGGGGGGTTTACATCCCGCGGAGTTGCATAGATAGTGTCCGCCCCATGAGTTTCGCGGAGGGCACACCCTCATCCCGTCAGGCCTTGGGGAGTTCCGTACGTCGATCCGGTTGAACGAGGGGGAGGAACCGCAGCCATGATGCGCTGGATCGTCGGCTCGAGCCTCAAGTTCAGGCGGCTGATCGTGGCCATCGCCGGTGCTCTCGTGGTGGTCGGGTTCCTGCAACTCGACGACATGAAGACCGACGCGCTCCCGGAGTTCAGTCGTCCCACCGTCGAGGTGCAGACCGAAGCCCTGGGTCTGTCCGCCGAGGAGGTCGAGCAGCTGATCACGGTCCCGCTCGAACAGGATCTGTTGAACGGGATCGCCTTCCTCGACGAGATCGAATCCGCTTCGATCCCCGGGCTCTCTTCGGTGGTCATGACGTTCGAGCCGGGCACGCCGCTGCTCGACGCGCGCCAGGTCGTCGCCGAGCGCCTGACACAGGCCGTCGCGGCCGCCGGATTGCCGCAGGTGGCGAAGCCGCCGCAGATGCTGCAGCCTCTTTCCTCCCTCAGCCGCGTCGCGATCGTGAAGCTGGAATCGGACGAGCTCACCCCGATCGAAACGTCCGTGCTGGCTCGCTGGATCATCGTTCCCCGCCTGCTCGGCGTCGAAGGCGTGGCCAACGTTGCCATCTGGGGGTTCCGGGACCGGCAGTTGCAGGTCCTGGTGGATCCGCAGGTGCTGGCTGACAACGACGTCACGCTCAGCCAGGTGATCCGGACGGCGGGCAACGCCCTCGAGGTCTCGCCCTTGAGCTTCCTGGAGGCCTCCTCGCCGGGTACGGGCGGATTCATCGACACGGTGAATCAGCGACTGCACGTCTTCCACGAGCAAGCGATATCGACGCCCCGAGAGCTCGCCCAGGTACCGCTCGAAGGCGGCCAGGGAAGCGGCGCGGGCGTGAACGCGGGCGGGACCGGGTTGGTCCTCGGCGATGTCGCCGAGGTCGTGGAGGACCATCAGCCGCTGATCGGCGATGCCCTCTGCGGTGATGGCACGTGCACGCTCCTCGTGATCGAGAAGTTCCCCGAGGCGAACACGCCCGAAGTGACCGCGGGGATCGACGGGGCCTTCGAGGAACTCGGCCCCGGTCTGCCCGGGCTCCAGGTGGATACCTCGGTGTACCGGCCCGCCACCTACATCGAGAACTCCCTCGACAACCTGGGGCGCGCCCTCGTGATCGGGGGGATCCTCGTCCTGCTGATCTTCGGTGCCTTCTTCTTCGAGTGGCGGAGCGCGGCGATCGCCGGTGTTTCGACGGTGGCGTCCCTGACGGCGGGCTGGCTGGTACTGCATCTCACCGATACCACCGTCAACACGATGATCCTCGCCGGCATCGTGATGGCGCTCGTCGTCCTCATCGATGACGCGATCGTCGACGTCGACACCATCGCGCGCCGGATGCGCGAGCACCAGGAGGTAGGTGACGGGTTGCCCACGTGGCGCGTCATCCTGGATGCGTCACTCGAGATGCGACGGCCGCTGCTGTACGCGACGATCATCGCCGCGGCCGCGATCGTGCCGGCGTTCTTCATGGAGGGCGAGGCTGGAGCGTTCCTGCCCGCTATCGCGTCGACGTACCTGCTCGCGATCCTCGCGGCGATGCTGGTCGCCCTGATCCTGACCCCCGCGCTCGCTCTGCTCCTGCTGCAGAACCGGTTCTCGCGGGCCGAGGCCTCGGCGCCGATCCGATGGTTGCAGCGTACGTACGACCGGATCACGGCGAAGATCCTTCCGCGTCCGGGGGTCGCCTACGCGACGTTCGGTCTGGTCGCGGTGATCGGCGTGGTGACGATCCCCTTCCTCGACCTATCGCTCCGCCCGGCGCTGAGCGAGCGGGACGTGATCGTGTCGCTGCAGGCGCCACCAGGCACCTCGTTGACGCGCATGGACGAGATCACGGCTCAGGCGGTCGGGGAGATCGGAGCGCTGCCCGGCATCAATGCCGTTGGTGCGCACGTGGGCCGCGCGATCCAGTCCGACCAGGTCGTGAACGTGAACGCCGCCGAGGTCTGGATCAATATCGACGCCGCGGCCGACTACGACGCCACGCTGGCCGCGATCCGGGGCGTCGCCGGCGGGCTGCCGGACGCGGACACCGATGTCTTCACCTATTCCGAGCAGCGCATCACCGAGGTGCTCGGGCGCAAGGACGCCGAGATCATGGTGCGGGTGTACGGCGAGGATCCCGACGTCCTCGAGGACACCGCCGAAGCGGTCAGGGAGTCGATCGCCGGGATCGACGGGGTGGTGGATCCGCAGGTCCGCCGCTCGGCCGATGAGGCGACGATCGAAGTGGAGGCCGACATCGCGCAGGCAGAGCGCTTCGGTATCTCACCGGGTGATGTCCGGCGGTCCGCGACCACGTTGCTGTCCGGTTTGGTCGTCGGCAACCTGTTCGAGGAGCAGAAGGTCTTCGATGTCGTCGTTTGGGGCACGCCCGAGCTGCGGCAGACGAAGGACGATGTTCGGAACCTGTTGATCGACACGCCGCGTGGAGGACTCGTGCCGCTCAGTTCCGTGGCCGATGTGCGGTTGGTTCCCAACCCGACCGTGATCCTGCACGAGTCGGTCCAGACCTACGTGGACGTGACGGCCAGCGTCTCCGGTCGCGGCGTAGCCGCCGTCGCGGCTGACGTGGACACCGCGATCGCATCCATGGCGTTCCCGCTCGAGTATCACGCGGAGCTCCTCGGCGGATTCGCAGAAGAGGCGGCCGCGCAAAGTCGGGTGCTGGTGATCGCGCTCACGGTCCTCATCGCGATCTTCCTTCTGTTGCAGGCCGCCCTCTACAGCTGGCGCGTGGCGGCCGTCGTCTTGATGACCTTGCCGATGTCGCTCACAGGTGGTGCCGTCGCAGCTCTCGTCACCGGTGGCGATATCACGCTCGGCTCGGGCGCGGGCTGCGCCGTGCTCCTGGCGCTCGCTGCTCGTACGAGCACCACGACGGTGCGCCGCTACCTTGCGTTGGAGCGCGAGCATGGGGGGACCTTCGGCGCCGATCTGGTTGCTTCCGGCACGCGGGAGCGGCTCGGCGCTGTCGCGATGACGACGCTGGCGGCGGCGGCCGTCCTTGCACCGATCGTCGTCGCAGGACACGTGGCAGGTTTCGAGATCGTCCGTCCCATGGCGGTCGTTGTGCTCGGGGGACTCGTGACGAGCGTGTTGCTCAGCGTGGTGGTCCTGCCGGCGGCCTACCTGCGGTTCGGGTACATCGCCGAGCCCGATACCTCTGCTGACGAGCTGTTCATCCGGATACCCGACGTCGACACGATCGAAGCCTAGGGGCGTGGTGCGATGATGCGGCTGCGCGGCTCGGCGATGCTGACCGTGGGCCTCGCTCTCCTCGTGTCGTGCGGTGAGCCGGTCTCCGACGAGCACGTCGTCGACCAACCTGCCACCGTGGAGGAGTTGCCTGGGAGCGAGCTGTCCACCATCACGCTCACGGAGCCGGCAGCGGAGCGGCTCGACATCCAGACCGTTGCCGTCGCATCGAGCGAAGACGGGCTGGTCGTGCCGAGCTCGGCCATCTACCTGGACGCCGGCGGCCAGTGGTGGGTGTACACGAACCCGGAGCCATCGGTCTTCGTACGCGCGCCGATCCAGATCGTCTCCGAGGAAGGCGGTGAGGTCCGCTTGTCGGAGGGTCCGCCTGTGGGGACACAGGTCGTGGTGGTGGGCGTCCCCGAGCTGTACGGCACCGAGGTCGGGATCGGCCGATGAAGCGGTCACGAGAGGGATGAGCGAGCGATGCTTCGATGGATCGTCGCCGGCAGCCTGAAGTTCCGATACCTCGCGATCGCCCTGGCGGGGGGCTTGATGTTCTTCGGCGTCCAGCAGCTGAGCCATACGCAGGTGGACGTCTTCCCCGAGTTCGCTCCCCCCAAGGTCGAGGTCCAGACACCCGCGCTGGGGCTGTCCGCCAGCGAGGTGGAGTCGCTCGTCACGATCCCCCTCGAGCAGACCCTCAACGGCGTCCCCGGTGTGGACGTGATCCGATCGAAGTCGGTCGAATCCCTGTCGGCGATCGAGATGATCTTCGCCCCCGGCACCGATCTGCTCACGGCGCGGCAGCACGTGGCCGAGCGCATCGCGCTGATCGCCCCGACGTTGCCCACCTGGGCGAGCCCGCCGTTCATGATCCAGCCGCTGTCCGCGACGAGCCGCGTGTCGAAGATCGGCCTGACGACGACAGATCCTGACCTCGACCTGATCGATCTGTCCATGACCGCGTACTGGAAGATCAGGACCCGCCTTCTGCGTGTTCCGGGGGTGGCCAACGTGCCGATCTGGGGCGAGCGCATCGAATTGCTCACCGTCCAGGCCGACCCCGAGCGGATGCGACGCCACGGTGTCGCGCTCGAGTCCGTCGCCAACGTCACCGCGGACGCTCTGGATGCAGGGTTGCTCTCGTACTCGGAGAGCAACTACATCGGCAGGGGCGGATTCATCGAGACCCCCGAGGAGCGGTTTGCGATCCGGCATGTCTTGCCCATCGTGTCCGCCGAAGATCTGGCGCAGCTGCCGATCGAGGCGCGCGACGGCACGACGCTCCGGCTGGAAGACGTCGCGGATCTGGTCCGCGACCACCCGCTGCTCGTGGGTGAAGCCGTCATCAACGACGGACCCGGCCTGATGTTGATCGTCGAGAAGCTGCCGTGGGCGAACACCCTGGACGTGACGCGCGGGGTCGAAGCCGCGCTCGCTGAGCTCGAGCCGGGGCTCCCGGGCATCGCTATCGACTCGACGATCTTCCGCCCGGCGACCTTCATCGAGGACTCCGTCGACAACCTCTCGACGGCGATCCTCATCGGCGCGGTCCTGATGATCCTGATGCTCTGCGCATTCCTGTACGAATGGCGCACCGCGCTGATCAGCGTCGTCGCCATCCCGCTCTCGCTGATCGTCGCCGGCCTGGTGCTGCATCTGCGCGGTGCCACGATCAATACGATGATCCTGGCCGGCATGGTGATCGCGCTCGGGGACATCGTCGATGACGCGATCATCGACGTCGAGAACGTGGTGCGAAGGCTGCGACAGCGGCGCACGGATGGCTCGGGGAAGTCGGCCGCCAGGATCATCCTGGAGGCGTCGCTGGAGGTCCGTAGCGCGATCGTGTACGCGACGCTGATCGAGATCGTGGCGGTCGCGCCGATCTTCATGCTGGACGGGCTCTCCGGCTCCTTCTTCCGGCCTCTCGTCACCTCGTACGCGCTCGCCTTGCTGGCGTCGATGGTCGTGGCGCTCACGGTGACCCCGGCGATGTGCCTCATCTTCTTCCGCAAGCCCTCGTCGTTGAACCACAGGGAGTCACCCCTCGTGCCGGCCCTGCAGCGCGGCTATCACGTCTTACTGAAGGCGATCGTCTTCCGTCCTCGACGCGCCTACGTTGCGGTCGGGGTCACGGTGATGGTGGGTGTGGCGGCCGTGCCGCTGTTGGGCCAATCCCTCCTGCCGTCGTTCAAGGAGCGAGACTTCCTGATGCACTGGTTGACGGTGCCCGGGACCGGTCAGCCGGAGATGTTCCGCATCTCCGCACGTGCGAACCACGAGCTGCTGCAGATCCCAGGGGTGCGCAACGCGGGGTCGCACATCGGCCAGGCTCTGCTCATGGACGAGGTCGTCGGTATCGACTTCGGCGAGAACTGGATCAGCGTCGATCCTTCGGTCGACTACGAGGAGACGCTCGCCCGGATCCAGGAGGTCGTCGACGGATATCCCGGCGTGCAACGTGACGTGCTCACCTACCTCAAGGAACGGATCCGCGAGGTGCTCACGGGCTCCAGCGAGGCCATCACGATCAGGATCTACGGGCCCGACCTGCACGTCTTGGAGGACACGGCCGAGGACGTGAACGACATCCTCGCGACGGTCCCGGGCGTGACGGAGAACCACGTCGAGCACCTGACGGACATCCCCCAGGTGCAGGTCGAGGTCGACCTCGCGGCGGCCCAGCGCTACGGCCTCAAGCCGGGCGACGTCCGCAGGGCAGCCGCCCGGATGATCGCCGGCGAAGAGGTGGGCGACATCTTCCAGGGAGGCAGGGCCTACGACGTGCAGGTGTGGAGCACCCCGGAGAGCCGCGACAGCTTCAGCGACATCCAGGAGCTGCAACTCGACACCCCGAGCGGCGAGTACGTCTCGCTCGAAGAGGTCGCCGACGTGAGCATCGTGCCCGTGCCCAACGTCATCTACCACGACAGCTTATTCCGGAGCCTCGACGTCGGGGCGAACATCGACGGGAGCCGCGACCTCGGCACCATCGTCGCCGACCTCGAGGAACGTCTCGCCGGGTTCGAGTGGCCGGCGGAGTATCACGCGGAGTTCCTCGGCGAGTACACCGAGCGGCAGGCGGCGCAGGGGCGCCTCAATCTGGGTGCCATCGCGGCGGCGCTGGGCATCTTCCTGCTGCTCCAAGCATCGTTCGGAAGTTGGCGTCTGGCCACCCTGTCCCTGTTGACCTTGCCGATCGCTCTCGTCGGAGGTGTGCTGGCCGCCTATCTGACCGGCGGGGTCATCTCGCTGGGCTCGCTCGTGGGCTTCTTCACCGTCCTCGGGATCGTGGCTAGGAACGGGATCATGTTGATCAGCCACTACCAGCACTTGGAACGCTTCGAGGGCGTGCGCTTCGGCCCGGAACTCGTGCTCCAGGGGGCCCGCGAGCGCCTCGTGCCCATCCTGATGACGGTGCTCACGACCGGGCTCGCCCTGGTTCCCCTGTTGATCGCGGGCGAGATCCCCGGCCAAGAGATCGAATACCCGATGGCGTGGGTCATCCTCGGTGGCCTCATCACCGCGACGCTGCTGAACCTGTTCGTGGTGCCGTCGCTCTACCTGCGATTCGCGAAGCCCTCGAGCGTCGTCACGATCCCCGCGACGCCGTGATGAGGCCCTGATGCGACAGAGGATCGCGTGGACGGCGGCGACGGCCATCCTCCTGTTCGCAGCCGCGTGCACGTCGGCGATCACGACGGAGCCGTCACAGACCTCTGTCACACCCACCCCCGCGTCCCCGACGACGACCCCCGGCGAGGCCGAGCTCCTGACCGCCGAAGACTTCGACCCGTCGAGGTTCGACCCCGCAACGTCGGCTGTGATCGACCACGCATGGTTCCCCCTGACGCCGGGCACGCAGGCGATCTACGAGGGATCCACCCTCGAGGATGGCGAGCGGCTCGCCCGCCGGGTCGTGATCACGGTCACCGACTTCACGAAGGTCATCGGCGGCGTCCGAGCGCTCGTGACGTGGGACCTCGACTACGCCGGCGACGAGTTGGTCGAGGCCGAACTGGCGTTCTACGCGCAGGACACCGACGGCTATGTGTGGCGGATGGGGGAGTACCCCGAGGAGTACGAGGGCGGCGAGTTCGTGAAGGCGCCGGGCTGGTTCCACGGCCTCGCCGGCGCCACCGCGGGGATCCACATGATGGCGGAACCCACCGCCGGCACGCCGAGCTACGCGCAGGGTTTCGCGCCGCCCCCGGTCGACTGGAACGATCGAGGGAGGGTGTACGCGACCGGCAGATCCACGTGCGTCCTCCTTGACTGCTACGACGACGTGGTGATCATCGAGGAGTTCGAGCGTGGCAAGCCTCACGCGTTCCAGCTCAAGTTCTACGCGCCCGGGGTGGGGAACGTCCGGGTGGGTTGGCGCGGTGTGAACGAGGAAGAGCGAGAGGTCCTGCAACTCGTCTCCTTCGAGCATCTGACCGGCGCTGAGATGGTGGATGCCCGGAACGAGGCGCTCGCGTTGGAGGCGCACGGCTCCCAGATCAAGGCGAGCCTGTTCGGGGAGCTGCCCCCTCTGGAGCCGCTGTAGCTCGTGGCTGCAGGCGTGCTGGGACCGGCTGTCCTCGTGCTCGCCGTTTCGACCGTCTCCTGCTCGCAGGGCTCGTTCGCTGACCGGATGGATCTCGGCGTCTGTGACCCGGGCGGGGCGGGGTTCACCACGACGATCGACAACCCGTACTTCCCGCTCCTCGTCGGGCACGAGGTCGTGCTGGAAGGCGCTGAGGCGGGCGGCGACCTCCTGGTGCGGATCACCGTCCTCGATCGGACCGAGGATGTCGCCGGGGTGCAGACCCGCGTCGTCCGGGAGTACGAAGCCAAGGACGGAACGGTCCTGGAGGTCTCTCACAACTTCTTCGCCCAGGCCGTCGACGGCACGGTCTGCTACTTCGGGGAGGATGTGGATATCTATGACGCGAGCGGCGCGATCGTTTCGCACGGCGGCGCCTGGAGGGCGGACGGGGAGACGAACGTCCCAGGCATCTACATGCCGGCATCGCTCGAGGTGGGGCAGGCGTTCCAGCAGGAGATCGCTCCGGGGATCGCCGAGGACGAGGCGAAGGTGATCGCGTTGGGCCGTGTCACCGAGGTGCCCGGGGGCACGTTCGAGGACACGGCGACGTTGCTGGATCGCAACCCCTTGGATGGCAGTCAGGGCGAGAAGGTGTACGCCAGGGGCATCGGCGTCATCGTGGACGGGCCCGCGGAGATGACGAGTTACTCAACGCCTTAGATGGCCGGGTCCGCGGCGTGTTCGATCCGGCCATCGAGCATCGTGAGCTAGCTGCCGAGGGAAGAGATGTCCTCGGGTGCGGTGCTCGTGAGGTCGCCGTTGACCACGACGACGTCGGCGAGCTTGCCGGGCTCGATCGAACCGATCCCGTCCGGGCGTCGTTCGGCGATGATGTGCCGATGGACATCGCGATCCCGCTCCTGATCCGCGGGGGACGGCGGACGGACTTAGGGACCGGACGCCGATCGGAGCCGTCGTCCATCCGCCTGCAGCGTGATGACCTCCAGACCCCGCGTGGCGGGGCCTTCGAGCACGGCACCGTCGCGCAGGTCGAACTCGCTCCCGTGACATGCGCAGAGGAGTGTGCTGCCGTCGGCTACCTCGCCGCCGTCGTCCACGAACGAGCATCGCGCATGCGGGCAGCGGTCCTCGAAAGCGACCCAACCCTGGGCGTGGTGCACGATGGCGAACGTGGTGCCTTCCACCTCGGCGCCGGCGATCGTCCCGACCGGCTGGGCCGGGTCGACGTCCACGGTGAAGTGCTCCGCCGAGCTCACGCGTCCCATACCAAGGGCAGCTGCAGCGCCGCCCGGTTCGCCCAACCGTGGACGAGGGGCTCGCGGTCGGGGTCGGGCCGCAGGTTCGGCAACCGTGTGAACATCTCCTCGATCATGACCTGCGCGAGCACCCGGGCGACGAAGTGACCGATGCAGAAATGCACGCCGTAGCCGAACGACTGATGGCCCTGTCGTTCCCGATCCAGGTCGAAGACGTCCGGATCGACGAAGCGGTCCGGGTCGCGGTTCGCCGATCCGATCACCAGCGAGACCTCGGTGCCGGCTCGGAACAGCAGGCCCCCGAGCATCGTGTCGGTCGTCGTTCGCTTCTCCGTCATCCCGAACGGTGAGAGCCAGCGAAGGCCCTCCTCGACGGCCTTCGGCGACCACGTGGCGGGGTCGGCGGCCAGTCGCGCGGCCTGTTCCGGCCGTCCCAGCAGCCCGAGCAGCGCGTTCGCGGCCGCGTGGGCCGGTTCCTGGATCCCGCCCACGATCATCACCCCGACGCTGCCGATCAACTCCTCGACCGAGCGGGTCTCCCCTTCGGGCATGCCGTCGCGGAGCATGTGCGAGAGCGCCCCGTCGTCGGGCCGATCGAGCAGGACCGGGAGTCGGCCCTGCAGGTATGCGCGGACGTCGTCCTTCACGGCCCGGCCGTGCTCGGCGACCTCCGCGTCGCGGCCGAAGTCGACCAGGTACGCCGCGTAGGCCCGGAACCAGCGCCCGATCGTGTCGTCGTCCACGTCGGAGAATCCGAGCACATCACCGACGGCGCGCTGGCTGATCGGTTCCAACAGCTCACCGCATACCTCGGCACCCCCCCGCGTTCGGATCCCCTCGACGTAGCGAGCGGCCGTCGCGCGCAGCGCGCTGTCGCGGTAGGCCGTCACCGCACGCGGGCGGAACGGCGGATTGAGCGAGTTCCGCAGGTTCCGATGGGCGGGGCCCGTCAGGCTCATCACGTTCGGATCGCCATAGACGGTGTTGAAGGGGTGCTGCGTCGGCCCGAAGACCTCGTCGTTCGACCCGGCCTCTTCGCACAGCGCCCACGTCGTCACCAGGACCCGGCCCGTCTCGGGGACGAAGGCGATCGGCAACTCTCGCCGCATCCATACGTACGTCGGGTAGGGGTCGGCTTCCAACGCAGCGAGCCCGATGTCCAGGATGACGTCGGTCGCCACGCTGCCGTCGTTCTGGCGCCGCACGAGGTTGAGCATCAACCGAACTCCCAACCGGGTCCCGTGCGATCCGTGCCCATGCCTGATCTTGCCCCCTGGCTCACCTTCGCGTCCAGCGATCCTCGCCAGCCGGGAAATGGAGTGGACGACCGTGGCTACGAGCGAGCGCGGTAGCCTGCCTGCGAGGTCCGATACGAAGGAGAGGGGTCATGACAACCACCCGCAGGGCACATGCCGACTGGGAAGGGTCGCTGTTGGAGGGTGCCGGCCGTGTCTCGTTGGACTCCAGCGGCCTTGGCACCTTCGACGTGACGTGGGCAGCACGCGCGGAGGATCCCGAGGGGAAGACGAGCCCCGAAGAACTCCTCGCCGCCGCGCACGCCGCGTGCTTCTCGATGGCCTTCTCCTCGCGTCTGGCGAAGGCCGGCGCGACTCCGACCGTGCTGCACACGAGCGCCGAGGTTGACTTCCAACCCGGGGAGGGCATCACCGGTGTGCGCCTGTTCGTGACCGGCGAGGCTCCCGGCATGGACGCCGAGACGTTCCACGTCACCGCCGAGGACGCCAAGGAGAACTGCCCGGTCTCTCAGGCGCTCGCGGTGCCGATCAGTCTGACGGTGGGCTGAGCTCGCCGCCGAACGTGCCGTACAGCTCGCTCCGCGGATCGAAGAACCCCCCGGCGGGACGCGCGTGGGCGTGCCAGTGGTCGGGGATGCGCCGGCGTTCGCCATCCACGTAGAAGCCGTCGGCGCCGTATCGATCCCTCGCAACGCGTTCTAGGTGCACGAGCAAGGCGGTCTCGGTCGCAGGGTCGGGAAACCCATGCGTACGCCAGACGATCATCGGTGTCATGCACACGACGCAGTCGGTCACCCAGCAGGCCTCGTCCTCGTAGTGCCACTCGGTCAGGCGCTCCGCCGAGCAGAGAAGGCAATCAAGAGGAGACGAGTCTTCCATCTGCGCGATCACCTTCTTCCACGCCGTGATGGGCGAACCAGCCGGCGTTCATCTCCAGCGCGGCGATGTAGGGCTCATCGGGGACGTACTCGGGGCAATCGTCGCCCAGATCGCAAGGGGCCATCCTCGTGATCGTGTGGATCAGGCCGTCCTCGCCCCAGAACGCGATGTCCAGCGGGATCAGCGTGTCCTTCATCCAGAACCCGCCCTGGGTCGGCTCGCCGTAGACGAACAGCATGCCCTCGTCCTTCGCCAGGTCCTCGATCCCCATCAGCCCGTGCGCGCGCGCCTCGGGGGTGTCGGCGAAGCGGAGGAAGTTCACCCGCACCTCGCCGGTGTCGGTGGTGAACAGCACGGTGGCCGCGAGCGGATCCTCGCCCTGGCCGAGGGTCGTGGTGGGGGAGCATGCCGCGGCGGCGACGATGAGCACGATCGCGATCCCTGGGCGCATCGGCCCTATCTTCGCGCAGAGAGGAGCGCCGTACCGCCTGCTACAGGGCACGCGTCGCTGCCGAGCCGCAGTGGCGACGTTGTTATCATCGCGCACGCCGCCGGGGTCCTCGTAGCTCAGTGGAGAAGAGCACCGGTTTCCTAAACCGGGTGTCGCAGGTTCGATCCCTGCCGGGGGCACCGTGTGACCGTCGTGCTCCTCGTGATATCTCGACGGCGGTAACGACGACAGGTGCTCGCGAAGCACGTGCTCGCCGGACCGGCCCTTCGCCGCACCACCCGCGAGGACCGTCGCCAGCCGGCGGACGACCTCGCGTTGCTCGGCCTCGGTCCCGCGCCGCTCCTCGTCGCGGAGCCGCAGCTGCTCGAGCGCACTCCGCGCGCCGTCGAGCCCCTGCCGGAGCTGTTCGGCGGTCAGGTCGCGCTGCAGCGCCTGGTCGCCGATCCGGCGGAGCTCGGCCGCCTGCAGCTCGAGCTGGCGCCCGAGAACCTCAGGGGACCCAGCGGGCTGCTTCCACCAGACCAGCGCGAGACCCACCAGCAGTCCGATCAGGGCTGCGCGGTCCTCCTGGGGAGTACGGCCTATGCGGTGAGCGCGAGGGGGCGGCAAACGACGGCTCCGGAAAGCGCGTCGAACGCGTGCGCGACGGCCGCACGGCGCACGACCGAGATCGCGACCGCCAAGCTAATCATCGAATACAACTCCACCGACGACGACATCGGTGTCCACGGTGCGTTCGATCGCGAATCCAAAGCGAGCATTGACACTTCGGGCAACATGTGGTAAGAGAAATAAGACTATACATCCGGAGCGGAAGGCTACCTGATGAACGTTCAGGGTTCTCGGAGGGGCACCAAGAGGGCATGCGTAGTTGTTTTGACGGCCCTCGTCTGGCTAGCGTTGGTCGCTCTTCCAGCTGCTGCCAATCAAGGCGGTCTCAAGAAGCCAGACGCCAACGATAACGGGGTCCGAGCAGCCTTGAGTGGGAGCGCAAACATCACTAACAACAGTGGAATCATTGGGACGGTGCGGATCCAGAAGACGGATGATGGCAGCAGTTTCGGCCTCTATCAATTTGGGTGGGTAAAGCAAGGGTCGAACTTTTCGAGTAGTTGCGGCAGCGGCTCGATGCAGGCCGGAATGGTTGAGCGGCATTACGACAACACGTCGGACAACTACCTCTGCAATACCTACAGTGGCCTCGGAGGAGGCAACTACGGTGACCTCTACGAGTTCACCATCAAGCACGTTGGTAGCGGCTGGGAGGCTATTCGGGAAAACGGCAATGTGTTGGACGGGCCATACGACTTGGGCTTCCCCGGTGGTCTGCCATACGCCGTGTCTGAGAAGTACGGGACAATCACCTCCGCAACCATGCACTTCGGACCGTCGGGGCAGCGTCCCTGGCAGCGCTGGGACGGAAGTTCCTGGAGCACGATCAGTACAGCACAGACGTTCAACGGCGGCGGATGGAGCATCGGCAACCCGCCATCGCCGTTCACGATTAGCCGATAGTCAAGGTTGAAGACAGGCATGAGGAGATGAACGACATGCGAACAGTGAGTTCGATTCGCGGGTTCGCGGTGACAATCGCGATCATCGGAGTTGCGATACTTACCGGCAGTTGTGCCGACGCCAATAGCTCGCCTGCTGCCGCGAATCTCACGGGAAGCCCGTCGCAGCCGTCGGACACCTCCGCCAGGATACTGGAAGCGGTGGACTCACCGCGCCTCACGCGTGTGGATGTCAAGGGGCCCATCGCCGAGGTGACAGGCCAGGCGGCCCTCACCCCCGGCGACGCCTCTCGGACTCTGTGGTATGCCACGGTCGCGGGTACCGCGCTGGCTCAGGCTCAAGGGCTGGAAAGCATCGAACGCATAGTTCTGGACCCGTCCGGATCGGAGCTTGATTCTGAGAGAGACCCTTTGACGGCCCTGACGAACGACGCCGGCCCCTTCGCACCCTTGACACTCTCGTCCTCTGATATCCAGTCGCAGGTGGACTCGGAGGCTGCATCCCTTGGTGTCACAATTCTCGATGTACATTACGTGGCCCTTTACGGAGGGACCGCGGAGATCGTTGTGCAACCCAACGATGTGGTGAAGTTTGTCGGTTCCGCCGGCTCAGATGTGAACACGCTGCTCGGATCTCTGGGACAGGATCGACGCCCTTACCTTGTCACGATTGTGGACGGGGAAGGGGCTCCGCAACTACTCCTCTCCTTCGTCGCTGGGATCGGCGGCACGAACGGGCAAGGCATGGCATGGGCTGCGCCCGGGGCCCAGACCGACGCCATCTTGGGGATGCCTCAAGTCGATTCGTGACCCCTACCGTCTCGCTCGCTAGCTCGCCTTGGGCCTAGCAGCGTTGTAGAGCTTCTCCAGCTTCTTCACGGTCGGCTCGGCGTGGTCGTCGTACAAGGTGGCCGTACCTAAGGACATTGTGTGCCAAGGGAGTATCGGGCCGCGTTACGGTTTCGCCCACCCCTATATCCCGTCCAGCATTTGAGGGGATAGGAGATAGGGCCACGGCGTCTCCTCCGTCCGACCCAGACTTCCCGATGCTGTACTCCAGACGACTCCCTCCTGAACGAGAGGGGCGGCGTTCGTTGGCTACCTCCGACGTCGATGGAACTCGCTGGCTACACTTACCTAAGCGGATGTCAGGCGGCGTAGGAGGTTGTCTGCCACGTTGTCTGGATCCCTCGCCGGGGTAGCTCAGTCGGCAGAGCGCCTCCATGGTAAGGAGGAGGTCAGGGGTTCGATTCCCCTCCCCGGCTCTTCACACCCGCATCGTGGCCGGGGACCGGTGCCGCAGGTAGACTCGCGGGTTGCGGCGGCGGGGTAGCTCAGAGGTAGAGCAAGCGGCTCATAATCGCTGTGTCGCGGGTTCGAGTCCCGCCCCCGCTACGAGACCGAACCGAGCGCGCGCGAGGGAGACCAGTCGAGATGGCGAAGAAGAAGTTCGAGCGGACCAAGCCCCACGTCAACATCGGGACGA
>JBBDHX010000043.1:0-12582 GCA_040880745.1 Actinomycetota bacterium
GAAGGAGGGGAAGGATGCCACCGGGCTCAGGAGCCGCGTCGTCACCAAGGGTAACAACGGCGGTATCGGCTCGCAAGAGCCGGACCCTGTCGAGGGTCTCCTCGAAGCGCTGGAGCGGGTGCGCCGCAGGCACGACCAGGAGCTCCGAATGGGACCGCACGGGAGGCGCCGCAGCCCCGCTGCCATCGAGGATCGCGAGACGAGCCCCGATCGCGACCGCCAGGTGCAACGCTTCGGCGACCGTGGACGCGAACGGTTCGCCGGCGGGACCACCGCCGGCACGCCGCGCCCCGATGGCCGTGACGCCCGTCGAGAGCGCCGTTTCCAGATGGTCGGAGGCGGCATGGCGCCCTGCCTCGGCCAGGGCCCGGAGCGACGCGATGGTGAGGTCCGCGGGGTCGGCCACCTCGGGCTTCGCCGGGCCGCCGCGCCCCATCGCCACGACCACCGGACCGAGGTCACGCGCGGCGGCCCGTCGCGCAGCCTCACCCGTCACCGCCGTCTTCCCGATCCGTTTGCCGACGCCCGCGATGGTGAGACACGCCAGGCCCTGCGGCGGGTCGACGCGGGGCGGAGGTGAGAAGCGCGCACCGGGCGCTTCGTAGGCGATATCGCGAGCCAGCGCTTCCGCCGCACACGCCATCCGCAGGCCGGGCGTGAGCACCGGCTCGTCCGAGAGGTCCAAGACGACCTCCGGGCGGATCACCTCCAGCGCGTGGGCGAGCGCCTCGGGAGGCCGCCCTCCCGGCTGGAGCACGGGCACGCCGACATCTGGGGGTTCACCCGTCGCCAGCTTCTCGGTACCGCCCACCAGCACCGCGGCGGCCACCGCGTACCCGGCGGCACGCGCCTCGTCGATGGCGTCACGGATGACGCTCGGATGGTGCTCGCCGTCGATGAGCGCCAGCGTGCGCCGCGGAGTGGGCTCGCTCACCGACGGCTGCCGTCGGGGAAGGTGGCCGTGCGGATGCCGGCGCGCATCCCCCCGTCCACGAGGAGCGCAACACCGTTCACGAACGAGGCCCGCTCACTCGCGAGCCAGACCGCGGCCTCGGCCACGTCACCGGCGCGACCGAGGCGTCCGAGCGGGGGCACCGGCCATGCGGATACGTCGTCGGGCCGTTCCTCCTGCCCGGGCACCGCCATGTGCCGCATCCCCGGCTCCGTATCGCCCGGGCAGATGGCGTTGGAGCGGACACCCCTGCGCCCGCCCTCGACCGCCAGCATGTTCGACAACATGATCAGCGCAGCCTTCGACACCGAGTAGATCGCGATCTCTTCCTCACCGGCCACGCCCGCGTCGGACGAGACGTGGAGCATGCAGCCGCCGGTGGCCTCCAGGTGCGCGAAACACGCCTGGGCGTAGACGAAGGCTCCCCGCACGTTCACGTCCATGATCGCGTCGTAGGTCGCGAGCGGCGTGTCGAGGGCGCCGGCCACCGCGCCCACACCGGCGTTGTTCACCAAGACGTCGAGACGGCCCAAACGTTCGATCGTCTCGTCGACGCTCGCTCTGACCTGCGCCGGATCGGCGGCGTCGGCACGGACGAAGGCGGGCGTTCCGAGCGCCACATCCGCGGCCGCGCCGAGCGTCTCGTCGCGGCCGGTGATCACCACCCGAGCACCCTCCTGCACGAAGCGGCGTGCGATCGCCAGGCCCAGCCCGGTGGTGCCACCCGTGATGAGCGCTGCCTTCCCGTCGAGATCACCCATCGAGCAGGTTCACCTCGAACCCGACGGCGCGGACACCCGGACGGATGATGCGCCACGCGTCGCTCACACCGAGCAGCGCGGGTGTGAGGGGCGGGGCTCCCTCGTGCTCGAACGCCAGGAGCGTTGGCCCTGCTCCGGAGACGCACCACGGGATGCCGGCGCCTTCCAAGGCGTCGACGATGTCCTCGACGCCGGCCAGCGCGACGCGCACGTCCTGGTGGAGCCGATCGCGCAGCGCGCGGGCGAGGAGTCCGGGATCGGATGCGAACGCCTCGACGGCCAGCGCCGCGTAGGCGATGTTGGCGACGGCGTCGGCCCTGGATACCTCGGCAGGGAGCGCGGCTCGGGCATCGACCGTCGCGACCCTCGACGGAGGCACGATCACCGCGGGCTGGATCCCGGGGTGTGGATCCAACCGCCGAACGAACCCGTCCGGGGTGGCGATCGTGAACCCTCCGAACACCGCGGGTGCGGCGTTGTCCGGGTGTCCCTCGATCTCGGCCGCGGCGGCGAACACCGACCACGGATCGCTCTCCCACCCGAGTCCCAGCAGCAGCGAGGCACACAGGACGCCCGCGACCGTGGCCGCGGAAGAGGACCCGAGCCCGCGTTCGAGGGGGATGGCGTGCACCCCGTGCAGAGCGAACGCCGGCGGCTGGGCCCCCATCTGGTCCGCGATCCTCGCGACCGTCGTGGAAACCAGGTCCGAGCCGTCGGTGGGAAGTTCGTCGGCCCCTTCCCCCTCCCAGGTCACGCCCGGTGCCGTTTCGGTGTCCACGGTGACCTCGTTGCAGAGGTCGAGTGCCAGGCCGAACACGTCGAAGCCTGGCCCCAGGTTGGCAGAGGTCGCGGGGACGGTGAGGGTCACACGCATCGGGGCGCGAGCCTACCGCGGACCCCGGACGGGGCCTACCGGTCGTCCAGTCCGAGTTCGGCCGCGACCACGGCGGCATCCGGTGGCACCGAGGTCGGCTGCGCCGCCCCGGCGATCGCCCACTCCGGGTCCTTCAGCCCGTGACCGGTGAGGATGCAGACGACGGTTCCGCCCGCCGGGAGCCTGCCTTCCGCCGAGGCTTGGAGCAGGCCCGCGACGCTGGCGGCACTCGCGGGTTCCACGAACAGACCCTCGCGCGCAACGCGCCGGTACGCCGCGAGGATCTGCCGATCCGTGACCGACCAGATGCCGCCCTCGGAGCCACGGGCGGCCTCGACGGCCAGGTCCCACGAGGCGGGGTTGCCGATCCTGATGGCGGTGGCGATCGTCTGCGGATCCTTCACGGGCTCCCCAAGGACCAGCGGAGCCGCGCCCGCTGCCTGGAACCCGAACAGGCGAGGCGGCTCGTGGATCACGCCGTCGGCCAGGTACTCGGAGTACCCCAACCAGTGACTCGCGATGTTGCCCGCGTTGCCGACCGGGAGACAGTGGACATCGGGTGCGCGACCGAGGGCATCCACGATCTCGAACGCGCACGACTTCTGCCCCTGCAGGCGGAACGGGTTGAGGCTGTTCACCAAGGTCACCGGATAGCGCTCCGCGAGATCGCGTGCCAGATCGAGCGACGCATCGAAGTTGCCCTGGACCTCCAGGACCCGCGCCCCGTGGACGAGCGTGGCCGCCATCTTGCCGAGCGCGACCTTGCCCTTCGGAACGAGTACCGCACAGGTGATCCCGGCCTTCGCCGCATAGGCCGCCGCGCTCGCGCTCGTGTTCCCGGTGGATGCGCACACGACGGCCCGCGATCCCTCCTCGATCGCCTTGCTGATCGCGAGCGTCATCCCGCGGTCCTTGAACGACCCCGTCGGGTTCGCGCCGTCGTACTTCAGCCAGACCGCGCACCCGGTCTCGGCCGACAGCGCTTCGGACAGCACGAGCGGCGTGCCGCCCTCGCCGAGCGTCACGACCGGCGTGGCGTCGGAGACCGGCATGCGGTCGCGGTACTCCTGGATGACCCCGCGCCACTGATGTGCGGCCATCACTCCTCGCCTTCGACGCGGAGCACGCTCGTGATCGCGCGAACCGACGGCATCGTTCGCAGCCGCTCCAACGTGTCTTGGAGGTCACCCTCGCGCGCGCGGTGGGTGATGAACACGAGCGTGGCCTCGTCGCCGAAGCCCTCCTGCCAGACGCGCTCGATCGACACGGCGTGCTCACCGAAGCGGGTCGCGATCTCGGCCAGGACCCCGGGGCTGTCCTTCACGTGCAGGTTGAGGTAGTACTGGCCCATCGTCTCGGCCATGGGCCGGAGCGGACGCTGCAGCACGCACGTGCAGCCGATCGCCCGCCCGCCGAACGCTGCGTGCCGCGCCGCCTGGATGACGTCACCCACCACGCTCGTCGCCGTGGGGTCGCCGCCCGCGCCACGTCCGTAGAACATCAGCTGGCCGGCCTTCTCGCTCTCGACGAACACGGCGTTGAAGGCGTCGCGCACGCTCGCGAGCGGATGCGCCGCCGGGATCATGGCTGGATGCACCTGGGCAGAGATCTGGCCATCGGTGAGCTCGGCGATCGCGATGAGCTTGATCACGTATCCGAGCCGGTGCGCATCGGCGATGTCCTGCGCCGTGATGCCGGCGATGCCCTCGCGATAGACATCGCTCGCCACGACCCGCGTGGTGAACGCGATCGAAGCCAGGATCGCGCATTTGGCGGCCGCATCGAACCCTTCGACGTCGGCGGTGGGATCTGCCTCCGCGTAGCCCAGACGCTGGGCCTCCGCGAGGGCGTCCGCGAAGCCCCACCCCTGCTCGGACATCTGCGTGAGGATGAAGTTCGTCGTGCCGTTCACGATGCCGAGCATGCGCGTCACGCGGTCGCCCGCGAGCGACTCCTTGAGCGGGCGGATCAGCGGGGCGCCGCCCGCCACCGCCGCTTCGAAGAGCAGGTCGAGCCCCGCGGCGTCGGCGGCGTCGAACAGGTCGCGACCCTCGTTGGCCAGCAGCTCCTTGTTCGCCGTCACCACGCGCTTGCCGTTGGCGAGGGCCCGCAGGAGGAGCTGCTTCGCCGGCTCGATGCCACCGATGAGCTCAACCACCACGTCGATGCCGGGGTCATCCACGATCTCGGTGCCATCCACCGTGAAGGCCTCCCGTGGGAGCGGGACGTCGCGGGCACGGTCCAGGTCGCGGACCGCCACCTTGACCACCTCGATGCGCACGCCTGTGCGCGCAGCGATGTCGTCCGCATGCTCGTACAGCATCCGGATGGCCGCGGCGCCGACGGTGCCGCACCCCAGCATCCCTATCCGAACGACGTGCTCGCTCAACGGTCCTCCCCGTCGACCCAGGCGGCCATCAGTATCTCGTCCCGCGGACCGGAGGACGTCCACGCGTGTCCGGCGAGCCTGCCTTCCTCCACGAACCCGAGCCCGCGGTACAGGGCGATCGCCGCCGTGTTGTCGGGGAACACGGACAGGACGATCTTCGCGACGCCCTGCTCGCGCGCCCACCGGAAGCCCGCCGCCAGCAACGCTTCACCGACGCCGCGGCGGCGGAACCCCGGCGAGACCGCCATCCCGAAGGTGGCGACGTGGCGCGTGGCAGGATGCCGTTCACGGCTGAGGCCGATGTGCCCCACCACGTCGGCGCCCGCCATGGCCAGCACGTTCGCATCCTCGGGGCCCCACGAACGTTTGAACCGCCGGCGCACCTGGGCAGGCGCCGCGGCGACGCGCTCGGTGCGGATGGAGCCGCCCTCCTGCACGATCTCGGACCAGTGCGCCAGGAACGCACGGGCATCGGCGGGGCGTGCCGGGCGCACCTGCACGCCGGCGGGCGCCGCCTCCGGCTCGCGCCGCCGCGGGGCGATCTCGAGACGATCCATGTCCCCGGCATCCTCTCGACGCAGCCACGGGATCACCTCGGCGTCCTGCACAGCCACCACGGCGGGACGGCCGAACCGGTTGTACGCCGAAGCGAGTGGGTAGCTGTAGGCACCGGTAGCCGCCACCGCGATCAGGTCACCGGGCTCCACGCCCGCGGGCAGGGAAACGTCACGTGCCAGGACGTCGCCGGACTCGCAGTGTCGCCCCACCACGGTGACCGTCTCCTCGGCTGCACCCGAGCCGCGGGAGGCGAGCGCCACGGCGTGCACGGCGTCATAGAGCATGGGCCGCAGGTTGTCCGACATGCCGCCATCGACGGCGAGGAGGTCGCGGCCGCCGGCTCGCTTGCGCGCGAGCACGGTGTAGAGGGTGCACGCGGGATTCGCCACGAGCCAGCGGCCGGGCTCCACCGCGAGCGCAGGCATCGGCCATCCGGCATCACCGGCGAGCACCTCGAGCCGGCCCGCGAGCGCCGCCGCGAGGACCTGTGGGGTGACGGGATCCTCGTCCACGTAGGTCACACCGAACCCCCCGCCGACATCGAGGACCCTCGGGACGAAGCCCGCCTCGCGCGCCACGCTCACCAAGACCTCGAGGGTCGCGAGCGCGGGACCGGCCTCGAGGATCTGTGAGCCGACGGGGGGGGCCGCCACCTCCCCGCGCGTCACCCCGAACTTCGACTCCTCGTGGCCGGTCGCGATCTTCTCGTGGGTGTCGGCTTCGACCCCCGGTCGCACCCGGAGCATGACGTCGACCTCGCGGCCGGCCCCTTCCGCGATCGCGTCCAACCGCGCCAGCTCTTCGGGCCCATCGGCGATCACGAGTCCGATCCCCGCTTGCACCGCGAGGCGGAGCTCCGCGTCGGTCTTCGCGTTGCCGTGCAGGTTGATCGCCCCTGCCGGGACGCCGGCGCGCAGACACGCCTCGACCTCCCCTCCTGAGGAGCAGAGGAGATCCAGCCCCTCCTGGTGGGCGAGGCGCACCATGGCGTGACCCGTGAACGCCTTGACGGCGTACGCCACGTCCGAGAAAGCCCCCCGCATGGTCCGCATGCGCTCGCGGACGTCCGCCAGATCGAACACGAGCAGCGGCGTCGCGAACCGATCGGCCAGTTCGCGCGCGCCGACGCCGGCCACGGCGAGCCCCGCTTCGCCGAACACCGACGACGCCGGCCACGGTGAGGGCTCAGGCATCGTCGCGGTCCATGCGCTCGGGCGCCGCGACCCCCAGCAACCCCAGGAGGTTGGCCAGGACCTGCTTCGTGGCCTCGCAGAGCCACAGCCGAGCCTGGGTCAGACCCGGGTCATCCGAGACGACCCGGCAGTCCGTGTAGAAGCGGTGGAAACGCGCGGCGAGCTCCTGCGATGCGTGCGCCAACCGATGCGGAGCGCGCAGTTCCGCCGCCCGCGCCAGAACCGCCGGCACGTCGGCGAGCGCACGCAGGAGGTCCGTCTCGGACCCGTGGACCAACAGCCCCAGGTCCGCTCGATCGATCGCCTCCCGCGAGATCCCCTCCTCCGTGGCCTTGCGCAGGATGGATGCGATCCGCGCGTGACCGTACTGCACGTAGTAGACGGGGTTCTCCATCGAGGACCGCT
Organism: Actinomycetota bacterium; assembly: GCA_040880745.1. GTDB lineage: Bacteria > Actinomycetota > UBA4738 > UBA4738 > HRBIN12 > AC-51. The sequence continues at coordinate 7,133 of JBBDHX010000043.1, forward strand.
TCACGTCTTCGATGTCGAAGTTCATCGCATGATCGTTGGAGAACAGCAGCAGGTGGAAACGCGCGGCGTCGGTTCCGACTTCGTCCATCAGATCGTCGAGCGCGACGAACGCCCCCGCTCGCTTGCTCATCTTCAGCGGCACCCCGCCACGCAGGAACGACACGAACTGGTAGATCAAGAGTTCGATCGCTGCCGGGTCGTAGCCCAACGCGCGCGCGGCCCCGAGGACCCGCGTCACGTCTCCGTGGTGATCGGCACCCCAGATGTAGATGAGGTGGTCGAAGCCCCGGCCGAACTTGTCCACCAGGTACGCGCAATCTGCGGCGAAGTACGTGTGCAGCCCGTTCGCCCGCACGAGCACACGGTCCTTGTCATCGCCGTAGTCGGTGGATCGGAACCACGTGGCCCCCTCGGCTTCGTACACGGCGCCGGCGGCCCGCAGCCGCTCGATCGCCTCCGCGATCTCGCCCTTGCCGGCGAGCGAGGCTTCCGAGACGTAGGTATCGAACGTCACGCCGAACCGAGCGAGCGAGGTCCTGATCCAACCCATCGCGCGCTCGGCACCTTCCCCGCGCGCCCACACGGAGCCCTCCTCCTCGTGGAGACCGGCGAAGGCATCGCCGTGCTCCTGCACGATCGAGTCCGCGATCTGACCCACGTAGTCGCCGTGGTAGCCGTCCTCGGGAACCTCCGCGTCGCGCCCGAGCGCCTGCAGGTACCGCGCCCACACCGAGGCGCCGAAGCGGTCCATCTGCCCCCCCGCGTCGTTGAAGTAGTACTCGCGCTCGACCTCCCAGCCCGCGAACGCCAAGATCCTGGCGACCGCGTCCCCGATCGCCGCGTTCCGCGCATGGCCGATCGTGAGCGGACCGGTCGGGTTCGCGCTCACGAACTCCACCTGCACGCGCCGGCCGTTGGGCGGAGCGGCCCCGAACCGGGGACCCTCGGCCACGATCGTGCGAACGACGTCGTGCAGCCACTCGGCGGTCACGAAGATATTGATGAAGCCCGGACCGGCCACCTCGACCTGCCGGACGAACGATGCCGGCTCGAGCACCGCGACGATCTCTGTGGCGACGTCGCGCGGGGCCCGTCCGGCGCGTTTGGCGACGGCGAGCGCCACGTTCGTCGCGAAGTCGCCGTGCTCCTTCTGGCGTGGTGCGAGCAGCTCGGGCTCGGGGAGCTCACCCTCAACGCCCGAGGCGGCGGCCCATATCCGCAGACCGGACCGGAGCCATGCCTCGAGCTGCTCTTCGATCACGGCTGGGCCCCGGTGCGCGCGCGCACGAGTCCGACGAGCACCGCCGGGTCGAAGGGCTTGCTCACGAACGTGACGCCGTCGCGGGCATCCGCGGTATCGACCGCACGTCCCGTCAGGAAGACCACGGGGACATCCGCGAGCGCGGGGTCGGCGAGCATGCGCCGGTGGACCTCCAGACCGTCGATGCCCGGGAGCATCACATCCAGCACCACGACGTCGGGCGGATCGCGTCGGATGGCGGCGATCGCCTCCTCGCCATGGCTGACGGTGGAGGTCTCGAACCCCTCCAGACGGAAGTTCACCTCCAGCAGGCGAAGCATCGCCGGATCGTCATCGACGAGCAGCACCCTGGGCATCCACGGAGCATAGCCGCGGCCCGTGGCGCCTCCGGACGCCCGCAGACCCATTGCTAGACTCGCCGCAGGCCCGGCACACGAAGGGTTGGGCCCCCGTAGCTCAGGGGATAGAGCACCGGCCTCCGGAGCCGGGGGCGCAGGTTCGAATCCTGCCGGGGGCACGCGAGTACCCGATCACGTTCGAGGAGCGATCGTTGAGCTTCTCCCATCCCGACCGCACCCTCGAACCCGACGATCTGTCGAGCGACCCCATCGACCAGTTCCGGCGCTGGTACGACGATGCCGAGGCCGAAGATCTGACGATGGCGAGCGCGATGGCCCTCGCGACCGCCGACGCCCAGGGACGGCCATCGGTACGCCACGTGCTCCTCCGAGGGTTCGACGACCGTGGTTTCGTCTTCTTCACCAACCGCGAGAGCCGCAAGGGGCGGCAACTGGCGGCGAACCCGGCCGCAGCGCTCGTGTGGCTGTGGAAGGAACTCGACCGTCAGGTCTGCGTCACCGGCGCCGTGCACCCCACCTCGGAGCCGGAGTCCGACGCGTACTTCGCCTCTCGTCCGCGTGAGGCGCAGATCGGGGCCTGGGCATCGAGCCAGAGCGAGGTCATCGAGGGCCGCCACGTGCTGGACGAAGCGGTCGCGGCCTACGACGGGCGCTTCGCCGAGGACCCGGTGCCGAGGCCGCCGCACTGGGGCGGCTACCGGCTGGAACCCGATTCGATCGAGTTCTGGCAGGGCCGCGCCTTCCGCCTGCACGACCGGTTCCGCTACACGCGGGCAGGATCGCGCTGGCGCATCGAGCGTCTGTCCCCCTGACCGATCGCGCCTGCGACCCGCCGGGGGCAGGACCTTCGGCCATGTCGACCGCCTCTGTGCGCGGCCACGATGCCGGGCATGGGTATCCGGGCGCCCGCACGCTCCGTAGCCGAGCACACGGTCGTCATCGACGGCAACGAGGCTGCCGCCCGCATCGCCCATCGGCTGTCCGAGGTCATCGCCATCTACCCGATCACGCCCTCATCACCCATGGGCGAGCTGGCCGACCAGTGGTCCGCCGCCGGACGAACGAATCTCTGGGGCACCGTGCCGCGCGTGATCGAGATGCAGTCCGAGGGTGGCGCCGCGGGAGCGCTCCATGGCGCCCTGCTCGGCGGCGCCCTCGCGACCACGTTCACCGCATCGCAGGGGCTCGTGTTGATGCTGCCGAACATGTACAAGATCGCCGGGGAGCTCACGCCCTTCGTCATGCACGTGGCGGCTCGCACGATCGCCACCCACGCGCTGTCGATCTTCGGGGATCACTCCGATGTCATGGGCGCCCGGCAGACGGGGTTCGCGATGCTCTGCGCGTCCTCGGTCCAAGAAGCCCACGATCTGGCTCTCGTGGCTCACGCCACCACGATGCAGACCCGCGTGCCGTTCCTGCACTTCTTCGACGGGTTCCGCACGTCGCACGAGATCCATGAGATCGAGCCCCTCGACGACGACGACCTGCGGGCGCTCGTGGATGAGGCGTTGGTGCGCGCCCACCGCGAGCGGGCGCTCACCCCCGAGCGCCCGACGCTTCGCGGTTCGGCGCAGAACCCCGACGTCTTCTTCCAGGCACGCGAGGCCGGCTCCCCGTTCCACGCCGCGGTTCCCGATGCGGTGCAGACCGCGATGGACCGCCTGGCGGCCCGTACCGGCAGGCCCATGCACCTGTTCGGGTACGCCGGGCACCCCGAAGCGGAGCGGGTCCTCGTGCTGATGGGCTCGGGCGCCGGCGCGGCCGAGGAGGCGGTGCAGACCCTGGTTGCACGCGGCGAGCGGGTGGGGCTGGTCACGGTTCGCCTCTACCGGCCCTTCTCCGCCGAGGCGTTCGTGGCAGCGCTCCCTGCCTCGGTGCGGGGCATCGGGGTCCTGGACCGCACGAAGGAGCCAGGCGCCCCCGGTGAGCCGCTCTACCTCGACGTGGTCGCTGCCCTCGACCAGGAGATGCAGACCGGCCGCGCGCGGTTCGACCAGGGCATGCCCCGGATCATCGGGGGGCGCTACGGCTTGTCCTCGAAGGAGTTCACACCTGCGATGGCGAAGGCGGTCCTGGAGGAACTGGACGCCGCCGAGCCCACGCGAGGGTTCACGGTCGGCATCACCGACGACGTGAGCCGATCCAGCCTGCCGGTCGATCCGGGGTTCGACACCGAGGATCAGGAGACCGTGCGCGCGGTCTTCTTCGGCTTGGGGAGCGACGGCACCGTCAGCGCGAACAAGAACTCGATCAAGATCATCGGTGAGCGAACCGGTCTGCACGCCCAGGGGTACTTCGTCTACGACTCGAAGAAGGCGGGCGCCGTCACCGTGTCGCATCTGCGGTTCGGACCCCGGCCGATCCGCTCGACCTACCTGATCCAGCGCGCCGGCTTCGTCGCCTGTCACTCGTTCGACCGGCTGCTGCGCACCGACGTCCTATCGCTCGCCGAGCCAGGCGCCACGTTCCTCCTCAACAGCCCGTACGCGCCGGACCAGGTGTGGGACCACCTCCCGAGCGAGGTCCAGGAGCAGATCATCGAGAAGGCGCTCCGCTTGCACGTCGTGGACGCGTACGTGATCGCGGAGTCGTCCGGACTCGGCACGCGGATCAACACGGTGATGCAGACGTGCTTCTTCGCCCTCACCGACGTCATGCCGATCGCCGACGCCGTGGACGCGATCAAGGACGCGATCGTGAAGACGTACGGATCACGGGGAGAGACGGTGCTCGCCCGCAACTTCGCGGCCGTCGACGCGGCGCTCGACGGACTGCACGAGGTGGCGGTCCCCCGGCACGTCACCGCGAAGTGGGCGCGGCCGGCGGCGGTGCCGGCAGAAGCACCCGGGTTCGTGCAGCGCGTGACCGCCGCCATGCTGGAGGGGCGAGGCGACCTCTTGCCCGTCTCAGCCATGCCACCCGACGGCGCCTTCCCCACCGATACGGCTCGGTGGGAACGCCGCTCGATCGCTCGCGAGATCCCCATCTGGGATCCCTCGATCTGCATCGACTGCGCGAAGTGCGCGCTCGTGTGCCCGCACGCCGCCCTCCGGATGAAGGTGTTCGAACCGGCCGCGGTCGCGGACGCACCCGAGGGCTTCGCATCGAAGGAGTGGAAGGATCGGGAGCATCCGGGCCGCAGGATGACGATCCAGGTCCTGCCGGACGACTGCACGGGATGCGCCGTGTGCGTCGACGTCTGCCCGGCTCACTCGAAGAGCGACGTGAAGCACAAGGCGATCGACATGCGGCCGAAGGAGGAGCACCTCGACGCCGAGCGCGATCGATGGGACTTCTTCCGCACGATCGCGGATCCTCCGCGGACCGCCGTCCGGGCCGACACCGTGAAGGGATCGCAGCAACTCCGGCCCTTGTTCGAGTTCTCGGGCGCGTGCGCCGGGTGTGGCGAGACCCCGTACCTGAAGCTGCTCTCGCAGTTGTTCGGCGACCGCCTGCTCGTGGCCAACGCGACAGGGTGCTCCTCGATCTACGGGGGCAACCTCCCGACCACCCCGTGGGCGGTCGATGACACCGGACGCGGACCCGCGTGGGCGAACTCGCTGTTCGAGGACAACGCCGAGTTCGGGCTGGGGTTACGGCTGGCGGCCGACGCCAGGCGTGAGCTCGCCCTGACGTTGCTCGGGGCGCTCCGCGACGAGGTCGGGGCGGACCTGGCCGACGCACTCATCGCCGGGGCCGTTGCGCGGGATGACGCCGCGATCGAAACCCAGCGCGAGCGGGTGGAGGAGTTGCGCGCCGGGCTGCTGGACCGTTCGGATCCGAACGCACGCGATCTGGTGTCCGTGGCGGGCGCGCTCGTGCCCGAG
>JBBDHX010000044.1:0-12356 GCA_040880745.1 Actinomycetota bacterium
CCTACGTGGCGAAGGTGCAGCGGCGCGGATGGCAGTCGTTCACGCACGCCACCGGCGACCGGGGGATCCGCACGGTGCTCGATGCCGTGGCGCACGCGCGCATGGAGAACGGGCCTGCCGACGCGCGCCACCAGATCGTGCACGTCGAATGCGTGCACCCGGACGACCTGCCGCGGTTCGGCGACCTCGGTGTGGTCGCGTGCATGCAGCCGCGGCACTGTGCGCCCGACATCGTGGGGGAGTGGCGGGCCAACGTCGGTCCCGAGCGCGAGCGGACCGCGTGGCCGTTCCGCTCGATCGCGAGCCACGGCGGCGTCCTGGCGTTCTCGAGCGACTGGAACGTCGCCGAGATGGACCCGATGTACTGGCTGTACACCGCGATCACACGAGCCGCTCCCGACGGATCGGGTGCGTGGAGCATGGACGAGGCAGTGGATCTGGACACCGCGCTCCGCGCCTCCACGCGGGGGAGCGCCTTCGCGAACCGGGTGGATGACCGCCGGGGGTTCCTGGCGCCGGGCGCCGACGCCGACATCGCCGTGTGCTCGCGCGACCTGCATGCGATCGGCGATCCTCGCGAGCTCCTGGACACGCACATCACCCACACGGTCGTCGCGGGCGAGGTCGTGCACCGCCCCGACGGCTGAGCCCCCCCGTAGCGGCGACCCGGCGTAGGATCGTTCGATGAAACGCCGATGGGGCACGGCTCTGGCCGTCGCATGGATGATCCTGATCGCGGCGTGTACGCCGCCCGAGCGCACGGTGACCTCGCAGGCGCCCCTCGCGCCCTCGCCGGCCCCCACCTCCTCGCCCTCGGGGGTCGTGCCGCTCCCGGAGCCCCCTGCGTCCGCGTCGTCGCTACCGGGCAACCTCCTGGTTCGAACCGCGGCCGGTGGTCTGCAGCTCGTCAGGCCCGATGGGGCGGCGGCCCGTGTGGTCGTGGAAGGGGGATCCGATGAGATCGTCGTGCTCACCGCGGCGTGGTCACCCGACGGGGATCGGATCGCGTGGTCGCAGATCGACGCGCTCGGTGACGCCGCCGCGCGCGTGGTGTGGAGCGACCTCGATGGTGGGCGGCGCGCGGAAGCCCTCGTACCGTTCGCACCGTTCTACCTTTCATGGGATCCCACGTCATCGCGAGTGGCGTTCCTTGGCGGCAACGCGACGTTCACGCTCGGCATCATGGAGCGCACGAACGGGCAGACGGCAGGCCGTCCGTTGGCGAACGGGCAGCCTTTCTATTTCTCGTGGGCGCCCGACGGTGAGCGGCTGGTGACCCACGTCGATGAGCGACTGCTCGACACCGTCACGCTCGACGGGAAGATCGAGCATCTCGTGGGGGTGACCGGTCTCTTCCAGGCGCCGGTGTGGACCTCCGACGGTGAGACCTTGGTCTACGCGGCGGTGGATGAAGGTCTCGTCGCCCGCGACGTCGGCACCGGCGAGGTCCGGTCGCTGGCGCCACTGGACGGAGGTGCCTTCCTGGTGGTCTCGGCGGACGGGCGCCGGGTCGCCTTCCATGCCCGCGGAGCCAACGAGCAGGACTTCTACGAACGCGATCTCCCCGAGACCGCCACCGACCTGGGCGTGCGGGTGGTCGGCATCGCCGGGGGTCCGGAGACCCAGGTCACCGAAGCCCCCGCCATCGCGTGGTCCTGGAGCCCCGATGGTCGCCGGCTCGCGATCTTGGAGCCCGTCTACGACGACGATGCGATCAGGTTCCGGTGGGTCGTCTGGGATGGGACCGACACGGTCGCGTTCGAGCCCTTCGTTGCCACCGTCGGGATGCAGCAGGGCGAGGTGCCGTTCTTCTCGCAGTTCGCTCAGAGCGCCACGATGTGGGCGCCGAACTCGAAGGCGTTCGCCTACGCGGCGGAGTTACCCGACGGCACCAACGCGATCTGGATCCAGCCGGTCGAAGCGGACGAAGCCGCCTACCCGGTGGCGACCGGTGTCGGCGTCTCCTGGTCGCCGGTGGCGGGAGCCTTGACCCTCAGCGCTGGCTCGATCGCTTCGATCGGGTAGCACCGCCGAGGAGTCCCAGGTCGATCGCCACGCCGATGACGATCACCACGACGCCCCCCGCCTCGATGCCGCCCGAGGCGGTGGACAGGTCGTTCTTCGCCACCGCATAGGCGATCGTCGTGGTCGGCATGGCGAAGAACCCGACGGTCGCCCAGAACCACCCCGCGAACGCCATCGCCAGGTAGTCCGTGAACAACCAGAGGACCACGATCACGAACCGCGGCGTGATCAGCGAGAAGAGCCCGAACAGGCACCCCGTCATCGCATCGCTCCGTCGTCCGCGCCGTGCCGCGACCCTCGATCCCTTCGCATCAGCAGAACGTACCCGACGATCGCGATCGCGGCGAACGAGAACCACTGGATGGCGTAGGACAGGTGCGGACCCTCGTCGCGGGCCGCCAGCATCGCGGGCGTGGGCAGGTCACCGGCTTGCGGGGGCGTCTGCGCCTGCAGGAGGAGGTAGACCGGCGCCAGGTCGAGTCCAGTCGTTGCCGCGATCGTCTCGATGTCGATGGCGCGAACCGTCGATCCGGGCACACCTTCGGGGAACGCGGCTCCTTCCTCCGGCGGGAGGAGCACCCCTTCCAGGCGTACGGGTTCGTCGGGTGGGGGACCGTCGCGGACGGGAGCGGTTCGGTCCGCCTCGAACGGCACCCAGCCGCGGTCCACCAGCAGCACGTCACCTCCGTCGAGCAGCAGTGGGGTGAGCACGTGATCGCCCGGAGCGCTGCGGAGCGGGCGCCCGTAGAGGATCAGCTCACCGGCGAGGAGGTATGTCCCGGTGGCGGTGACCCTGCGGTAGGGCGCGTCCTGGGCAGGACCGGCCAAGACCGCGTCGACCGGCGCGACCGGCCGGAGGATCCCCGCCTCGATCCGCGCGTTGGTGGCTCGGCGATCCGACAGCCGTGCGAGCTGCCAGAACCCGAGCCGGACACAGACCGCCGCGACGAGGACCGCGAGGATCAGCAGGGCGGTGCGGCGGATCCGGGATCGCGTCATCCGGCCCTCAGGAGATCTTCGTCTCCTGGATGGTGTTCCCGCCGTCGACGACCACCACCGAGCCCGTGACGTAGGAGGCTCGCTCGCTCGCCAGGAAGGCGATGACCTCGGCCACCTCCTCCGGCGTTCCGCTTCGACCCAGCGGTGTCTGCGTCCCGGCCCGGGCCTCTTCGGGCAGCTGGGAGCCGGACGCGATCCAGCCCGGAGCCACGGAGTTGGCCGTCACGCCCGAGCGGCCGGCCTCGATCGCGATCGCTCGCATCATGCCGTCCATGCCCGCCTTGGCGGCGCCGTACCCGGCCGACCCGGCGTTGGAGACGATCGGACCCGTGACCGACGAGACCATCACGATCCGCCCCCAGCCTCGCTGGATCATGCCGGGCAGGACGGCGCGCGTGACGGCATACGTGGTCTGCAGGTTCATGGCCAACTCGAGGTCCCAGTCCGCGTCCTCGATCGCGGCGAAGTCCCCGGCCGCGGGTCCGCCCGCCGCGACGCTGATCATGCCCGCGTTGTTCACGAGGATGTCGATGCGGCCGAACGCCTCGTGCACCGCGTCCACCATGGCGCGCGCCTGCGCGCGGTCGGACAGGTCTGCGACGAACCCTGCGGCGTCCAGACCCCGGGCCGCCAGTTCGGCCGCGCGTTCGTGGATCCGGTCGGTGGTCGAGCAGATCGCGAGGGACGCGCCGTCACGGCCGAGCGCGGCGGCCGAGGCGAACCCGATGCCCTCGGGTGAACCGGCGCCCGTGATCAACGCGACGCGAGCGCGGCCGGCTTCTTCCACAGGGCCAGCCTATCGACCCTCAAGGTTCGCGGTGCCACGGACCGATGATCTAAGGTAAGCGGCGCGGCGGGGTTGTCGTCCTGGGCGGACGGCGGCCCGCCACGACCGAGGGTGCCGGAGGGAGTGATCCGGGTGACGAAGTTCTACGTGAGGATGCGGTCCTGGCTCGGGGACCGGCTCCATCCCGAGGACGGCGCGACCGCCGTCGAGTACGCATTGATGGTGGCGCTGATCGCCATCGTGATCGTGGCAGCCGTGGCGCTGCTGGGGGAGTCGACGAGCAGCGCGTTCGAGGACCCAGTGTTGATCGGCGGCTTGAGCTAGCTGAGGCCGTCGCGTCATCGGCTAGGCTTCGGCCCCATGACGGCCCCGCACGCCCTGCTCGATCTGCAGGCCACCGATCTACTCATCGACCGTCTGGCATCGCGTGAGCGTGCCCTGGAAGCGGGCGGTGTCCTGGCGGAAGCGCGGGAAGGGGCCGACGCCGCGGAGCGAGCGCTCGGCGAGATCGGACTCGAGCGTGACGTCCTCGAACGCGACGCGTCGAAACTGGAACACGAGATCGACTCACTGGCCCAGAAGGCGGCCGCCGAGCAGCACCGCATGAGCGACGGATCGGTGGCCAACGCCCGTGAGCTGGAGGCGATGGGCCGCGAGGTGGAGAACCTCCGCAAGCGGATCGCGGGCCGAGAGGACGAACTCCTCGCGCTGATGGAGCATCGTGAAGACGTCGAGCGGAGATCGGCCTCCGCGGCCTCGTTCGCCCAGGAGCTGCGGACGAAGGTCGAACACGTCGCGGGAGACGCCACGACGGAGCTCTCGCAGGTGAAGACCGATCTGGCCGTTCACAGAGCAGAGCGCGCGACCCTCGCGGCCTCGATCGATGCCGAGCTCCTCGAACTCTACGAAGACCTGCGTTCGCACAAGAAGGGTGTCGGTGCCGCCGCGCTCGTCGACGGGGTGTGCCAGGGCTGCCACGAGACGCTCTCGTCCGTCGATCTGGACCGCGTCAAGCGCACCGAGGGCGTGGCGCGCTGCGAACACTGCCGTCGGATCCTGGTCCTGTGAGCGCGTACCCCCGTCTGGTCATCCACTGCGACGGCGCCGCCCGGGGGAACCCGGGCCCCGCCGGCGCCGGCGCCTACGTCACGACGCCCGCGGGCGAGGTCGTCGCCGAGATCGCCGAAGGGCTGGGGGAGACCACCAACAACGTCGCCGAGTACACGGCCGCGATCCTCGGGCTCGAACGTGCGGCGGAGCTCGGGGCCTCAGAGGTCCTGTTGCGCTCGGACTCCCAACTCCTCGTGAACCAGTTGACCGGGCGGTACCGCGTCAAGACGGCGCACCTTCGCCCGTTGTACGACCGCGTGCGCGCCCTGGCCGCGACGTTCGAACGGGTGACGTTCGAGCACGTGCGCCGAGAGGGTAACGTGGACGCGGACCGTCTCGCCAACGTCGGGGTGGACGCCTGGCTGGCGGCGCGCGACCGCTGAGCGGTACGGTGATGGCGGAGGAGCCGGCGGGGCGGCCGCGGTCCGGGCCGTTCGCGGTCCGGGTCGAGGAAAGTCCGGACTCCGCAGGGCAGGACGCTGGCGAGAGCCAGGCGGGGGTGACCTCGCGAAGGGGCAACAGAAAGCAGACCGCCTCCCGTTCGCGGGCGGTAAGGGTGCAACGGTGGGGTAAGAGCCCACCAGCGCGGCGGGCGACCGCCGCGGCTCGGTAACCCCCGTCCGGAGCAAGGCCAAGCAGGGAGCGTTCGAGGACGGCCCGTCCGAGTTCCCGGGTAGGCCGCACGGCGCGGGCGAACCGCGACGCGGCCGGGTGTGATCCCGGCTGAGAGAGATGGTCGCCGGCGGGGCGAGAGCCCCGTGCACAGGATCCGGCTTACAGGCCGGCTCCTCCGCTCTCCGGTCCTAGGCGGGAGTCGCTGCTGCGGCGAGCGCCCGCCGCAACTGGGTGCCTGCATGGTAGGACGAACGCACCAGCGGTCCGGCCTCGACGTGCGGGATGCCGATGTCCTCACCCGCCGCCTTGTGCTCGGAGAACTCCTCGGGCCTCACCCACCGGTCCACGGGCAGATGGAAGGTAGACGGCTGCAGGTATTGACCCATCGTGAGGATGTCGACCCCGGCCTCGCGCAGGTCGCGCATGGCGGAGGAGATCTCCTCGGAGGTCTCGCCCATGCCCAGGATCAGGTTGGACTTCGTGACCTGTCCGGAACGGTGCTGTTTCGCGTAACGGAGCACGTCGAGCGTGCGGTCATACCCGAACGCCGGCCGGATACGATCGTGCAGGCGACGCACGGTCTCCAGGTTGTGCGCGAACACGTCGGGCCCGGCATCGAGCACGGTCGCGATGTCGCGCTCGCCTCCCTTGAAGTCGCTCGGCAGCACCTCCACGCCGATCCCGGGGACCGCCTCCTTGCACGCTCGAACCGCCGCCGCCCAGATCCGGGCCCCGCCGTCGGGCAGATCGTCGCGGGCGACGCCGGTCAGCACGACGAACCGGAGTCCCATCGCACGCACCGTCCCCGCGATCCGCGCCGGTTCGTCCTCGTCCACCGGGTCGGGCTTGGCCGTCATGACGTCGCAGAAACCGCACCGCCGCGTGCACTTGGCGCCAAGGATCAGGAACGTCGCCTCCCGCTCCTCCCAGCACTCACCGATGTTCGGGCACATCGCTTCCTCACACACCGTGTGCAGGTCTCGGTCGCGCATCAGGCTCTTCAGTCCCGCGAAGTTCGGACCGCTCGCCAGCCGGACCTTGAGCCACGGTGGCTTGCGTGCACCCGGCACGTTCACCCCGGGACCGTTCGTGACCCCCGCGATCGGCAGATGGAGGCGGCGTTTCGCCGGGTTGTGGTCGCGTTCGGGCATCGGCAGCGAGTGTACGCTCCGCCGATGCGGAGACCGGTGCTGGTGGCCGCGGCCTTGCTGCTCAGCGTTGCGTGTCGCGCTGATCCCACCGCGGTCCGGGCCGACCTCTGCGGGGACATGGGCCACCTGGCGGCGACCGTGAACGACCTGGCGAGGTACGGGGCCTCGACGCGGATCGCGGTCGTTCGCGGCGCGATCGAGAAGATGGACCCGACCTTCGGGAACCTGAGCCGCAGCGGTCTCGCCGACCCGGCCGTGCTCGACCGGTTGCTGCGCGCTCACGTCGGGTACCGAGATCTGCTGGTGGGGATGGGCGACGACGAGACGTACGCGGCGCTCGGGCCGGCGGCGCCTCCGGCGGCCGTGGCGTTCCGCTCGGCGTTCCGAGCCGCCATGAGCGACCTCGACTGTCCCGCCTGAGGAGCGTTCAGCCGGTTCCCGTCGGCGTGAGCGTCTCCTCGGCGGCGAGTGCGGACCCTTCGGTGTCATGGCCGGGAAGGAACACGTGGAACGACGCGCCTCCACCCGGGCGGTCCTCGATCCAGACCCTCCCGTCGTGGAGTTCGGCGAACCTGGCGACGAGCGAGAGTCCGATCCCGGTGCCGGGGGCGTGCGGGGAGGCCGTCGGCCCCTGGCGGAACGGCTCGAAGAGGACGTCACGGAGGTCCTCGGGGACGCCGCTCCCGTCGTCCTCGACGATGATCGAGACGCCTGCACCTTCCGAGGAGACCTTGAGCCAGATGGTGCGGTCCGCCTCGCTGTGCCGGACGGCGTTCAACACCAGGTTCTCGATGATCCGCTCGACCTTGGCGGGGTCGACCGCGAGGACCACGGGGTCGGTCTCCACGAGGACGTGACGGCCGGCGAGTTGCTCGAGGTGTTCGATCGTGCGGCGTGCCAGGGCCCCGACGTCGACGACCCGGTACTGCGGCTCGACGATACCGCGGTTCAGCCGGTCGATGTCCAACAGATCCTTGAGGAGGCGGTCGAGCTTGCGCGCGTTGGCTGCGAGCCGGACGAGCAGGTCGTCTCGGTCCTCGCGCCCGATCTCGGGTGCGCGCTCGAGCGTCAGCGAGAGCCCCAGGATCGACGTGAGCGGGCTCCGCAGTTCGTGCGAGACCGCTGCCAGGAACGTGTTCTTCATCTCATCGAGCGCGCGCAACCGCTCGGCCGCTTGGCGTTCGCGCTGTTCGGAGTCGCGGAGCGCCTGCTCGGCGAGCTTGCGCTCCGTCACGTCGTAGAGCACCCCCTGGACCAAGCCGGGGTCGCTGTCGGACCCCGGGATGTGGGCGATCTCTTCGTGCATCCAGATCGTGCGTCCGTCGGCATGGCGGATCCGGTATTCACCGACCCACGGGTCGCGAGCGGCGATAGCCCCGAGATGCGGTCCCATGACGCGCTCACGGTCCTCCGGTTCGATCAGGCTCTCCCAGAGTCCGGGTCGCTCGATCCACGCTTCGGGCGAGTATCCCGTGAGCGCCTCGATCTGCGGGCTCACGTAGACCGTCTGCATCGATCCGTCGGCTCGGTCGAGGTAGATGGCCGCGGGGACGTGCTCCACGATCCCGCGGTAGCGGGCTTCGGCATCGAGCAACGCGAGCTCCGCCTGCTTACGCTCGGTCACGTCCAGCCAGATCCCCTGGCTCCAGCGCGGCTCGCCCGTTTCATCGCGGACGATCACGGCCTGGTCGCGGAGCCAGCGCCAGGTGCCGTCGCGGCTCTTGACGCGGAGTTCGACGTCGACCGGCTCACCCAGTTCGTAGTGGCGGGCGTCGGCCTCCGCAGCGCGCTCCAGGTCGTCGGGGTGGATCATGTCGTCCCAGGTCTCAGGTCCGTGCGTCCACTCCTCGGGGGTGAACCCCAGGATCGTCTCGACCTGGGGGCTCACGTAGATGCACGGCCACGTCCGGCTCGGACCGTCGTCTCGGCGCTCGTCGACGTACGCGATCGCCGGCAGTTCCTCGACGACCAGCCGGTACCGCTCCTCCGCGGCGCGCAGTTGCTGCTCGGACTCCTTCTCCGCCGTGATGTCGAAGCGCACGCCCTGCCAGTGCTCGATCGCGCCCGAAGCGTCGGCGACGGGGAGCGCCTCTTCGCGCACCCACACGACGTGGCCGTCCTTCGCGATAAGGCGATACTCGGCGCGGAAGACGTCCTCATCACGCGCGGAGCGGGCGTCCTCCGCCAGGACGCGGTCGCGGTCCTCCGGGTGCGTCGCGACCTCCCAACCGTCCATCTCGATCCAGTCCTGCGGGGTGTAGCCGAGCATCGCCTCCACCTGGGGGCTCACGTAGATCTCGCGTTCGGTCACGGCATCTTCGATGTAGGTCATCGCGGGGATCTGCTCGACCAAGGTCTGGAACCGCCGTGTCGCCTCGGCGAGGTCCTGCTCGGCGCCGCGTCGTTCGGTGATGTCCTCGAGGATCCCCTGCCAGACCGGGATCCCCTCCGGTCCGAGAACCTGGCGTGCGTGATCGTGCAGCCACACCGTTCGGCCGTTCGCCGCCACGATCCGGTACTCGATATCGAAGGGGTCTCCCGTCTGGTTGGTCCGCTCGGATTCGGCGAGCACGCGTTCGCGGTCCTCCGGGTGCAGGATCCGCGCCCAGAGCCCGGGGTCCGCCATGCGCTGGACCGCCGGGTAGCCCGTGATGCGCGCGTACATCGGGGACACGTAGAGCGCGGTGCTCAGTTCGTCGACGGCGTCTGTGTAGACGACGACGGGGATCTCCTCGACCAACGATCGGTACCGCTCCTCGGCGGCTCGGATCCGCTCCTCGGTCTCCTTGCGCTCGGTGATGTCGAAGATGAGCCCCTGCCAGAACCGAGGGGTTCCGTCGTCGTCGCGGATGAGTTCCGCGCGGTTCGCGAGCCATGCCACTCGTCCGTCTCGAGCGATGGAGCGGTACTCCGCGGACCACGTGTCGCCGTCTTCCTCGTCGAGCGCCAGGACCCGGTCGCGGTCCTCCGGGTGCAGGGTGTGGATCCACATGTCCTCGGTCGCGAGCCACTCGTCTGGGGAGTAGCCGGACATCTGCTCGACGTGGCGGCTGACGTAGCTCGTGCGCCCCGTCTCCGCGTCTTCCCGGTAGACGACGGCGGGCAGCTGATCGACCAGGGCCTGGAAGCGGACCTCCGCATCCTGCCGGCCGGACTCGGCCAGCTTCCGTTCGGTGATGTCGGAGTAGATCCCATCGGCACGGACGCGCGATCCTTCCGAAGTCGTGCGGGACTCTTCGTGGACCCACACGGTGTGGCCGTCGCGGTGCAGCATCCGGTACTCCCCGACGAACGGGATACGCGTCGCGATCGCCTCGCGCCACGCCGCCAGGACCTGGTCCCGGTCCTCCGGGTGTAGGTGATGGACCCATGCATCGTCGTCGGCGAGCCACTCGTCCTGGCTCCAGCCCAGGAGCGCCGTGACCCCCGGGCCGATCCAGCGGTCGTACGTCGCATACGGCGGCTCGGTCTCGTAGTCAGCCATGTAGGCGGTGACGGGGAGGTTCTCCAGCAGGGAACGAGCGCGTGCATCCGCCTCGCGCAGCGCGTCCTCTGCGGCCCGGCGCGCCGTCACGTCGAGCATGACGCCTTGGTAGACGGGTTGCCCTCGCTCGCCCGTGGCGACCGGAGCCGCCTCGTCGCGCAACACGACCCAACTCCCGTCCGCCGTGCGGATCCGGTACTCACTGGTGAACGTGTCCCCGGCGGCCACGGCAGCGCTCCAGGCCCGCAGGACGCCATCGAGGTCCTCCGGGTGCACGTGCGCTCCCCAGGCGTCGGGGTGGTCGAGCCATTCCTCCGCGGAGTACCCGAGCAGTCCCTCGATCTGCGGGCTGATGTAGCCGGCCGATGCCGAGCCTGGCTCGTCCGCTCCGTCCCAGACGTAGGCCACCGCGGGGACCCGTTCGACGATGGTGCGGAAACGCGCCTCGGCCTCCGAAGCCCGGGCGTCGGCCTCACGAGCGGCGGTGATGTCGGTCATGACGCCCTGGGCGAGGGTGGGCGTGCCGTCGGCCGCCCATCCCACGTTCCGCGACTCGTCGTGGATCCAATGCACGCTGCCATCCGCGCTGTGGATCCGGTATTCGTGGAAGAAGTGCGCGAGTTCGCCGTTGTCGGCTGCGGCCGAGGCGGCGAGCAGTCCCGCTTCGTCGTCGGGATGCACGGCGCGGATCCACATGTCCTCGCCCCAGTCCTTCGGCGAGTACCCGAACATGGTCTCGATCTGCGGGCTCACGTAGAGGTGGCGGTGCTTCACCGCGTCCCACGTGTAGGTCACGGCCGGCGATCCCTCCACGAGCGCTCGATACGTCGCCTCGGCACGTCGCCGCAGATCGGTCTCGCGGATCGCGTGGCGCCAACGGCGCGCGGCGAGGACCGTGAGCGCCACGATGAGGAGCGCTCCGAGTGCGAGGATCTCTGCCACGAACGTGGACATGGCGATCGCGTGATCGACCTGCTCGAAGATGCGGAGGAACCGGCCCATCGTGAAGAGCGCGGCGACGACGACCGTCGCGACCAGGAGGTCGCGGAGCCCGGTCGGCCGCCTCGGTTCCATGCCGGCGCGGTTGCGTGTTGTCACGTCACTCGCAGTATCGGGCCCTTCGGTCCCCCCCTGTACCCGGCCGACCGGGGGTCTACTCTTCGCCAGCGGGTGAGCGGTTCCTAGCCCGTTGGGATGAGGCTCAGGTGCGAGCGAGCTCGCGCATCGCCCGGTAGATGTGGTCGGGCTCGGGCTCCATGTAGAAGTGCTCGAGGGCTGCGGCGTAGGGCATCGCCGGGATGTCGGGACCACCGATCCTGACCGGTGGAGCGTCCAGGTCGAACAGCGCCTCCTCGGCGATCATGGCCGTGATCTCCGCACCCGCCCCGTAGGTTCGGTTGTCCTCGTAGACCACCATCGCCTTGGACGTGGAGCGGACGGAGCGCAGGATGGTCTCGGTGTCAAGGGGTGCGAGGGTCCGGATATCGACCACCTCGGCCTCGATACCCTCGTCGGCGGCCAGGCGTTCGGCGGCCTCGAGGCATCGGTGGACCTCGTAGCCGTAGGTGATCACGGACAGATCGGTGCCGCTGCGCCTGACCGCCGCGGGTCCGATCGGCGTCATGGCGGATCCCTCGGGGACCTCGCCTTTGATCAGGCGGTAACACTTCTTGTGCTCGAGGAACAGCACGGGGTCGGGGTCGCGGATCGCCGCTCGCAACATGCCGGCCGCGTCCGCGGGCGTGGAAGGCATCACGACCTTGAGACCGGGGACGTGCGCGTAGAAAGCCTCGATCGATTGCGAGTGGTAGAGCGCTCCGTGGATCCCGCCACCGCACGGGGCGCGGATCACCATCGGGACCCCGACATCACCGTTCGTCCGGTAGCGCATCCGGGCCGCCTCCGAGACGATCTGGTCGAACGCGGGGTGGATGAAGTCCGCGAACTCGATCTCGGCGACGGGCCGCAGGCCGTGCAGCGCCATGCCGATCGCGACACCGACGATCCCCGACTCAGCCAACGGCGTGTCCACCACCCTCTGCTCGCCGAACTCATCGAGGAAGCCTTCGGAGACCTTGAACACCCCTCCGCGCTGGCCGACGTCCTCGCCGAGCAGCACGACGCGGTCGTCGTCGGCCATCTCGTCGTGCAGGGCGTCGCGGATCGCCGTGACGACGTTCTTCTC
>JBBDHX010000045.1:0-12312 GCA_040880745.1 Actinomycetota bacterium
AGCTCGCCAACGCGATCTTCGAGTACCTGGAGATCTTCCACAACCGCAAGCGGCGGCACAGCGCGCTCGGGATGCGCACCCCGATCGAGTTCGAGATGATGAACCCCTACCCGATCCAGGTGGCGTGATGGATCCCAGTGTTCCGACTCAACGGTTCACAGGGCAGACCATACCTCAGGCGGCGTATGCCACCTCGAAGACGTCGCAACCCGACGGGCGTGAGCGTGCCGAGCGAGGCGCTGATGCCAACGGCGACGGGCGGTGGTCGTAAGGAGCCTGGCCTGACCCCGTTTTCCGGATCCACCCGCTATGAGAGCCCAGCGGGTTGATGGTCCATCCTCCATCGCTCGGCGAACACGGCCGGAGCCAGGTCCCGAAGCGAGGAGTACGGACGGTGCCGATTGGAGCCCCCTCGAACCGAGACGCCTAGCGCACCCGCACCGGCATCCGCTTGATGCCGTTGACGAAGTTCGAACGGATGCGCTCTACCGGACCGGCGGGCTCGATCGACGCCAACCGAGGGAGCAGTTCCGAGAACAGGATCCGCGTCTCCAGCCGCGCCAGGTGGGCGCCCAGGCAGAAGTGCGGGCCGCCGGGTCCGAACGTGACGTGGTCGTTGGGCGTGCGGGTGATATCGAACCGGTACGGGTCGGGGAAGACGTCCTCGTCGCGGTTCGCGCTGACGTACCACGTGACCACCTTGTCGCCGGCGCGGATCTGCTGGTCACCCAGTTCGACGTCGCGGGTCGCGGTCCGGCGGAAGTGCATCACCGGGGTGGCCCACCGCAGGATCTCCTCGGTGGCGGCGGGGATCGCCTCGGGGTGCTCGGTGAGATAGGCCATCTGCTCGGGGTGATCCATCAGCGCCCGCATGCCCGCCGTGATCGTGTGGCGCGTGGTCTCGTTGCCGGCGATCATCAGGACCCCGAAGTAGTTGTGGTACTCGCGCTCGTTCAGGACGCCCTCGGATTGGGCCACCGTGAGCGCTTGCAGGATGTCGTCGGCCGGCTCGGCCAGCCGCTCATCGCGCTGGCGGTCGGCGTAGGCGAAGACCTCCAGGGCGGCAGGGGATCGGAAGGGCAGCAGCCGGTAGGCCTCGGTGTCGGCCAGGTCCACCTGCGCGCGTGACAGTTCGGGGTCCTGGTTCGCGATCATCTGGTCGCCCCAGGAGATGAGCTGGGGAGCGTCCTCTTGGGGGACCGTGAAGATGGAGCACAGGAACCGGATGGGTAGTTCACGGCTGATCTTGGCCACGAAGTCGAACGGCTCGTCGGTGCCCAAGGCTTGATCGAGCACCCCCTTGGCCACGTCGCGGATCCAGTCCTCGAAGGCGCCGACGGCGCGGGCGCTCAGCCGTTTGGAGCAGATCTTCCGCAGTTCGGTGTGGCGCGGGGGATCCGTCTCCAGCATCGACCGGCGGATCTCGAGCTGCTCCTCATCGAGTTCTTCCAGCGAGACCGCTCCGGTCTCCGAGGAGAACGTCTCCCAGTCCATGTGGACCCGCGTCAGGTCGTCGTAGCGGGTCACGGCCCAGAACCCCGCGTTCGGCTCGGGCTCCGGATGCCAGATCACCGGGTGTTCGGCACGCAGCCGGTCGAACCACTCGAACGGGACCCGCTCGACGTAGGCGTCGGGGTCCTGCAGGTCGATGCCGTCCAGGGCGGTGCTCATGATCCCCGCATCAGAAGAACGGCATGTAGTAGTCGAGTTCCCATTGCGTGAGGTCGGTGGTCTCAGGCTCGGGCGCCACCGCGATGTAGCGCTCCCATTCGGCGCGCTTGAGCATGGTGAAGGCCTCGATCAACGGGGCACCGAGCGCCTCCACGAGCCGCGTGTCGTGGCCGAGTTCGTCCAGGGCTTCGGCCAGGCTCGCGGGCGCGTGCACCTCGGCGGCCGCCGGCGAGCCGAGCGGCTGCATCGCGGGGAGTTCCATCGCGTCCTCGACGCCGAACCGGCACGCGTGCAGCAGGGCGGCGGCCGCCAGGTACGGGTTGCAGGCGCCGTCGGGCACGCGGTTCTCCAGCCGCGTCGACGGGCCGCGATCGGGGCTGATGCGGATCGCGACGGTCCGGTCGTCGTGGCCCCAGTTCGCCCAATAGCCGTTCATCATGTCGGGCTGCAGGCGCTTGTAGGCGTTCACCGTGGGTGCGCAGATCGCCGCGGTCCCCGCGTGGTGCGCGAGCATCCCGGCCATCGCCTGGTGCGCCAGGCCGGAGAGCCCGTCGGGCGCGGAGGTGTCCTCCAAGACGTTGCGGCCCTCGGTGTCGCGGAACGAGATGTTCACGTGCAGCCCGGAGCCGCCCCGGTCGGCGAACGGCCGTCCGATGAACGTGGCGCGGTGCCCGCGGCGCGACGCCACCTCGTGCGCGAGGACCCGGAACAAGAACGCATCGTCGGCCGCCAGCACGGCGTCGCGGTAGCGGATGTTCACCTCGAACTGCGAGTCGTCGAACTCGGTGCACCAGGCCTCGACCGCCAGGTCACACGCTGCCGCCGTCTCGGCGATCTCGTTCGCGACCCCGTCGGGGTCAACCGCCATGCCCGTGCCGTAGACCCGCGACGCCGGCGTGGACAGCGGCGCCCAGCCGCCGTCGCCGTCGGGCTGCAGGAGGTAGAACTCGTACTCGAAGGCGATCTGCGGCTCCAGCCCTCTGGCGCGCCAGGCTTCCACCGCGCGCTGCAGCGCCATCCGCGGGTCCACGGTCAGGGGCGCCCTGCGGTGCGAGAGTTCGCCGATCCCCACCACCGTGTTGGGCTCCCAGCCGGGGCGCAGCGACGTGGTGTCGAGGGTCGCCTCCAGGTCGGGGAGCCCCACGTCGAAGGCGAGCCCGGGGATGTCCAGGATCTCGCGGTCGAACGTGAGCGGGAACGTTGCCAGGCAGAAGTTCGCGCGCGCCCGGGAGGGCCAGTCGCCGTAGAGGTACTTCCCGCGCTCGATCCCGTGTAGATCCGACCAGAGCAGCCGGAGCCGTTCCCCTCTGACGTCCATCGACCGCGACTCCTTCGTACCCGAACGGTGCCGCGAGGATACGCCGCGGTGGCGGCACGCGCAGCGCTCGGCGCGCGGATCAGTCGCGGCGGGGCAGGCGAATGCCGCGGAACTCCCAGTCGCCGCCGAAGGCGGTGGAGATGACCTCTTCGGATGCGGAGGGTTGTGCGCCGAGGTCCTCGCGGACGGGGATCTCGCCTTCGACGATCGTGTTGCGGAGCGTGCCGAGACCCTCGACCTCCACCTCGACGACGTCGCCCGGCTCGACGGGCCGGGAGTTCGCGGGCGTCCCGGAGAGGATCACATCGCCGGGTTCGAGCGTGATGGTCCGCGCGATGTCGGCCACCAGGTAGTGCATGTCCCAGATCATCTCCGCGGTCGATCCGGATTGGACCGTGACGCCGTTCACGCGCGTTTCGATGCGTTCGTCGTGGAAGTCCCAGTCGTCCACGAGCCCGGGTCCGAGCGGGCAGAGGGTGTCGGCGCCCTTGACCCGGAGCATCGAGCCGGCGTCGGTGTCGCGGAAATCGTGCAAGCCGAGGTCGTTCGCCACCGTGTAGCCGGCGATGTGTGCTCCGGCCTCCTCGGGGCTCACGTGCCGCGTCCGGGCGCCGATGACGATCGCGATCTCGCCCTCGTAGTTCAGGTAGTGGCATCGTGGCGGCCGCACCACGGCGGCGCCGTGTGCGTTGAGCGCGCTGACCGGCTTCATGAAGTAGGTCGGCGCCACGCCGAGCGTGGCCTGGAACTCCGCGCGACGGCTCTCGTAGTTCAGGTGGACGCAGATGATCTTCGTGGGGGTGACCGGCGGCAGGTGGACGGCCTCGTCCGCGCGGACGCGCAGCCCGTCCGGGGAGATCAGGTCGCCGCCGTCGCGGACCACGGTGCGGGGCGCACCCTCCACCACGATCCGGCGCGTTTCCACCCGCGTAGTATGCGGCCGTGGCGGACCTGCACGGTTTCATGCTCCCGCTCTCACCCGACGGCCTGGCCTCCATCGTGCCCGCACCACCGTGGCGGTACTCGGGCCAGGTCCTCACGCTCGAGTACCGAGCGGCTGCAGGATCGGTGGCCCGGTGGCTCCCGCCCGGTGTCGATCCCGCCGAGGACGATCCCGACGCGGTGGCCGTGATCTTCGCCGATTGGCAGAGCTCGGGGCCCGACGGGTCCGAACTGCTCGACCCCTACCGGTCCCAATACAAGGAGGCGTTCGTGGTCGTGCGCTGCCGGTACGGCGGCGAGACCTTCTCGCGGTGCGTGCTGATCTGGGTGGACAAGGACTTCGCGCTCGCACGCGGTTGGTACCAGGGGTACCCGAAGAAGCTGGGCTCGATCTGGATGACGCGACCTGTCACGGTGGGATCGGCCGGTCCGCGTTTGGCTCCAGGCGGGCGGTTCGGTGCGACGCTCGCGTCCAACGATCGCCGCCTGATCGATGCGACGTTCACCATCGAACGCGAGAGCGACACCGCCGGGTTCGTGAACGCCCACCCGATGCTCCACACGCGGCGGATGCCGGCGATCGACCCGGCGGCGGGCGATGCGCTCGACGAACTCGTGGTGCTCCGCTCGCGGGACGTGGAGGTCGGGCCCGCCTACGCCGGTTCGTTCGAGGTCGCGCTGCACGATGCGCCGGGGGAGGAGCTGACCTCGCTCGCGCCCGTCGAGCACATCGGGGGGGCCTGGCGCGAGGTGGGTGTGACCTTCACTGGCGGCGAGCGCGTGTGAGGCCTGCCAGGCCTCCTCCGGATCGCGCCGCGGCCGTCGGATCGGCAGGTCCACCGAGATCGACGACGGGGTCAGGGGCAGCAGCAGCGCCATGATCTGCGGGGGCGGGTGCGGGCCGGCGGCATGACGGCCAAGGCGAGCGCCGTGGGTCCGCGGGGCGGATCGGCTGCATGGATGCGGTAGCCTCCCACGCCGATGCGACTCCTGCGATTCCGCCACGGCGACCGGATCGCCCACGGCGCCATCGCGTCCGGCGAGGACACCGTCCGCGTCCTGCAGGGCACGTTCTTCGAGGACCCTCTGCCGACCGGGGAGGAGCTCGAGTTGGACGACGTCCTGCTCCTGGCGCCGGTACTGCCCTCGAAACTCGTGTGTGTCGGGAAGAACTACGCGGCCCATGCGGCCGAGTTCGGCATGGAGGTCCCGGAGGAGCCGCTGATGTTCCTCAAGCCCTCGACGGCCGTCATCGGCCCGGCCGACCCGATCCGGCTCCTGGCGATGAGCCGGCGCACCGACTACGAGGGCGAACTCGCCGTGGTGATCGGGCGCCTGGCCCGCAACATCCGTTCCGAGGAAGCCTTCAGAGTGATCTTGGGCTACACGTGTGCGAACGACGTCACGATGCGCGATCTGCAGAAGACCGACGACCAGTGGACCCGGCCGAAGGGGTTCGACGGGTCATGTCCTCTCGGCCCGTGGATCGAGACGGACGTCGATCCCAACGACGTGGTCATCGAGACCCGGTTGAATGGCGACACACGCCAGCGGGCCAGCACCACGGACCTGACCTTCGGCGTCGCGACCCTCATCGAGTACGTGACCTCGTTCATGACGCTCCTGCCCGGTGACGTCTTGCTGACGGGCACGCCCGAGGGCGTCGGCAAGATCGTCAACGGGGATGTCGTCGAGGTCGAGGTCGACGGGATCGGGGTCTTGCGTAACGAGGTGCAGGGGCCGTGAACGAGGTCCGGTGCCGGTTCGCGCCCGCACCGTCGGGCTCGCTGCACGTCGGCAACGTGCGGAGCGCGCTGTTCTCGTGGCTCTGGGCGCGGCACTACGGTGGCGCTTTCGTCCTGCGGGTCGAGGACACGGACGCCTCGCGGGTCACCGAGGAGGCTTACCGCGGGGTCCTGGATGACCTCCGCTGGTTGGGCCTGGACTGGGACGAGGGCCCCGACGTGGGGGGCCCGCACGGCCCGTACCGGCAGTCCGAGCGCGCGTCGATCTACGACGACCACGTGGAGAAGTTGCTCGGCACCGGGCACGCCTACCGCTGCTACTGCACCCCGGAGGAACTCGAGGAGCGCAACGAGGCGGCGAGAGCACGTGGTGACGCGCCGGGCTACGACGGCCGCTGCCGCGACATCACCGAAGCCCAACGAGGCGCGTACGAAGCGGCGGGCCGCCTCCCCACGATCCGGTTCCGGATGCCGGAGCACGAGTGGGTGCTGCAGGACCTGGTGAAGGGAGAGGTTCGCTGGGCGGCGGGCCAACTCAAAGACTTCGTGTTGCGCCGGGCCGACGGCTCGCCGCTGTTCCTGTTGGCGGTCGCCGTGGACGACCTGTCGATGGGCATCACGCACGTGGTGCGGGGGGACGACCTGCTGACGGCCGCGCCGCGGAACATCGCGGTGATCGAGGCGCTCGGCGGCACGGCGCCCGCCTACGCCCACGTCCCCCAGGTGGTCGGCGCCGACCGTAAGCCGCTGTCGAAGCGGCATGGGTCGACGAGCGTGCTGGCCTTCCGCGAGCAGGGGTTCCTCCCGGAGGCGCTCGTGAACCACCTGGCCCTCCTCGGCTGGAGCGCGGGGGAAGACCGCGAGGTCCTCACCCGTGACGAACTCATCGCCGCGTTCGACCTCGCCCGCGTGTCGTCGAACCCCGCCGCGTTCGACACGGAGAAACTGACCTGGCTCAACAACCACTACATCCAGCGTTTGGACGACGACGACCTGGCGGCGCGCTGCGTCCGTTTCCTGACCGAAGCCGGCATCGGCGTCGAACCATCCGTGCTGCTCGCGGCCATGCCGCTGGTCAAGGAGCGCATGAAGACGCTCGCCGAGGCCCCCGACCTCCTGCGGTTCCTCTTCAGCGACGACCTCACACCGACCACCAAGGCGTCGGACCTGCTCGCGAAGGCGCCCGATGGCTACCTCAAGGCCGCCGCCGATGCGCTCGATGCTGTGCAGGTATGGGACGCCGAGCGGATCGCGGAAGCGTTGGACGCCGTGGCAGGCGCGGCCGGCCTCAACCGCACGAAGGGCTGGCAGCCGGTGCGTGCGGCGGTGACGGGTTCGCACATCTCCCCGCCGCTACCGGAGTCCTTGGTGCTCCTGGGACGCGAACGCACCGTCGCTCGCATGCGCGCCCCGGCATGATCCGCGCCGCCGCCCTCGCCGCCGTGGTGTCGCTGGTGGCGGGAACCGCCCCATCGGCCGGGGCACGAGCGCTCGCCCCCGACGCTGTGGTGAACGTCGCGTCGATCAAGCCGCCGATCGTGTGGAAGCCCATCCCGTTCGGCGACACGCGCAAACGGCAGATGGGCGGCTACTCGCTGCGGCACTACGGCGTGCGGACGTGGCGGCTGCGCGACCCCGCCGTCATCGTCCAGCACTACACCACGGGCACGACGTGGCAGGGCGCGTGGAACACCTTCGCGGCCAACACGCAGCACAACGGTGAGTTCCCCGGGACGTGCGCGCACTTCGTGATCCACACCGACGGGACCATCTATCAGCTGGTGCGGCTCGGGATCAGGTGCCGGCACGCCGTCGGCATGAACTACACATCCATCGGGATCGAGCATGTCGGCACGAGCGACCGCGGGGTCTTGGACAACGATCGGCAGATGCGCGCGTCGCTCCGGCTCACGGTCTGGCTCATGGCGAAGTTCGAGATCAACGTCGGCAACGTGATCGGGCATCGCGAGACGCTGGACAGCCCCTACCGCTACGAGCTCAACCCCGACTGGCGATGCCTGGTGCACGCCGACTTCCCACGCCGAGCCATGCGCGAGTACCGCCATCGCACGCGGGTCCGCGCGAAAGCCTCAGGTGTAGCGGTGGGCGCAGGACCGGTCTGGATCGACTTCGGGTGCTGAGCGCCCGGGTCCGTCGGGGGCTACACTCCGCCGCCGTATGACCGCTCCCGCCCGCCCGCGGTCCTCGCGGGATCTGCGCGTCCTCTCTTCTGCGATGGGTTTGTCCGCGTTCGGCGATGAACTCGCGATCACGGCCCTGTTGATCAAGGTCGCAGAGGTCCACGGGGGCGTGAGCCTCGGAGGCGTCGGCGAGGGCGAGGGAGGCCCCGCGGTCGCGGCGCTCCTGGTCGCCGGCGTGCTTCCGCAGGTGGTCCTGGCTCCGTTCGCGGGATGGCTCGTGGACCGGACCGAGTCCAGTCGCGCGCTCCGGTTCGCCTCTGTCGTCCAAGCGTCGCTCGCCACCGCGCTGGCGTTCGCGGATGGGTTCCTCGCCATCTTGTTCCTGGTCTTCCTGCTCGGGGCCGCGGCGTCGGTCGCGGGGCCGGCGACCTTCACGCTCGTGCCGGCCGTCACGACCGGGGACATCACGAGGGCGAACGCCGCCGTCGAGGCGTCTCGCTACGCCGGGTGGGTGTTGGGGCCCATCGCCGCGGGCACGCTCGTGATCATGGCTTCGACGCAGACCGCGCTGTTGGTGGACGCGGGGACGTTCGTGGGGGTGGCGATCGCGATGGTGGTCCTGCGTGCTCGGCGCCCGCCGGTTGCGGGCGCACCTCGCGAGCGGCCGATGGCCGAGGCGATGGCCGGCCTGCGGGCGGTGGCCCGCGATCGGGTGCTCGTCGTGGCGTTCGTGGTCGTCGGGCTCGTCGTGGTGTTCGCGGCGATGGACAACGTCGCGGAGGTGTTCTTCGCCTACGACGTGCTGGGAGACGGGGCCTTCGGCCTCGGGGTGCTCGCGACGGGCTGGCTCGGCGGCATGGTCATCGGCGCCGCGTTCGTGGCGCCACGCATCAAGCCCGGGCGGCACGCCTCTGCGATCGCGCTCGCGGGCGTCGGGGGCGGGGTCGCGATCGCGCTGGCGGCGCTCACGACGCAACTCGCCCCGGCCGCCGTGTTGTTCGGGCTCGGGGGGGTCTCGAACGGGGTCGTCAACGTTTCGCTGCGGACCCTGATCCATCTCCGCGCGCCCGAGGCGTTGCGCGGGCGCGTGTTCGCGGCGTCGTCGGGGCTCTCGACGGGCGCGCAACTTGGCGCGACGGCGATGGCGGGTCCGGTCGTCGCCGCGGCGGGTGCGAGGACCGCCCTGCTGATCGGCGGGATCGGGAGCATCGTGGTCGGCCTCGGTGGACTCACATGGCTCGCCGCGGGGGAGCGCGCCGAGGAGCGCCGCACGTCGAGCGATCCCTGAACCTCCGTCAGCCGAGGCCGCCCTCCGCAACCCGTGGATGAGCGCGCCATCCGATACGAACACGGCTGTGCCTTACGGCATCCGGTCGGTCGCTTCGGCGAGTGCCGCCGCCAGGAACCTGAAGGTCCACTCCTCGGCGAACTTCCTGGAGTCGGCGAAGACGACCTGGATCTCCGGGTAGCGGACCTGCAGGCGGGCGAGCACGTCGGCGATCCATCCGGCCGGAACGTGATCGAGCTTGAACAGCGCCGAGTAGCGGGCCTCGACGACCACGGCGGCGCGCGGCGCTTCGCCGAGACGCTGCAATTGGAATGCGATGGTGCCGTCGGAGAGCGAGCCGGTGAAGTTCTCGAGGGTTTTCCGCTCGACCGTCGCGATGACCTCGCCCTCTGCGAGGATCGCGTAGTCCCCGGCTTGCAACGTCGCGCGCTCGAGCAGGACATCTCTGCCGGCGAAGCGGTACGGGTAGCGCTCCCTCGTGTCGATCGCGATCGTGAAGGTCTCGCTCAGGGCGCGGCGGCGTGGCACGCGTGCGCCCGGGTTCGCCGCGCGGGCCGCCTTCTGCGTCTGCCAGAAGATCGCGGGCCGTCCGCGCGTCTCCGTGAACACGAACTGCGACCGCGTGTTCCTGGGGCGGTCGAGCACCAGCTCGATCACCGCTCCCCGGCGACGACACGAGGCGACCGGTGTCTCCTCGATGACCTCCGCGCCAGCGGGCCACACGTCCTCGAATGGGTGACAGTAGATCCGCGATGCCCTCGGCCAGGTATCGCGCGCCTTGAGGATCGGGGCGCCCTCGAGCGGGAGGCTCAGGAGGTACGGAAGCTTGGAATCCTCCTCGGGGTTATGGGCGATCACGAAGTGCCGGCCGGAGTTGGTGCTCTCGTCGGTCATCGTCTTCCAACCTCCTGGGCGACATCCTCGTTTCGAGAGGGTATCCCCGCCACCATGACGAGAAGCGCGACCCCGGTGTCTTGCCAGATTGCCAGACCCTGACACGTACATGTGAGATGGGCAAGGGTTGACGAAACTGGACAAGCCTTGCCTGGCACATGTATCCTTGCCAAGGTCAGGCAAGGAGGCAAGATGGAAGCCAATCAGCTGGAGCGGACGCAGAGCCAGCTCCTGGACGCGGCGATCGACATGCTCACTCGCCGCCTGCCCACGAACTGGGTCATCGAGAAGATCTCCCTCGGGGGTGACCCCGAGGCCCAGGACCTGATCATCAAAGGACCGCAGCCCTCATCTCAGACACCGGTCGCGGTGGTGGCTCGCTCGGTCGTTTCCGTGCGCGACGTGCAGGTTCTCATGGGCGGCCCGTGGAGGCGCCTCCGCAAGCAGCTGGGGTACTACCCGATCCTCGTCATCGCGCCCTATGTCAGCCCGAAGGTACGTGAGCTGCTGGTGGAGGAGAGCGTCAGCTACGTGGACCTGACGGGGAACATCCGCATCAGCCTCGACCAGGTGGGCGTCTTCATCGAGACCCAGGGAGCCCAGCGCGACCCCTCGGCGACCAAGTCGCGACGAGGGCTGAGAGGCGCGAAGGTGGGTGCGGTCGTTCGGGTACTGGTCGACGCCGCGCCGCCATACACCGGGGCCGAGATCGCGAAGGCAGCGAACGTCAATGAGGGATACGTCTCCCGCATCCTGGAGACCCTTGGCGACGAGGGACTGATCGAGAGGGAGAGCCCGGGCCCCGTCACCGGAGTCGACTGGCCCGCCGTGCTCCGGCGCAGGGCGCAGGTGCTCGACCTCTTCCGTCCGACGGGGAGTTTCCGCTACATCGCCCGGCAAGGGGCGCGCGGCCTCGTGGAGCAGCTGGCGGCGCGCGGGCCGGAGGGAGCGCTCACGATCTCCGGATCGTTCGCAGCCGCGCGCCTAGCGCCCGTCGCAGCGCCGACACTGCTCGTCATCTACACGATGTCGCCGCGCGACCTGGCGCAGGAGCTCGACCTGCTCCCGGCCGAGACCGGCGCGGACGTCGTCCTGGTGCGCCCCGACAACGAGGTCGTGTTCGCTCGCGCGGTCCAGGACGGCGGCCTGGTGTGGGCCGCGCCGAGCCAGGTGGCTATGGATTGCCTGGCCGGCAGTGGACGGATGCCCGCCGAGGGCGATGCCGTCGTCGATTGGATGCGCGAGACCGAGAGCACATGGCGCTACCCATCGATCGAGGCCATGGCCGAAGCGACCGAACGCGGAGTGTCGGGTGACTGAGTACGACCCGCTGTACGTCGCCGCTCGACGGGTCCTGCTGGACGCGCTCGAACCTCTCGGGCCACAGAGCGAAGCGGTGATCGTCGTCGGCGCTCAGGCCGTATATCTGAGGACCGGCGACGCCGACATCTCGGTTGCTCCTTACACGACCGACGCCGACCTCGCTCTCGCGCCGCGTGAACTGACGGATGAGCCACACATCGAGGAGTTGATGCGCGCCGGAGCGTTCTCGCAAGACGGCAAGCAGCCTGGCGCTTGGACCAAGAGCGTTCGAGTCGGCGAGCAGGTCGTCAACATCTCCGTCGACCTGATGGTGCCCGAAGGACTCGCGCCGCCCGGCGGGAGCAGGGGTGCCCGGATCGAGCCTCACGACAGGATGGCGGCGCGCAAGGCTCCCGGACTCGAAGGGGTGGTCATCGACAAACGACCTCATGGATATCGTCGGTCTCGAGGTCACGGAGACGCGAAGTCTGTCGGTCCGGGTTGCGGGTCCAGCCGCGCTGGTCGTGGCGAAGCTCCACAAGCTCCACGAGCGTTTGGAGGCGGGCAAGGACGATCGGATCGCCGACAAGGACGCCGCCGACGTGTACCGGATCATGCAGGCGGTGCCTGTCGACGCCTTCCTCGAGAGGCTCCGGCCACTGCTCGCGGATCCGATCGCGCGGGCACCATCGGAGGACGGCGTCAGATTCCTCGCCGAACTCTTCGGAGCCCGGGCGAATCGTGGAGTGCTGATGGCCGTGGAGGCGCTACGCGTGGGGGTTCCGGCGGAGCGCGTGGAAGTCGTTTGCACATCGTTCGTGGAGGCAGTTGGCGATGGCCTTAGAAGCGGCTGATCAGCGCGACTAAGAGCCTGTTCCGCGCCGCCTGTGGGACCCACCGCTCGAGTCAACGACAACACGAAGCCGCAGGCCTCTTAACCTGCGGCTTCAGTGGTAGTCCCAACGGGGTTCGAACCCGTGTCTCCACCTTGAGAGGGTGGTGTCCTAGGCC
>JBBDHX010000046.1:0-12268 GCA_040880745.1 Actinomycetota bacterium
GACAGACCTCGACGCAGATCCCGCAGTACATGCAGAGCGCGTAGTCGATCGCGAAGCGGTCCAAGATCTTCGCGCTGCGGGCACGGCCGCCACCCGCGGGCTCGTGCGACTCCTTGTGGGCGTCGATGTAGATGCACCAGTCCGGGCACTCGCGTGCGCACTTGTAGCAGACGGTGCAGTTCTCCTGCTTGAGCGCGATCACGCCGCGCGTCCGCGGAGGCAGATCGGGCTTCACGTGTGGGTACTGCACCGTGATGGCGGGGCGGAGCATCGTCTTCAAGGTGACGGACAGGCCCTTGAGCAAGCCCTGGCCGATCCCGCGGGTCATCTGGGGGGTCGTCATCTCAGTAGGCCACCTTCGCCACGGAGACACCGAGGATCCACACGAGCGTGAAGGGCACGAGCCCGATCCACGCGAACCGCTGGAGCTGGTCCTCTCGCAGCCGCGGGAACGTGGCCCGCAGCCAGATGACCACGAACGACAGCGCGAAGATCTTCCCCATGGTCTGGAACAGCCCGGGGATGAACCCGAGGAACGGCGGAGCGTGGTAGCCGCCCAGGAACAGCACCGTGGCGATCCCCGACATCACGACGATGCCGCCGTACTCCGAGAGCAGGAAGAACGCGAACTTGAGACCCGTGTACTCCGTGTAGGCACCGAAGATGATCTCCGAGTCGGCGACGGGCATGTCGAACGGCGGGCGGGTCAACTCCGCCACCGCCGAGATCATGAACACGATGAACAGGGGGAACAGCGGGACCACGTACCAGAGGTCGCGCTGGGCCTCGACGATGCCGAGCAGCGACATCGTGCCCGCGAGCATCACCACGGCTGCCGCGGCGAGCACCAGCGGGAGTTCGTACGCGATCAACTGCGCGGCGGCACGGAGCGCTCCGATCAGGGAGAACTTGTTCGCGCTCGACCAGCCCGCCATCAGCACGCCGATCACGCCGACGCTCGACATCGCCATCACGAAGAAGATGCCCACGTCCAGATCGAGCGCGTACGCCTCGGCGGACAGCGGCAGCACCACGAGCGTGACGATGTACGGGATCAGCGCCACCGCCGGTGCCAGGGAGAACACGGCGCGGTCGGCGGCCGCCGGGACGACATCCTCCTTCTGGATGAACTTCACGCCGTCGGCGACGAGCTGGGCCCAGCCGTGGAAGACGCCGGCCTCCATCGGTCCCAGGCGGCCTTGCATGTGCGCCAGGACCTTGTGCTCCATGTAGCCGACCACGAGGGGGACCGTGAGGAAGAACCCCAGGACGAGCGCCGTCTTGACCAGGAGCGCCAGCCAGAAATTCGCGAGCAGGTTGTCGATCACGGAGGCGGCGATCACTCGTCCTCGTCCTCCTCGCCCTCGACGGCGCCGGGCCACGGCTTGACCTCGCGCGACATGAGCGGGAAGTCCTTGCGCAGCGGGTAGCCCTCGAACGGCTCGGCGAGCAGCAGCTTCACGGGGCGCGGATGTCCCTCGAAGCGGATCCCGAACATCTCCATCGTCTCGCGCTCGTGCCAATCACACGTGGCGTACAGGTCGTGGATCGAGGCCACGGACGGGTCCTCGGAGGGGAGGCGGACCTTGAGACGCACGTTGTGGTGGTGCTCGATCGAGTACAGGTGCGTGATGACCTCCAGGCCCGCCTCACCCAGATCCACCGCGCCGGTGAAGTCGCAGAAATCACAGGCGATGTCGGGCTCATCGCGGCAGAACCGGACGGCATCGTGGTACATCTCGCGCGGCACGACCGCCACGGCGTGCCCGAACGAGTCGGAGACCTCCACGCCGTCGCCGAACCGCGCCCGCAGGCGGGAACCGACCTCCTCAGATGACAGCGGTCGTCCCACTGCTGAACTTCTCCTGGATGTCCTCGTCCTTGATCTTGTTCTGCAACTCGATGATCCCGTGCAGGAGCGCCTCGGGCCGCGGAGGGCAACCTGGCACATACACGTCCACCGGGATGATCTGGTCCACGCCCTTCGTGACGGAGTAGGAGTCCCAATAGGGACCACCGCAGTTGGAGCACGAGCCGAACGAGATCACGTACTTCGGGTCGGGCATCTGGTCGTAGAGGCGCTTGATGACCGGGGCCATCTTGTCCGTGAGCGTGCCGGCGACCAGCAGGAGGTCGGCCTGGCGCGGCCCGTGTGCGAACGGGATGACACCGAGCCGGATGAAGTCGTTCTTCGCCGTCGAGGCGGCGATGAACTCGATGGAACAGCAGGCGAGGCCGAAGTTGAAGACCCACAGGGAATAGCGACGCCCCCAGTTGAGGAGGAACTTGACGGGCTTGACCCTGGGAAGCGCTGTCTTCTCGGTGATCACGCCCACCGCAGGACCCCCTTGCGCCAGGCGTAGAGGAGGCCGGCGCCCAGGATGCCGAGGAAGATGGTCATCTCCACGACGGCTTGGTAGCCGAGCGACTCGAACACCCGCGCCCAGGGGAAGAGGAACACGCTCTCCACGTCGAAGATCACGAACAAGAAGCCGTAGACGTAGTAGCGGACCTGGCTCTGCGACCAGCCTTCGCCGACCGGATCGATGCCGCACTCGTAGGTGGTGAGCTTGCCGTCGACCGGGCGATGCGGGGCGATCAGACGCGCTGCCGTGAAGGCAACGATGACCAGCAGCCCGCCCGCGACCGCGACCGCGAGCATCACGCCGTAGGAGCCGTAATAGTCCACCCTCAGGCCCGCCTGGTACCCCTCGTGACGCCGCCCCGAGGCCGGTCCCCGGATGGCGCGCCGTATCGTAGCAGCGACCTTCGCGCGGCCGGGTCCCGCACGCCGAGCGACCTCACGCCTGCACCTCGGCGCCGCAGCGGATGGCGAGGAACCGAGCCAGTTGCACCAGCGCGTGGTGCGCGGGACCGGCGGGGAGCCGGTTGGCGAGTCCCACCGCGCGTGCCGCTTCGGCCGCCACCGCGGCGCGGGCGTGCTCGACCGAGCCCCCGTCGCGGATGAGCGCGAGCGCACGATCGAGCCGCTCGCCGTCGGGTGCCCCGTGCGACAACAGCCGCCGGAGTTCGTCGCGATGAGGACCCTCGTTCACGGCGTGCAGCACCGGGAGCGTGTAGACGCCCTCACGCAGGTCGGTACCCGGCTCCTTGCCGAGTTCCACCTGCGACGCGGTCAGATCCATGATGTCGTCGGAGAGCTGGAACGCCATCCCGAGCGAGTCGCCGAACGCCTCCAAGGTCTCGAGGTCCTCCTCCTCGGCGTCGGAGAGCATCCCGCCGAGCCGGCATGACGCGGCGATCAGCACCGCGGTCTTGCGACGGATCACCTCGAGGTAGGACGCCTGCGTCTGCCCCAGGCTGCCACTCGCGTCCGCCTCACGGATCTGCCCGTCGCACAGGACCGCGATCGTGCGCGCGAGCAGCCGGCAGACGTCCGTCCCGAGGTCGGCGGAGATCTCCGAGGCCCGCGCGAACAGGTAATCCCCGGTGAGGATGGCGACCGTGTTGTCCCAGCGGGCGTTCGCGGAAGGGACACCTCGGCGGTCGGTGGATTCGTCGATGACGTCGTCGTGATAGAGCGTGGCGAGGTGCGTGAGCTCGATGGCGACCGACCCGGGGATCAGCCGGGGGTCTGCCGGGTCGCCGAAGGTTCCCGACAGCAGGACGAGCATGGGACGGATGCGCTTGCCCCCCGCGGTGAGCAGGTGCCTCGCCGTGGCCGCCAGGAGATCGGAGTCGGCCACCACGGCCTTCTCCAAGGCATCCTCGACCCGATCCAGACGCGCCCGGAGATCGGCCTCCAGGGCCTCGTCGGGAGCCTCCAAACCCGGGATCACGCGCCGCATCACCTCACCATCCTAGGGTCGCCGCCTGGTCGATGACGCCCGAGATCGAACCGGGGAACACACCCAGCACCATGACGGCGACCGCGAGCACCCCGACGACCGCCCGGGTCCAACCCGAGGGATCCTCCTCCGGCGCGTGGGACGGCCGCATGTACATCGCCACGATCACCCGCAGATAGAAGAAGGCGGCGACCACGCTCCCGATCACGCCGACGAGCGCGAGCTCCCAGTGCCCGGCCTCGATCGCGGCCGTGAAGACCCCGACCTTGGCGATGAATCCGCCCGTGGGCGGGATCCCGGCGAGGGACAGCAGGAACACGGTCATCAACGCCGCCAGCCCGGGACTGCGCTTCGCCAGACCCGCATACCCGTCCAGATCCGTCCGCTCCTCGCCCCGGAAGGCGACGAGCATCACCACACCGAAGGACCCGAGGGTCATCAGGGCGTAGACCGCCAGGTAGAAGACGGTCGCTCGGATCCCCTGCGACTCCGCGTTCGTGAGCCCCGTGAGGATGAACCCCGCGTGGGCGACGCTCGAGTAGGCCAGCATGCGTTTGACGTCGGTCTGCGCGATCGCGAGCACCGACCCCACCACGACGGAGACCACGGCGAGGGTGTAGACGATGGGCACCCAGTCCCACGTGGACGACTGGAAAGCGACGAGCAAGACCCTCGTGAGCGCGAAGAACGCGGCCACCTTCGTCGCCGCCGACATGAAGGCGGTCACCGCGGTCGGGGCGCCCTGGTACACGTCCGGGGTCCACATGTGGAACGGCGCCGCCGAGACCTTGAACCCGAACCCGATCGCGAGGAAGGCCACCGCCAGGAGCGCCAGCGCCTGCGAGCCCGTCCGCCCAGACAGCGCCCCGGCGATCTGGTCGATCTTCGTGCTCGCCGTCGCGCCGTAGGCCATCGCCACCCCGAACAGGAAGAACGCCGAGGAGAACGCGCCCAACAAGAAGTACTTCATCGCCGATTCGATCGAACGGGCGGTTCCGGTGATCCCCGTCAAGACGTAGAGCGACAGCGACAGGATCTCGAGCGCGAGGAAGGCCAGGATCAGGTCGTTCGAGACCGCGAACAGCGTCATCCCGGCCGTCGCGAACATCAGCAGCGGGAACGTCTCGCCCCGCGTTCCGGCGGCGTCGCGGTCACTCGCCGCCAGCGCGTACAACGACCCGACGAGCGCCGCCGGGAGAAGGATGCAGCGCGCCAGCACACCGAACCGGTCGGCACGCACCGTGTCGCCGAGCACGGTCGCCGGCCCCGCCCAGTCCCACAGCAGGACGGCAGTCGCGGCCGCGACCACCAGGCCCGCGAACGCCACCGCGAGATGGATCCGTGGCGAGGATCGCGACGCGAAGGCCTCGTACAACAAGCCGATGATCGCGGCGGCGCACAGGATCAGCTCGGGCAGGACCGGCTGGAGGTGGATCTCAGGCGTCATGGCTCCTCCCCCGCCCGCTCGTGCGACATCGCCGACGTCGGTGACGCCCCCGGGGTGCACATACGTGATGACGCGCGTGGTCGCCGGATCCACGTCGCGGGTGACCAGGGACGGCGCGACGCCGAGCACGAGCAACAGGGTGAGCACAGGAGCCAGGACCAGCACCTCGCGGCCCTGCAGGTCGGGCAGCATGCTGTGCTCGGGCCGGACCGGACCGTGCGCGACCCGCTGGTAGGACCACAGGAGGTACACGGCAGCCAGCACCACGGCGGTGACGGCGGCCACGCCGAGCCACATGCTCACCGCGAACGTCCCGACGATCACCAAGAACTCGCCGACGAACGAGTTCAGCCCGGGCAACCCGACGCTGGCGAACACCGCGAACAAGAAGGCCCCCAGCAGCCACGGCATCGGCGTGGCGAGACCGCCCATCTCATCCAGCCGCCGGGTGTGCGTGCGTTCATGGATCATCCCGACCAACAGGAAGAGCGCGCCGGTCGCCAGGCCGTGGTTCACCATCTGGGCGACGCTGCCGGTCACGCCCTGCTGGGTGAACCCGAAGATGCCGAGCACCACGAAGCCGAGGTGCGACACCGAGGAATAGGCCACGAGCCGCTTCACGTCGATCTGGATCAGGGCGCATACGGCGCCGTAGACGATGCCGATCACCGCGAGGATCGAGACGAAGGTGGCGAAGTAGCGCGACGCCTCGGGGAACAGCACGAGGTTGAAGCGGATCAGCCCGTAGGTGCCCACCTTGAGCAAGACCCCGGCCAGGAGCACCGAACCCGCCGTCGGGGCTTCGGTGTGGGCGTCGGCGAGCCACGTGTGCAGGGGCACGAGCGGCACCTTCACCGCGAACGCGACGAAGAACCCGAGGAAGAGCCACCGGGCGGTGTCCACGGGCAAGCCCTGGGTGAGGTTCTGCAGGGTCCGCAGGTCGAAGGTGCCCTGCCCAAGCTGGTCGCCGGCGTGGGCGTACAGGAACAGCGCCGCCACCAGGAGGAACGCCGAGCCGGCCATGGTGAACAGGAAGAACTTGATCGCGGCGTAGAGACGCCGCTCACCTCCCCAGCCACCGATCAACAGGTACATGGGGACCAAGATGGCCTCGAAGAACAGGAAGAACAGCAAGATGTCGAGCGCCAGGAACGAGCCCAGGACCGCGGTCTCGAGCACCAGCACGGCCCCCATGTACCGGCGCACGTCGTCGCGGATCGTCCACGACGCCAGGATCGACACGGGGAACAGGAACGTGCTGAGCAGGACGAGCCACAGGCTGATCCCGTCGACGCCCAGCAGGTAGCGGAGCCCTGCCGACGCCACCCACGTGGCGTCCTCCACCAACTGATAGCCCTCCGCCGTCCGGTCGAACCGGCCGAGCATCACGAGCGAAGCCGCGAACGTGATCAGGGAGGTCACGAGCGCCGTCCAGCGCACCTTCTCGTCGCTCAGCCCCCGCCCGCCGGCGAGCAACACCCCGAGCCCCACGAGCGGCGCGAACGTGACGACGGTGAGGATCCGGTCGTTCACAACCTGCTCCCGACGAAGGCCAGGACGCCGACCGCGCCGAGGAACACCACGAGGGCGTAGGAGCGCACGAAGCCGGTCTGCACCAGC
The DNA here is from genome assembly GCA_040880745.1 of Actinomycetota bacterium. Lineage (GTDB taxonomy): Bacteria > Actinomycetota > UBA4738 > UBA4738 > HRBIN12 > AC-51. Next base: position 6,877 of record JBBDHX010000046.1, read on the forward strand.
CGCCCGCGATCGGCGAGACGTCGCACGCCGCCCCCGAGCGCGTTGGCCGCACCGTCGATGATCTTGGCGTCCACGACGAACGCGCTGATGCGCGCGAACGCCTTGCCCGGCTGGATGAGGAGCCGGTCGTACGCGCGGTCGAGATAGAGGCCGTTCTGCAGGGCTGTCGCGAGCGGTTCCATCCGTTCGCGCAGGGCCATCCAGTCGACGCGGCCGGACCCATGCACGAGCCACGTCATCGCGAGCGCGGCCACAGAGACGGTGGTGGCGATCACGCCGAGCGCGAACACAGATAGCCCCGCGCCCCCGGGCGCCGCACCGGTGACGGGCTCGAGGAACCCGCCGACGCGACCCTCCGGCGAGGTGTTCGCGAAACCGATGAGTGCCGCCCCGGCCGCGAGCACGCCGAGCGGGATCACCATCACGGCGGGTGACTCATGCGCGTGCGCCGCCAGTTCGCTCCGGGCCTGCCCGAAGAAGGTGAGGAAGAGCATGCGCCCGATGTACGTGGCCGAGATGAGCGCTCCGATCGTCCCCAGGACGTAGATGCCGAGCCGCCCCGTGTGGTTGGCAACCTCGAGGATCGCATCCTTGGCGAAGTAGCCGGCCAGCGGTGGCACGCCGGCCTGCGAGAGGCCCCCGATCATGAACACGACGAACGTGATGGGCATGACCCGTCGCAGACCACCCATCTGGCGCAGATCCTGCTCCTCGTGCATACCGTGGATCACCGAGCCTGCCCCCAGGAACATCAACGCCTTGTAGAACGCGTGCGCCACGAGGAAGAACATCGCCACGGCGTAGGCGCGCATCCCCACCGCCATGAACATGAACCCCAACTGGCTCACGGTGGAGTAGGCGAGCACGCGCTTGATGTCCCACTGGGCGAGCGCGCAGAGCCCGGCGAACACCATCGTCACGAGCCCGACCACGAGCACCACGGTGAGCGCAACCTCGGAAAGTTCGAACAAGACATGGGTGCGAACGACGAGGTAGACGCCGGCCGTCACCATGGTGGCGGCGTGGATGAGCGCCGAGACGGGGGTCGGCCCCGCCATGGCGTCGGGCAGCCACACGTGCAGGGGGATCTGCGCCGACTTGCCGATCGCACCCGCGAACAGCAGCAGCGAGATCGCCGTCGCCGTCGCCTGCGTGATCTGCCCACCAGCGGCACCGAACACCGCGTCGAAGTCGAGCGTGCCGAAGTGCACCGCGATCAAAGCGATCCCCACGAGCATGGCCGTGTCGCCGATCCGCGTGGTGATGAACGCCTTCTTCGCGGCCTCGGCGTTCCCGGGCACGTCGAACCAGAACCCGATGAGCAGGTACGAACACAGACCGACGCCTTCCCAGCCGAGGTAGAGCAGCAGGAAGTTCTGCCCCAGGACCAGCATGAGCATGAAGAACACGAACAGGTTGAGGTAGGCGAAGAACCGGCCGTACCGGGGGTCGCCCTGCATGTACCCCATGGCGTAGACGTGGATCAAGGAGCCGACGCCGGTGACCACCAGGATCATCGTGGCGCTCACCGCGTCCAGCCGCAGATCGACACCGACGCGGAACGCGCCCACCGAGATCCAGTCGAAGAGATGCAGCACGACGAGGCGTTCCTCGGGGGCGAGTGACAGGAGTTCGCGGACCCCGATCGCCGCCACGATGAACGAGGCGAGCATCGCGGCGGACGCGAGCACCCCCGCGGCCTTGCCCAGCCGCCGGCCGAGGAAGAGGTTCACGGTCGCGGCGGCGAGCGGCAGCGCCGGGACGAACCAGAGCCAGGCCATACCGCCCGTCGCGGTGAGCGCCTCGCCGGCTACCACCGCAACTCCCGGGCATCGTCGACGTCGACGCTCGACCGGCGACGGAACATCGCCACGATGATGGCGAGGCCGACGACGACCTCGGCCGCGGCGACGACCAGGGAGAAGAACGCCAGGACCTGCCCGTCCAGATCGTTGTGCATGCGGCTGAAGGCCACGAGCGAGAGGTTGACCGCGTTCAGCTGCAGCTCGACCGACATGAAGATCAGCAAAGCGCTGCGGCGCGTCAGTACCCCCACGGTGCCGAGCGCGAACAAGATGCCGGACAGCATCACGAAGTACGCGATCGGCGTCCTCACCCTGCCGCCCCCGCGCCGGTCGCGTCCACGTCGATCTCGGCCTGGGTCACGGCACGCGACCGCCTCTGCGCCAGGACCATCGACGCGATGGCGGCGATGATCAGCAGGATCGACGTGACCTCGAACGGGAAGAAGTAATCCTGGAACAAGACCTCGGCGAGCGCCTGCGGATTGCCGGGGGCGTTCACGGCGTCGAAGCCCTCGGGCGCCAGCGTCGCGAACCCGACCCCGGCTCGCAGCGCGAAGAACAACTCCGCCACGAACCCCACCGCCAGCAGCACCGCCAGCCCGCGCTGGGCTGCCAGCCGCTCGCGGATGGGCTCGTTCCGATCGACGCCCAGGAGCATGATCACGAACAGGAAGAGCACCATGATCGCCCCTGCGTACACGATGATCTGGACCGCGAACAGGAACGGCGCGTCCAGCAACAGATACATCACCGCGATACAGAAGAAGTTCACCACCAGGAACAGCGCCGCGTGCACCGCGCTTCGCATCACGAGCATCGCGACGGCGCTCGCGACGGCGATGGGTGCGAACACCCAGAACACGACGTTGTCGAGCGCCACCCCTAGGCCTCGCGATCCACCGGGTCGGTCCCGAGCGGCGGCGGCGGCTCCAGCAGGCGTTCCTTGCTCCAGATCGCGTCTTCGCGCGAGGTGAACGCCATCTCGAAGTGGCTGGTGAGCGTGAGCGCGCGCGTGGGGCATGCCTCGACGCAGAGGCCGCACATGATGCAGCGGAGGTAGTTGATCTGATAGTCCTCGGCGTAGCGCTCCCCCGGGCTGACGGGATGCTCGGGGTCGTTGTCCGCCCCCTCCACCCAGATCGCGTCGGCCGGGCAGGCGAACGCGCAGAGTTCGCACCCGATGCACTTCTCGAGGCCGTCGGGGTGGCGGTTCAGCAGGTGGCGCCCGATGTGCGACCGCTCCGGCACGGGCGCGATCTCTTCGGGGTAGCGCTCGGTGTTGTCCGCGCGGAAGGTCTGCTTGAAGACCGTCCACATCCCCTTGGCGATGGCCCACCACGCGGCGGACCTGCGCGTCGGCGTCTGGCTCACGTCTTCACCTCTTCGCGGTCAAGGATCGGACGCACGATCGACGCGAGCAGGCCGACGGCAGCCGCGAACCCGACCGCGATGAACAGCCCACGCCAACGGCCGTAGCGCTCGGGCAAGGCGATCACCGCGGCGGTCGTGAGGACCCACCAGAACCCGACAGGGATCAAGACCTTCCACCCGAAGTTCATCAGCCGGTCATAGCGGAAGCGTGGCAACGTGCCTCGCACGAGGATCATCACGTAGATCACCGCGGTGACCTTGAACACGAACCAGAGCACCGCCCCCAACCACACCGGCCACCCGCCCGGCCACGGTCCGCGCCACCCGCCCAGGAACAGGGTCACCGCGATCGCCGAGACCGTGACCGTGCTGACGTACTCACCCAGGTAGAAGAGCGCGAACTTGATGCCGGAGTACTCGGTGTGGAACCCCGCGACCAGTTCGGACTCGGCCTCGGCCAGGTCGAACGGCGGGCGGTTGGTCTCGGCCAGCGCGCAGATGAAGAAGATGACGAACGCCGGGAACTGGGGGATCACGTACCACACCTGGTCTTGTGCCGCGACGATCTCCGACATCCGGAGGTGACCGCTGTACATGAGCACCGCCACGAGCGAGAGCCCCATCGCCACCTCGTAAGAGATCATCTGCGCCGTTGAGCGCACGCCACCCAGCAACGGGTAGTTCGAACCGCTCGACCAACCGGCCAGGACGATCGCGTAAACGCCGAGCGAGGTCATGCCCAGCACCCACAGCACGCCGACGTTCAGGTCCGCGAGCTGCAAGGGAACCTCGCGTCCGAACAGGTGGACGGGGGGACCGAAGGGGATCACCGCGAACGCGAGGAACGCGGGGATCATCGCGAGCACCGGTGCCAGCAGGTAGACGGGCCGGTCGGCGTTCGTCGGGACGATGCCCTCCTTGAAGAACAGCTTGATCCCGTCGGCGAGGGTGATCAAGATCCCCCGCGGCCCGGCGCGCAACGGCCCCGGACGCGTCTGCATGTCCGCGATCACCTTGCGCTCCACCCACACGTACAGGATCACCGCGATGAGCAGGGCGAAGAAGACGACGCCGACCCGCAGCACGAGCACGAACCAGTCGATCGGGCTCATGCGACGCCCTCCGCCGGGGCGACGCGCGCCACGGATCCGATGGCCGCCGGTTCGCCGGCACCGCTCACGAGCAGCGTGGCCGCCGCAAGGCCCGGCTGGTTGAAGGGGACGAAGGCAGCGCCCGGTGCGATGTGGTCGGTGACCCGCAGCGGCAAGGTCGCGCTCCCCGCGTTCGTGCGCACGAGGGCCTCGGTGGCGCCTTCCAGACCGTGGGCCCGCGCTGTATCCGGGTGGACCTCGACGAACGCGGGCTCCTCGAACGTGGCCTTGAGCTCGTGGGCCCCACGCGACGAACGGCCCTCATCGACCAAGAGGGGGTACGTGAACAGCTCCAGGTCCGGTGCGGCGAAGACGTTCTGGGCATCCGCGAGAGCAGGGGCGACGGCCTCACGCGGTGCGAGCAGCCGGCCCATCTCCGCATGGATCTCCTCGAGCGTTTCGAAGCCCAGGTCTCCACCGAGAGCGAGGGCGAGACCGGCGAAGATCTCCCAATCCGGGCGGCTGAGCCCCGCCGAAGACCGTGCCGGTCGCACGCGCTGCGCACGTCCCTCCCAGGTGCTGAGATGCCCGTCGCGCTCCACGACCGGCACGGCGGGCAGGAAGGCACTCACGAACGGGGCGAGGTCGCCCAGCTCCGTCCCCACGACGACGACCGTCTCCACGTTCTGCAAGGCGCGGCGAACGAGCGCCGTGTCGGGGAGGTCCCGCAGCGGATCCGCGCCCACTACGAACAGCACGTCGAGCTCGTGCTCGGCACCGGCGTAGAGGATCCCCGCGGTGTCGCGGCCGGGGTCGGTCGCCATGATCGGCCCCCAGACCGCCTCGACCTCGGCCCGCTCCTCGGCCCGGTCGAAGGACCGCCCGCCGGGGAGCAGGCGCGGGTGCACGCCTGCGCGCAGGGCCCCTCGATCTCCCGCGCGGCGCGTGACGTAGCCGAAACCGGCCCCGGCGCCGTGGGCGATGAGCGCGGCCGCCCCGGACGCTGACCCCAAGCGCTCCCCCGCCAACACCACCGCATCCGGACCGGAGCCGGCGATCGCACCGAAGACGAAGTCCAGCATCGGATCGCCGCTGGGGCGGCCGGCCGCGGCGCTTGCGAGCGCC
>JBBDHX010000047.1:0-16012 GCA_040880745.1 Actinomycetota bacterium
TCCCCTGGGATCGTTCGTCCCAGTGTTGGGTGTCCGGCGAACGGGGGCAAGCTCACTTCATGTTCGTTTGTGAGACTCCAGGGGAGGTTGGGCCAGCGTTGGAAGCACTGAGCGAAGAAGTACGCCGGCTGGGCTTCTCCCTCAATGACTCCAAGACGCACATCTATTCGAAGGCCAAGTACGTGGAGTGGATTACTGCTTCAGACACAGCTTGGTCTGACATCACTCTAGCCGTGGAGTTTGACTTCCAGGGGTTCGATCCCTACTCCGGTGAGTTCCTGACCTCGGAAGAGGAGGAGGATGAGGATGGCGATGATGCAGCACCCTCTGACGAGCAAATCGTTGAAGCGGCATCGAGGGCGCTGAGGTATTGGCGGGAGAGGGTCGAACCGGGAACGGTCCCTCCGCGAGTCTTGAGGCGGCTCCTCACGCAGTCTTTGGACAGCCTTGGGTTCCGGCACGGCGATGACGCCCTAGAGCATTGCCTCCCAATACTTCGCAAGGAACCGCAGTACGCGAAAGCAGTGGGGCGGTACTTGTCTCGCATTCGCGACGCCCATCCTCAAGCGGTCGCCCGACTGATCGAGAGCTGGACGGTTGGTGGCCGTCAGCACCTGTCGCCCTGGCAGAGTCAGTGGATCGGGAGTGCGTTACTGCCACCAACCCCCTTGTCGCAAGACATGGCAGCTTGGGTGAGGGAGCACACCGGAGTCAGGTGGCCGGGCTCATTGCGGTCCAGGATGGCCTACGTCTTGGCGCGCCACGGCCGCTGGGAGGTTGAGGAATTGGGCGCTCTGTATGAGCAGCTTGGGCCTGCTGCGCGCCCGGATTTGGTCGCTGCTGCCGCAGCGATTGGAGACGAAGGCGAACCGACCGTGAGAGCCATTGTGGACGACGGTCCACTCAATCGATGGATCTATGACAGCGTTAGGGAACGCTTGTGAAACGTGTTCCGAGCGAGGCGGCTGAGGAAGCAGCTGCGGGGGTGATGCGAACCTTGGCTCTCGCCCCGTCGCTCGGACTGCCACCATTCTTTCCGGGTGGTCGCATGACGGGTCGCGGTGTTCGCCTGGAAGACCCGAGGACATTCCTAGTCTTGCCCCATATGACAACTTTGGTTGAGGACTTCGCTCGCGAGCGTCTGTTGACCACTGTCGGTCCGTTGATTGTCGGCGACCATGCGTTCCTACGAGACCTAGCGAAGGCTGCTGAACGCCAGGCAGATGGTAATTGGGAGACGCACCGAGCCGCCTGGAAGAAGTGGCTCGGAATCGACCTAACCTCTGCCCCGGAGTACGCGGTCTTCGATGGGTTCGTCGAGGCACGAAATGCTGTCATGCACGGGGCAGGAAAGCTAACTCGTCGACAGCTGGCGGGGGATGGCGGGAAGGTGGTGTCGAGCAAGCTACAGCTTGCGGGCATCAAGGTTGTCGGAGCTAGGGTGAGTTTGAGTAGCGAAACGGCTGCCATCTGCGCGACCACGTGCAAGAGATTGATTCTTTGGATCGACGCCAAGCTGCAGGCGCTGCCCAGGCCATTCGCAGTTCAGGGACAAACAGCTTGACGTGCTGGCTGTTTCGGGGTTCTCGTCTTCCTTCGAGCTGGTCGCAACCTGTCTGCGCTGCTTGTCTTTCCCTTCGTCAATGGTGAGCGACCTTGACCTCAAGAGCAGGCATGTGGAGGCTGTTCGATACACTCCCGTTTCCCTGACCTGCGGAGATAGCCCTTCATGTCACGAGTCATCTTGATCGCATGGGACGGCGCCGACTGGCGCATCCTCGACCCGCTCCTCGAACAGGGCGCGCTGCCCAACCTCAAGGCCCTGATCGACCGGGGGCAGAAGGACGTCCTGCGCTCCACCGTCCCCACCCACTCGTGGAGCGCGTGGCCCAGCTTCCTGACGGGCGTCGACCCGGTGGACCACGGGGTCTACGACATCCTCGAGACGGTGCCGGGGACGCACAAGCAGTACCCGGTCACCTACAAGTCGATCAAGGCGCGGACGTTCCTGGACGACCTCACCGCCGCGAACAAGAACATGCTCCTGCTCGACGTCCCGCTCACGTTCCCGGCGCCCCAGCCCTTCACCGGGAGCCTGCTGGCCGGCGGCGTCCTGCCGAAGAACCGCCCGTTCGCCGCGCCCGCCGATCTCCCCGAGACGCTCGCGAAGGCCGGCTTGGAGTGGCCGATCAACGGGATGAGTTGGACGACGTACCACAACAGGCCCGACCCCTACTTGGACGAGGCCTACGAGGTCACCGCGAAGCGGATCAAGGTCTCCGAGTGGCTGATGGACAACACCGAGTGGGACCTGATGGCGAGCGTCTGGGTCTCGATCGATCGCACCCAGCACTGCCTCTCCAACTACATCGCGCCCGATCACCCCGACTACGCGGAGAACAAGGACACGCGCATCGGGAACAAGGTGGCCGACATCTTCCGCCAGGCCGACGAGGCGATCGGCTCGTTCGTGTCGCGGGCGCGGCCCGACGACATCATCCTGTTCATCTCCGACCACGGGTTCCAGAGCTGCACGCGCACGATCAACATGGACCGCTTGCTGAAGGAGTTCGGGTACCTGGACTTCAGCGCGTCGAACGCGGTGTTCGGGCCGATGCAGTGGGGACCGATGCGCAAGATCGCGCGCAAGGTGTACGACACCCTCGGGCTGCACGGGAAGGTCTCGCTCCCGCAGTCGATCAACTGGTCCAAGACGAAGGCGTTCACGTCGATCCGCTCCACCGGCGAGGGTGTGACGATCAACGTCGGCGGCCGTGAGATCGACGGCATCGTGGCACCCGGTGATTACGAGAAGATCCGCGGCGAGGTGATGGACCGCCTGGCGAACTTCGTGGACCCGAAGACGGGCCGCAAGCCGGTGAAGGAGATCGCCAAGCGCGAGGAGGTCTTCAAGGGCCGCTACGCCGACCAGGCCCCCGACATCCTGATGGTCCCGGCCGAGGGCTACTCGCTCACCCACGCGAAGTCCGCCTACGAAGACGCCGACTGGATCAGCGGCGATCACCGGATCGAGGGCACGATCGTCGCCGTGGGTCCGAACGTGAAGCCGTTCGAGTCACAGCCGGCGTTGATCGACCTGGCACCGACGTTGGTGGCGGCGTTCGATGCGCCCACCGCGGTGAAGCCGTCCGGGCGCGTGCTGCACGAGATCGTGGGGAGCGGTGCGGCGCTCAAGGAACGCGAGGCCACCGAGCAGTCATCCGCGGGCGCCGGCATCCCCGGGATGGGGAACGAGGCCGGCGTGAGCGACACCGAGGCCGACGAGATGGAGGAGCACCTCCGCGGCCTCGGCTACATCGAGTAGCGGCGGGGTGTGACCCTGGTCACATCCCTGGATCGGGCAGTGGTGTTAGCGTTGCTTCGATGGAAACCGCCGTCTGGACCGCGATTGGTCTGCTGACCGCCACGCAGCTGGGGACGCTCCTCTACCTCGGCGCTCGGATCGACGCCCTCTCGGCCCGGATCGACGCGAGGTTCGACGCCGCTGATGGTCGGATCGAGGCTCGTTTCGACGGCGTCGATGCTCGCTTCGACTCGGTCAACTCTCGTTTCGACCGCGTGGACGCTCGCTTCGACTCGATCAACGCTCGCTTGGACGCGAACGGCGACGCGATGAACGCCAGGATCGACGCGCTCGCCGGCCGGATCGACGCGCACCAGCAGCGGCACGCGGGCTGACCCTTCGCAGATCCGGTCCCGCTGAGGGCGCATCAGATCGGCAGGGGCCGCGCCCGTTCGGCGTGGCGCAGCAGTCGTAGCCCGAAGCGTTCCTGGATCCCCGCGAGGACCCCGTAGTGCGTGTAGCGGTGGCCGTCGCGGACGCCGGCGCGGACCCCGGGCCCCGTGAGGATGGTGGCGATCCGGGTGCGGGCGCTCGAGGTCTCGTCGAACGTCACGAGCACGACGGCGCCGCGACGGAGCAGCGGCGGGATCTCCTGCGACAGCCAGCGATCGCCCCGCGCGACGTCGCAGTCGTGCATGTCCTGGCAGAGGTTCGGCACGATGAACAGGAACTTCGGCAGGCGCTCTGGGAGCCTGCGGGGATAGGCCACCACGCGCCGCTTGCACGGGCGCGGGTAGATGTTCCCGTAGTAGACGGCCGGGTTGTGGCGCATGGCGTACAACCCTTCGCTGTAGCGGGCGCACGGCTCCGGCATGGAGGCGGCCCACACCTCCCACGCGATCCGGTGGCGGTGGAGTTGGCCGAACAGGTTCGCGTGGGGGTAGCCGGCTGCACAGAGGTTCGAGCGGCAGCCCAGCGTGGCGCCGGCGGTGAGCGCCAGGTAGTTCGGCAGGCTCGGGTAGCCGATGGCATGCGAGTCGGTGAACGACGTCCCGGACGGGATGAGGACGTCGTTGATGTAGGGCGCGTCGGGGTCCCCGACGATCTCGCCGTAGTTCTTGTTCTCGAGCACGATCACGACGAGCGGGGCGGTGGCCCGGGCCCGGCCGCTCCCAGCGGACCGCCCCACGGCCGTCGCCGCGCTCGTCTCGAGGAACGCCAGAAGGGTGCAGAGCACCACGAGGGTCGTGCGCCGGGGGGTCATCGCGGGGGAGTATGCGAGACGGGCGCCCTCAGGCGCAAGCCCCGCCGGTAGCATCGGCCCGACGTGGATGGGAGCACGAGCGTGAGCCGGGAGCCCCGCGCGGGCATGGGACCGCTGCTGCGCCTCGTCGACCGGCTGGCCGACATCGGGGCGCATCCGGACGACACGCGCGACGAACGCCTCCGAGCCGGCGCGCTGATCCTCTCGGCCACGTTCGTGGCCACGCTGTCGTTCGTGTGGATCGGCACGTACACGGCGTACGGCTCCTACGTGTCGGCCGCCATCCCCGCGACCTACCAGATCCTCACGGTGGGCGGCCTGCTCCTGCTCGCGCGCACGAAGCGCTTCGACGTGTTCCGTACCACGCAGATGGCGGCGTTCATCGTGTTGCCCGCGCTGCTCCAGGTCAGTCTCGGCGGGTTCGTCGCGTCCAGCGGGATGGTCCTGTGGAGCAGCATCACGCCGCTCGCCGCGCTCGCGATGCTCGGCCTGCGCCGCTCCTTGTGGTGGCTCGGCTCGTACGTGGTCACCTTGGTGATCGTCGCGGCTCTTGACGCGCGACTCGCCCAGGACCCCGCCGTGCTCCCTCGGGGCATCGTCGTGCTGTTCTTCGTCTTCAACATGCTGGGCCTGATGCTGGGCACGTTCGTGATGCTCGGGTACTTCGTGCACCAGAGGGAACTGGCGCAGGCGGCGCTGGAGGCCGAGCGGGCCCGCTCGGAGCGCCTGCTGCTCAACGTCTTGCCGGCGCCGATCGCGGAGCGTCTCAAGGACCGCGAGGGCGTGATCGCGGAGCACCACGACGCGGTCACCGTTCTGTTCGCCGACCTGGTGGGTTTCACGCAACAGACCGCCGAGATGCCCGCGGTCGATCTGGTGGGCTTGCTCGACCGGATCTTCTCCGCGTTCGACGGGTTGGCCGACGCCGAGGGTCTGGAGAAGATCAAGACGATCGGCGACGCGTACATGGTCGCCGGCGGGCTGCCCGAGCCGAGGGATGATCACGCCGAGGCGGTGGCCCGCGTCGGGCTCGCGATGCTGTCGGAACTGCGCCGGATCGCCGAGCGGGAGGAGGCGCCGTGGCTCCGGCTGCGGATCGGGATCGACACCGGGCCCGCCGTCGCCGGCGTGATCGGACAGCGGAAGTTCATCTACGACCTGTGGGGCGACACGGTGAACACCGCGAGCCGCATGGAGTCCCACGGCGTCCCCGACGCGATCCAGGTCACGGCGCGCGCAGCCGAGCGGCTGGGTGCTTCGTTCCAACTCCGGAGCCGGGGTGCGATCGAGGTCAAGGGTAAGGGGTCGATGCAGACCTTCCTGCTGCTCGGCCCGGCCTGAGCGGTAGCATCGCGCGATGCCCCAGGCATCTACATCGCGCTGGGTGTCTCGGCAGCCGTCGCGGGCTCGCGCAGCACCGAGTGAGTTCCGCGGGGCTTGGGTGCAGCACCGTCAGGATCTGCCGCTGTTCGGACCCTGCCGCGCTGGGATACTCCCCGCGCCATGGACGACGGTTCGGAGCTGCTCGAGGGGCCGGGGGGAGCTGTCGCCCCCGCCGCGTCCGACCAGCGGCTGATCGTCGGTCAGACGGGGCAGAACGTGCTCGGGCTGGTGATCGGTGCCGCGGCCACGTTCGCCGCCCAGGTGATCATGTCGCGGCGCCTGGGCGCGCGCTCCTTCGGGGTCGTGACGGCTACCACCCAGTTCGCCTTCATCGCGGCCGCGGCCACCCGGTTCGGGATGGATGTCGCGAACGTCCGGCTGGTGGCGATCTTGATCGGCCGCGGCGAGGGGGGCCGGGTCCGCAGCTTGGTCCGTCGCTCCGTCGTGATCGCCGCCGCGGTGTCGGTGCCCGCCGCAGCCGCCGTCTACCTCGCGGCTCCTTGGCTCGCCGAGCGGTTCAGCGGTCTGCCCGGTGAGGCCGTCCCCGCGTTCCGGTGGGCAGCGGCCACCATCCCGCTCGCGGCCCTTGCCTTCACCTGGATGGGTGCCACGCGCGGCATGAAGGTCATGCGATACACGCTGTTCGCGCAATGGATCGCCCAGCCGATCGGGTGGGTGGTGCTCACCGTCGGGCTCTGGGCGATCGTCCGCGCGACGGCCGCGGGCGCGGGGGCGGCGTTCATGGCGTCGTGGGGAGCCGCGATGGCGATCGCCGGGTACGGCTGGCTCCACGAACGCCGGAAACTCCCGGGCGAGGTGACGGGCGAGGGGATCGCCGAAGAGCATCCCCGGGCGCTGCTGCGCTTCGGCGCGCTCCGGGCCCCCGGCACCCTGTTCGCGCAGCTCATCTTCTTCACCGACTTCTACGTGCTCTCGGCGATGTACGCACGACTCGGCCGGGAGGGAGCAACGCAGGTTGGGATCTACGGCGGGGTCCTCCGCGCGGGGCAGTCGCTCTTCCTGTTCTTGACGAGCGTGTCGCTCACGTTCAGCCCGTTCGTGGCGGACCTGCATCACCGGGGCGAGACCGAACGCTTGGACGCGCTCTACAAGCAGGTCACGCGATGGGCCCTCGCTGCGACGATCCCGGTCCTGCTCGTGCTCGCGGTGCTTCCCGGTCCCGTCCTTCGCGTGTTCGGCGATGAGTTCGGCGGCGGCGACGAGGCGCTCCGCATCCTGATCGTCGGGATGATCGTGCCCGTGATGGTCGGGACGGTGGGGTTCATCCTGATCATGGCCGGACGGACGGGGTGGGACCTGGTGGTCTACCTCGGCGGGGTGGTGATCGACGTGGGCCTCGCGCTCGCGCTGGCGCGCCCCGAGATGCTCGGCATCCGCGGCGCCGCGATCGCGCAGGCCTGCACGTTGACCGTGAGCGCGCTGGCCCGGCTCTTCCTGGTCCGGCGGTTCCTGGGGATCTGGCCGTTCGACGCCGCCTATGCGCGGCTCCTGCTGCCGGCGGCGCTCGGCGCAGCGGCGATGTTCGGCGCCCACGTCGTCCTGCCGGACGCGAAGTGGTTGATCAACCTGCTCGCATCCGCAGCGGCGGGGACCCTGGTCTACGGGGTCGCGATGCTGCTCGCCGGGCTCCCGGCGAACGAACGCACGAAGGCCCTTTCGGTGCTCGGGAGGATCACCGGCCGCGGCCGTGTTTCAGGCTGAGGACGGCTCGGTCACGACCTCGGTTGGCGCCTCGGGCACCACGACCACCGGCCGCGCCCCGGCGGCCTCGCGTGCGCGCCGCTCGGCCGCCGCGGTCTCATGCTGGGCCTCCGCCAAGGCGGCGCGCGCCTCGTCGCGTTCCTCCGTGGCCCGCTCGATCCACGTTTGGAGCTCGGCGACCCGGGCTTCGAGGAGGTGCGCCCTGGCGGCGTCGCCCGCCGCCATCGACGACATGTCCCCGTAGCGAGCGTCGAGCTCCGCGGCCAGCCGGCGCTCGAGCCGGCGTCCGCGGATGGATGCACCCGCGGCCACCAAGGCGAGCGCTGCGACGGCCGACATCCCGCACAAGATCCAGATACCGGCAGGGACACCGGGCTCCAGGAGCACGCGGTCGAACACCGCGATCGTCACGGCGTCGGTCCGGGCACTCTCGATGACGGTCTCCACCACACCGACCGAGATAGCGGTCGCGAGCAGCAGGGAGAGGACGGAAACGATCATCGAGCCCGGATCATCCCCCGAGGAGCGGCGCGAGGTCAACCCGCAGGATCAAGCGTCTTGCAGGCCGGGGAGGGCCCGGCGCAGGTGCTCCAGGGCCTCATCAGCGGTCTCGGCCCGGACGATGGGATCGCGGTCCAGATCGTCGCGGCCCAGTTCCCAGGTGCCCACGCCGATCACGGGCGTGCCGACCTTGAGCGCCAGGGCGATCTCCGACAGCGTCCCGAACTCCCCGCCCACCGCGATCACCGCATCGGCGCTGCTGGCGACGATGGCGTTGCGCGCCTCCCCGAAGCCGGTGGCGATGGCGACCGTCAGGTGCCGCGACGCGCTGTCGCGTTCATCCCCGGGCAGGATGCCGATCGAGACACCCCCGCCGGCCTCGGCGCCGCGGGCCGCCGCGTTCATGACCCCACCGAGGCCCCCGCAGACCAGGACGCACCCGGCGTCGGCCAGGAGCCGGCCGAGGGCCTCTGCGGTGCCGAGTTCCCATTCCGTGGCGTTGGACGCGCCGATCACGGCCACGTACGGTCGTCGGAGCGTGCTCGAGATCATCCCCATGCATGGCCGAGTATCGCAGCCAAGACCGATGCCGCCGCGCGCTTGTCCAGAGGTTCGTTGCCGTTGCCACACTTCGGGCTCACCACGCAGGAGGGGCATCCGTCACGGCACGAGCACTCCCGTACCCGGTCGAAGGTGGCCCGGAGCCATCGCTCCGCGTCCGCGAACCCCCGCTCGGCGATGCCGGCCCCGCCCGGGTATCCGTCGTAGACGAAGATCGTCGTCAGTCCCGTGTCCTCGTGCAGGGGGGTGGACACGCCGCCGATGTCCCATCGGTCGCAGGTGGCCACGAGCGGCAAGAGTCCGATGGCCGCGTGCTCTGCGGCGTGGATGGCCCCGGCCAGCTCGCGTGGTCCGATGCCGGCGCGGCCGAGCAACCGGCCGGGGAGCGACCACCAGACGGCCTTCGTGAAGAGCGTGACCGGGGGCAGCGGCAGCGGCTGCTCGCCCACGATCTCACCGGTCGCCACCAGCCGCCGGACGAACCCGACGACCTGGTTCGTCACCTCGACCTCGCCGAAGAACATCTCCGCATCGCCGAGACGGCGGTTCGTATCCGCACGGCTGATCCGCAAGTCGGTGACGTCGCGGGCCTGGGTGTAGAAGTCGGGATCGGCTCGCTCCACCAGCGCCACGCGCGCGACCAGGTCGAGGCTCTGCACGAGGTACTGCTCCCCCTGATGCAGGTACACGGCGCCCGGGTGCAGTGTGGCGTAGGCCCGGCGCTCGTCGGCGGTGCCGAGCATCTCCCCGGTGTCCGGGAGGACGATCCGGTAGACGTGACCGCCCCCGGCGCGGACATCGACCTCACGATGGGGATCGCCGCCACCGGCGTCGTGGATCATCCCGGTCGGCCGGCGCACGAGCAGCCCCTGCAGCACGAGCGACTCGACGGCCGCCGCGGCCTGGGGTCCGAAGAACCGCTGCACCTCGTCGGGGTGCAGCGGCCGTTCGCGCGCCGCACACCGCAGGTGCGGGCCGAGGACATAGGGATTGGTGGGGTCGATCACCGCGGCCTCGGAGGGCTGTGCGAACAGCTGCTCGGGGTGGGCCACCAGGTACTGGTCGAGGGGGTCATCCTGCGCGACGAGCACGGCGAGCGAGGCGCCGGTGCGGCGCCCTGCCCGTCCGGCCTGCTGCCACATCGATGCCCGGGTCCCCGGGTAGCCGGTGAGGATCGCCGCCTCGAGCGACCCGATGTCGATGCCCAGCTCCAAGGCGCTCGTCGACGCCACCGCCAGCAGCTCGCCGGAAGCGAGCGCCTGCTCGAGCGCCCGGCGTTCCTCGGCCAGGTAGCCCGCTCGGTAGGCCTTGATCCGCGGCCGCGCCGAAGCCTCACCGACGCCGCGACGGGTGAACTCGGCCAGCAGCTCCGCGGCACGCCGCGACCGCGCGAACCCGATGGTGCGGACCCCTTCATCCACCAGACCGGCCATGAGCGCCGACGCCTCGGTGAGGGCGCTGCGGCGGGCGCCGGTGTCTCCGTCGGTGACGGGGGGGTTCCACAGCGCGAAGAGCTTCCGCCCGTGCGGAGAGGCGTCCTCGGTGATCTCGGTGAGGTCCTCGAGTCCGGTGAGGCGCCGGGCGAGTTCGCCTGGGTTGCCGATGGTGCCGCTCGCCAGGAACCATCGCGGGGAGCCACCGTCGCGTTCGATGAGACGGCGCAGACGCCGCAGGATCATCGCCACCTGTGAGCCGAACACACCGCGGAGCACATGGGCCTCGTCGATCACGACGAGCGAGAGCCGCAGGAGGAAGTCCGCCCAGCGGGTGTGGTCTGCCAGGATCGACAGGTGCAGCATGTCGGGGTTCGTGAGGATCAGGTTCGCGTTGCGCCGGATCAGCGGCCGTTCCGAGGACGGCGTGTCGCCGTCGTAGACCGCTGCCTTGATCTGCGGGATACGCAGCGACCGGATCGCGCGCAGCTGGTCGCGCGCGAGCGCCTTCGTCGGGAACAGGAAAAGGGCTGTGGCCTTCGGCGTGGAGATGGCCGTCTCGGCGAACGAGGTCTGGTAGACGAGCGACTTCCCGCTGGCCGTGCCGGTCGCCATCACGACGTCCTCGCCCCTGCGCAGCGCATCCAAACCCGCCCGCTGGTGCGCGTACGGACCGGTGATCCCCTGCAACGCGAGCCGCCCGATCACGACCTGGGGGAGACCTTCGGGGAACGCCACCGGCGCCGGGTCGCGCGCAGGCAGTTCTTCGAGGTGGACGAGCCCGCCGGGCGATCGCGCGTCGAGTCGCTGCAGCAGGGCGTCGGGATCCACGCGGCCAGGCTACGTGGGCTACCGGCCTGCGTCGGCGCCGGGCGCTCGGTCGTTCTGCCGTTGGAGTTCGTCGTGCGAGGCGCGGAACCCGTCGCGGAACAGCTTGGGGACCGCCGCGCGCTCGCCGAAGATCTGCCACAGGCCGAGCATCAGGTAGACGACACCCACGGCGATCCGCTCGACGCCGTGCATGTCCTCCGGCACGATCGCGCCCAGGATGAACTGCGTCCAGAACAAGCCGAACAAGAACATCGCTTCGCGCAGCGACATCCGCAGGTTGATCAAGATCGTGATGGCGAAGAAGGACTGGGCGGCGGTGAGGAAGACCTCCTCGCGCTGTACCGCGTCGAGGGGGAGACCGTGCAACGACCCCGAGGAGATCGCGAACACGATCGGCAAGGTCCCGACGAGCAGGGTCCACTGGTTCACCTTCGAACTCACGAGCATCCCCAGGGCCGCGTTCGTGTTCAACCGCCAGGCATACAGACCCGCGATGAGCAGTTCGGGGGCCTCGGAGGCGAGCGGAGCCAGCCACTGCACGAGGACGAACTCACTGATCCCGAGTTCCTTGCCGCTCGCAACCAGGGCCTCGGCGAAATGCTCGGCGCACAGCAGGATCACGGTGGCGGCGAAGACCATCATCGCCACGTAGGCCGACCGCCGCCGCGGCGTCGAGAGCGAGCCGACGAGTCGAGCCGGACCCACCAGGTGAGGCTCTTCGGCGGGGGCCCCGGCGATGCGCACCGTGTACAGCACGAAGATGGTCACCAGGACCGCCGCGTCCACCAGGGTGATCGTGCGCTTGAGCGGCAGGCTCAGCGAGTAGATCGTCGCGACGGCAAGGTAGGAGAGTTCGATGGCGTGCGGGCGGTCGAGTTGCACACCCGCCCACCGGCGCCCCCGCACGATCGCTCCCCGCCGCTTGAGCCGGGAGTACGCGATGAACACCACCATGGTCCAGCCGATGCCGATCAGGAGACGGTTCGCGCCGGTCATGTTGGCGAGCGCCAACGAGCAGGGCGACTCCTCCCCAGCTCCTCCGAGCGGAGCCGGGCAAGCGGCGAAGTTCGCCGCCTCGTAGGCGGCCCCTCCCTTCCACGCGAACACGAAGTCCACCGCGTACTCGGGCAGGACGGCGATCAGGGCCAAGATCGCGATCGCGAGCCCGGCCGAGATGTCGAGCTGCGCCGCCTCGGCGGCCCAGGAGAGCAGGAACGCCGATCCGACGATGGCGACCCCGAAGATGAGCGCCTCGACGGGATGCGGGAGGCTCGCGTGCGTGAACACCAGCACCAGCCCGGGGAACGTGATCGCGGCGGCCACCACGATGCCGAGGAGTTGCCGAGCGGGATGGACGTCCTGGTGGAGATCTTGTCCCAGGGTGGTCATAGGGCCCGCGAGACTAGCAGGGCAGCCGGAGATCTCAGCTGGAGCGTGCTAACGCAGGGATGTTCTTCGCCAGGATGTAGCCGTCCTCGGCCATGTCCGCCCACAGCGCTTCGTTGTCGCCGCTCAGGACGACGATGCTGATGCTGCCCGCCGACCCGGTCGCGCCGACCGCGACGAGGTTCGTGATGCGCTTGGGCGCGATGGTCGTTGCCAGCATCGCCAGATCCGTCAGCTCGTCCAGGGAGAGCGACGTCTGCACGTTGCGGAGCCCGGCGCCGAGCCAGCGGTACAGCACGGACGGGTCTTCGTCGAAGGCATCGCTGAACGTGGCGATGGCGCCCTGCACCGCGACCCCTTGGTTGATGGAGCGTTGGAAGTCCCCACGCGACAGGCTCTTGCGGGTCCGCGCGAACTCGAGGGCCGTGTTCCCCTTGATCTGCATGGGACCCTCTTCGAACAGGGTCCCCGTGTAGCCCTGGAAGGCGACGGGAACATCGACCGTGAAGCCTCCCACCTGCGTCGCCGCGGCGCTGAAGCCCTCGAACCGCGTGAGGGCGTAGTAGTCGATCGTCATCCCGGTCAGGTTCTCGATGGTGGCGATCTGGTTGTCGATCCCGCCGGCGCTCATGGCGGTGTTGATCTTGTTCGTCCCGCCGCTCGCGATCGGGACGTAGGCATCGCGCGGGATCCCGAAGAGCGTGGCACGGCCCTCGGCGGGGTTGATCCCCAGGACGTGGAGCGAGTCAGCCAGCCCATCCTCGGTCGCGGTCTCCGGGCGAGCGTCCGAACCGATGAGCAGGATGAACAGGGGCGCGGAGCCATCCATGACGGGCACGTAGTCCGCGTGGGCGCGGCCGATGCTCATCGTCGGGAGAGCCCCAGCCGGCACCGCGGCCCCGATCGATGCGGCCACGGTGCCCGCGACCCAGGTCGCCAGGACCACCGCGGCCACCGACACCCGGCGGATCACGGTGAGGCCCCCGCGCTGGGGGTGACCGACGCCGGCGCCTCGGCTGCGACTTCCTTGCGCGTGACGTCGAACGAGAAGATGCGCCACCGCCCGTCGACCACCCGCAGCAGGTACGTCCCCTTGCTCGTGAGCGTCGTGAACGTGCCGTCGGCGAGCTCGGCGGTGGCTCTGAAGGTGAGCAGGGCCGATGCCTGCGCGGGCCGGTCCTCGGCGTCGGTCAGGATCTGCAGCCGCAGCTTCCCGTGCTCGGGCGTGACGAACTCGTAGTCAGCGTTCGCGGTGACGCCCAACGTGAGTGCATCCGCCTCCCTCACCGCCTTCGCTGCGGCGTCATCGGTCATCGCTCGGGAGAAGACGCCGTCGTAATCGCCCCACGTGTCCGGATCGACGAACGCACCCTGGACGAGGTCCGTGAGTACAGCCTGGGCCTCGTGCGCGCCTTCCTCGGCGGTGTCGGTGAGATCCTCCTTCGATGTCGCCGTCGTGGACTCGACGTCGACCTTCACGGAGTCGAACGCGAAGGTGGGGGTCGGAGGCCCCGGGTCGACGAGCACGTCGATCGGGTTGATCGTGTCGCCGCCCGTGAGCAGGTACGTGATGCCACCGAGGGCGGCGACCGCGACGACGCCCCCCACGATCGCCCGTCGACGGATCGCCTTCGACCGGGCGTCGGTCTTCCGGGATCGTTCGCGGGTCGAGGGAGCGGTCTCGCTGAGCGGGGTCTTGCGCTCGTTCGCCAAAACGGTAGCGAGGCTACCAGGCACTTTTCACGATCCCGGGAGGTCCGCGTTGTGATGGTGTGGAGCCGGTCATCTCGGCTGTGGGCGCCGTCGGGTAGGCTCGGGGCTCGACGGAGCGCCGGGAAGACTGGTCGGCACGGGGACGACGATGAGCGATCAGCACGACGCGGTCCGCCCGCCATGGTCCCGTTCCGATCGCGCCATCCCGCGTGCCGTCCTGCGTCCGCTGCAGGAGTTCCTGAAGACGTCGGCTTCCAGCGCGTCGCTGTTGTTCGGGGCGCTCGTGATCGCCTTGGTTTGGGCCAACGTTGGTGGCTCGTACACGAGCTTCTGGCACACGGAGGCCTCGGTGCATATCGGGGGCGTCACGATCGGGCACGACCTTCGCTTCTGGGTCAACGACGGCCTGATGACGTTGTTCTTCTTGGTGGTCGGGATCGAGATCAAGCGCGAGCTCACGACGGGTGAACTGCGCAGCCCCCGCGCGGCGGCTCTGCCCGCTATCGCCGCGATCGGCGGCATGGTGGTCCCGGCAGCGATCTTCCTCGTCCTGGCCGGCGGCGGTGAGGCGCAGCGCGGGTGGGGTATCCCGATGGCTACCGACATCGCGCTGGCCCTGGGCGCCCTCGCCTTGGCCGCCAGGAACGCACCAACATCGCTACGGCCGATCCTGCTCACGCTCGCGATCGTGGACGACATCGGCGCGATCCTCGTGATCGCGATCTTCTACTCCCAGGGTGGGAGCGCGGTCGCGTTGCTGGCCGCGCTGGTGTTGTTGGGAGTCATCGTCGCCTGCCAGCGGGTCCACATCCGCGCCACGATCGCCTACGGCGCGCTCGGCGTGGGCGTGTGGTATTGCCTCTACCGGGCGGGCGTGCACCCGACGATCGCCGGTGTGGTGCTCGGGCTGATGACGCCGAGCGAACCGTTCCAGCGGCCTGCCGCGGTCTCCGAGGAGGCTCGGCGTACCGCCGAGGAGACCCTCGATGACCCGTACCCCCCCGATGCCGACGCGTCGTCGTGGCTCCGGCTCGCCTGGCTCTCCCGCGAGGCGGTCTCTCCCCTGGCGCGCGTGGAGCACGCGCTGCTGCCCTGGTCCGCGTTCGTCATCGTGCCCGTGTTCGCCCTGGCCAACGCCGGTGTCCGCCTCTCGGTGGACGCGCTGCAGGGGGCGCTCACGACGGGTCTGGGTCTGGGGATCATCATCGGTCTCGTCATCGGGAAGCCGCTCGGGATCGCGCTGGCGGGACGGCTGTCGGCCGCGGTCGGCGCGGGGCAACTGCCGAGCGACGTCGCCTGGCGCGACATCGTCGGGATGGGTGCCACCGCGGGGATCGGCTTCACCGTCGCGCTGTTCGTAGCGGAGTTGGCTTTCCCGGATGCCCCCGAACTCCTGGATGAGGCGAAGGTCGCGATCTTGGTGGGCTCAGCGGTCGCCGGGATCGCGGGGCAGTTAGTGCTCCGCAGCCGGCGCATCGCCGACGCGTAGCCTCACAACGCCCGCCCCAGGCTCAGCCCCAGCCACACGCCCAGCAGCCCCAGCGCCAGCCCGGCAGCGACGTTGCCGGCGGCCGGTCCGATGGATCCGTCCTGGACGAGGCGGACGGTGTCCAGGGAGAACGTCGAGAAGGTCGTGAAAGCGCCGAGGAAGCCGGTGGCCACGATCACACGCAGGCCGGGTGAGGCCGCCGAGCGCTCGGCCAGCAGCGCGAAGACGATGCCGAGCAGGAACGACCCGGCGACGTTGACCACCAGGGTGCCCCATGGGAAGCCGGGGAACCGGTGCTCGATCCACGCCGAGATCCCCCATCGGAGGAGCGCACCGGCGGCCCCGGCGGCTCCCACCCCGATCACGACGCCCACGGACCGCATCATAGGGTCGGGCGCCGCACGCAGGATGCGCGCGCCGCGCCG
>JBBDHX010000047.1:16022-42381 GCA_040880745.1 Actinomycetota bacterium
GACGAGGCTCGATGGTCCCTGGGCATGCTGCGTCCGCTCACGCCGCGCGCGCCGCGCCGCTGGTCAGAGGGTCGGCGGCTGCCCGCTTCGGTATCCTTCGGCGGTGCCCGGGCGGTCAGCCGGCCGGGTAGACCGGATCCCTTCCACACTCCAGGAGGTTCGATGGTGGGCTGGCTCGCCCAAGAGGGCGGCCCGATCGACGCGGTCTTCGGTTCTTCGGAGACGACGGCGCTCTGGGTCATCCTCGGCATCTCACTCGTAGCGCTCGTGTTCGCGTGGTACCTGGTCCGCGAGGTGCTCTCGGCGCCAGAAGGCACCCCGAAGATGCGCGAGATCGCGACCGCGATCCAGGAGGGCGCCAAGGCCTACCTGTCGAGGCAGTTCCGCACGCTGGCGGTCTTCCTCGTCGTCCTCACGATCGCGCTCTTCTTCCTGCTGCCGGCCCCCGACGACGCCACGCACTCGGACCTGTCGATCAAACTCGGCCGCTCCATCGCATTCATCTTGGGCGCCGGGTTCTCGGCTATCACGGGATACGTCGGCATGTGGTTGGCGGTCCGGGCCAACGTCCGCACCGCCAACGCCGCGCGTGTGTCGGGTCTGCGCACGGCCCTGCGGATCGCGTTCCGCGCAGGCGGTGTGGCCGGGATGTTCACGGTCGGCCTCGGCCTCTTCGGCGCCGTGGCGATCTTGATCATCTACGAGGCCGACGCCACGAGCGTGCTGGTGGGCTTCGGGTTCGGCGGGGCGCTGCTTGCCATGTTCATGCGGGTCGGCGGCGGCATCTTCACGAAGGCGGCCGACGTGGGCGCGGACCTCGTCGGCAAGGTCGAGCAGGGCATCCCCGAGGACGATCCTCGCAACGCGGCCACGATCGCGGACAACGTCGGCGACAACGTGGGCGACTGCGCGGGCATGGCGGCCGACCTGTTCGAGTCCTCCGAGGTCACCCTGATCGCCTCGCTCATATTGGGCGCCGCGGCGTACGCGGGCTCGCCCAAGGGCGCGATCATCGGCGTCATGTTCCCGCTGTTCGTGCGTGCCGTCGGTGTGATCACGTCGATCATCGGGATCATGGCTGTCACGCCGCGCTCGGAGGAGGAGCACGGCATGAAGGCGATCAACCGCGGCTTCTTCGTCTCGGCCGGCGTCTCCGCCGCCGCAGCGTTCGTGATCGCCGGCATCTACATGGACAGCTACAGGCCCGCCGTCGCCGTCGCGATCGGCCTGGTGTTGGCCTCGGTCATCCAGAAGATGACCCAGTACTTCACGGATACGAAGTACAAGCCCGTGCAGGAGATCGCCGAGGCCACCGTCACCGGCCCCGCCACGACGATCCTCAGCGGGTTCTCCACGGGGATGGAGTCGACGGTGTGGTCGGCCCTGGTCCTCGCGGCCGCGATCCTCGGCTCGTTCTTCCTCGGCGACTCGACGCCCGAACGGCTCTACTTCATCTCGCTCACCGGGATGGGCATGCTCACGACCGTTGGCGTGATCGTGTCGATGGACACCTACGGCCCCATCTCCGACAACGCGCAGGGCATCGCGGAGATGTCGGGGGAGTTCGAGGGACGCCCCGCCGAGATCCTGGGCAGCCTCGACGCCGTGGGTAACTCCACGAAGGCGATCACGAAGGGCATGGCGATCGCCACAGCGGTCCTCGCGGCCACCTCGCTGTTCGGCTCGTTCGAGGAGGCCCTCAAGAGCGCAGGGTTCGACTTCCAGGGGATCCGCGTCGACCAACCCGATGTCCTGGTCGGTCTGCTGTTGGGCGGATGCGTGGCGTTCCTGTTCTCATCGCTCGCGATCCGCGCCGTGGGCCGCGCGGCGATGCAGGTCGTCGTCGAGGTCCGCAAGCAGTTCCGCGATCACCCCGGGATCATGGACTACACCGAGAAGCCGGACTACGGTGCCGTCGTCGACATCTGCACGAAGACGTCGCTGCGCGAGTTGATGA
This sequence comes from Actinomycetota bacterium, assembly GCA_040880745.1. GTDB lineage: Bacteria > Actinomycetota > UBA4738 > UBA4738 > HRBIN12 > AC-51. Next base: position 17,980 of record JBBDHX010000047.1, read on the forward strand.
CGCCGGGACTCTTGGCCGTGCTCGCACCTGTCATCGCGGGGTTCTTCCTGAAGGCGGAGGCGCTCGGCGCGTTCCTGGCAGGGGCCATCCTCACAGGGCAGTTGCTCGCCGTGATGCTGTCCAACGCCGGCGGCGCCTGGGACAACGCGAAGAAGTACATCGAGGAAGGCAACTACGGCGGCAAGGGCTCCGAGAGCCACAGAGCCGCCGTCATCGGTGACACCGTCGGTGACCCGTTCAAGGACACGGCCGGCCCCGCGCTCAACCCGCTCATCAAGGTGATGAACCTTGTCGCTCTCCTCATCGCTCCGCTCGTGGTCGAACAGGCCGACAACGTGGCCGTGCGGGTCGGGGTCGTGGCCGTCGCGACCACCGTGCTCGCCGTGATGATCTGGATCTCGAAGAGCCGGAAGTCCGAACTGAGCGAAGAGATCAAGGCCCAAGAGGCCGCGGCGGTCTGAGCGCACCGGGGTAGGCTCCCAGCATGGGTGTGCTGCAGCGGTTCCTCGATCGGCTGACCGAGTCCGACGAGGCTCGTCTCGCGGACGAGATCCGTGGATGGGCGGACTCCGTGGCCGGTTCCGTGCGGATCGCCGAGGCCCCCTTGCGGGAGCACGTGACGATCGCCGGGGTGATCCGCCGGATGACCGTGTTCCCGATGAAGGGCAACGAATCGCTGGAGGCGCGTGTCTCCGACGGCACCGGCGAGGTCGTGGTCCGGTTCATGGGGCGCCGCGCCATCGTCGGACTGGGACTCGGTACCAAGGTCGTGGTCGAGGGTGTGCTCGGTGAACAGCGCGGCGCCCTGCAGATGATGAATCCCCGGCTCGAGTTCAGCGCCTGAGGCGCCCGGCTGGGCGTTACGCGCCGACGATCGCGTCGCGCAGAGCCCGTTCGTGCACGGGCTCGGTGAGCGCCACGATCTCATCCCCCTCGGCCAGTACGGTCTCGAGCTGTGGCACCACGACGTGTCCGTCGCGGAGCACGGCCACGATCGCGGCTCCCGCGGGAAGCCGGAGTTCGTACAGCGGCCTGCCGACCGCGGGTGAGCCCGGTGCCAGCGTCATCTCCACGATCGAGATGCGCCCGCCCTCCAGACGCAGGAGTTGCACCAGGTCCCCGGTGGTGACGGCCTCTTCGACCATCGCCGTCAGGATGTGCGGAGGCGAGACGGCTTGGTCGACGCCCCATTGCTCGGTGAAGAGCCATTCGTTCTTCGGGTGGTTCACACGCGCGAGCACCCGTGGCACCCCGAATTCCTGTTTGGCGAGCAACGAGGTGACCAGGTTGTCCTCGTCATCGCCCGTGGCGGCCACGACCACGTCGGCCGACGTCAGCTCTGCCCCCTCGAGCACCCACGGCTCGCACCCGTCGCCGAGGATGACCTTCACCGCGGGGACCTCCTCCCGGAGGCTCTCGACCGTGGCTTTGTCCTGCTCGATGAGCGTGACGTCGTGCTCGCGCTCGGCCAGATCGGCGGCCAGGTGCCGCCCGATCGCCCCTCCGCCCGTGATCACGACGCGCATCAGTGCTGCTCCGGCTCGAGCTGAGCGTCCAGCAGATCGGCGCCATCCTTGGTTTGGATGACGATGAGGTAGTCGCCCTCTTGCAGCGTGCTCGTCGCCGTGGGGATGAACCCGGTCCCGCCGCGGGACACGCCCGCGACCATGATCTGCCCGTCCACATTGATCGACGCGGGGGATCTCCCGACGAGGTGTGGCGGCACGGGCACACGCAGCCGCAGGAGGTCCCCTCCGCCCAGCGTCTCGCGGATCTCCTGGCGGTCGTGCAGCAGCATCAGCTGGATCTGTTTCACGCCCCATTTCACCGTGGCGACCGTCGGGATGTTGAGGCGCTCGTAGATCTCCGCGCGCCGAGGATCGTAGATCCGGGCGATGACCTTCTCGACGTGATAGTGCTCGAGCGCCACCCGAGCCGAGACGATGTTGGAGTTATCCCCGCTGCTCACGGCCACGAAGGCGTTCGCGTCCACGATGCCGGCCAACTCGAGCGTGTGGCGGTCGAACCCCAGACCCACGATGGTCTTCGCCGTGAAGCCCGGCGGCAGCTTCTCGAACGAAGACGCCTTCTTGTCGATGATGGCGACCTCGTGACCGTCATCAGCCAGCTCGATGGACAGCTGCATGCCGACGCGGCCGCATCCCATGATCACCACTCGCATCGCGCGAAGCCTACCGTCGGCACCCGAGGATGGCATGCAGGAGATCGGTCCCAGGAATGCCCGGAGGCCGGCGACTGGAGGGAGTCGCCGGCCTCGCGGACGGGCTCGGAGGAAAGTGGCTCATTCGTTCCTTCTCGCTCGTCCGCCACCTCGGGGGTGACATCCTTCGGCACGAACGTGCGAGAACCTCTTTCCACATGTGATGGTCCTCAACCTGGCGTGAACGTGGCGTGAAGGAAGCCCGAAGTGGCGTGAAGGATCCGTGAAGACGCGGGGCCTCGTCATCGGCGGGCAGGACAGAGGTAGCGTTCACCCGATGATCGAACGTCCGGGGAGCACGTGGGGCAGGTTGTCGTGGCGGGCCGCGGCCTCCGGTGCCATCGCCACCCTGGTCGCGACGCTGCTCTCGCTCGCCACCGCCGAGGTCGGTCCGGCCTCTGCCGTGGCGGTGTTCATGCTCGCCGTCACGATCTCCGCCGTGACCGGAGGGATCTGGGGAGGGCTGCTCGCGGCGGTCCTTGCTTCCGTCGCCCTGCCGATCGCCGAGGACCCGCAACTCACCCTTCGGTTCGACGAGACCCGCGACGTGGTCGCGGCCGTCGTGTTCTTCGCTATCGCGGTCGTGGTCGGCCTGGTGGTCGGCAACGCCGCCGATGAGCGAGCGAACGCTGCCCGGCGCGAACGTGAGGCCCGGTTGCTGGCGATGCTGTCCTCGACGCTCCTGGCCGGCGACATCACGGAGCGCGTGCTGGATGAGTTCGCCCAGGTGTTGCTCGAGCCCCTCGGCCTCGCGACCTGCACCGTCTCGGTGTCGCTCGACGGACACGAGGTGACGGCACGAGCGGCGAGCCCCGACGAGGTCCCCGGCGGTCCCGCGGAGGTCCTCTCGCTGGGCGTCGGGTCGGTGCCGCTGGGCACGCTCGTGGCCGAACGACCGGCGGGCCGGCGCCCATTGTCTCGCGATCAGCGGCTGCTCCTGGAGGCGGCCTCGCGCCAGGCCGCGACCGCCCTGGACCGGGCCCGGTTGGACGCGCGCGCCCGGCTGGCGCAGGTCGACGCCGAGACGAACCAGTTGCGCGCCGCGATGTTCTCTTCGGTGACGCACGACCTGCGCACGCCGCTCGCGTCCATCAAGGCCAGCGTGACGAGCCTGCTGGACGACGCCGTGACGTATGACGCGACCCAGCGGCGCGACCTCCTGATGACGGTCGCCGAGGAGACGGACCGGCTGAACCGCTTGGTCGGCAACATCTTGGACCTGGCGAAGATCCGGGCGGGCGCGTTGATCCCGAGGCGCTCGGCGACCGCCGTGGACGAGGTGGTCGAAGCCGTGGTCGCACGGCTCCGCCGAGCGTTCCTGGCCGCGGACGTGCGGGTCGACGTGACGTTGCCGGCGACCCTGCCTGAGATCGCAGCCGATCCGCTGCAGCTCGACCAAGTGGTCACGAACCTGTTGGAGAACGCGCTTCGGCACTCCTTCGTGGGCGGCGCCGTCCGCGTGCACGTGAGCGTGGTGCCCAAGGCCATCAGGATCCGCGTGAGCGATGAAGGCCCCGGCATCCCGGCTGGGGAGCGTGAGATGGTGTTCGAGGCCTTCTACCGAGGCCATGCCGCGCCGGAGTCGGCGGGGAGCGGACTGGGTTTGGCGATCGTCCGGGCGATCGTGACCGCGCACGGAGGGCGGATCTGGGTGGAGGAAACGGTGGGAACGGGTGCGGCACTGGTCTTCGAGGTGCCCATCGATGGATCGGTGACGCTGTGAAGGTCCTGGTGGTGGATGACGAGCCACAGATCCGGCGCGCGCTCAGGACCAGTCTCGAGGCGCACGGGTACGAGGTCGCCGCCGTCGGCACCGGCGAAGAGGGCGTGCTGGCGGCCGCCGACCATCAGCCGGATCTCATGCTCCTTGACCTGGGGCTGCCCGACATCGATGGAACGGAGGTGATCGCCCGGGTGCGGGCGTTCTCGGAGGTCCCCGTCATCGTCTTGTCGGTGCGGGAGAACCAGAGCGACAAGGTAGCGGCGCTCGACGCCGGCGCTGACGACTACGTCACCAAGCCGTTCGCCATGGAGGAACTCCTGGCACGGCTGCGCGCGGCGCTGCGGCGCTCGGGACCCGACGAGCCGACCCAGCCGACGCTCACATTCGGCGACCTCGAGGTCGACCTGGCGCGGCGGCTCGTCACGCGCTCGGGGGAGCCCCTGCATCTCACCCCCACGGAGCACCAACTCCTGGAGGTTCTCGTGACGCATCAGGGCAAGCTGCTCACCCATCAGTGGTTGCTCCGCCGGGTCTGGGGACAGGGATACGGGACCGAGACGACGTACCTACGGACCTACATCAGGACGCTCCGCAAGAAACTGGGTGACGAGGCCGCCGCGCCGGCGCTGATCGTGACCGAGCCCGGCGTCGGGTACCGCTGGATCGCCGAGGCAGAGGCCGAGGCCTAGGCGAACATGAGTCCGGTCGACGAGAAGCGTGAGAGCGCGGGCTCCCTGAAGCGGATCCTCCTCGGGCGCGCCATCTCCTCGGACAAGGCCGAGCACCAACTCCTTCCGAAGACGCTCGCCCTGCCGGTCTTCTCTTCTGACCCGCTCTCCTCCAACGCGTACGCGACGGAGGAGATGATGCTCGTGCTCGTCACGGCGGGCGCCGGGGCGCTCACGCTCAGGCTTCCCATCGCCCTCGCCATCGCGGGGCTGCTCGCGATCGTCGTCACGTCGTACCGCCAAACCGTCCGCGCCTATCCCCGGGGTGGCGGCTCCTACATCGTGGCCCGCGAGAACCTCGGGACGGTCCCCGGCCTCGTGGCTGCGGCGGCGATCCTCACGGACTACGTCCTCACCGTCGCGGTCTCGATCACGGCGGGCACGATCGCGATCGTCTCGGTGTCGCCGGACACGCTCGGAGACCTCCGCGTGCCGATCGCCATCGGCCTCGTCGTGCTCGTGATGCTCGCCAACCTGCGCGGGGTGAAGGAGGCGGGGACCCTGTTCGCCATCCCCACGTACGGGTTCGTCGCCATGATCGGCCTGACCTTGATCTTCGGGTTCGTCCGGTGTCTCTCCGGATGCCCGGTCGCCGAGACGGCCACGCTGCCCCTGGAGATGCACGCCGAGCTCACGCTCTTCCTGATCCTGCGCGCGTTCTCCTCCGGAGCCACGGCGCTCACGGGCGTGGAGGCGATCGCAGACGGCGTCCAAGCGTTCCGCCGGCCGCAGGCGAAGAACGCCGCCTCGACCTTGCTGAGCATGGGGATCATGAGCATCACCATGTTCCTGGGTATCACCGTGCTCGCGGTTGCGCTTCAGGTGCGGGTCACCGAGGAGATCACGCACGAACACCCGGTGCTCGCCCAGATCGGCGAGGCCGTCTTCGGCAGCGGGCTCCTCTCGCTGTTGCTGCAGATCTTCACCGCCGGGATCTTGATCCTGGCCGCGAACACCGCCTTCCAGGACTTCCCGCGTCTGTCCTCGATCTTGGCCCGCGACCGGTTCATGCCGTCACAGTTCGCGAACCGCGGGGACCGGTTGGTGCTCTCCAACGGCGTGGTCGTGCTCTCAGGTTTCGCCATGTTGCTGATCGTCGCGTTCGACGCGGAGCTGTCGCGATTGATCCAGTTGTACGTGGTGGGGGTCTTCACGGCGTTCACGCTCTCCCAAGCGGGCATGGTGCGCAGATGGGTCACGCAGAAGGACCCGGGGTGGAAGCGCAGCGCGGTCATCAACGGTGTCGGGGCGTCGACCACCGGGGTGGTCCTCGTGATCGTCACGCTCACGAAGTTCACCCATGGCGCCTGGATCGTGATCGCCGCGATGCCGGTGATCGTGGGGTTCTTCATGGCGGTGCATCACCACTACGACAAGGTCGCCCGCGTGCTCGGCCGGGAGCGCGTGGACGCGTCCTTCACGCCCACGAACACCTTCCTCCTCCTGGTCTCGGGGTACGGGCCCGCCACGCGTGAAGCGATCGGCTACCTGCTGGCCCTTCGGCCCGATCGGTTCGAGGCGCTCTGGGTCGGCGCTCCTGAGGGGCTCGCCGAGGCTCAGGAGGGTTGGCGCTCGCTGGCTCCGCGCCTGGGAACCCTGGAGCCCTTGGAGGGGGCGGACTCGCATCTGGTTCGCGCGGTGCGCCAGGCGGTGCGAGCCCATCGGACCGACGCGACGGGGTTCGTGACCGTGGTGGTGCCTGAGGACGTCCCGGCCGGGATGCTCCGCTACCTGCTGGGTCCCCGCCGGGCGATCCTGGTCAAGACCGCGCTGCTGTTCGAGCCGGGAGCCGTCGTCACAGACGTCCCGTCGGTCGAAGGGGACGCGGTGGGCGACCCGGACCGGCGGCCGGTCGAGCCTGAGCGATCCGTCGTGTTGATCCCGGTGTCCAAGGTGAACGACGCCTCCGTGCGTGCGGTGACCTACGGGCGGAGCCTGGGGGCCGCGCGTGTCGAGGCCCTGTACCTCGTCATGGATCCGGAGAGCCAAGCGGCCGTCATCGAGGACTGGCACCAGCGGGGGATGGATGTGCCCCTCGTGGTGGTCGAAGCGTCGTTCCGCGACCTGGGCGAGCCGCTCCTGCGGGAGATCCGGAGCCACACACGCCGTGGCGATACCGTGGTGACCGTCGTCCTGCCCGAACTGGTCCCCACGCATTGGTGGGAGAACCTGCTGCACAACCAGACGGCGCTGTTCGTGAAGCGCCTGCTCCTGTTCGAGCCGAACGTCGTCCTCACGAGCGTGCCGTTCCACCTGGCCCACGCGGAGGTTCCCGGCGGAAGCGACGGTCCCGATGTCACCGCACCCAGGCCCGACGAGCCTCGGTGATCAATCGTCGCGGGCGAGCACCGCGGAGAGTTCCGCGCCATAGATGAAGGCGTTCGCGGCGATCGCGAGGATCGCGAGCAACCCCACGATGGCCGCGATCGTGCCGTAGACGGCGGTCGCTCTGGCCACGACGACCCCGACGTACCAGCCGCCCCCGAGCTTGAGGAGCGTCCAGGCGGCGGCCAACACGACCGCGCCGGGCAGGTGGCCGCGCACAGCGGGCCCCCCCGGCGGGGTCAGTACGCGGTAGGTGAGCACCGCCAGGGCCAGGTCGAGCACCACGGCACCGAGCCACGGGAGCGGTCCCGCCCCCGCCGAGGTGAGCGCGGTCAGGGCGATGCCCACCAGGCCCGCGGTCCCGAGGATGACGAACTCCGCCAAGGCCCGCAGCCGCTTGCGGTACCACGTCCGCTCGGGGAGTTCGAAGACGCGAGCCATGGTGTGGGCGGCACGTCCGGCGAGCGAGGACCCGGTCCAGACCAGCGCGGCGAGCGCGATGGCTCCCGCCTGGACGCGGCCGTCGACGAGCGCCTCGAGGCTTCGGCCGACCACCGCTTCCGTACCGGGGACGATGCGCGCGATCTCCGCCAGCCACCGGTCCGCCATCGCGGGATCCCCGGCCGCCGCGAACCCGATCGCAGCACCTGCCAGCACGAGCAACGGCACCGAAGAGAGCAGTCCCTGGTAGGTGAGTGCCGCTGCGAGGGTGCCGGCGTCGTGGCGGCCGGCGCGCTCCAGGACCTCGCGGGTCAGCGGGATGGGCCCGCGCTGCGGTAGCGTTCGCATGCGAGCTAGCTTCGCACGGAGGACCCGTTGAACATCCGACCCGCAGAACCTGGCGATGTCGCCTTCTTGAAGAAGATGCTCTACGAGGCCGCCCGGTGGAACCCGGACTGGCCGCGCGAGCCCATCGAGGAGGTCCTGGCCGACCCCGTCCTGCTCCGCTACCACCAGGGGTGGGGGCGCGAAGGCGACGGCGGCGTGGTCGCGGAGGTTGACGAGCGCCCGGTGGGCGCGGCCTGGTATCGCCTGTTCACAGCCTCGGCGCCAGGCTACGGCTTCGTGGACGAGAAGATCCCGGAGGTCTCGATCGCGGTCGCACCGCTGCATCGTCGCAAGGGGATCGGCGAGGCGGTCCTTCGCTCGTGCATGGTCCAGGCCCGCGAAGAGGGCTACCAGGCGCTCTCGCTCTCGGTCGCGGTCCACAACCGGTCTCGGATGATGTACCAGCGGGCCGGTTTCGAGAAGGTCGGGGGCGCGGGTGACTCCTGGACGATGGTCGCGAACCTCTAGCTCTCGGGCCTGGGGTCCACCCGTTCGCGTGATGCCGCATCAAGCGCTGCGTACTCCGTCCGGACCGTTGCCCACCTCTTGCGAACGAGGACGATGGCGGCGATCGCGATCAGCGCGGCGATGCCGTAGGCGATCGGTTGCAGGACCCGCTCCACGGTCTCCCAGCGGGTCCCGAGTTCGGCGCCGAGCCACGTGAGTGCCAGGGACCATGGCAGGCAGCCCAGGGCCGTATACAGCGTGAAGCGGCCGAAGCCCATGCGGGCGATCCCGGCGGGCAGCGAGATGAAGGTCCGGATCACCGGGAGCAGGCGTGACACGAAGACCGCCAGCTCGCCTCGTCGCTCGAACCAGGCGTGCGCCGTGTCGACCTCGTGGGGTCGGATGAGCAGGTACCGCCCGTAACGGTCGATCAACGGCCGGCCGCCGACGCTCCCGGCCCAGTAGGCGAGCCAGGAGCCCACGAGGTTGCCGATGGTCCCCGCCGCCACGACCGCCCAGAAGTCCAGCTCGTTCCCGGCTCCCGCGAAGGCGGTGGTCGCCAGGGCCCCGCCGAACAGCATCGTCACCTCGCTGGGGATCGGGATGCAGGCGGACTCGAGCAGCATCAACGTGAAGATGGCCACCAGGCCGTAGTCGCCGATGGCATGGGTGACGAAGTCCTGGAGGAACGCGAGCAAGGGTCTCCTGACCTGCGGGTATGCGCCGAGGCTACCAGCGGGAACCGCGCCGCCCGGACGGCCTGATCGCCGGCTTCCACGGTAGGCGGTGATACCGTCCGCGACTGTATGGCCAAGACGCTGGTTGTCGTCGAATCGCCCGCGAAGGCGAAGACGATCGAGAAATACCTGGGCGGTGATTACACCGTTCGGGCCTCCTACGGCCACATCCGCGACCTGCCGAGGTCGAAGCTCGGGGTGGATGTCGAGCACGACTTCGCGGTCGAGTACGTGGTCCCGGAGGACTCCGAGCGGCACGTCGCCGAGCTCCGCCGTGCCCTGAAGGCGACGGGCGAACTCGTGCTCGCGACGGACTTCGATCGCGAAGGCGAGGCGATCGCCTACCACGTAGCCACCTTGCTCGGCGTGGATCCCGCCGGCGCCAAGCGGGTGACGTTCACCGAGATCACCCGCGACGCGATCCTCGAGGCCTTCACCCACCCACGCGAGATCGACCTGCGCCTGTACGACGCCCAGGAGGCTCGACGGATCCTCGATCGGCTCGTGGGGTACAAGATCTCGCCGCTCCTGTGGAAACGCGTGCAACCGGGTCTGTCGGCCGGCCGTGTCCAATCGGTCGCGGTGCGGTTGATCGTGGAGCGCGAGCGGGAGATCGCGGCGTTCAACCCGGTCGAGTACTGGAGCATCGACGTCCGCCTGACACCCGAGGACCCCGAGCAGCCGTTCGTGGCCCGTCTGGCGGAGGTGCCCGACGGGAAGCTCGCATCCAACCCCGACAAGAAGGGCGTGTTGCTCCCGGCCGAGCCGGACGCGGCGGTGCACGCAGAACGCCTGCGCGATGCCACCTATCGCGTCACCGGCGTGGAACGCAAGGAGCGCAAACGCTCACCCGCGCCGCCGTTCACCACCTCGACGTTGCAGCAGGAGGCCGCACGCAAGCTCGGCTTCACCGCCCGCAAGACGATGACGCTCGCCCAGCGCCTGTACGAAGGGATCGATCTGCCGGGCGAAGGCTCGGTGGGGCTGATCACCTACATGCGTACGGACTCGGTGAACGTGGCCGAGACGGCGCTGCGCGAGATCGCCGAGATGGTCCAGTCGGAGTACGGCACGGCGTACGCGCTGGCAGAGTTCCGCCGGTACAAGACGCGATCACGCAACGCGCAGGAGGCTCACGAGGCCGTGCGGCCCACGAGCGCGCTGCGAACCCCGCAGCGGGTGGCCTCCAGCCTCGAGCGCGACCAGCTCCGTCTCTACACGCTCATCTGGCAGCGAACCGTCGCGACCCAGATGGCGGATGCACGCTTCAACCAGGTGGGGATCGACATCGAGGCGATGAGCGCGGATATCCGGTACGGGCTGCGAGCGACGGGACAGACCTTGGTCTTCGACGGGTTCTTGAAGCTGTACCGCGAGGGACGCGACGACGACGTGGACGAAGACGCCGAGTCCATGCTGCCCGACCTCACCGCCGAGCAGGCGCTCAGGATGCTCGAGGTCCTGCCGGAACAGCACTTCACGCAACCGCCGCCGCGGTACTCGGAGGCATCGCTCGTCAAGCGTATGGAGGAATTGGGGATCGGGCGTCCGTCCACCTACGCCTCGATCATCTCGCGCATCCAGGAGGTGGGCTACGTCCGGTTGCAGGACAAACGGTTCTTCGCCGAAGACGTCGGGGGGGTCGTGACCGACAAGCTCATCGAGCACTTCCCCGACGTCGTCGATGTGAACTTCACGGCGTTCATGGAGAAGGAGTTGGATGACATCGCCGAGGGCGACCTGGCGAAGGTCACCATGCTCCACGAGTTCAACGGGCCGTTCGAGCGCGCTCTCGAGAAGGCCGAGGACTCCTTCGAGCGCTTCCAGGTGGATCTCGACGAGCTCTGCCCGCTCTGCCCGACGGAAGGCAGGGAGCCCGGCATGCTCCAGGTGAAGCTCGGGCGATTCGGCAAGTTCATCGGGTGTCCGAACTACCCGGACTGCCGCTACATCCGCAACATGGACGGCTCCGAGCGCCCCGAGCCGGTGCTCCTGGACGAGCTCTGCCCGGAGTGCGGCAAGCAACTCCAGCAACGTGTGGGCCGCTACGGCCCGTTCATCGGGTGCAGCGGCTACCCGGGATGCCGCTATATCAAGAAGGAGCCGCCGAAGGGTACGGGGGTGACCTGCCCGGTGTGCACCCTGGGGGAGCTGGTCGAGAAGCGCACCCGGTTCGGGCTGATGTACGGCTGCGACCGCTATCCGGATTGCGACGGAGCGATGAACAACCCGCCCATCCCCGACAAGCCCTGCCCGGAGTGCGGTGGGCTCTTGCTGGCACGACCGAAGTCGATCCGCTGTTGGAGGTGCGGCGCCGAGATGGACGATGACCTCACGGTCACGAAGTCGGGCGATGCCGAGGCGGAGGCGGCGGCTCGGGCGGCGAAAGCGGAAGCGCGAAAGGCCCGGGCGGCCTCGAAGGCGGCGAAGGCCACGAAGAAGCGGTCTACCGCGAAGAAGCCCACCGCGAAGAAGAAGGCGCCCGTCGAGGCCGCGGCGGAGACCACGGTTCCCGTGGAGGGGTAAGAGCCCCGATGGCCTCGATCGCCGAGGAGATCGCCGCGCTCCGCGGGACGCGGCCCGCCACGCTCAAGGACCTCATCACCCGCGGGCCTTTCGCTCGGATGCTCGCGGCCATGTCGGTCTCCTCGCTGGGGGACTGGGTGGGTTTCATCGCGGTGACCTCGATCGTGGCCCGCATCGGCGGCGGGAACGCGGCGATCGCGGTGTCCGGCGTGATGATCGCGCGGAGCTTGCCCGCCTTCCTGTTCGGCCCGATCGCCGGTGTGTTCGTCGATCGCCTGGACCGCAAGCGCTTGATGATCGTCGCCGATATCGCTCGTGGCTCCCTGTACCTCTCGATGGTGTTCCTGCAGCAGCTGTGGGCCATCTACCTGCTGTCGTTCGCGATCGAGTGCCTGTCGCTCGTGTGGGGCCCGGCGCGCGACGCCGCCCTGCCGAACCTGGTCCCGCGCCGCCAGCTGGCGAACGCGAACTCACTCGGTCTCGCGAGCACGTACGGGACGCTGCCGCTCGGTGGGATCGTGTTCACGGTCTTGACCTCCTTCTCGGCGTGGACGGCCGAGCGGGCGCCGTGGCTGGGCGACCGCCCCGAGTCCCTGGCCCTGGCTCTGGATGCGGCGACGTTCCTGTTCTCGGCGTGGATGCTCTCCCGGGTACCGATCCGCTCCTCCCCGGTCGCGAGCGACGCGCGTTTGGATCTCTCGCGTGTGTGGCGCGACACGCTCGCAGGGATCAGGTTCCTCCGCGAGGAGTCCATCGCGGCGGCGATGACCGGCGGGATCGTGGTGGCGTTCGGGGCGGTCGGCGCGGTGCTCGCGATCGGGCCGGTGTTCGTCACGGTGACCCTGGGTGCCGGGTCGGCGGGGTGGGGCGTGGTCGTGACCGCCTTCGGGGTCGGGATGGCGCTGGGCATGGCCACGTCCAACGCCGCCGCCCGGTTCGTCGAGCGCCAGAGGGTGTTCGTCTGGTCGCTCGTGGCCGCCGCGGCATCGCTGTTCGTCCTCGCGGCGATGCCGAGTCTGTCGTTCGCGTCGGTCATGACGGTGTGGCTCGGAGCGTTCTGCGGGATCGCCTGGGTGAGCGGCTACACGTTGCTGCAGGAGAACGTCGCCGATGAGTTCCGAGGCCGGACGTTCGGCGCGTTGACCACCCTTTCCCGCATGTGCTTGTTCCTGTCGCTCGCGCTCTTCCCCGCGCTCGCCCAGGTGCTCGACGAGATCGCGAGGTCCCTCGTGGACGGCGGGGACTTCCATGTGGGAGGACAGCGCTTCGACCTGTCGGGGACCCGGATGGCGATGTGGGTGGCCGGGGTGGTCGTGGTCGGCGCCGGTTTCGCGACCTGGCGCTCGCTCAAGCGGTACCGTCTGTCGCGACCCGTCCCACTGAGCCTCGTGCCGAAACTCAAGCGACCGCCCGCCACCGGCCTGTTCATCGCCTTCGAAGGCGTGGAAGGTGCTGGCAAGAGCACGCAGATCGAGATGGCCGAGCGTTACCTGATCGAGCAGGGGCAGGACGTGTTCGTGACCCGCGAGCCCGGCGGCACGCCGCCCGGTGAGCGCATCCGCGACCTGGTCCTCGATCCGGGGACCGGCACGCTGGATGCACGGGCCGAGGCGCTGCTGTTCGCCGCCGCTCGCGCGCAGGTGGTCAGCCACGTGATCCGGCCGGCGCTCGCCGACGGCAAGGTCGTCATCAGCGACCGCTACATCGATTCCTCGCTCGCCTACCAAGGCTGGGCCCGAGGACTGGGTGAGCTCGACGTCTTGTCGTTGAACGTCTGGGCGACCCAGGGCTTGTTCCCTGACGTGGTGATCCTCTTACACCTCGAGCCCGAACGTGGCCTCGCCCGCGCATCGGAGCCGCCCGACCGGATGGAGGCCGAGGATCAGACGTTCTTCGCCAAGGTCACCGACGGTTACCTGAAGATCGCCGAGGAGCACCCGGAACGGTTCGTCGTCATCGACGCGGATCGTGAGCCGGGGGCCGTGTTCCAAGACGTCCGCGGGGCGCTCCGACGCGCCCTGCACGAGCGCGAGACGGAGTCCCCGGCTCCCGGCTGAGGAGCGTCCCCGGGACTGCGTATGCTCGTCGTGTGCAGCCGGTCCTCGCCGCGGTCCCTGGTCAAGACGGTGCGGTCGCATTCCTTTCTGCGGCCGCGGCTCGTCCGCACCACGCATACCTGCTGGCAGGACCGGAGGGGTCCGGGAGATCCCTGATCGCACGGGCGTTCGCGGCATCGTTGCTATGCCGAAGCGGCGGGTGTGGTGCGTGCCGCGATTGCCGGCTGGTCCTGGCCGATCACCACCCCAACGAGTTCATCGTGGAGCCGGAGGGTCGTGACATCCACGTGGACACCATCCGCGACGAGGTGTGGCTGCCGGCTTCACGCACCGCCCCCGAGCCGGGACGGAAGGTCTTCATGATCCGCGAGGCCGACCGCCTGTCGCCGGCAGCAGCGGACACGTTGCTCAAGGTGCTCGAGGAGCCGCCTCCGGAGACCGTGTTCCTGCTGCTCTCGGCCCGGGCCCACGAGCTTCCCCCCACCATCTGGAGCCGTTGTCATGCGGTGACCGTGGCCGCGCTCTCGGAGGACTTCGTGATCGAGCAGCTGGGAGCCGACGGCGTCGACGCCGAGCGCGCCGAGTTGGCCGCCCGGCTGGCGGGAGGCAACCTCGGTCGGGCTCGGCGCATGGTGACACCGGAGGGCCTGGCGTTCCGGGAGACCGCCGTCCAAGCGTTGGAGGCGGCCGAGCACGGCGCCCAGGGAGCCCTCGACGCCGCCTCGCTGATCATGGATGCGGCTGCGGCGTTCAAGAAAGGGATGAAGGCGACGCTCGATCTCGAACTGGCCCCGTTCCAGGACGAGCGGGGCCGGACCGAGGAGGCGTACCGGGGTGCGGTGAAGCGGTTGGAGACCCGGCACCAGCGCCGCGAGCGCAGGGCCGAGCGAGACCAGATCGACCGCATCTTGATGGCCATGTCCGGGCTCGTCCGCGACCGCATCGCGGCCGCGGCGGGTGCGGATCGGTCATCGATGATGCACACCGACATCCGGCCGGGACCGGCGTCGCTCCAAGGAGCCGTGGCGACGGTGGCGCAGATCGAGCGGGCCCGTGCGGACCTGGCCGAGGACTTCAACCGCAACGTGCGGCTCGTCGTGGAGCGGGCGATGCTGGGGCTTGTGGCCTACGCCACCCGGTGACCTCCTTTCAGCGTATGCGCCATCGGCCGCGGCGAGGTAGCGTTCTGGTCCTAACGACCTCTTGGGGAGGGGCCACGGTTTGAACGTGATCGATCGTTTCACGCGAGATGACGTCAGCGCGAAGGTGTGGTGGCCCTTGGCCATGCTCTTGGTCGTCCTGTTCGTGCTGACCTTCCCGGCTCGTGGCCGTGACCGCGATGACGCCTTCGACGGAACCGCCTCCCTCGGCGCCTCCCTCGTGAGGGACATCGTCACCCCCGCGTATGCGCACCCGGGCGCTCCGGGAGCGCTTTCGGCGCAGGAGACCGCCCGTTTGGATGACGTCGTGACCGACGACATCCTCGAGGAGGTCGCGTCCGTGGACGCCGTTCGTCTGTGGGCCCTCGACGGAGAGTTGCTTTTCTCCAGTTCGCCGGCCGACGAGGTCGGATCACGTGCGGCGACCAACGATGCTTCCATCGAAGCCGCGGCTGCGAATGCCTCCGGTCCCGTCGCCTTCCTGAACGAGGAAGGGCTGACAGGAGAAGCGGCGCCGCCTCGGTTCGACGTCTATCAGGCGATCGAGGGCCGGTCCGAGGTCGTCGCGCAGATCGAGTTCGATGACGAAGCGGTGCTGGCCGACGTGAGCACCCGCTGGCTCGCATGGCGGATCGCGCTCGGCTCGATGGGGCTGCTCACGCTCTTGCTCGCCGCCCTCTCGACGCGGGAGCCCATCGCCTCGTCCGGCGCCGGCGTGAAGTTCTACCCGACATCCGTGCCGCTCGGGTCGGCCGTCGTCGGTGCCGATGACGCCGCGCTGGTTCAGCAGACGGGGTTGCATGCTCGGCGGCGCGTCCAGGAGATGCAGGAACGCATGGAGGAACTCGAACTCGAGAAGGCACGCTTGGAGGGTGACCTCCAGCGAGCGCTCTCCGGCCGATCGATGGCGGCACCGGCCGCGACCCCTGCCATCCCGCGACCCGCGGAGCGCCGGAGCGCCGCACCCCCGTCCCCGCCCGCCCCTGAGCCGCCCCGGCGACGCAAGCCGGTGGTCGTGCAGATCCCGGAGCCGGAGCCGATCGTTGCGGCGGCGTCGCCCCCGCTGGTCGTCGAGCATGAACCGATGGACGCCGTCAACCCTCGCGAGACCACCGTGAGCGACGAACCGATGGGTCCGGTGCTCGTACCCGAGCCCGAGGCTTCCCCCCCATCCCGGCGCGCGCCCACGAGCGACCGCTGGGCCGCATCGACGGCGCCCGTCGTTCGGATCCCCGAGGCCAAGGGTGCGGGGTCGGACTCCGATCAGGACGTCCTGTCCGTGCTGGAGCGGTTGGTCGAGCCGGTTGGCGCGGGGGAGACCTCAGAGGACGCGGCCAGCGACATGCGGACACGACTCGCGCGCACGGCCGCCGCCAAGAAGCCGGGCTCCCGGTCCGACGACCGTTTCCACGAGCACCCCGAGCATCACTAGTCCCGCCCGGCGCCCGGGAGTGGTGCCAGCACTACTGTCGGAACCGGCGGGCTTCTGCCACGCTTGCATGTGAGAGAACCATGACCGTCCACGTGCTGATCGTCGATGATCAAGAGCCGTTCCGGCTCGCCGCACGCATGGTCGTCGAGGTCACGGACGGGTTCGATGTGGTCGGTGAGGCGGAGACCGGGGAGGACGCGGTGAGCATGGCCGCGACCCTGCACCCCGACCTCGTCCTGATGGATGTGAACCTCCCGGGGATCGATGGTCTGGAGGCGACCCGCCGGATCCTGGCGGCCCACGGACCTCCGGTGGTGCTCTTGCTCTCGACCTACGAGGAGGCCGAGTACGCCCCTCGAGCGGCGGAGTGCGGTGCCGCGGCGTACGTCCCGAAGTCGGTGTTCGGCCCGGACCGCCTCGAGGAGGCATGGGTGGCTGCCACCGCGACGGGCTGACCGCCCGGACGCCTACGCCGGCGTACCACGGACCGACAGTTCGCTCATGTCCAGGAAGATCTCCCTGCGATCGCGGTTGGACTTCATCACGAAGCGGACGTAACGAACGTCCCGCGTTCCGGCCGATGGGACCACGCGGTTCAACCTGCCGCCCGGGAGCGCGCTGCTCTGGCGCCAGGCCAACACCCAGGAACCGCCGGGCCTCCTGGTGTAGATGTCGAATGTCTCCGTGCCCGCGGTCGAGAAGTCGCCGCATGTCGCGCCCGGATCGACCCCGAACGAGGAGATATCGATGGTCCGGGCGAGCCTGATGACGATCTGGCGTGGGCCCGGCGTGATGCTGCCCCACCCGGTCGCGAGCGAGCGGTCGATCGCGCCGCTGGGCCCACACCCGAACTTCGAATAGTCCGGTTTCGAGAACGAAACGATGGTCCCGCCACCGTCGGCCGCGGCCCAGTCACGCACCGGGGAGAACGAGCGCGACTCGGTCGCCTCGTCCACGGTGAGCTTGGTGCGAAGCACGTCATAGCCCCGACGGTCCAAGAACACGCCCCGATAGGAGCCGAACGGCACCTTCGGGATGGAGTAGCGGCCATCGGATCCGGTCACGTCGATGAAGCGGGCGCCCGGGAAACCCGTCGTGAGCCCGGCCAGGCCGACCGCCGCCCCGCCCAGCGGTGCGCCGTCGACACCGAAGACCCTCCCCTTGAGCGTCCCGCACGGGTCCTTGCTGCAGTCCGGTGCCACCTTGAAGTTCTCGACGGGGGCCGTGTCGCTCGAACCGAGCGAGGCTGCGAAGAAGCCCATCCCTCGTCGTGCGAAGGTCTTCCAGATCGCGTCGGCGTTCGCGCCCGCGTTGATCACGCGGTCCGCCTGCACGATGGCGTTGCGCATGTCGAGGAAGGACGGCTCGGGTGGGGACAGCATCATGCCGCGGGTGACGATCGCGCGGGAGGTGACGACGCCGAGCCTTCGGCGCAGATCCCAGAGGGTCTGCGCCCAGATCTCACCGTCGGCATGCACCTCGGGCGCCCGCGCGATCGCCCCGAAGTCGCCATAGGTGAAGCCGCCGGGGCCGCCGCCGGCCCCCGACGGACACGAGGCGCTCGGCGCGCCGACCGTGCAGTCGATCGCCTGGTAGCGGATCCCCTGGCCTCCGGTGATGTACTCCCCCACGATCACCTCACCGGGGGCGTTCGTGTCGTTCTCCCAGCCCTCTTCGACCAGGAGATCCATCGCGTACCAATCGCTCCACGCCTCACCCATCGCTCCGGACTGGGGGCCGTTGAGGGCCTGCCAGCCGTTGGGGTAGGTGACGAGGCGGCTCGACAGGCCGTGGGTGTACTCGTGGTACACGACGGACGCGTCGTCCCCCGCGTTCGCCGATGGCCAGCCCGGCGCGTATCGATCCTCCCGGAAGAGGTACATCTGCATGATCGGCGGCCTCCCGTCGGGCCGCGTGAACATGTTCGCGTTGTTGTAGTGGTTGGGGTCGGGGAGTCCCCGGTCGGTGCCGGCGCCGTCGAACACCTGGGCCTGGACGGCGTCGCCGCCCTTGCCCTTCCCGCTCGTGTTGGTGGCCTGGAAGTTCCCGGTGGCTTCGCGGAACCCGATCGGAGCGGAGGCCAGATGGTCATGGAATCGGTTGAGGTAGTAGTAGGTCTGCACCGCACTCTGTCGCCGGTTCGCTTTCCACGACGCCGCGACCCGGCTGTTCCAGGTGCAGGCGTGCACCGGCTTGCAGTTCTGGGCGGTCCTGGTCGTGTTCAGGTCCGCCGCGACGCTCCAGTCCAGGCCCGAGAGCGCTCCGATCTCATCGGCGTCGTGGGCTTCGTCGTCGTCGCTCGTGTCCAGGTAGACGTGGGCGTTGTTCCCGGAGAGCTTCCCGGTGCCTTTCACCGGGAACGAGATCGGCTGCTGGGTCCCGCCTCCGTTCGGTACGGCCGTGCTCGGGTAGGACTCCCACGCCAGGCCCGTGCCGGTCTGCTCGTGTTTGACCATGTTCGCGCGCCACAAGATCTTGCCCGTCGTGGCGTCCACGACGGAGAGATCGATCTGCGAACCCGACACGTGGGTGAGCGTCTCCCAGGCGACCACGCTGCGCGCGCCGTGGAAGAGCACCAGCCGCGCGCTGTCATCGGATCGTGCGGTGACCGTCATCGCCTGGCCGGCCCTCGCGGCGGTGATCGCGGCAGCCGCCGTCACGACCGGGCGCGCGGTCTCGACCCCCCGGCCGAGCCCGTGCGCCGGCGATCCGCTGATCGCGACGATCCGTCCGTCGGCGGTGACGGATGCCTTGAGGCCGTTGTCGAATGCCTCGGTGCCGCCCGCCCGCTGCACCCAGGACAGGTGCCGCGTGCCCTCGAGGTCTGCGAACTCGCGAACGAGGACGAACGTGCGCAGGTCGTCCAGGTCGAGGCCGAGGGCACGTCGGTACGACCGTACGTAGGCTATGACGATCCTGGATGCGGTCGCGTCCGAGGGCGGGCTCAGGAAGCCGTCGAGCCGGGCCAGGACGCGGATCGTCCCGGTTCGCGGATCCAGGTCGAGGACTCCCTGGCCCAGGGAGCGGCCGAGCTGGATGCGGGCGCGGAGCTCAGCGACCGCGAGCGAGCGCTCCGATGCGATGTCGCGGCGGGTATCGAGGGCCTCGGATGTCGGCGCTCGCTCGGGTGCCCGGGCGTACATCGGCACGGCGGTGACAGGCTGGAGCGCGGAAGGAGCAACGAGAGCCGCCGCGAGAGCGATGACGGACAGGGTGCGAGACGAACGGGCCACTTCGGATCCTCCGAGCAGGAAGGGTTCCCTGCACGCTAACACCTGCCGGCTACAGGACGGGTGCGACGGGCACCGACCCACGGACCGTCGTACCGTTTCCCGCCGAGCTCTGGACGTGGAGCGCCCCGCCGAGGGCCTCGAGACGGTCCGTCATCCCCTGGAGCCCGGTCCCGTAGGAGAGCGCGGAACGGTCGAAGCCGGCGCCGTCATCCGTCACGTCGAATGCGAGCGCTCCTGCCTCCTGGCCGAGCGTGACCGTGACGTGTGAGGCTCTTGCGTACTTCGCCACATTGGTGAGCGCTTCCAGCACGCAGAAGTAGACGGCGGACTCGATCTCCTGCGGGTATCGACCGATCTCGCCCGCATGAAGCGTCACCGGCGTCGCCGCCTTGCGGCCCTGGGCCTCGAGCGCGGCCACCAGCCCCTTGTCTGCGAGCAGGGGCGGGTAGATCCCCCGAGCGAGGTCGCGGAGGTTCTCAAGGGCGTCGCCGGTTTGGGCTTGCAGTTCCTCGAGCAAAGCCTCCGCTCGGCTGGGGTCGCGCGAGATGAGCCCGGCCGCCAGACGTTGCTTCACCGCGAGCGCGACCAGCTGCTGTTGCGCGCCGTCGTGGATGTTGCGCTCGAGCGTCCGGGCGCGTTCGTCCTGCGCGGTGACGATGCGCCGGCGCGACTCGCGGAGTTCCTCCACGAGCGACACGTTCCGAAGGACGAGCCCCGCCTGCGACGCGAGGTCTTGCGCGAATCTCTCGCGTGTGGGATCGAGGGCGTCGTTCGCGGGCATCTGCACCGAAAGCGCGCCGAGGGTCTCGCCCTGGTGGCGAACCTCGATGGCGCCGTCCGTCGCGAACGCATCGGCTGCCGGTGCGTCGTCGGGCGAGCCCGCGACCTGCCGGAACGCACCGCCCACCTTGAGCCACACCCGTGCGACGTCTGCGCCGGTCGCGCGTCGAAGCACGTCCGCCATCTCGGGAAGCACGTCGTCGGCGGCATAGGCGTCGCCGATCCTGTTCGTGAACTCCGAGAGCATCTCGTAGGGCGTCGCGCGCCTGCCGTAGACGATCCGATCGGCGATGCGTCGAGCGCGGTCGCGGATCGGCCCGAATGTCACCGCGATCAGCAGGCCGCCGACGACGCCCCCGAGGGTGAGCGCGAGGGCTCCCAGGAACACGATCGTGAGCGAGGCCGTGATGAGGGCGAAGACGACGGTCTTCTTGATGACCAGGTCGATGTCGTAAAGGCGGTACTGCAAGACGGCGATCCCCGTGGCGACGGGCATCGAAACGAAGGCCGCGATCACGACCAGCGAGAGTGATAGATAGGCCGAGCCCTCATCGATCGACAGCGCGTACTGCGCGACGAAGCTGAACGAGAGCGTGAGCGCGATGAACACCCCCGACGTGACCAGCCACTTGAGCTGTTGTCGCTGCGTCCCGCTCGACCTCCTGTAGCGCAGCACGATGGACGTCGCTGCCAGGAGGAGAGCGACGCCGTACAGGGAGAGCGCCGTGCTGCCGCCCGGCCCGAAGAACGCGAGCCCGTCCACCCCGAACGGGTTGTCTATGCTCGCGAAGTTCTCCAATGGTCCGGGCGCGAAGGCGAGACCCGCCACTCCGATGACGATGCCGAGAGCGCCCAACCAGGCCGCCCATCTCCACCGTGGCGAGAGGAGGTGGCCGTCGGGGAACAGCAGGAGCAAGAACAGCATCGCGCCGGTGCCGGGGATCCAGATCCAAGCCGGGATCCACGCCGCGACCGCGCCCCACGCGCGGTCCGGGCTCGCGTCCGCATAGACGGCGTACTCCTGCGCGAGCTCCTGGATGCTCGACAGGAGCGCGGCCACCAAGAAGATCCATCCGATCGAGTTCGACGCATGCCTGGACGCGATCAGCGCCCCGACCGTCCCGAACGCGACCACGAACAGGAGCGTGAATCCCCGGAAGCCGAAGCTCCCGGGTGGGAGCGTCTCGCTCCAGGAGAGACCGAGGAACACGATTGCGACGAGCGACAGCGCTCCGGCGAGCCCGAACAGCGGCCACGCGAACCGACCGGCGCCGCGACCTGCGTTCACGCCGGTGCCGTCCCTTGGACGGTCGTGCCTCGGCCCGGAGCGCTCGTCACCGCGAGCGAGCCCCCGAGAGCCTCGAGACGGTCCGTCATGCCCTGGAGGCCCGTGCCGTAGGTCGCGGAGGACGCGTCGAAGCCGTCGCCGTCGTCGGTCACGGCGAACGTGAGGTGGCGTTGCTGCTCGGCGAGGGTGATGGTCACCTGCGAGGCCTGCGCGTACTTCGCCGAGTTGGTGAGTGCTTCAAGCACGCAGAAGTAGACGGCGGACTCGATCTCTTGCGCGTAGCGCCCGACCCCATCCGCGTGCAGCGTGACCGGCATCGCTGCCTTGCGGCCCTGGGCCTCGAGCGCAACCGGCAGGCCCTTGTCCGCGAGCAGCGGCGGGTAGATGCCCCTCGCGAGGTCGCGCAGGTTCTCGAGGGCGTCGTTCGCACCCGCCTGGATGAGCTCCAGCATCGCGGTCATCCTCACCGGCTCGCGCTCGGCTATCCCCCGCGCCAACTTGGCCTGAACGGCGAGCGCCACGAGTTGTTGCTGCGCGCCGTCGTGGATGTTCCGTTCAAGCGTCCGGGCGCGTTCGTCCTGCGCGGTGACGATGCGGCGCCGTGACTCGCGCAGGTCCTCGACCAGGCGGACGTTGCGGATCACGGGGCCGGCCTGCGCCGCCAGGTCCGCCATCAGCCGTTCCTTCGACTCGTTCATCGGGTCGTTCGCGGGCATCAGGACGGACAATGAACCGAGTTCCTCTCCCTGGTAGCTGATGGCGCAGGTGTCATCACCGGGGCTGGTCGGAGGCTCTCCGTCGGGCCAGCCCGCGGCGTGACGCTGCGAAGTCCCGACCCCGAGCCAGATGTCCGCACGAACGGCGCCCACGGCGTTCCCGAGCACGGCGGCCATCCGAGGCAGGACGTCCTCGGTCGAGTACGACTCCCCGACGCGTTGGGAGAACTCTGTCAGCACCTCGTACGGAGTCGACCGCCCGCCGAAGACGACACGGTCCGCGATCCGGCGGGACACGCGCCACAGGGGCCTCACGAGCAGCCCGATGGCGATCCCGAAGGTAAGGATCGTCGCCGGTCGTGACGGGTCGACGAGCCGGCCGACGACGGGGCCGCTCGCCACCAGGACGACGACGCCCAGGACGACCGCGATGAGTGCCGCGACCACGACGAAGCGCACCGTCTTGCGGATCACGACCTCCACGTCGAACATGCGGAACCGCAGGATCGCGATCGCCATCGCTGCGGGGATCCCGATCCCGATCGAGGAGGCGAACGCGATGAACAGGACGTCGTTGAGCGCCTGGGACCCTGTGAACCCGGAAGCGGCCGCGGCCAGCAGAAGCATCAACGCGAGCACGACGACATCCGTGAACAGGCGGAGCCGCTGGCGGTCGGGGCCCTGGGATCGGCGGTATCGCAGCATGAGCGAGACCACGGCGAGGATCGCCACGAGCAGCATGACCATGAAGGCGGCGAGGCCGAGGGGCTCGAGCACGTGGAGGGCCTCCACGCCGAGTGGGTTGTCCGGTGGCTCGGGGACGTCGAGGTCGAGCCGGCCGGGCGCGAACATCGAGAGCACCAGCGCGACGGAACCCGCGGCGAGCTCGGCCTGCACGACCACGCGCCACCGTCGCGAGAGCAGGCGCCCATCCGGGAACAGCAGGAGCATGAGCGGCAATGCCACGAAGAACACGACGTACCACCATGTCGAGAGCCAATACGCGACCACGTCCAGAGGCGCGCCGCCCCGCTCGATGGCGAACCGGGAGTACTCGTCCGTGAACGCGGCGAGCAGGAAGCTGATGCCGACAGCCACCATCAACCAACCCACCGGGTTGCCGGGCGCGCGCGAGGCGACCAAGGCTCCGACGCCGCAGTAGCCGACGATCATCACG
This sequence comes from Actinomycetota bacterium, assembly GCA_040880745.1. Classification (GTDB taxonomy): domain Bacteria; phylum Actinomycetota; class UBA4738; order UBA4738; family HRBIN12; genus AC-51. The sequence goes on from JBBDHX010000047.1 coordinate 41,358, forward strand.
ATCGCGACGCCGATGAAGGCGCCGTCCTCCCGGAACGACCCGTTGATCGCGGTGAAGACGAGTGTCGCCAGCAGCAGTGGCGCCGCGATGGTGGTCAGGATGACCCAGGGGATCCGGCTTCGACCGGTCGTATCCGGCGCGCTCATCCGGCCACCCCGACCATCATGCCGGGATCTCCCCGCGCACCGTCGTCCCGTCACCGGGTTCGCTCGTGACCGACAGCGTGCCGCCCAGCGCCTCCAACCGGTCGGCCATGCCCTGAAGGCCCGTGCCCGCAGCTCCGGGGTGAGCGGCGTCGAACCCGACCCCGTCGTCGGCGACCTCGAACCGCAGCAGGGAGTCGTCCGAGGCCAGCCGGACTTCGACCGTGTTCGCCTCCGCGTACTTGGCCACGTTGTTCAGCGCCTCCAAGACGCAGAAGTAGACCGCCGCTTCGACGTCTTCGGGGTAGCGCCCCAGCGAGTCCGAAGAGACGTTCACGGGGAGCGCCGCTTTGCGTGCCTGCGCATCGATCGCGGCCAGGAGTCCCTGGTCTGCCAGCAGCGGCGGATAGATCCCCCGGGCGAGGTCGCGGAGGTTCTCCAGCGCGTCGTTGGCGCCCTCCTGGATCTCGGCGAGCATCGGGGTCAGCCGCTCGGGATCGCGCTCGGCGAGGTTCTGCGCCAACCTGGCTTTCACCGCGAGGGCCACCAGCTGCTGCTGGGCGCCGTCGTGGATGTCGCGCTCCAGTCGGCGTGCGCGCTCGTCCTGGGTCGTCACGATCCGTCGGCGCGACTCGCGGAGGTCTTCCACGAGCGCGACGTTGCGGAGCACAAGCCCGGCCTGGGCCGCCAGGTCCTGGGCGAGGCGTTCCTTGGCTGGGTTCATCGGATCGTTCCCCGACGGCACCAGCGTGAGCACCGCCGCGACGTAAAAGGTCGCAGGCGCGCAGCGTCCGGCTCCGACTCCAGCCAGGACCGGCGCCAGAAAGACGACAACCATCCACGAGGCCTGACCGACCGTGCGCAGGAACCGCGCGTGGAAG
>JBBDHX010000047.1:42391-56804 GCA_040880745.1 Actinomycetota bacterium
CTGGGTTCATCGGATCGTTCCCCGACCGCACCAGCGTGAGCACGCCAAGATCCTAGCCACGGTGCGTCACCGGGAAGACGCTTGTGCCATCGGGGAACGACGGCTCCGCGCCGCCGGATCGGACCGGGACGTCGTGGTGGTGCTCGGGGTTCGGCGGCCATCCCGCGACCGGGCGGAGTTCGTCGCTGACACGGAGCCAGACCCGAGTCTCCTTCGCCCCGGTGTTCGCCGCGAGCAGCTGGGCCATCCTCGGGAGGACGTCCTCGGTGCCGTAGGTCTCGCCGATCCTCTCGGAGAACTCGCTCAGGACCTCGTAGGGAGTGGCGCGCTCGCCGAAGACCACGCGCTGGGCGAACCGGCGGAACAGCCGGGCGAGCAGGTACGCGAGGGTGACCGCGACGGCACCGATGATCAAGCCGGTCACCGTCCCGTCCCCTTGCGGGACGCCCTGACCCATCCCCTGCGACACCAGCGCGATGACTCCGAGCGACACCAGCGTGAGGGCGGCGGTGAGCACGGTCGCGACGATGCGCTTGCGCATCCGCACCTCGTAGTCGTAGAGCCCGTAGCGCAGGAGCACGATCGAGAACGCGAACGGGATCCCGAAGAGCACGCCGGGGAAGATCACGAGCGACGGGACGACGAACCCGAACCATGCCTCGGATGCGAACGCGGCGACGGCCAGCCCCACGACCACGGAGCCCACCATGACCGTGAGCAACCAGGCCAGCCATCGGATCGGACCGCGGTCTTCCGGCGTTGCGCGTCGCAGACGCACCCACAGTGACACGAGCGCGCCGAGGACCCCGATGGCGAGCAAGGAGAAGCCGACCAGGTTCGCGGCCGCCAAGACCGCGGATCCGGCGGCCCAGGCAGGCGGAACCTGTTCGAGCGCGCCGGTGCCCAGCGAGGCTAGGGCGATCGGCACGGCCGCCGCAGCCGTCAGCCACGCGAACGGGCGCCACCGCCCCGACGGCAGCGCCCCGTCCGGGTAGAACAGGAACACGAGCGGGAGCGCCGCGAGGCCGGCAGGGCTGACGACGAGGATCGAGAGCCACCCAACGAGGGTATCGAGCGGCAGGTCGTCGAGATGTCGGACGCCCCACCCCGCGTAGAACTCGGCGAACGCCGCGAACGCCGCGGCAGTAGCGGCGAGCAGGAGCAGCCATCCGATCGGGTTGCGCGGGGCACGGGCGGCGATCAGCGACCCGGTGCCGCCCCATCCCAGCACCGCGATGAGGAGGACCACGACGATCGGCAAGGACTCCGGTTGGTCGAGGGCCTCGAGCAGCCCGGCCGCCGTCAAGAGCGACAGGTCCAGGGCGAAGATCGACCGGGCGAGGCGCCGTGCTGCCGTAGGCGTCATCGTGTTCCTGCTCCTTCCAGTGCTGTGGCGGGCACGCGTATCCGGATCGTGGTCCCGGCGCCGGGCGCGCTCGTGACATCGAGTGAGCCTTCCAGTGCATCCACGCGATCGCGCACGATCGCCAGCCCCATCCCGGCCGGTCTCGCCGCGGTGTCGAAGCCCTGTCCCTCGTCGGCGATCGTCACGAGCACCGCGCCATCATCGGTCGCCAGCGTCACCGCGCACGCAGCGTTGCCGGCATGTCTGATCACGTTCTGGATCGTCTGCAGACAGCAGAAGTACACGCAGGCCTCCACGTCCGCGTCGAACCGCAGCCGCTCGACGCCGTTCGTCACGATCCGTGCGTTCGCGCCCAGCTTGCGGACGTGAGCCTCCAGCGCGGCCACGATGCCCTGGTCGGCGAGCAGTGGCGGGAAGATCCCGCGCGCGAGGTCCCGCAGTCCCTCCAGGATCTGGTTGGCGGTCGTGAGCGCATCGTCCAGGAGCGTGGTCGCGCGGTCGGGATCGGCGCGCTCGGCCTCGGCCAGGGAGTGTCCGATCGCGACCAGCTGGCGCTCCGGGCCTTCGTGGAGGTCGCGCTGGAGGCCGCGGCGCTGCGCGTCGCGTGCGGTCACCAGCCGCTCCCGGGACACGCGCAAGGCGGCGGCCTGGACGTCGAGTTCGCGGAGCCGGATCTGGAGTTCTTCGGTGAGACGGACGTTGTGCAACGCCAGGCCGGCGTGGGACGCGAGATCAGCGAGCAGATCATGCTCGGCGCGCGTCAGCGGCTCGTTCGCGGGCTTGCCGACGGTGAGCGAGCCGATCTCCTCGCCTCGGTACGTGACCGGGAACGTCGTCTCTTCCGCGCCGGGCATCTCGTCATCGGAGGTCCATCGTTCCTCGGAGTCTCGACCTGACGGCAGGTGCACCGTGACCACAGCCGCGGTCGCTCCGACCCCGCGGCCCGCCGCCGCCGCCATCTCCGGAAGCACATCGTCGGTCGACACGGTGGAGGACATCCGCGAAGTGAACCCGGAGATCACCTCGTAGGGGGTCGCCCGCACGCCATAGACCATGCGGTTCGCGAACCGGTGCGCACGCGCTCGCGCGGGTTGGAACAGCAGCGCGACGGCCGCGGTCGCGATCACCGGTAGGGCCTCCCCGCCGGACGAACCCGCGATCGCACCGACCCCGACCACGATCGCGACGTAGACGAGCGAGATGAACGCCGCGAGCGACGCCACGACGAGGGTCTTGCGCACGACGACGTTGAGGTCGTAGAGGTGATAGCGGAAGATCGCCACCCCCGTGGCGACCGGGATCCCGATCACGACGATGGCCGCCAGCACGACCAGCATGAGTTCCGCGAGGACCGCGACCGGCCCCTCCTCGACGTCACCCCAGACGATCCCGGTCGTGAGGAAGAACACGAGGCTCCCAGCCGCGGCCGCTCCGACGGCGAAGAGCCATCTCAGCTGCTGTCGTGCTTCGGGGTCGGCGGCGCGGTACCGGGAAGCCAGCGACGCGAACGACACGAACGCGCTCAGCACGACGATGCCCGACGCCGCAGCGAGCGTCGGAGCGATGATGCCGGCTAGGGCACGGAGTCCCATCGGGTTCGGCAGGTCCTCTGCCATCGTGTCGATCGGCGTGGGCGAGACCATGAATCCGACCGCGATGACCGCGACCGCGGTGAGGTAGATGCGCCAGGGCCAGCGCCAGCGGGCCGACGCGATCGCGCCCGTGGGGAAGAGGTAGAAGACGGCGACCAGCAGCGCGAGCGACAAGAGGAACAACCAGCGATCGCTCCATGCGACCCACGCCCAGGCCGCATCCGACATCTCGATCGCACCGGCCGCGATGCCGTCGCTGAGCACGCCCGCCATCAAGGAGATGCCCGTCGTCGCGGGGATCGCGATCAGCAGCCACCCGAGGGCGTTGGCGGTCCTCGATGCGATCAGCGCCCCCACCCCGCACATGGCGCCGACCCCGATGATGACAACCACGGACAGTGCGATGTCGTCCTGGGGCAGTCCCAGGGCGAGCTCCCATCCCTTCGCGATGGGATACGTGAGGAACGCCAGGGACGCGCACGACCACGCTGCGATCGAGCGCCACCTCATGCCTGCACCTCCGCGCCCGCAGGGACCATCCCGACCACGGTTGTTCCTGCCCCGAAGGCGGACGCGACACGAACGCTCCCGCCGAACACCGCGAGGCGATCGCGCATCCCCGCCAGCCCGGTCCCCGCACCGTCGGCCGCCGGGTCGAAGCCCCGACCGTCATCGGCGACCTCGAAGCCGATCGTGCCGCCAGCCTCGTGCAGCGTGATGTCGATGCGCGTCGCCTCGGCGTACTTGGCGGCGTTCTGCAGCGCTTCCAGCACGCAGAAGTAGACGGCCGCCTCGATCTCGATCGGGTAGCGGCCGAGCGCGTCGCCCCGCATCCTCACCGGCAGGCCGCCGGTGGCGTACTGCGCTGCGAGGGCTGCCGCGATCCCCTGTTCCTCCAGCAACGGCGGATAGACGCCGAGCGCCAGTGCTCGAAGTGTGTCGATCGCGGCGTCCACCTGGCCGCGGAGTTCGACGAGCAGCCCGGACGCCTTCGCTGGGTCGCGATCGACCAAGGAGCGCACGAGGCGCAGCTTGACCGCGAGCGCGACGAGATGCTGCTGCGCGCCGTCGTGGATGTTGCGTTCCAGCTGGCGCCGCTCCTCGTCCTGGGCGGCCACGATCCGCTGGGCGGAGGCTCGCAGTTCCGCGGCCTGGCGTTCGATGTCGGTCAGGCGCGCCTCGAGGTCGGCGGTCAGTTGGGCGTTCGCCACGACCAGGCCGGCCTGATCGGCGAGCCGGTCGACGAGTTCGGACTCGGGGACCGTGATCGGCTCGCCGGGCGGCTTCGTGATCGCGATCGCGCCGAGCACCTCGCCCTGGTGTCGCACGCCCGCGACGCGGTCACGGCCCTCGATCCGGATGCCCCCGTCCGCCAACGGGACGGGCGCGGCGTCGTCGCTATCCTCGGGCCAGGCGGCGGCCCGGGTGAGCGATCCGGCCGTCAGCAGCCAGACCTCCGCGCTCCCCGCGCCGGTACCCTCCGCGATGACCCGCGCAAGCCGAGGCAACACGGTGTCGGACTCATACGTGCCCTCCACCCGTTCGCTGAACCGTGCCAGGACCTCGTACGGGGTGGCGCGATGGCCGTACACGAACCTGTTGGCCAGCCGTTCGGTGCGCAGCCGGACCGGCTGGAAGAGCGCGGCGACCACCGCGGTGGCGGCGATCCGGGGGAGCAGGTCGCTTCCGGCGAGCATCCCCAGGCCCGTCACGATCGCGGCGTAGGCCGCGCCGACGAACAGCGTCAGGACCGCTGCGACGACCGCTTTGCGGATCACGATGTCGAGGTCGTAGAGGCGGTACTTCAAGATCGCGACGCCGCAGGCCAGCGGGAGCCCGAGCAACAGGATCGACGCATAGACGAGGAACAGCACCTGCCCGACGATCCCGTCGAGTTCGGGGTCGCTCAGGACCTGGGACAGGACCAGCTGCAGCACGAAGAAGCCGACGAAGAAGGCGACGCCTACGACCATGAGCCATCGGACCTGCTGACGTTCGTCGCCGCGGGAGCGCCGATACCGAGCCACCAACGCGGCGACCGTGGCCAGCGCGGTGACCGCGAGGATCGATCCTGCGGTGACGGCAACGACATCCCATGATGCGCCTATGTAGGTGGGGTTGGGGATCGTCGTGGTCCATGTCGCGGCCTCGCCGACCGTGATCGTCTCGACTCCCGCCATCCACGCCACCATCGTGACCGGGAGGGAGGCGCACCAGGCCCACATCACCGGGCGCCACCGAGGCGAGGGTGGTCGTCCGTCGGGGAAGAGGAAGAACGCCGGGATGAACAGCGCGAGGCCGAGCGGGGTCACCAGCCTTCCGATCCACGCGGCCGCGGTCGTGAAGGGCACGCTGCCGGGGTGCTTCAGCAGGCCGTACTCGGCCCATCCCTGGGTGAGACCTGCCACCACGAGCCACGCCCCGATCGCCATGAAAAGCAACCCGATACGGTTCGCTGGCTGCCGCGCCACGATGAGGGCGCCGATCGAAATGAACGCCACCTGCGAGGAAACGAGCATGATGCCGAAGCCCAGTTCGGCGAGCCACTCCTGGCTCGCCAGCAGGCCGAGGACGAACGCAGCGATCGCCCCGAGCATCCCCGCGATCCACACGACCCTCGCCCATGTGAGGGGTCGAGTGAGGCTCCCGGAGCGCTCCCGCACCTGTTCCATCGTCGACGATCGTCGCACCGCCCTGTCCCCGAGGCCAGGGGGGAGGGCTCACTCCTTCGTGCGTGCTGGCACCACCCCGCGATCGGGGTGCCCGCCGGGTCGTCCACGTATGACTGCGGGCCTACGGTGGCATCACGAGAAGGAGGCGAACCGACATGACGACGATCTTGGTAGGCACCGACACCTCGGCGGCGGCCGATCTGGCGGTGGAGGACGCGGCGGGTCTGGCCCGAGCCCGCGACGCCGAACTGCTGCTCCTGTACGTCAAGCCCGAGGCCGATCTGCGTGCGGTTGTCGACCCGGCACTCGCAGCAGATCCCGACCGGCACCTGCGACGACTCCGCGAACGGTTCCCCGACATCACCACCTCGATGCGGGTGGAGCAGGGTGATCCGGCCGAACGGCTCTGCGCCGTCGCCGACGAGGTCAAGGCCGACGCGATCGTGGTGGGCAACCGGGGCACGCACGGATCCTGGTGGCGCGTGAAGGACAGCGTCCCCAACCTGGTCTTGCGCCACGCGCCGTGCAGCGTCTACATCGTGGACACGCGGCGGGCCCAGTGACGCCGACCGGCCGGACGTCAGGCGATCTGCTGCTCGCGCAGGAACGCCAGCACCGCCATCACTCGGCGGTGCACGTTCGGCTCCTCGGAGAGGTCGAGCTTGTGGAACAGGGAGTTGATGTGCTTCTCGACCGCCCGTTCCGTCAGGAACAGCACACCGGCGATGGCGGCGTTGTTCTTGCCCTGCGCCATGTGCGAGAGCACCTCTCGCTCGCGATCGGTGAGCGCGCCCAGCGGCGAGTGCGCCATCCGGTCCTTCGCGGCCACGAGCGCTTCGACCACCTTCGGGTCCAGGACGCTGCCGCCGCGAGCGACCTCTTCCAGCGCGCGGACGAGTTCGTCGACATCGGCCACGCGCTCCTTCAGCAGGTAGCCGAGCCCCTCGGCGCCGTCCTTGAGGAGGTCGTAGACGTACTCCTCGTCGGAGAACTGGCTGAGGACGACGACGCCGATCGCCGGGTGCTCGGCGCGGATGTGCCTGGCAGCGCGGATGCCTTCGTCGGAGTTGTCCGGTGGCATCCGGATGTCGGTGAGGACCGCGTCCGGCGCATGCGCGATGACGGCTTCCAGCAACTCGTCGTAGCTGGCGGCGGTTCCCACGAGCTCGACCTCGTCGCTCTCGGCCAAGAGCGCGGCTGTGCCCTCGCGGACCAGATAGTTATCCTCGGCGAACACGATGCGCAGCACGCGCGGATGCTACCCCTAGGAAGGACCGCATGAGCATCAGGGTCGTGCTCGGAGAGGACAACGTCTTGGTGCGCGAGGGCGTGCGTGCCCTCTTGGACTCCTACGACGACATCGAGGTGGTCGGCGTGGCGCAGGACGCGCCCACGCTGATGGCCGCCGCCGCCGAGCACGTGCCCGACGTCGTCGTGACCGACATCAAGATGCCGCCCTCGTTCCAGCTGGAGGGGATCGACTGCGCGCACGCGATCCGCCGCCTCCATCCGGACACCGGCGTGGTGGTGCTCTCCGCTCACGACGACGACGAGTACGCGATCGCGCTCCTGGGTGAGGGCCACAGCGGTCTGGCCTACCTGCTGAAGGACCGCATCGCGCGGGGCGACGAGTTGGTGCGCGCGATCAAGGAGGTGCACGCGGGCGGTTCCACGGTCGATCCCTCGATCGCCGAGCGGCTCGCGGGGCGGAACGACACCGGCACCACCGACCGAGCGCTCTTGGACATGATGGCCAAAGGACTCGGCTACGCGGAGATGGCCACCGCCCTGCAGACCACGCAGGAGGCTGTCGACCGCCAGGTCACCGAGCTGTTCGGTCGGATGGCCGGAGGCGACGGCTCGTCCGGGCTCGTGGACGAGTTCAAGCGGCTGCACTCGGCGGTCGTGGAGCAGACGAGCTCCCGCAAGACCCTCGCGTCGTTCGTGCCGAGCCAACTCGCCGACCGGCTCGCTGCGCAGCCCGATACGCCGATCGAGCCGCAGGAATGCGAGGTCACCATCCTGTTCTCCGATATCCGAGGGTTCTCGACGTTCGCGGAGCGATCGTCGGCGCGCGACGTGGCGGCGGTGGTCGGCAAACACCTGTCGGCGATGGCCGAGGTGGTCGCGTCCCACGGTGGCACGATCGACAAGTTCCAGGGCGACGCCGTCATGGCGGTGTTCGGCGCTCCGAACCCTCTACCCGATCACGCCGAGCGTGCGTTGCTGTGCGCGATCGCGATGCAGATCCGGCAGTCCGAGTTGAACGGCCAAGGCTGGGAGGTCGAGGATCTGCCCGAGATGGGCGTCGGGATCGGGGTGAACACGGGCTCCGTGATCGCCGGAACGATCGGAGGTGCGGGTCGGCTCGAGTACACGGTCGTCGGCGACGCGGTGAACGTGGCCTCGCGACTGCAGTCCGAGGCCGAAGGCGGAGAGATCGTGGCGGCCGCGAGCACCGTCGGTGCGGCCGCGGGCGTGCCGTGCGAGCCGATCGGCCTTCGGAGCGTCAAGGGCCGTGAGGAATCGGTGCAGGTGTTCCGGATCCCATGGCAGGGCTGACGTGACCGGACCGCGAACGACCCCGGCCCCCAGGGGCATCCGACGCGTGGAACGCTGGCTCGTCGGCCTCGCGATGGCCGTGGTGGCCTTCGTCTTGGAGAGGATCGTCGTCAGGGGTCTGAAGAAGAAGGGCGAGAAGACCGCGCCCGATCCCGAGCCCACGACGCTCATCTCGCGCGGCGGCAGCGTGGACGCACCCTAAGACTCTTTGCGGCTGGTCCGCACCAGATCCACGATCAGACCGAGCGTGAAGGCCGCGCCGATGCCTCCGAGGGTCCAGCCCACCCATGCCGACACCTTGTCCGACGTGGTCACGATGGCGGTCCCGAGCAGCGCCGCCGCGGCCACGGCACCCAGGGCCAAGTGACGGCCGGCACGGCGGACGGTGGTCTCCAGCGACGCGGCTCGGAAGTTCACCTCGAGCTTCTGCCCTGGGCGCGCACCGATCAAGCGCTCGATGGATTCCACCAACCTGCTCAGACGCACCTTCATCTTCTGCGCCTGGAAGAAAAGCGCCTTCGGGTCGAGCTTGCCACCCATGCCCGCCAGGACGCTTCTCATGGCGAACTTGCCCGCCACCTCGAACGGGTCGAGCGTCGGGTCGAGCTGGGCGGTCGCGAGCTGCATCTGTGCCATCGCCTTGCCGGTGAGCGTGAGCGACGCGGGCAGGGGCACACCGTGGCGAACGCCGATCTCGGTCATCTCCTGGAGGATCGCGCCGAGGTTGATGTCCTTGAGTGACGCGACCCGGTTCTTCGCCATGAGCATGCCGACGTCCTCGCTGAAAGCGCCCACGTCCAGGTCGCCCCGATCGATGGCACCGGTCAGCATCAGCGTGACGTCGGTCAGGAAGCCCACGTCCTCCTGCCAGAACGCCATGAGCAGCAGCATCATGTGCTCGCGCATCTGCGGGCTGACCTCGCCGACCATGCCGAGGTCCAAGAAGTAGAGGATCTCCTCCTCGGGTTGCCACATCAGGTTGCCGGGGTGTGGGTCGGCGTGGAAGAACCCGTCCTCCAGGATCTGCTTGTAGAACGACTCGAGCAGTTGGTAGGCGGCTTCTTCACGAGCCGCTCCTTCGGGCGCGGTGGTGATCGGGCCGCCGCCGACGTCGTGCATCACGAGCGATCGCGACGTCGACAGGTGCGCGTACAACGCCGGCACTGCCAGCCGTGGATAACGCGCGATCACCTCGCGCATCCGCTCCATGTTCGCCGACTCCTGGCGGAAGTCGAGCTCGCGGTGCAGCGAATCCGACAGGTGCGCGAACACCGCCTCCATGTCGATCACGGCCCTCAGCCCGGGCCTGTCGGACACCTTCTCCGCGAACACCTCGAGCAGCGCGAGGTCCTGCTCGATGAGCTCCTTCGCTTCGGGCCGTTGCACCTTGATCACGGCCTTCTCGCCGTTGGCGAGCACCGCCCTGTGGACCTGCGCGATGGTCCCCGCGGCGAGCGGCTCTGGGTCGACGTGCTCGAACACGTCCTCCCACGGCACGCCCAGCTCCTGCTCCATCACCTTGACGACCTGCTCCTCGGTGAGCGGCGGCACATGGTCCTGCAGCGTCGCCAGCTCGTCGATGAACTCGGCCGGAAGGAGGTCCGGACGCGTCGAGAGGATCTGCCCCAACTTGCAGAAGGTCGGCCCGAGTTCCTCGAGCGCGACGCGCATCCGCTTCGCTTGGCGCTCGCGCCCGATCGCTCCTTCCTCGTCGGGCCGGCCGAACAACTCCTTCACGCCGTGTTTGGCGAAGACCGTCGCGATCTTGGTTCCGCGCGCCATCAGGTGGGGTTGGGTTTCGATCTCCGCGTGCGAGGAGCGGATCGCGTGCACGCTCCCCGGGGCACGGACGGCCTGGGTCGCGCCGTCGGTGGTGTTCACGATGATCACCGTGCAGCGGGCGTTGTGGCTGATCCGGTTGGGGACGTTGCCGAGCAGGAACTCCTTGCGGCCGGCCATGCCTGCGTTGCCCACGACCAGGACGTCGATCTCATGATCTTCGGCCGCGTGCACGATCGCCATCGCGGGATCGTCATCGATCACGACGTGCGCACGGCCCCGCTCGCCCGCGACCTGGGTCGCGTACGTCTTGAGGTCGTCGGCGGCGGCGCGGGCTCGCGTGGCGTCCGCCGCGCCGAACTCGGTGTCAGCCGGGTTCGTCGGGATCACGATCTGGACGATGTGCAGCTCGGCGCCGTAGCGCTCGGCGAAGGCTGCGGCCCATCCCACGGCGCGCGAGGCGGTCTCGGACCGGTCGGTGCCCACGAGGACGCGGCGGACCGTCCCGTTCGCGACGGCCTCGAAGTCGATCGCCATGGGCGCATGATGGCGGTTCGCGGGCCGGGCGACCAGGTGGCCACCAGCCGGATGCTCGGTCGTGCCAGCATCCGTTGCTAGACTCGCGGACCCGGCCGGAGTAGCTCAGGGGTAGAGCAACCGCCTCGTAAGTGGTAGGTCGGGGGTTCGAATCCCCCCTCCGGCTCCATGCAGGGATCGACGAAGTTCGTGTACCCGGGTTGGTGAAGCCCGACGAGAGCGAAGCAACCCGGTCAGCCCCCCGCTTCCACCGGCCGCTCGATGGAGATCCGATCGTCGAAGCCGTAATAGCGCTGATCCATGAAGTGACCCGGTGCGTTCATCTCGGCTCGGCGCACGAGTCCCTCCTGGTCCACCCAGAGGCGGAACCATGCGGGCAACTCCTCGCCACCCCCGAAGAACGTGACTATCGACGTGTCGACCCCCTCGACACTCTTCGTTCCTACGACGCGCGCGCCGACGAACGGCTCGAACGAGTCCCACACGTAGATGGGGACGCGGGCGTCGACGCCCACCTCGATCTGCCATTCCCCGTAGGGCAACGACCTCAAGTACCGAGTGTCGCCGATCCAGGTCACCTCGGAGCCCTCACCATCTTCACCGATGTTCCGGACGTGGAACGCGTCCGGAGCGATGAACTCGTACTCGGATCGGAACGCGGTGCGCCCGCTGTCGAGGATCTCCGTCAAGCGGAACGACGTCAGCCCAGTCATCGTCGATCGCATCTGCCGGAGGAGACCATCGGCGGAAGGCTCGTCGAGTTCAGGTATCGAGAAGCGCGCGGTGCCTCCGGACGGACCGGCGACCCCGACCCTTACCCGTTCGCCCCCCGCGACCGACGCGTCGACGGTCCGGCACGAAGGGCCGCACTGTTCCACGGGGTACTCGCGTCCATCGATGTGGACCGTGACGACGCGGGTCGCGTCGTCCTCCGGGCCTCCGAGCCCCAAGATGTAGATGGCGAGTTCATCCTCGTAAGAGCGAACCGTGAGCCCTAGCAAGAACTCTCCGGCGTTGGACCCGAGACTCAGATCTTCCGGTCGTGGCAGGGCCGAAGCCTCGATCCCTGGCGCCTCCGAGGTTTCTGCTTCCGAGATCCGCCCGGGTGGGAGAGGGAAGGAAGCGAGAAGGGCTGCGGCCAGTATCACGGCGACGGCCACGATCGACTCGACCCGAGGTCGCACCATGATCCTGCGCCACGCGAGCACCGAGAGTTGCACCATGAGGAGGACGAGCAGCACCTTCGCGAGCAGGACCAGCCCGTACGCGGTGGTGAGCCCTCCGACCCCCCCGGTCTCTTGGAAGCCCCTGATGATCCCGGTCGTCGCGGTCACCGCGAACGCGGGAAGCGCCACCCGGGTGAACCGTCGAAGGAGCTCAACGCCCTCACTCCCTCGCCAGCCCGTCGGGGGGTGTTGCACGGCGAGCGCCATGACCCCGCCTGCCCAGAGTCCCGCCGACACCAGGTGAGCGATCTGGACACCGACCCCCCACCAACGCGGTGAGATGGCCGCTGCGTGCCCTGCAGCGGCGAGGGCTCCCAGCGCTGCCACGAGCGGCCATGCGGTCAGGCGAGGACGGAAGAGCGAGAGCAGGAGCGCGAGGGCTTCGAGCACAGGCCGTAGGAGGCGCGCCACGCCCGGAGTCCCGCTCGTGAGGTACGTCGCGACCCCGGCGAACGAGAGCGACCCGGCGGCCAGGATCCCCTCACCCACGACCACCAGGCTGCCTGCACCGACCGCGACCGCGAGTGCCGCGGTCTGCCGGGTCCGCACCCACGCCAGGGCGGGGAGCCGCCGGGCGAGCCGCCCGAGGAGGAGGAGACCGACCACGAGGAGCAGTGCGGCGTCCTCGACGGTCCGTGAGACGGCGATCAGCAGATCCCCCCTCCTCGGCGCGCCCTGCGTACCTCCGGTCGACCCCGGACCGGGGTCGACCCCGACGCCGAAGGAGAACCCGCCCGTAAGCGTGTGGCCGTCGACGATGCTGACCGTCGTCCACGAGACGCGATACACGCCGGTCGCACCCGTGAAGAGCGGTATGTCCATCCGTGTGTCCGTCGTGACCACGCCCTCGGAGATCGACTCGTCGGGCGCGGTCACCGTGGCGCGCGACAGCTCCTCGTTCAAGGGTTCCGTGAAGTCGAGGACCACGACGCCCGGTGCGGTGCTTACAAGGCTGCCGGGCTCCGGGGTCGAGGACACGAAGCCCGCGTGAGCACGGGTGGGACCCGCGATCGCGAGGACCATCGCCAGGGCGGCGATCAGCACCGCGGCGGTTCTCGTCCATCTCATGACCGTGACAAGACGATCGTGCCCGCGATCCCGAGCGCGAACGCCATCGGATACCCGGCGACGAGATCCATCACGCCCTGCGACGCGAAACCCCACGCACCGATATGCGTGAGCCAGTGCGAGACGCCGATCACCACCGCGAGCCCTACGAGCGAGAAGCCGGCAGCACGCTGGAGCCGATACCGCCGAAAACTGATCCGCTTCGGTGAGCGGACGGGCTCGGCGGCTCGACCGCGCTGCGTGCGCCGCTCCCGGCTCGTGCGTCGTTTCCGTCCCTTGGACTTCGGCATAGAGCATCGCCCTCCTCATCACGGGCCTCACACGGGAGGCCATCCCTTCTGCGCGAACCAGCGGAGGAACGGGGCGAACAGCTGCTGCCACCGATCGGCGATCATTAGGAGGCCCATCGCGATCAGAACCCCCCCACCGACGATCTCGATCGCTTCGCTCTGTCGCCGGAGCCATCCGAAGACGGACGTCGATCCCGCGTAGCCGTACGCGAGGAGCACGAAGGGCAACCCCAGCCCGAGCGAGTAGACGAGCAGCAAGGCCCCTCCGCGGAGTGCTCCTTGGGTTGAAGCGGCAGCGGTCAGGATCCCCGCGAGCACCGGGCCGATGCATGGCGTCCATCCGATGGCGAACGCTGCCCCCAGCGGGACCGCCCCCGCCGGCCCGGACCGCAGCCGGCTGAGGTCGATCCGCGCCTCCCGATAGAGGAGCGGGACACGAACAACCCCGAGTGTGACCAGCCCCATGAGGATGACGAACACGCCCCCGAGCCGCGTAAGCGCCTCACGGTTCTCGAGCAACCATCCGCCGAACAGCGACGCCCCCACCCCGAACAGGGTGAACACCGTCGTGAAACCGATCACGAACAAGCCCGCCGCGCCTACCGTCCTGGTCCGGGTGACCACGCCGCCAGCGCCGGTCGATGCGCCCGCCACGAACGACACGTATCCGGGCATCAGCGGCAGGCAGCACGGCGAGCTGATCGACACGAGTCCGGCGACGAAAGCGAGGGCGAACGGACCGAGGGCGCTCACGAGGCACGCCGCAGGAGTTCATCGAGTGCCGGGCGAAGCGTGCGCTCGTCCAGATAGCCGAGGAACCGGTAGACGAGGTTCCCACCGCGGTCGATGATGAACGTCGTCGGCATCCCCGTGAGCCGATACGACGCCGCGAGCCGGCCGGCGGGGTCTGAGCCCGACGGGAACGTAAGGCCGTTCTTCTCGATGAATGAGCGCGCGGCGTAGGGGTCGTCGGTCTCGTTGACGCCGATGAACCGCACCCCTCGCGACCGGTACTCGTCCCAGGTCCGTTGGAGACCCGGCGCCTCCGTCCAGCACGGCCCGCACCACGACGCCCAGAAGTTCAGGACCACGACCTTGCCGTGATAGGCCTCCAGCGCCACCGTCTGGCCCCCGTCGACTGAAGGCAACTCGAAGGCGGGCGCCGGCCCCGACTCGGCCTGCGCCTGCGCCTCGAAGTCGGCCACGGCGAAGCCGCTGACGCCGCTCGCCCCTCGCATTGAGAACTCGTTCAGAGCGAGCGCGACCACGATGACGACCGCACCGAACACCGCGACCACGATCGCCGCCTTCCGGAGTCGGG
>JBBDHX010000047.1:56814-67195 GCA_040880745.1 Actinomycetota bacterium
GACCTCGCTGGGCGAGGTCCCGACCCGGGTGGTTGAAGCATCGCCACGTTCGCCCTCGTCTACAGCGGGGTCCACGTCGAGCCGCCGTCCGTGCTCCGGCTCAGATCCACGGTCCCGTCCTCCATCCATGTGGCCGCGTACCACGTGTCCGGGTCGTTCGTGTCGATCTGCACGATGGAAGCGCCGGCTGGGATCGGGAGATCTCGCCAGGACGCCCCCCCGTCTCGACTCAACGCGGCGTTCCCGCTGCCGGTGACCACGATCACATCGGTGTCCGTCAGATCCCACGACACCGACATCGCACCTGGGACACCGCCCAGGGCACGCCATGTCCGGCCTCCGTCGATGCTCTCCACGGCTCCTGCGCCCATGTCCGGGGCGAGGATGCGATCGGGGTTGGACGGGTCCACGAGCATCGCGCCCATGAAGCTTTGTCCAACCCCGGGGTTGCGGATCTCCCACGTGGCGCCGCCGTCGGTCGATGCCAGGAACCCGGCCGCGGGCGAGGCGGCATACAGCGTCGACCCCATCCCGCCCAGCGCGTGGATGTCCGTCGCGGGCAGACCGTCGTTGCGTTGTTCGAAGGTCCGCCCGCCGTCGGTCGAGACCTCGAGCCCCGGGTGCCCACCCATCCAGATCGCGCCGTCCAAGAAGGCCCAGCCCATCGCGTCGGCGTCCTCCAGGGTGTTGACCGGGACCCACGTGGCTCCACCGTCGGAGGACGCGGAGACAGCCTGGTGCCCTCCGACGTAGAGACGGCCGGCCTCACCCGGCACAGATACGAACGAGTGGAGGTCACCGCCCGTGTAGGGCGCCGACGCGCCGGTCGTATCGGAGCCTCCCGGCCGGTTCACCCACACGAGACCCGCCACCACCGCTGCGATGAACGCCACGATCAGCCAGACGTACGGCGATGGTGTCCCGCCCGCTCGCCCGTGGGGCGGCTTGCGGCCCGAACGGGGTGTCTCGTGCGGCGGCGCCTTGGTCTTGCTCATCGAGACCTGCCGATCGCCGGATCGGAGGGAGCGTACGAGTCGGAACGATCGGGGCGAGCGTGGTTCGTCAGCATCCGCGCGCACGTGAGCATCACGCCGACACAGATCAGGGCAGGCACGAAGGCCAGGATGGTTCGCATGGAACGTCCTCCTCTGCACGTCGGGGACGGGTGCCGGCCGGCATCCGCCACGGGGGTGTCAGACGAGGCGAGGAGGAGGATCGAGGTCCTGTATCAGCAGGAGGGCATCCGGTCGCGCGAGCGCGTAGCGGTGTTTCCCCGCGATCTGCGGCGCGGCGAGCGATCCCAACACGAGAACGAGGGCGAGGCAGACTCCACCCGCGAGCAGAGGGGGACCCAGGTCGCAATCCGGACAGGGCGCCATAACCATCCCCATCCCAAGAGGAATCAGGAGGATCAGGAATAAGAGGATCAGGAGGACGACACCGAGCTTGCGCGCCACGGGAACGAGCGTATCACCGGGGTCTGATCGAGGCGTGCGGTTGCCGCAGGCCCTCCAGGTTGCGACAATCGCGCGCGATGACCCCCACCCGGAAGGCGTTGACGATCGTCTCGACCGCTGCCCTGGCCTTCACCGCCATGACGACGGCAGCCCTGGCCCAGGCGCGCCTGGATCCCACGGTGGAGATCGAGAAGAACACGGGCGGGTGGATCTTCGGGATGGCCATCTTGATCACGATCGCCGCCGCCGGCTTCATCGTGTTCCTCGTCGTCATGTACACGCGGTACGCACCTCGGTTCGCTCGTGACGACAACGCGAAGGTGGTCCACGCGGACCGAGTCCTGCCGGGCCAGGAGCCGCCTCGTCGTGCGGTCGACCTTTCCCATGCAGTGCCGATCGTGGCACAGCCTCCCGCGCTGCCATCGGCCGTCGCAGCGGTGGCGGTCGCCGCGCCGCCCGCGATCGCGGCGCCGGTTGCCGATGCCACGGCCGCGCCGCCCGCTGCCGCCCCCGTGGTGCCCGCGCCGGCAGCCGAGACACCCGCGCCCGCCACTGCACCGCCGCCCGCGCCCGCCGAGCGGGTCGAGGTCTCGATGGATCAAGAGGTGTTCGACGCCAAGCTCGCGGAACTCCTCGCCCAAGGCACCGATCGCCGGGTGGCCGAGGGGCAAGCACGACGTGCAGCGATGATCGCCGCGCGCAAGAAGGCCACGGGCGAGGGCTGAGGCCCCGCTCCTGGTGAGCAACGCCGCCGGCGACCTACCCTTCGACTTCCCCTCGGCGCGCCTGGCCGACTGGTCGACGGCGGTCGAGATCGGCAAGGGGATCGCCGGGCCGGGTCCGCAGGTCGATCAGGCGGATCGCGCCCGCCTCCGCGACGACGTCACGACCGCGGTGGCCGATGCCGAGCAGTGGATCGAGGCGTTCACGGGTCTGTCTCCGCAGGGGTCGCGCTCGCGTGCCTGGGTCATGGGCCGGGGCACCTGGATCCGCCGCAACACGATCGGTCTGCAACGGCTGATGGAGCCCCTCGCGGCGCGGATCCTCGAGGAGCACCCGAAGCGGTCGGGCTTCGCGCGCAAGGCGCTCGGCGGGCAGATCGGGGCGGTGCTCGGCTACGTGAGCAGGCGCGTCCTGGGTCAGTTCGATGTCTTCCTTCCACCCGATGACGACGGCCTCATCTACTTCGTGGGGCCGAACCTGGTGGAGGTCGAGCGGCGGTACGGGTTGCCGCCTGGTGACTTCCGGCGATGGGTCGCGATCCACGAAGTCACCCATCGCATCCAGTTCGGTGTGGCCCCGTGGCTCCGTGGATACCTTGGTGGTCTCGTGGACGAGTACCTCGCCACGGTGTCCCTCGATCCCGGGGCGGTCCTCGCGCAGGTGCTCCAGGCGGCTGAGGGGGTTCGAGAGGGGCGAGCCGACCTGCACGGTGCCGGCGGGATCTTGCTGCTGCTCACCCCCGAACAGCGGGCGGTGTTCGAGAAGACGCAGGCCATGATGTCGCTGCTCGAAGGACACGCGTCCTACGTGATGAACGAGGTCGCGCGCGAGCACGTCAGGGATGTCGACCGGCTCCGCTCGGCGCTCGCGGCGCGGCGGAAGGTCCGCGGTGTCGAGAAGGCGTTCCAGCGAGCGATCGCGTTCGATCAGAAGGTGGCGCAGTACGACGCGGGAGAGCGGTTCGTGCGGGAGGTCGTGGCGCGCGGTGGTCAGGATGCGCTGAACCACGTGTGGGCATCGGCTGCGAACCTGCCCACGCGAGACGAGGTGGCCGAGCCCGAGCGCTGGGTCGTCCGCGTCGCCGGGTAGGGCCGTGGCCGCCACGCGCCGCCCCCCCGCCGTCGCGCGGGTGCTCGGGCGCGTCACCGCCACGGTCCGTACCCACGACCTCGTGCGAGAAGGAGACCTCGTCCTCGTCTGCGTGTCAGGGGGCCCCGACAGCATCTGTCTCCTCTACTCACTCTGGTACCTCCGCCGGCTCCTGCGCATCCGGCTCGCCGCCTTCCACTTCGATCACCGCCTACGGCCCGAGAGCGGCCGTGATGCCTCCTACGTCCGGAGCGTGTGCGCCCGGCTGCGGGTGCCGTTGCACGAGCGTGCTGCGGACGAAGCGCCGGCCAAGGGGGTGTCGGTCGAGGCGTGGGCCACGGTCGCGCGGATGAACGCAGGCAACGATGTGCGCCGGGGTATCGGCGCCCCGGTCATGGCCGAGGGTCACACGCTTGACGATCAGGCGGAGACAGTGCTGCTGAACCTCGTCCGAGGGACCGGGCTGGAGGGGCTGGCGGGTATCGACCACGGCGGGCGGGGAAGCGCCCTCGGCCAGCCGCTGCTCGACGTGACGCGGGAGGAGGTCGAGGCGTTCTGTCGGGCGCTGCACCTGCGGCCGCATCGCGACCCGATGAACGAGGATCGCCGGCTGCTGCGAGCCGCCATCCGGCACGATGTCCTCCCGGCGATCGAGCGCGCCACCGGCCGCAGCGTGAAGGCCGCCATCGTGCGCACGGCAGACAACGTGCGGGTCGATCTGGATGAACTCCACCAGGCAACCGTGCACGCCTGGCGCGAGGTGGTCCACGAGCGGGCCGGTGGGTTGTGGTTCGACGCCCGCGGACTCCGAGCCGTGCACCCTGCGCTCGCCGCCCGCGTGGTCCGGTTCGCGGCGTATCGGACGTTCTCGACCGACTGGGCCGCTCCCTGGTCCAAGGACGCCATCGCTGCGATCTTGGATCTGGCCCGGGGCCGGCCGGGTCGGCGTCGCGATCTCGCCGACGGGCGAGTCGCGATCCGGGACCGTACCCACGTCATCATCACGCCCGCCGAGCCGCGCGGGTAGACTCGCGCCCTCGCATGGACGTCTATGACGCAGGTATCGAGAAGGTCCTGCTCACCGAAGAGGACATCCAGTTCAAGCTCGCCGAGATGGGTGAGCAGATCACGCAGGACTACGCCGGGCGCTCGATCCTGCTCGTCGGCGTGCTGAAGGGCGCCTTCGTCGTGATGGCGGATCTGGCGCGGCACATCCGCCTGCCGCTCGAGTTCGACTTCATGGCGGTCTCGTCCTACGGCGCCGCCACGAAGTCCTCGGGGGTCGTTCGGATCATGAAGGACCTGGACCACGATCTGAAGGACCGCGACGTGCTGGTGGTCGAGGACATCGTGGACTCGGGGCTGACGCTCAAGTACCTGCTGAAGAACCTGGCCGCTCGCAAGCCCGCTTCGTTGGAGGTCGCGGCGTTGCTGCGCAAGGAAGGCATCCAGCAGGTCGAACTCGATGTCCGGTACATCGGCTTCGACATCCCGAACGAATTCGTCGTCGGCTACGGCCTCGATTTCGCGGAGCGCTATCGCAACTTGCCCTATATCGGGACCCTGAAGCCCTCGGCATACGGCGGCTGAGGCGGGAACCCGATGAGCGCCTCGGGACGTCCTGGGACCATGCGACGGCTCGCGATGGCGCTGCTCACGATCATCGCTCTTGCATCGTGTGCGGGAGCCGCGACGCCTTCGGGGGCCGCCGGTGTCGAAGGCCAGGTGCTCGCGAGCCCGCAGTGTCCCGTCGAGACACCCACGTCCCCGTGTCCTCCGAAGCCCTGGGTGGGGACGGTGCGCGCCACGGCGGAAGATGGGAAGACCTACGAGGACTTGACGGACGATCAAGGACGCTACGAGATCTCCTTGCCTCCGGGGACCTATGTGATCGTCGCCGTGACCGAGGGCGGTGTTCCCCCGACGGGCGAGCCACAGACAGTGCCCGTCGTGGAAGGCCAACCGCTGCATCTCGATCTGTCCGTCGACACCGGGATCCGTTGAATCGGCCGGCGTCCTAGACTGCGGCGCGTGGATCGCTGGGCGACGTTCGACTGCTACGGAACCCTGATCGATCGGGAGGGCGGCATCGGTGCAGCGCTCGGCGAACTGTGGCCCAAGGCAGATCGAGACGCGCTGCTGGCCCGCTTCCACGATGTCGAGCCCGCGCTGCAGGCCGACGGATCACGGAGCTACCGGCAGGTGCTCTCGGCGGCCGTACCCGCCGTCGCCGAGGCTGAAGGACTGGCGGTCCCCGACGGCGGGGTTCCGGCGCTCGCCGCGTCTCTGCCGTCATGGCCGCCGTTCCCCGAGGTAGCCGAAGCCCTCGGCGAACTCAAGGACCGGGGGTGGCGCATCGCGATCTTGTCGAACACCGATCCCGACTTCCTCGATGCCTCGCTCGCCGCGATCGGCGTGCCCGTGGATCTCCGCGTCGTCGCCTCGGTCATCGGGTCCTACAAGCCGGCCGTAGAGCATTGGGAGTCGTTCTTCCGGTTGACCGGCGCAGACCGATCGCACCACGTGCACGTGGCCGCGTCGCTGTTCCACGACGTGGAGCCCTGCGCGGCGCTGGGGTTGCCGTGCGTGTGGATCAACCGTCTCGGCGAGGTTTCGCCGGTCCCACGCGCGGGCGAAGCGCAGGACCTTCGAGGGCTCGCCGTCGTTCTCGATGAGCTCGTTCCCGCCTGATGGACCCGGGCTTCGACCCGTACGCGATCTTGGGCGTCAGCGTCCTGGCCGGCGACGAGCAGATCCACAGCTCGTACCGATCGCTCGCCCGGTCCCTGCACCCCGACGCGAACCCGGACGACACCGGAGCCGCCGCGCGGTTCGCCCAGGTGACGGCCGCCTACGAACTGCTGCACGACCCTGTGCGCCGCCGCGCGTACGACCTGACCCGCGCCGCCACGAACGGCCCGCGCGCCGCCCGCACGGCCCCGGGCCCCACGGGCAACGCGAGCGTCCGGGGAGCGAGCGCCCGCCCCGCACACCGTCCGGAGAGCTCTGAGCCCGATCTTGCCCGTGCGGAGCGCGACGAGTTCGCGTTCCTCGGCCTGGTCCTCAAGCTGGTGCTGGTGCTGGTAGCCGCGTTCCTGGTCGTGATGGTGTTCGCGGCCCTCAACAGGGCGCCCGAGTGCGGCCCCGGGGTGGACCCCTCGTTCTGCCGTCCGGCTCCCTCCCTCGCGCCGTAGGCCGGTAGGATCGCTGGCCATGGATCGCGCGAAGATCGAGGAAGGCGTCCGTCTCATCCTGCACGGCGTCGGCGAAGACCCTGCCCGCGGCGGGTTGCGCGAGACGCCCTCGCGCGTGGCCCGCATGTACGAGGAGATCCTCGCCGGGATCGGGCAGGATGCGGCGCCCATCGTGACGGTCGTGGAGGGAGCCGACTTCGACGAGATGATCATGGTCCGCGATATCCCTCTCACGTCGATCTGCGAGCACCACCTCGTTCCGTTCAACGGCAAGGCGCATGTGGCCTACGTGCCGAACAAGTCCGGACAGATCACGGGTCTGTCGAAGATCGCGCGGGTGGTCGACGTGCTCGCGAAGCGGTTGCAGGTCCAAGAACGCCTCACCACGGAGATCGCGGACACCATCGAACGCGCCCTCAGTCCGCGCGGTGTGTTCGTCGTGATCGAGGCCGAGCACCTGTGCATGACGATGCGCGGCGTGAAGAAGCCGGGGGCGGTCACCGTGACGTCGGCCGTCCGCGGCCTGTTCCGTTCGGACGCCCGGACCCGCCAAGAGGCCATGGATCACATCGGCATGCGCTAGTCGCGAGCATGTTCGCGTGGCGCCGCGCTTCCCCTGGGCTCAGGCAGGAACGGCCCAGACCCCGTGGGGCCCCGCGCCGACACGGACGATCCGGGCACGGCGGTGGGTCCTCGCGTCGAAGACCACGAGGGTGCCGTTCGTGTGATCGGCGATGACCGCCCACCGTCCGTTCGCGGTGATCGAAACATGGTGGGGCTCTCCCGGGATGTCTCTCGTCGCGAGGAGGGCGATCGGTCTCGTCGACAGGACGAACACCTTCCCGACCCCGTGATCGGTGATCCACACCTCGTCCCCGTCCGGGGTGAACGCGAGGTGATGAGCCTCCTCCCCGAGCCGGAGCGTCCGGATGCGGTCGGCTCCGTCGAAGACGTGCACGGTGCCGTTCCAGTCGGTCACCCAGAGCCGCCCGTCGTGCGCGAACAGCAGGTCGTGGGGGCGGACCCCCGTCGAGACGTATCGCACCGACCGATCGTCCAGGTCGACGACCGCGAGGTCGTCGCTGCCCTCCAGGCTCACCCAGGCACGCCGTCCACCCGGCGCGATCGCCAGGTCGTGCGGGTGGGCTTTCAGGCCGATGCGCGGCAGGACGCCGCCCCGGAGCCATGTGCGGTCCACGTGCGTCGCGCCTTGGTTCGCCACCACGATCGTGGACCCTCGCGTCTTCACGTCGTGGGGCGCACCGCCGAGCGTCACGAACCGCGGGTCGGAGGCGCGGGGCCGCAGGATGGCGATCCGGTCGGTGTCCCACAGGGCGACGACCACGGTCCCGTCGCTCGCGACCGTGATGTTGTGCGGTCCACCCGGTGTGGCCTCTCGGCGGAGCACCGTACCGGTGCGCACGTTCACCAGGGCGATCTGATCCGCGTCTTCCAGAGCGACCCAGACGAGCGGGCGCGCCGTTCCCGATCCGGCCGGGATGGATGTGATCACGGCGGCCACGGCCGCGAGGATCGTCGCCAGAACGGTTCGCCTCACGCTCTTGACGCTACGCCCGAACCCGCGTGAGCGCCAGGGCGTCGCCCGGCAGGCTCAGGCGGCTCATCACCTCCCGGCTACGATGACCTGCATGGACGAGCGTGCGTGGCGATGCCGGGGGCGGACCTTCGTGCTCGGTTCACGCACGCTCGTGATGGGCGTCGTGAACGTGACACCCGACTCGTTCAGCGACGGCGGCCGATCCGCCGAACGAGAGACGGCGGTTGCGCACGCCGCCACGTTGGCCGACGAGGGCGCGGACATCGTCGACATCGGCGGCGAGTCCACCCGCCCGGGAGCAGCCCCGGTGCCGGTGGACGAGGAACTCTCCCGTGTGATCCCGGTGATCGAGGGGGTTCGGTCGGCCAGATCCGATGTCCTGATCAGCATCGATACGCGGAGGGCGGTGGTCGCGGCGGCGGCGCTCCATGCCGGTGCTGCGATCGTGAACGACGTCACCGCAGGTCGTGACGAGGGGATGTTCCGCGCGGTCGCGGACGCGCAGGCCGGCATGATCTTGATGCACATGCTCGGCGAGCCCGCGACGATGCAGGACGACCCGCGCTACGACGACGTGGTCGCAGAGGTCCACGAGCATCTCCGTGAGCGGCTCGAGGCCGCGATCTTCGCGGGCGTGGCCCAGGCGTGCCTGGCCGTCGACCCCGGGATCGGGTTCGGCAAGGATGGCGAGCACAACCTCGCGTTGTTGCGTGCCCTGCCCTCCCTCGCGAACCTGGGTGCCGCGGTGGTCGTCGGCGCCAGCCGCAAGCGGTTCTTGGGCGCGCTCACCGGCGTGGATGATCCGGCGGACAGGCTGGAGGCGTCGATCGCCGCCGCCGCGTGGTGCGCGGCCAACGGCGCGGACGTCGTCCGTGTCCATGACGTGCGGGCGACCGTACGTGCGCTCGCCGTGACCGACGCGATCGCGGGCGGTGGATCATGAGCGACCTCGTCTACGACGATGAGGGACCGCGCGATACCGACGCGGTGGTCCTGCTCCACGGATGGCCGAGCGGTCCGCATGCGTGGCGCCGGTTGGTGCCGCTGCTCGCCGGCCGGTTCCGCGTCCTGACGCCCGAGTTGCGCGACCCGGATCTACGCGCGCAGGCGGCGGCGGTCCGCTCGCTGCTCGACGCTCTGGGGATCGCACGTTACGCCGTGGTGGGTCACGGGCACGGCGGGGGCGTGGCGCAACTCCTGGCCGGGGGCGAGCCCGCGCCCGGCACGCTCGTCCTCATCGACACGATCGCGTTCGATGAAACCCCGCCTGTAGGCGTCGACCCGCGTGCGTTCGTCGAGCGTGGCTCGGTGGAGTTCGCCGATCTTCCGCGAGCTGATGTAGACGCCTACGTCGCGTTCGGTGCGCCCGTCCCGGACGCGATCGATCTCACCGCGAACACCACCGCCATCGGGGCACTGGACGTCCCGGTGCTCCTCCTGTGGGGGGAGGACGATCCCTTCATCCCCATCCCGGTCGCCGAACGACTCGTCGATGCTCTGGGCGGCGCCACGCTGGGGGTGGTGCCACAGAGCGGACACTTCCTGCTGGACGACGCGTTCGACCCGGTCGGGGTGATGATCGCGGAGTACCTGCGCGTGCGGTACCAGGGGGCGCCGCACGGACATGAGGGGATCGTCCATCTGCAGCTCGAGCGTCGCCCCGCGTGGGTCGACCTCGCGCCGTACGAGGAAGATGACCCGGAGCCGGCGGCGCCGGATGCCGGGCAGGAGGTGGGACCGCACGCATGACGAACGCTCGCCTGTTCCTGACAGGGATCCTCGCTGACGGACATCACGGAGCGCGCGCGGGTGAGAAGGACGAGCCGCAACCGTTCGTGGTGGACCTGGATCTGGAGGTCGACGTCGGCGAGGACCGGATCGACGGCACCGCCGACTATCGCGACGTCAGCGAGCGTGTCCGTGCCGTGATCCAGCGGGGCTCGTTCGATCTCATCGAAACGATGGCGCGCGCGATCGCGACCGAGTGCATGGGGTTCGAACGGGTGCTTCGGGTCACCGTGATCGTGCACAAGCCGGCTGCCGCCTCACGGTTGGACATCGACGGCGTGGCGGCCTCGGTGAGCCTCCCGGAGGGATGAGGATGGCCATCGTGACGCTCGGGCTCGGCGCGAACCTCGGCGAGCGCTTGGACACGCTTCAGCGCTCGGTCGCTCTGCTGGCCGAACGCGGTGTCGTCGCGACGGCTTCTTCGCGGGTCTGGGAGTCCGAGCCGGTGGGTGGCCCTCGTGATCAACCCGCGTACCTCAACGTCGTGGTGCGGGCGCACACCAACGGCACAGCGGACGACACCTTGCGCGCAGCCCATCAGGTCGAGGCCGAACTCCGACGCACACGAGAGG
>JBBDHX010000048.1:0-11755 GCA_040880745.1 Actinomycetota bacterium
CCTCGACGATCGTGTGCTCCTTCCCCTGGCGCAGGGCGGGCACGCCGCCCAGCAGCGCCTCCGCCTCCTCGTGCGAGAGCGCGTAGCGGGACGCGACCCGCCACACCCGGCCCGAGTCGTCCCCCGGCCACCAGGCGTACAGCCCCTGCACATCCGGCGCTGAGACGCGTACCCGCTCCTCCTGCGGGTCCCAGGTCACCTTGTACGCCGCGTCACCCAGCACCGAGCAGTCGATCTCGTTGTCGAAGTCGAGCTGGTCCAGGCTGTTCGCGTCCTGCACCTCCCGCAGGGCCCGCTCCGCGCGGCGGGCCGACCTGTTCGGCGGCCCACCGCAGGGTCCCGGGATCGAGGCGGTACCTGCGAGCCTCCGTGACGCGGGCCACGCCGGAGGCGGTCAGCCGGTTCAGATGCATGCGGACCCGCTTGATCGGCAGGCCGAGCGTCTCGGCGAGGTACGCGGACGAGGCCTCCTCGCGCGCGAGCAGACCGGCGATGGCCAATCGCTCCGGATCGGCCAGGGCGCGAAGGATGTCGTCGGGTGTCTCGGGCATGTCGGCGGTCCCCTCTAGCATGCTGCCATGCAGCTCACCGATCCGCAGCGTCGCACGCTGGAGCAGCTGATCGGGACGGGGGAGCGCCCGGTCTTCGCGTCCGACCTGCCCCAACGTCTCCGCGACCGGATCGAGGAGGCCGTCCGCGGGCTCGAGGGGCCCGAGCCCCTGTGGCTCGGGAAGGAGAAGCTCAACGACCTGGCTCGCTGCGAGGGAGCGTTCGACGCGAAGATCCAGGGGGAGGCTCCTGCGTTCCAACACTCGGCGGCGTCGGCGGCTGGCGTGCTCCTGCACAAGGCCATCGAGGTCGAGGTGGGCAGCCGTGAGGACGCCGACCCGCACACGTTCGTCGCCGCGGCCGCGGAGCGGCTCGTCGACAAGGAGGAGCGCTTCGCGGAGTTCTGGCGGGAACGCTCGTCGTTGGAACAGGACGACCTGCTGATGCAGGCGGCGAAGGGGCTCACCCTCTTCCAGGGCTCGTTCCCGCCCCTGCGCGATCTCCGTCGCGAGTTGGCTCCGGCCACGGAGGCGGGCATGCGGGCCGAACTCCTCGGCGGGGCGCTCGTCATCTCGGGGAAGATCGACCTGATCCTCGGCGCCAGCGATCGCCTCGAGCCCATGCGCGGCACCCGTCTCGCGATCGACCTGAAGACGGGCAACGCCTATCCCAACTACGTCGAGGACAACCGGTTCTACGCCCTCCTCCTCACCTTGCGCTTCGGCGTGCCTCCCTACCGCGTCGCGTCGCTCTTCCTCGAGGGCGGCACCTGGCAGGCAGAGGACATCGGCGAGGACCTCTTGTTCCATGCCGCCGATCGCGTCATCGCGGCGGCCCGCGCCGCTCATTCGCTGAAGGCGGGGAAGGACCCGGCGCTCACGCCGGGTCCGTGGTGCAGGTGGTGTCCCCGGGCCGCGGTGTGTCCCTCGGCGGATCTCAGTTGAGCTTGTCGAGCGGCGGAGACGCTCGCTAGGGTGCGCGCACCTGATACCGCGACCGGTGAAAAGGGTGAGACCCATGGGCAAGGACCTGTATGACCTCGGCGAGTTGCCTCCCGTCGGGGAGGTGCCCGCGCAGATGCACGCCATGCTCGTGCGCCCCGATCGATTCGGCGATCCGAAGGACGCGATCCGTGATGAGGTCATCGACGTGCCCGAGCTGGGGCCTGGCGACGTGCTCGTCGCCACCATGGCCGCGGGCGTCAACTTCAATAACGTCTGGGCGGCCCGCGGTATCCCGGTCGACGTCACGAAGGGTCAGGCGCGGTGGGGGGAGCCCACCGAGTTCCACATCGTCGGCTCGGACGCCAGCGGGATCGTCTACGCGGCCGGCAGCGAGGTCACGAACGTGCAGGTCGGCGACCACGTCGTGGTCCATCCCGGCCAGTGGGAGCCCGACGATCCCTGGGTGAGCGCCGGCAGGGACCCCGGCCTCGCCGGCTCGTTCCGCGTCTGGGGCTACGACTCGTGTTGGGGCTCTATGGCCCAGTTCACGAAGGTGCAGGATCACCAGTGTCTTCCGAAGGCCGATCACCTGACGTGGGAAGAGGCGGCTGCACCCACGCTGACGGGCGGCACCGCCTACCGGATGCTCTTCGGCTGGCCGCCGAACACCGTGCAACCCGGCGACCCCGTGCTGGTGTGGGGTGGATCGGGGGGTCTCGGCTCGCTGGCGATCCAACTCGTGGCCAACGCCGGCGGTCGTCCCGTCGCGGTGGTCAGCTCGAAGGAGAAGGGCGAGTACTGCACGAGCCTCGGTGCGGTCGGGTACATCAACCGCAAGGACTTCGATCACTGGGGGGTGCCGCCGGCTTGGGATTCGCCCGAGTGGAAGGGCTGGCTGGACGGCGCGAAGGCTTTCGGGAAGGCGTTCTGGGAGGTGCTCGGGGAGAAGGCGGGCCCCCGCATCGTCTTCGACCATCCCGGGCAGGACACGATCCCCACGTCGAACTTCGTGTGCGACCGAGGGGGCATGATCGTGATCTGCGCGGGCACGTCCGGCTACGACACGATGATCGACGTCCGGTATCTCTGGTTCATGCAGAAGCGCTACCAGGGCTCGCACCTGATGAACGATGAGCAGGCGATCGCGTTCAACGACCTCGTCCGCGACGGCAAGATCGTGACCACGCTCGGGCACACCTACGGCTACGACGAGATCCCGCTCGCGCACCAGTTGATGGGCGACGGGATGCTCCCCGAGGGGAACGTGTCGTGCCTGGTGAACGCGCCGGAGGCAGGGCTCACCGGCTCACCGTAGCCGGGCCCTCCTGGACGAGCTCGACCAGCACGCCGCCCATCGCTTTCGGGTGCACGAAGGCGATGCGGGTGCCTCGCGAGCCTGAGCGCGGGGTCTCATCGATCAACCGTGCACCTTCCGCCTTGAGGTGCGCGAGCGCCCCCTCGATGTCGTCGACCCGGTACGCCACATGGTGCATGCCGGGGCCCCGTGTCGCGAGCGCCCGGCCGACCGTCGTGTCGGGTCCGAGCGCGCCGAGCAATTGGATGTACGACGAGCCCACCGCGAACAGGACCTCCTCGACCCCCTGGTCCTCGATCCGCTCGCGGTGGGTGGGTTCGACCCCGAGGAGCCGGCGGTACGTCTCGACCGAGGCCTCCAGATCGTCGACGGCGATGCCGACGTGATCGATGTCGGTCAGTCCGAACATCCTCAGCCTCCCGGTTGCATGCGCGCCATGAGTTCCCGCGCACCGACCACATGGTAGGCGGGCAGTTCCAGGACCCTGGCGATCGACGCGACGCCGTAGGCGCGGCGATCCTCAGGCGGCTTCGCGCCGTCCCCCGGTGCGGCCGGGCCGAGCACGAAGAACTCGGCCAGTTCCAAGAACTGAGCGAGCGACGGCGTCAGGCCGCCGCGTTCGTACTGGTAGATGGTCTGGCGGGAGGCGGGGCAACCCCTCGTGGCAGCCGCGGCCTCCACCGACCGGTAGCCGGCGCCCTTGCGGAGCTCTCGCAGGCACGCGCCGATCACCTTGCGGTCCGCCTCATCGATCGGAGGCTTCTTCGTGCGGGCCATGGGACGCGGAGCCTACCGCAGCCGTCGTGGCCGCCCGGTCCGAACGGCGCGCCCTCCGGTCCCCTGAACGGGGCCGAACGACCGATTGCCCGGGGGAGGCCCTCCGGCGTACGGTGAGCACCCCCGGACCCGGAGCAGCGCCCGTGAGCGAGAAGGACCACAGCAGTCCCGCCGCGATCCTCGAGGGATCGTTGTTGGTTCGCAAGGGCCGGGCGGACGTCTTCCGCCAGCGGGAACGCACGCGGTTCAAGCGGGTCCTGCGTGGGCTGATCGTGGTCGCTATCTTCGATTACCTGCTCTACCGTTTCTACGCCGGCGGCAACTCGCTGGGGTTCCCGACGCTGGGACCCGACGCGATCTTCTACATCCTGCCCATCACGATCTTCCTGGGGATCTTGGCGATGCCCTTGATGATGCTCATGAACGGACGGTCGCCGCACATCACCGTCTACCCGGAGCAGGTCGAGATCGGCCTCACGGACATGAAGGGTCTCGACACCCAGGTGGATGAGGTGATCCGCACGCTCGACGTCTTCTTGGGCTACGCGACGTTCAAGGAAGAGATGGGAGGGACGCCCCGCCGCGGGGTCTTGTTCGAAGGCGCGCCGGGCACGGGCAAGACGTTCCTCGCCAAGGCGATGGCCAAGCAGGCAGGCGTGCCGTTCCTGTTCATCCCGGCCCCGGCGTTCCAGTCGATGTGGCAGGGCATGTCGGCGTTCCGGATCCGTTCGTTCTTCAAGAAGCTCCGCAAGACCGCGCGCAAGGAAGGGGGTGCGATCGGGTTCATCGAAGAGATCGACGCGGTCGCGCTGCGCCGCGGTGGGGCTGTTCCCTCGGTCGCGCTCACCGATGACGGCGGGCTCGCGCGCACGACGTCACGCTTCTTCGGCGGCGGGGACTCGGGCACCATGGTGAACGAACTGCTCATCCAGATGCAGTCCTTCGACCAGCCTCCGTTCGGCCAGCGGATGCGGAGCCGCCTCTTGCAGTGGGTGAACTCCTACCTCCCGGAGAACTGGCGCTTCCCCGTGTCGCGGTCGTCGTACTCCAACATCCTGCTGATCGCCGCGACGAACCGGGCCGACTCCTTGGACCCGGCGCTGCTGCGGCCCGGGCGATTCGACCGCCGTCTGTACTTCGATGCGCCGACGAAACAGGAGCGTCGCGAGCTCATCGACTTCTTCCTGGATCGCAAGGCCCATCACGAGCAACTGGCCGACGATGCGTTGCGCGAGCGGATCGCGCACGAGACCTTCGGCTACACGCCGGTGATGATCGAGCACCTGTTCGATGAGGCACTGCTCGTGTCGCTGCGCGAGGGCCGGCACGCACTCAACTTCGAAGACGTGATGGAAGCCAAACTCACCGAGGAGATCGGCTCGAAGCAGCCGACCGTCTACACGGAGACCGACCGCGCCGCCGTCGCCACCCACGAGGCGGGTCACGCGACGATCGCGTACGTCTTGGGCAAAGGCAGGCGCCTGGAGATGCTGTCGATCATCAAGCGACGCGGATCGCTCGGTCTGCTCGCCCACAGCGACCTGGAGGAACGTGTCACCCGGACGAAGTCCGAGATCGAGACGGGCATCGCGATCTCCCTCGGCGGCTTGGTCGCCGAGGAGATGCTGCTCGGGGAGTCCGGGACCGGGCCCGGCGCCGACCTGGCGCACGCGACCTCGCTCGCCGCCCAGATGGTCGGGTCCTTCGGCATGGCGGGGTCCCTGGTGTCCTACGAGGCTGTGGCCGACGGCCCGCTCGCACGGTCCAACCTCGTCGGCAAGGTCCTGGCCAACACCGAGACCAAGCAGAAGGTCGAAGACATCCTGGAGGCACAACGGGTCCGGGTCCGCGAGGTGCTGGAGTCCAACCGCGACGTCCACGCCGCCTTGCGCGACGCGCTGATGGACCGTGACGAGTTGGTACGCGACGAGATCCTCGCGGTGATCGAGGCCGCGCTCTCGGCCCGGTAGCCGCCGGATCAGACTCGTTCTGGGCTGCGGCTACACTCCCTGCATGACCCGTACGTTCCTGGTGGGCGGCGCACGTACACCGATCGCCAAGTTCCGAGGTTCCTTCGCCGGTTCGACGGCGGTCCAGCTCGGCACCATCGCGATCCGCGAAGCGATGCTCCGGGCGGGGGTGAGCCCGCAGCAGGTGGACTACACGATCATGGGGCATGTCCTGCAGGCCGGACAGGGGCAGATCACCGCACGGCAGGCGGCGGTCGCGGCCGGTATCCCCATCACGACGCCGGCACTCACCCTCAACAAGGTGTGCCCGTCCGGGCTCGTCGCCATCGCCACCGCCGATCAGATGATCCGTGCCGGCGAGGTGGAGGTCGTGGTGGCGGGCGGCATGGAGTCGATGACGAACGCGCCGTACGTCGTGCCCGCTGCCCGTGCGGGTGCTCGGTTGGGCGACACGCCGATGCTGGACACGATGCTCCGCGATGGGCTGTGGTGCGCCTTCGAGGACCGTCACATGGGCGCGGGCACCGACAGCATGAACGCCGAGTACGGGGTCACCCGGGGGGACGCGGATGCGTGGGCCGCACGCTCGCACGCCCGCGCCGCCGCCGCCTGGGATGCGGGGGTGTTCGCAGACGAGGTGGTCCCCGTCGAGGTGGCGCAACGGAAGGCGCAGCCGCGGACGGTCGCTCGCGACGAGGGGCTGCGGGCCGACACGACCGTGGAAGCGCTCGCCGCCCTCCGGCCGGCGTTCACCGACGACGGCACGGTCACGGCAGGCAACGCCTCACAGATCAGCGACGGGGCGGCGGCGACCGTGGTGGCGAGCGAGGAAGCGGTGGCGCGGCTCGGTCTCGTGCCGATGGCCGAGATCGTGTCCTACGGCATGTCGGCCGACCGGTTCGCCTCGTTGCATACGGTGCCGGCGCTCGCGATGGAGCGGGCGCTCAAGAAGGTCGGTTCTGCGGCGGGAGACCTCGATGTCGTGGAGATCAACGAGGCGTTCGCCTCGGTCGCCGTCCACGCGACGCGGATGCTCGGCGTGGACGAGGCGATCGTGAACCCGCACGGGGGGGCGGTCGCGATCGGGCATCCGATCGGCATGAGCGGTGCGCGGATCGTGCTCACGCTCGCTCACGAACTCCGCCGGCGCGGCGGGGGACTCGGGGGCGCCGCGATCTGTGGAGGCGGTGGCCAGGGCGACGCCCTGCTCCTGCGCTCGGTCGCCTAGCCTGCGCTAGCGTCGTCCGCGGCGGGACCCGCTCTTGGGTTTGGCCGACTCCTGCTCGGCGAGCCTGCGCAGTTCCTGCGAAAGGATCTGCTCCGCGTTGGGCTCCCACCCTTCCTGCGATGGCTCGTCGACGACGATGCGGAGCGCCGGGTTGGGCTCGGCCTCGGGCCGTCCTTCGCTCACCGGCGCGGCGCCGTCGGGCAGGAACACGCGGAAGGCCGAGCCGCCGCCATCGCGCCCCTCCACCTTGGCCCACCCGCCCATGATCTCGGCGAGGCGCCTGACGACGGGTGACATCGAGGCGTCCGAACTCGTCTCCGGGTCCTCCACCGACAGGAGGCCGCCGCCCTCAACGCTCTGCAGCCGTACGGTGATGCTCTTGTTGGTTCGATCATCGGCGTTGCGCAACAGTGAGATCAGGATCTGCTCCGCGCGCTGCGGGTCGATGCGGATCGTGACCGGCTCGACCGACACCGTGACCTCGCGGTCGCCCGCGATCCCGGACTCCTCGACGACCCGCCGTGCGAGCGCCCCGAGGTCCGCTCGACGAACCTGGAGCTCCACCGTGCCTCGGACCAGCTGCTCGGCGTCCGTGAGGTCGCTGACCGTCGCGTCCAGCCGTCGCGCGTACGCGGCGAGTTGCTTGATCAACTGGGTCTGATCCTTCGCGTCGCGTTTGTGCTTCAGCAGCTGCGCGATCCCGTTGATGCGCGCCATGCTGTTCTTGGCGTCCATCGACAGCTCCTGGAGGAAAGGCCCAGTCGAGCGCCGGTCCTCGAGAGGCGCCGGTTGCGATGCGGGGGGGTTCTCGCCCGCAACGACGACTTCGCTCGCGCGCATCTCGCGCAACGTCTCGGCCATCTGGTGGGTGCGCAGCTCGCCTTCCATGACCTCCAGCCGCTCGGTCGCCGTCTGCAGGCCGGACTCCAGTTCGCGCGCGCGGTCCTCGGCTGCGATCAACTTCTCGGTCTGTCCAGCGAGCCTTTCCTGCGTGACGTGCAGGAGCGAGTCGATCTCCGCGCGGGCCGGATCGTTCGCCAGTTCGAGTTGCCGGCGGGCCTCGGAGTCCTGGGCTCGCCGGTTCAGGTCGGCGTTCTCCGCGACCGCTGCCTCGAGCATCGTGTTCAGCTTCTCGACCCGATCGGAGAGCGCCGCGCGGTCTCGGTCCGCTGCGGTCAGCGCCGCGATGGCTTCGTCCGCGCGCTCGAGGGCGTGCTGGAGGTCGGCGCGCACCGACCCGGTTGCCTCCTCGCGCTGCGCGGCGTCGGCCTGCAAGCCGACGAGCACGTGTCGCAGGTCCTCGGCTTCCTTCCGTGCCTGCGTCACCGCCATGGTGCGCTCGGTGAGCTCGGCTTGCAGGGCTGCGATCTCGCTGCGACGATCGGTGAGCTCCCCCGCCGTCTGCAGGACCCTGTGCTCGCGCCCGGACGCTTCGGCCTCGGCTGCCTCCAGCTCCGTCCGGACGGACTCGAGCTCGCGGGTGGCGTCACGCGCCGTCAGCTCTGCCCTGGCGATACGGCCGGCCAGTTCGGCCTCACGCTGATCCACCTGCTCCTTGAACGATGTTTCGAGCGACTCGATCTGCCGCTGGAACTCTTCCCGGGTCGCGCGCACCTTCTCCTCGAACTCGGCTTCGCGCTCGACGAGCTCGGCCCGCTGGGAGGCACGCAGGCTCGCCGACTCCGCCTTCGCCGCGCGGAGCTCGTCCTCGAACATCGTGGCGCGCTGTTCCTCGGTCCGCAGCGCCCTGATCTCCCGGCGGGCGTCGTCGAGCTCGCGCATGCCGACGGCGAGTTCGGCCTGCGCTGCGCGCAGCGAGTCCTTCGTCTGCATGAGCTCGGTCTGCGAGGACGTGAGTTCCCGTTCGGCCCCGATGGTCCGGCCGGCCTGTGCGCGGAGCGTCTCGAGCTCGCGCCGGGTCAGTCCGAGCTCGTCGTTGGCGCCTTCGAGTTCGGCTCGCAGACCCGTGGCCTCTCGCTCGCTCGCCCGGAGCCGGTATTCCTGCTCTGGGTCGCCGCGCTCGGCGCTGGCCTCGCGGAGTTGCGCGGCCAGACGCTCGCGCTCGGCGGTGAGTGTGGCGACCTGCTGCTCCGCGGTCTGAAGCCTCCCCTCGGCGCGCAGCATCCGCTCCTCCGCGAGGGGGTCCGCGCCCACGGCCGCCCGCTCCATGTCACGGATATCGTCGAGCGACTTGCGGTATTGCTCCTGGACGGTGGCCAAGCGCTCCTCGGCCGCCGTCGCTCGATCCTCCGAGCGCCGGCGAGCCTCCGACTCTTCGCGCAGGCCCGGCTGCGGGGCGGTGACCGGTCGCGACGAGGCGGGTGGCCTGGCGATGGTCCGGGCGCTCGCCCGGGCCTCCTCCGTCTTGCCCACCAGCAGGACCCGTCCGACGATCCACGTGACGAGCAGGAGCATCACCAGAACGCCCGCGACGAACATCGTGATCGTTCGCCATGGGCCGGGTGCTGCGTTGATCACGTCGTCGGGCCGCGAGAGCTGCACGACGGCGTCGCCGCCCAGGCCGGAGCGGAGGCGCAGCGGCAGGAGGACGCCGATCGAGCCTTCCCCCGAAGTGATGTGAGCGTTCCCTCGAAGGACGTCACGGATGTCGTCCCGCAGCCCGGGGAGGTCGCTCGAGATCAGGCTCTCGCGTGTGGAGTACAAGATCTCGGCATCGGTGGAGTAGACCGTCACGTCATCGAAGGCGCTCGGGTCCACGACGATCGCCTGGATCTGGGTCGTGAGTTCGCTCGCCCGCTCCGGGGAGACGGGAGCGGCCAGGTCATCCGGGGTGAAGGCGAGCGTCAGAGAACCCTCGGCGATCGACCATGCCTGTCCGACGACGTCCTCGGTCGCTCGCGACCTGGCGTTCATCGCCATGTAGATCGCGCCGGCGAGCGCGAGGACGAGCAGCCCCATGATCACGCTCAAGATCGCGCGAGCGATGGTGCCGTATCCCCTCAACGATCCGATCATCCGCGCCCCGCCTTCTCCACCGCGCGCTCGCCACGACGAGCCGGTCCGACGGGATGGGTATCGGCAGTCCTGAGCACGCGGTGAACGGGCCATCGGTCCATGACCCGACGGCTTCGGCGGGACCTGATGACCTAGCCCGTGTCGCGCGCCGCTCCGGACACGACGACGGTCTGTCCCGTGCGCTCGTCCTTCTCCAAGACGATGAGATCCTCGATCATCTGCCGCATCAGGTCGACATGTGACACGAGGACGACGAGCCGCCCTTCGCCCGAGGCGACGAGCCTGCCGATGCCGTCCATCGCGCGCTCGATGTGATCGGCATCGAGGCTCCCGAACCCCTCATCCAGGAAGAACGCGTCGAGGCGCCCGCCCCCACGCGCGACCATCTCCGCCAGGGCGAGCGCGAGCGCCAGTGACGCGAGGAAGGTCTCGCCGCCCGAGAGGGAATCGGGGCTGCGCTCGGCATCGCCCGCATGCAGGTCGAGGATCCGGAACGAGTCGTCGCCGGTGAATCGAAACCCCCCGGCCGTGAGTTCTTCGAGGTGGACGCTCCCGAGTTCTGCGAGCGCCGCGCGTTCCTCGGCGAGCAGCCACGCGAGGAAGCGCGAGGGTTGCAGTTCGTCGCGCAGGCGGCGGATGAGGGCGAGGTCTTCGCTCGCCTTCATCAGGCGCCGGTCCAGGTCCTCGCCGTCGGCGAGGAGCTGCTCCAACCGCAGCAGCCGCTCATCGGCTGCCGCGCGCTCGGCGCGCGCGGCAGCCGAGGCGTCGGTGAAGTCTCCGTCGCGGCCCAACCCGAGCGCCTGCAACTGGGCAGCGAGACCCGCCTCCGCCTCGGACAGGGCGGCGCGCGCCTGCTCCTTCGCGGCGGCCGCCTCCTCATGGCGACCGGCCAACACCGACACGAGTTCGCCGAAGGCGTCGCGGATCTCCTCGGTGGTCGTGGCAGGGGTGCGTGACTCGCCGAGCAGTCCCCAAGAGCCGGCGAGGCGGGCCGTGAGACCGGAAAGCGCCGCCGCGGCCTCGGCCGCGTCGCGCCTGGCTGCGTCGAGGGAGTTCCGCGCCACCGCGGCGGCCGCGGCGGCGCTTCGCAGGCGCGCGTCCGCGTCGCGCAATTCCCGCTCACGTTCGTCGAGCAGTGCCTTCGGGTCTCCCTGACCCAGACGGTCGACGACCTCGCTCTGGGTGGCACCGAGCGTCGCTTCTGCGGCACGAACGTCGTCTTCGGCGTTTCGCAGGGCCGCTCCGGCAGCGGTCGCGCGCTCCTGCGCCGCCACGTGCCGGCCGTCGGCAGCCGCCGAGGCCGCCCGGGCGGCGTCACGACCGGCCTCGGCCTTGGTCAGCGCCTTCGCGGCTGCATCGACGGCGCGTTGGGCGGTCCGGATCGCGGGCGCCTTGGCCGCGGGTGGGAGCGTCGCCACCGATCGGGCGCAGACGGGGCACGGCTCGCCGATCGCCAGGGTGCCGCGCAACTCGCCTGCCATCTCGGCGTGCCGTGCCTCGTGCAGCGCGGTCTGTGCGGCGGCGCTCGCTGTGGAGGCGCGCTCGTGCGCCTGGTCCGCGGCCGCGAGGTCCTCGCCCAGCCCGGCGAGTGACGCGGCGGCGTCCCCGGCCGCGGACTCAGCCTTCGTCGGGCAGCGCCTCGATCTCCAGGCGGCGCAGGATGTCGGCGATTTCGGCGGTGCGCCCGGTCGGCAGCGGCCGCCCGGCGTTCAGCATCGCCTCGTCATTGGCGACCCAGGCCCGGGCCTCGGTCAACTCGTCCGGGCTGGCGCCGACCGCCAGGATCTCGATCGCGACATCATCCTCGACCGACCCGATTATGGCGGTGATGTCGTCGCGGCTGGCGGGTTGTGTCTGCATCGGACCTCTCCCTTCCGGCAGTGTCGGCGATCCGGCCGGGCGGGTGCCCGGTCGGCGGGGCGCGCGCAGGCGGGGCCGCTTTGCCGGCCCGCTTGCGATATCGTGCGACGTGCCCCTGCCTGCAACGGCATGATGG
>JBBDHX010000049.1:0-64945 GCA_040880745.1 Actinomycetota bacterium
GCAGGAGGCGGTGCTCTTCGGGGCGGCGTCGGGGACGTGGCCGAGCGTCGCGGTGGTCGACGGCCTCTGGCGGCGCGAGTCGCTCGCGGTGCTGCTCTGGGCAGGCAGGCATCTGGACCTGCTACCCGCGTTCGGCGATGAGGCCGACCCCCGCGTGCTGGACGACGCCATCACGCGACACGGGAGCGTGAGCGCGTTCCGCGCGAAGACGTTGCTCCGGCCGGTGGCCGAGCTCGAGTCTGCCTTCCAGGAGGCCGACGCGTGGTTCGCGGCCACCGAGGGGAGCGAGGGTCACGACGCGAAGCTCGCGTCGATCAGCGCCGAGCGCGTCCGCGCGCTCAGCTGGCTGCGGGACCGCGACGCCGCACCAGCATGAACACGAGCAGGCCGATGCCCACCAGGATCCCGAGCGGGACCAGGTAGCCCAGGCCGACGATCACGGTCGCGATCACACCCAGGAAGCCCTGCACGGCCCGCTCCCATGCCCGGGTGAGGCTGGGGTTCTCCACGCCGGAGCCTTGCTGCTGGGCGGCCGGCTCGGGCTCGCGCTCGGAGAGCGTGACCTCGAGCGTGGAGATACTGGTCTGCTGGTCCAGGTAGTTCAGCCGTCCCTGCGTCTGCTCGATCCGGAGTTGGACCTGCTCCAGCTCGTCGTAGATACGCAGCGTGTCGGAGATGGTGGTGGCTCGGTCGTACAGGCCGAAGATGACGTCGCGCCGGCCTTTCGCGATGCGCAGGTGCGCGCGCAGGTCCAGATACTCGGCGGTGACGTCCTTGCCCGTCACGGTGGAGTCGCGCACGGCTCCCAACTGGCTCACCGCAGCGAACGCGCGGTCGAAGTTCACGGCCGGGATACGCAGGGTGAGCGTGCCCGAGTCCGGACCGTGGGTCTCGGATGCGAGCAGGACGCCACCGTTCCGGTCCGCGATGAGCACGACCTCGTTGAAGGCCGGCTTGAACTCGCCCTCCTCGAGCTTGAGCGAGAGGGTGCCGTCGCGGTCGATCTTGGCGATGTCGGCGGCGTAGGGGCTGCCGTCCCTAGCGGTGCCGAGCGCCGCTTCCTCATCGGCAAGGTCCGGCGAGACGCCGAGGGCGTCCGGCGCTCCCGCGCGAGGTGCGCTCGTGGCCTCGCCGCCGCCGGCGACCGTAGATCCAGCCTCATGCTCGGACGCCGTCAACGCCATCTCGCTCTGACCCGAGAGTGAGCCGATCCCCCAGGCCACCACCAGCAGTGCGGCGGCGGCGCCGGACCACCGCATCCACGCGCCCTGGGCAGGGCGCCGCCGCCGACCACCTTGACCGGGCACGGCCTTGCGACCGGCCGCGGCGTCCTCGGCCACCAGTTCGAGGTCTGCTTCCAGCCGCTCGAGATAGGGGATCGTCGTCGGCATCTACTCCACCTCCGCCGCGAGGGTGAGCCCGCGCTCCTGGAGCACGAGCCCGAGTCGCCGGAGCCCCCTGCTGACCCGTTGGCGTGCTGCGGCCTCGCCGCATGCCAGTCGCCTGGCGACCTCGGAGTAGGACAGGCCATCGATCACGCGCAGCCGGAGCGCCTCGCGCTGGTCCTCGGCCAGTCCCTCCAGGGCTTCGGCGAGCGCCTCCCGGATCGGCGCCAGGTCCACGAGTTCCTCGATCCGCTCGTAGTCCTCCGCCTCGAGCCCCCGCACGGGCATCCCGAGACGCCGGCGCGCGCTCGCGTCGATGGCGCCCGCGCGGAAGAAGCGGGAGAGTTGGTGTTTCGCGATCCCGAAGATCCATGCCACGCCGTTCGCCCCCGTATCTCTGTACTGCGACCGCGAGGCGAACGCCTGGGCGAAGGTCTCGGCCGTGAGCTCGGCGGCCGCTGCCGGGTCGAGCGTGCGCCGCGCGAAATAGCGGAGCAGGTCCTCCGCGTGGCGGCGATACAGCTCCACGAACGCCGCGGGCTCGGCCCGTGACGCGAGGAGCAGCTCGGCGTCGGTTCGGTCCTCCGGCACGTTGCCTCGCTGACGGCGTCCGGTGCGGACGCGTTCCTCGATCTGGATACCACATGCCGCGAGCGGCCGATCCTGTGACCGGCTCAGCGGCGCAGGACGATCTTGCCAACCCCTCCACCGGGGCCGAGCTGCTCCAGCGCGGCCGGGTAGTCCTCGAAACCGAAGCTCGCGGCGATCGGCACGCGCAGGCCATCCTCCACCAGCCGCACGGCTTCCACGAACTCGTCGTGGTCGTTCATCGAGGAGCCGATCACCTCGAGTTGGCGCCAGAACACGGTTGGCAGGTGCAGCTCGGCGGTCCGCCCCGAGGTTGATCCGTTCGTGACCAGACGACCGCCGCGCGCCAACATCTCGAGCGAGTCCCCGAACGTCGCGGTGCCGACGTTGTCGATCACGACGTCCACCCCGCGTCCACCCGTGGCCTCGCGCACGCTGTCCACGTCCCCGGGCTCGAACACGCCCGCCGCTCCCTGCGCCATCGCCCAGAGCTGTGTGTCCTCGTGCCGCGAAGAGGCATAGACGTCCGCGCCCCCGGCGATCGCGGCCAGGAACGCGGCCGATGCGCTCCCGCCACCGACGCCCACGACGAGGACCCGTTCGCCCGGCGCGAGGCGTGCCCGCCGCAGCATCCGGACCGCCGATGCGAGCACAAGCCCGAACGACCCGGCTTCCTCCCACGCGAGTGAGGGCGGCTTGGGCACCACGTTCGTCCGCGGCAGCACCACCTGCTCCGCATGCGTGCCCCACCGATGCTCGCCCAGCACCTGGAAGTCGGGGCAGAAGAGAACCTTCCCGTGCAGGCACTCGGTGCAGCGTCCGCAGGAGACCGACGGGTCGATGACCACCTCGGTCCCGATACGGAGGTCATCCACGGCCTGGCCGGTCTCGATGACGACGCCGGCGCCGTCCGCCCCCGGGACGTGCGGGAAGGAGGGAGGCGCGGGCATGCCACGAGCGACCCACAGGTCCACGTGGTTGAGCGCGCTCGCACGGAGCGTGACGCGCACGTCCCACGGTCCGATCGATGGATCGTCGATAGCACCGAGGCGCGGGACTGTGGACCCCTCTGCCTCGTCCAGCACCCACGCGCGCATCACGGCGAGCGTAGCCGATCTGGTTGGCGCAGAGCCATCGCTCAAAGGTGTGGGGAGGGCGCAGCTTAGACTCGGTGCATGTCCGAGCGCGCCCCCATCGTCGTGCAGAAGTTCGGAGGTACCTCGGTCGGGTCCGTCGAGCGGATCCAGGCCGTGGCCGACCGCGTGGTGCGGACCCGCGAAGCCGGCAACGACGTGATCGTGGTCGTGAGCGCGATGGGCGACTCCACCGACGATATGCTCGCGATGGCGCGGCAGATCACCGATGTCCCCGATCCGCGCGAGCTGGACATGCTGCTCACGGCGGGGGAGCGGATCACGATGAGCCTGCTGGGCATCGCGCTCAACGCGCGCGGGTGCCGGGCGGCGTCCTACACGGGCTCGCAGGCGGGGATCATCACCGACACCCAACACGGCGCCGCGAAGATCCAGGAGATCAGGCCGAAGCGGATCCTGGAGGCGCTCGAGGCAGGCAACGTCGTGATCCTCGCCGGCTTCCAGGGGCTGTCCAACGAGTACGAGATCACCACGCTCGGCCGCGGCGGTTCGGACCTGACGGCGGTGGCGATGGCGGGCGCGGTCGGCGCCGAGGTCTGCGAGATTTACACCGATGTGGACGGCGTCTACACGGCCGACCCGCGCATCGTGACGTCTGCCCGCAAGGTGGCGCGCATCACCTACGACGAGATGCTGGAGCTGGCCGCGGCCGGCGCCCGGGTGCTGCAACCGCGCTCGGTGGAGGTCGCACGGCGCATGGGCGTGCCGCTGCATGTCCGCACCTCGTTCGAGGACCACGACGGCACCTGGGTTACGGAAGGGGACGAGGACATGGAAGGCGTGATCATCAGCGGGGTGGCGCTCGATGCCGACGAGGCGAAGGTGACGATCGACGACGTCCCGGACCGGCCCGGTTTCGCGGCCCGCATCTTCAAGGCCATCGCCGCCGAGGGGATCAACGTGGACATGATCGTGCAGAACGTCTCGCACGACGGCACGACGGACATGTCGTTCACGGCGCCGCGCGCGGACCTGCCCCGGCTGCAAGGGGTGCTCGACTCGCTCACCCACGAGATCGGCGCCGAGCGGTTCACGATCGACGACGACATCGCGAAGGTTTCGCTCGTCGGTGCGGGGATGAAGTCGCACCCGGGGGTGGCCGCCGACATGTTCGA
Source organism: Actinomycetota bacterium (assembly GCA_040880745.1). GTDB lineage: Bacteria > Actinomycetota > UBA4738 > UBA4738 > HRBIN12 > AC-51. Next base: position 4,243 of record JBBDHX010000049.1, read on the forward strand.
CGTGCTGGCGTCGGAGGCGATCAACATCGAGATGATCTCGACGAGCCCGATCCGCGTGTCGTGCGTGATCCGCCGCGCCGACGGCGAACGGGCGCTCCGCGCGGTGCACACCCGGTTCGGCCTCGATCAGGCATCCTGAAGGTATCGCCCGAACGTGCCGATACCCCTGGGGTGAACGTCTACGACGTGAGCCACGTGAGCGGCGATATCCACGAGGTCGAGGCCGACTTCTACCAACGCGATGGCGAGGACTGGGTGTTCTACGCCCACGACATCGAGGTCCACCGCGTGGGGTGGCTCGACGTCCTCTCGGTGAGCAAGAGCTCGATCCGGCCGGCGCCGCTCGAGGAGCCGGCCGAGCAAGTCTGGCTCTGAGCGTGCGCTGAGCTCGGACGCGGCCTCGAAGGCGAGGGTGGACGATATACCTTCAAGGGTATATCCTGGGGATGCCATGGACACGCTCAGACTCGGTCGGCAAGTCGCCGCCGCTCGCCGTGAGAGCGGCCTCACGCAAGTGGTCCTCGCCGCGAAGGCCGGGACGACGCAGCCGGTGATCTCCCGCCTCGAGGCCGGCAGGGTGGTTCCTGATCTCGCGCTCCTGGATCGACTGGCACGGGCTATGGAGCGACCCCTCTTCCTCGTCTTGGGCGCGGTGGAGCCGGTCACCGAGGATGAACGCCGGAGCAGGATCGAGCGCTTCATCGGTACCGAAGTCTTCGATCCATGGAAACGACGTCCGACACGGGCCGAAGCCGAGGGCCTGCGAGCCGATGGCATCCAGCCGCGGGCCTGAGGAGGACGCGCGCGCCCTCCTCGCCGAGGCCGTCCGTGAGGAGGATCGACCCCGACGACATCTGCTGGTGGCTGCCGCGCTCCGCGCGATCCTGGGGCGGGAGCCGGTCGTCGTGGGCGGTGCCGCGCAGGACTTCTACACCTCAGGTGTCTACGTCGAGACGGATCTCGACATGTGCGGCTGGGTCACGGCGCCTGAGCGCGCGACCCTGAGGTTGCTGGGGTTCGAGAAGCAGGGCAGGCATTGGGTGTATCCACCGGCGAACGTGGCAGCCGAGTTCCCCGAGTCGAAGATTGAGGGCGACGAGGCTCGGATCGTCCGCGTTCCGATAGGCGATGGGATCGCCGCCATCATCGGCGTGGACGACCTGTACCTCGACCGCTTGCGACAGGCGACCGCGGAGCACGAGCCGGCGCAGCAGACCCACGCTGCCCGGGCGATCGCGTTCGGGAACCTCGAGTCGATGGACTGGCCGTACGTCGGATCGGTGCTCGCGTCGACGCGCAGGAGCGACCCCGCACTCGGGCGCGCGATGGGTGAGATCCACCGCGCCGTTCGGGAGGAACTCGGTTCGCTCATCGACCGGGGAGAGCTGTAGCTCCGGACGAGCGTGGAGCGGGTCCAGATGCGAGGGGCGAAGGCCACGATCGCGATCGCCCGTTGAACTCACGTGTCGTCGCGCGTTGGTTCACCGCTCGGGGTCATGTCGTCGACCAACGACTTGACGAACCGCTCGCCGTAGTTGGCCCATCCTTCGCGCTCGTAGAACGCGATCGTGTCCTCGCGCCAGGCAGCGGTGACGAGCAGCATCCGGAAGCACCCTCGCTTGCGGGCGAGTTCCTCGGCTCGGGTCAGGAGCGCGCGGCCCACGCCCACATCGCGCGCCCGTTGGGTAACCACGAGGTCATCCACGCGTGTTTAGGGACGGTGATCACCCAGGCGCGCTTGGATGAACGGGCTCGGCATGACCCGTTGGTAGTCTCGACATATGAAGGTCGCCGTCATCGGAGCCACCGGCGCGGTCGGCCGGGAGATGGCCCGCATCCTGCAGGAGCGGTCGTTCCCGGTCGATGACTTCGTGCCCCTCGCGAGTGCGCGAAGCGCTGGCCGGCGAGTGCCGTTCCGCGGCGAGGAGCACCAGATCCGCGAACTGACGGTCGACGCGCTGGCTGGTGTCGATGTTGCGTTCGTCTCGGCGGGCGCCTCCACCTCCAGGGAGTACCTCCCCGGGATCGTCGAGGCCCACGGCACGGTCTGCATCGACAACTCGAGCGCGTTCCGGATGGACCCGCAGGTACCCCTGGTCATACCCGAGGTTAACCCGGAGGTGCTCGAGGGCTGGCCGAAGCCCGGCATCATCGCGGTCCCCAACTGCACCACGATCGCCGCAATGCTCGCGGTCGGACCGCTGCACCGCGCCGCGGGATGCACCTCGCTCGTGCTCTCGTCCTACCAGGCCGTGAGTGGCGCCGGCTGGAAGGGCACACGCGAACTCGCCGAGCAGGTGGAGAAGATGGGGGGCGACGTCGAGGGCCTGGCGCACCCCGATCACGCCTCGCTCCCGGTGGGTGAGGTCTTCGCGAAGCCGATCGCCTTCAACGTCGTGGCCAAGATCGGCGAGTTCGCTGCCGACGGCTACACCGGCGAGGAGGTCAAGTTGATGGCCGAGCCGGGGAAGATCTTGGCTGCGCCGGATCTGCGGGTGGTGGCTACCGCGGTGCGCGTCCCGGTGGTGAGTGGGCACGCCGTGTCGATCCTGGCCGAGTTCGCGCGGCCGATCTCGGTCGCGGAAGCACGTGGACTCTTGGCCGACGCACCCGGCGTCACGCTGATGGACGACCCCGCCAACGGGGTGTTCCCCTCGCCGCTGGAGGCCGCGGGCGGGGACGACGCGCTCGTCGGCCGGATCCGCCAGGTGCCGGGGCGCGATGACGCGCTCGCGTTGTTCTCGTGCACCGACAACCTTCGCAAGGGCGCGGCGCTCGACGCCGTCCAGATCGCCGAGCACGTGTTCCGATGACCGATCGCCGGCAGCAACGGGTTCGGATCATCGCGATCGTCCTGGTGCTCGCCATGCTCGGCGCGGCCGCGCTGGTGCTCGTCGCCGCGAACACCGGCACGTGAACGCCGCCACGGCTCGCAAGGCGCTGGTGTGGGTGCTGGGTGGGACAACCGTTGGCCTCTTCCTGGTGGGCGAGCCGCGCGCCGGAGCCGCCATGACGGTGCTCAGCCTGTGTTTCGGTGCGCTGTTCGTGGGAACGTGGTGGATCCGCGACCGGCCTCGCGCCGACGCCTACCGAGCGGAAGCCCGTCGCCTGCGCCTGGACTACGCGTTCGAGGATCCGCACGACCTGCTGTCGCTGCCACATCCGCTGCTGCATCGCGTCGTGCACATGCGCGGCCTCGAACACGTCTCGTGGGGGACCTGGAACGGCATGTCCGTGGAGGTCTTCGAGTACTGGTACACGGTGGGCAGCGATCCCGGGCGCACCGACTACGAGCGGTTCACGTGTGTCCTGACCCCGGTGCCGGCGACCTGGCCCGACCTCGTGATCGAACCCGAGCGCGTTGCGACCTTGCTTCCGCAAGCCGTCGGCCTGCGTGACGTCGCGTTCGAGTCCGAGACGTTCAACCGCGCCTATCGAGTGCGCTGCGCCGACCCGCGGTTCGCCTCGGCGTTCATCGACGCCCGGATGATGGCCTGGCTCCTGGACGAGGCGACCGGCTACGGGTTCCAGATCGCGGATCACCGCCTGCTGGCGTTCACCGAGCGGGTCCAGCCCTGGCAGACCGAGTCGGTCTTGGGCATGACGGGCGGGTTCCTCGTGCAGGCGCCGCGCGCGATCGCCTCGCTCTACCCGGAGTGATCCGAGCGGAGCCTCAGGTGTCGTCGCGGACCGGTTCGCCGCCGGGGCCGACGTCGTCGGTGAGGGGCTTGACGAACCACTCGCCGAAGTTGGCCCAACCCTCGCGCTCGTAGAACGCGATGGTGTCGTCGCGCCAGGCCGCGGTGACCAGAGCCATCCGGAAGCAGCCCCGCTTGCGGGCGAGTTCCTCCGCGCGGGAGAGGAGCGCACGACCCACGCCGCCACCCCGGGCGCTGGCGGTGACGACGAGGTCGTTCACGCGGGCCTGGGGACGGTGATCGCCCAGGCGCTGGTGGTACTCCGTGTCGATCACGCCGAGCACGTCGCCCTGGGGTCCGCACGCCACCAGGGTCACGTGCTCGATCTGCCGGATGTGCCCGGCGAAGGCCATCTGGTGGGTCGGATCGCCCGCCGTGCCCTCGGCGACGCCACGGCCGAGTTCCACGAGCAGGCCGGCGACCGCGGGCCAGTCCTCGGGTCGGGCGAGGCGAACGGTGACGTCGGACATACCTCTTTATAGGGGACACGCACAGGGTGAGGCTCCGCACTTCGGGCAGCCTTCTGCGTAGCGGGCCATCGCGGCTCCCAGATCCACGTCGGTTAGGTTCGCGAGCGAGACGAGCCAGGCGAGCACGTCAGAGAACTCGTGCTCCAGGTTGGCGCGGTCGCCGGTGCGGAGGGCCCGTGCGAGTTCACCGACCTCCTCGGTGAGCCAGCGGAAGGTGGCGTCGGCGCCCCGGGTCCGGTCGCGCTCGAGGTAGGTCCGGGCGATCGCGGCTTGCAGCGTGGAGAGATCCATGACCGGCGAGTGTAGAGGTGGTGCGCTCGACGTAGCCGATCTACGTCGCGGTGGCCTGTGCGGCGCAGGCGCTCCTCAGTAGCGTCGCCCTCACGGCAGCGCCGCCGTGCGGTGGCGTGTGTCGCAGTGCCTTTGGCGACCCAGATCGAGCAACCGGAGCTGCATCGGGAGGGCGAGGTCCAACCCCCCTCTGCCATCCCTGCCCTGGCTCGCCTGCTCGACGACCTGGCAGGCACCCCGATCCGGTTCTGCTCGTGGAAGAGCAACGAGCACCTGCTGAGGGCGTTGCAGGGACGCACCGACCTCGATCTGCTGGTGCACGAACCCGACGCCACGGCGCTCCGGATCGTCGTGGCCGAGCACGACCTCAAGCGCCTCACGCCCGCCGCGACGCGCGATCACCCCGGGATGGAGCACTACCTGGGTATGGATCCGGACACCGGGCGTCTGTTCCATCTGCACGTGCACACCCGGCTGGTGCTCGGCGAACAGCACGTCAAGAACCACCATCTGCCGATGGAGGAAGCGCTGTTGGGGTCGCTCGCGCTCCAGGACGGCGTCCCTGTGCCCGCAGCTGCGCTCGAGGTCTCGATCCTGGTGGTCCGGGCACTGCTCAAGTACCGGGCGCGTGACGTCGTGAAGGACATCGCGAAGATCCGGTCGCCCGGGCTGAAGCACGAGGTCCGGGCGGAACTCGACTGGTTGCTCGAGCGAACCGATGCGGCCGAGGTTCGGACCGCTCTGCGGGAGGCCGGCGATCCCATCCCGGCCGAGATCGTCGGTGCGTTCCTCGAGGCCTACGAGCGCGATCCCCGTTCCGGGTGGGTCTTCGTCCGGCTGCGGTCGCGTCTGCGACGGTCGCTCGCTGAGTGTCGTCGCGTGGGGCGATCGCGGGCGCGGCTCCGCGCGTTGGCGACGGGCCTGCGGGAGCGCCGGCGCCCCGCGCGGATGTCCCCCTCAGGGGGCGGCCTCACGGTCGCGTTCGTGGGGTCGGACGGTTCGGGCAAGTCGACCGTGGCCTCGGAGATCGCGCGCTGGTGGGGCTGGAAGGTCGCGACCCAGGTGGTCTACCTTGGGAGCAAGAGCCCGTCGGTGCGGGCGCGGTGGTCCTACGTGGTGTTCCGGGCGTTCCGGCGTGGGCAGCGCGGCGCGGCGCGGCGGTTCGGTGAGCGGTCCCTGCCGTCGCGCGGGGTGGGATACATACGCGACGTCCTCCTGGCGCTGCACGAACTGGCGGTCGGGAGCGATCGCTCACGGCGGTGTCGCCGCGGGCGTGCCGACGCGGCCCACGGCCAGGTCGTGATCTTCGACCGGTACCCGATGCAGGGGCTGTCTTCCTCGCCGGAGCATCGGGTGTTGGATGGTCCGCGGATCACGAGGGTCCTGCCCGAGGGCGGCCGGCTCGTTCGGTGGCTCGCGCGTGTGGAAGAACGGCGGTACGCCGGTCTGGGGCTGCCGGACGTGGTCGTGTTCCTGGGCGTCGACCCGGCGATCGCTGCGATCCGCAAGCCCGATCACCAGACCGAGTCGCTCGAGGCCAAGACGCGCGCGACCGAGGAGTTGGCCACGCTCGGGGAGCGGGCCGGGTTGCCGAGCATGATGCTCCGGGTCGACGCGAGCCAACCCCTTGAGGAGGTCCTGTTGCGTGTGAAGCGGGGGCTGTGGGATGTCGTCTGAGCGTATCCCGGCCGGCGCCGTCGTGATCGAGTTCGCCGGGTGCCCCGGTGCCGGGAAGACGACGGCCGCGCTCGAGATGACGCGGATCCTGCGCGCTCGCGGCCTGGACGCTGTCTCGATGGTGGAAGCGGCGCGGCCGCACGCCGCGCGGACGCGTGTCGGACGCGCTGTAGCGGTCCTGCCGGCCCGCTGGCGCGGTCCGCTCCTGTGGCAGGTCTACCGCTGGCACGGGCGGCGTGGTGCACGGGCCTTCCGGGAGGATCGGGTCGCACTGGCGGGCCTGGCGAGCCGGTCGGACAGACACACGAAGACGTGGTTCTTCCGGCTCGCGGGTCGGATGAGGTTCCTCGTGGGCTCGCCGGAGCCGGGTGAGGTACTGGTGATCGATGACGGGTTCCTTCACCGGTCGGTGGCGCTGCATGCGTCGCCGTCGGTGGAGCCCGACCTGACCGCGGTGGCCGCGTTCGTCGATCTCCTGGAGCAGCCGGCGCTCGCCGTGCACGTGCGGGCGAGCGTGCCGACGTGCGCTGCGCGCGTTCGCGAACGCGGGCTCTGGCGTCACCGTGCCGGTTGGAGCGATGAGGACCTGGATAGGTACGTGGTCAACGCCTCGGCGGTGGTCGAGGCGGCGGTGGCACGAGCACGCGAGCGGGGCTGGAACGTGGTGGACGTGGACAACGAGCGTCCTGTCGCGGATCAGATGCACGCGACCCTGGAGGCCGCCGCCGACCTGATCCGCCCTCGTGCCGTCACCGGAGGGGCGGCATGACTCGCATGCTGGCGTTGCCGCGGGCATCTCGCGTCGTGGATGAGACCCGGGCTCGCATGCGTGGGCCGTCGATCGCGCCCGACGTGATCCGGGAGGTGCTGGCGGCCTGTGGTCTGACGCCGCGGGGACGTGCGCACGATCTTGGAGGGGGCCGCAGCCGCAACGTCGTCGTGGGCACGGGCGCCGGTCCGAAGGTCGTGAAGCGGTACCGAGACGGGTGGGCTCCCGAGACGATCGCGTACGGGCACTCGATCTTGGATCGGCTCGCCGCGCTGGGGGAGCCGGCCCCGTGGCTGGTCCGAACCGCCGACGGCCGGACGCAGATCGAGGTGAACGGGGACAGCTACGCGGTGTTCGACCGGTTGCCGGGACGGACCTACACCTCGACGTATCTCCGCCGGACCGACCGGTCGCGGCTGATGACCCTGGCGGGCGCGACGCTTCAGCGTTGGCACGAAGCGTTGGACGGCTTCCAGCCCGAGGGGCGGCACCACATGGGGTTCGCCGGGCTGGAAGGACCGCGGGCGCGCGGTCTGGATTGGTACCGCTCGACGGTGGAGGATCTGCGGCACGACCGTGTGGGTTCGCCGAGGCTCGTGGCCGAGGGTCCGTCGCTGCTCGACCGGATCGCGGGGCTCGACGACGCGCTCGGGCGGCTGGACCTGCCTCGCCGGGTGATCCATGGCGACTTCGGGCTGCACAACCTGATGATCCACCGAGGCGTGGCCGCGCCCGTGGACGTGGAGTTGTCGCGCATCGACTGGCGGGTCACCGACCTGCTCTTGATCGTCGGCAAACATCTGGACGGAGGCGAGCCCGATGTCGAGCTGCTCGCGGCGCTCTTCGAAGCGTACGGGGGCGTGGATGAGGTGGAGCGCGCAGGGCTCGGTGATGCCTGGCGGTACCAATGCGCGACCTCCGCCGTGCGCTCGTGGGTCTCGGTGGTGGGGTCGGCCGACGCGCCGGTGCGGATCGCAGCCGCGCATCGTTCGCTCGACCGCTCGACGTGGGCCGAGGAGCATCCCGATGTCCTCAGCCGGCTGTTCAGGGTCGCTCCGGTGACGAGGCGGGCCGCGCATGCCTGAGACGGTGGTGGTGATCGTGCCGGCGATGGACATCGGAGGCGCCCAGGAGACGGCGCTCTCGGTCGCTCGTCACCTGCCGGCCGCCGGGTGGACGGTGGTGGCTGCGACGTTCGCGGATGGGCCGATGCGCGGCGAGTTCGAGGCCGCCGGGGTACCGGTGGAGATCCTCGCCGATCGCAGGCACCGGGCCGTCGCGTTGCCGTGGTTCCTGGCCGACATGGTGCGCATCCGGCGCGCGCTCATCGAGGTGACGCGCCGCCACGGCGCCGAGGTCGTGCAGATCCAGACGCTGGGGACGCTCGCGTTCGTGGTGATGACGCTCCGTATCGGCGGCCACGCGAAGGTCTTCTGGCGGGTCGCGAACGTGTCGTTCTCCGGTCCCGTCCGTCCGGGTGTGGTGGCGGCCGCGATGCGCGCGGTCCACCGCGCGCTCTACCGGGTCGGGGCGCGCGTCACCGACGGTGTGATCGCGGTCTCCGACGAGGTCGCCGAGGCGTTCGTCCGGGAGACGGGAGCCCGCCGCGACCGTGTCCACGTGGTCCTGAACGGGGTCGACACCGACCGCTTCCCGGCCACCGCCGACCGTGACGCGGTCCGGCGAGGGCTGGGCTTCGGTCCCGAGGCACGGCTGGTGACGTGCGTCGCGAACTTCAAGGAGCAGAAGGGTCACCGGTTCCTCGTGGAAGCCGCCGCCCGGGTGCTGCCGGCTTCGGAGCACGTGCACCTGCTGCTGGTGGGTGACGGCGACCTCCGTCCCGCGATCGAAGCGCAGATCGCGGCGGTGGGTTTGGGCGATCGGGTCCACCTGCTCGGCGATCGCCGCGACGTCGCGCAGATCCTCCTCGCGAGCGACGCGTTCGTGCTCCCGTCGCTCTGGGAGGGTTTCTCGGTGGCACTCGTGGAGGCGATGGCGAGCGCCCTGCCGGTCATCGCGACCGCCGTGAGCGGCACGACCCAGGTCATGCGCGACGGCGAGACGGGCTGGTTGGTCCCGCCCGGCGATGCTGACGCACTCGCGGGCGCGATGACGCAGATGCTCACCGACCCCGCAGGCGCGCCCGCGAGGGGCCGCGCCGCGCGTGAGCGCGTGGTGTCCGCGTTCAGCGCCAGTGCCCAGGCCGATCGGTACGCAGCCCTCTACCGGGGCGAGCCCGCCGTAGCGGCGACCGAGGAGGTCGTGCGTCCGTGAACCCTGCCCGCGCGCTGATGGACACCGCGGCGTTCCGCGCCGCGACACGGCGAGGACCCGGCGCCGCGTTGCTTCGGAGCACCGCGTTCCGCAAGCTCAACGGAGCGCGGCGCCTGGCTGCCGCCGAGCGGGCCATCGAGCACGATCCGCAGCGGTTCGCCGGCGTACAGGTCTTCTGTTTCTTCATCGGCCACATGAAGAGCGGGACGAGTCTGCTGGGGAGCATGCTCGACGCACATCCCGACGTGATCGTGGCCGACGAGGTCGACGCCCTCCGCCGGGTCAGCGAGGGCGTCTCGCGCGAGCAGCTCTTCCACCTGCTGGATCGAGGCTCGGTGGGCGAGGCGGCCAAGGGCCGCGTCACCGCGCGCCGACTCGGTGGGTACAGCTTCGCGGTGCCCGGGCAGTCACAGGGCAAGAGCGCTCACCCTCGGGTGATCGGCGACGGTCGTGCCGGTCCCACCACGCAGCGGCTCGCCGACGATCCCACCCTCCTCGATCGCACCCGGACGCTCCTGGGCGATGCCGACCTCCGCGTCATCCACGTCATCCGCAACCCGCTCGACCCCATCAGCCTGTCGGTGATCCGGGGCAGGCGCAGCCTCCCGGATGCGATCGAGCACTACTTCGCTCGGTGCGAGGCGCTGCAGAGCGTGCGGGTGATGCTCGAGCCGGGCGAGGTGCTCGCGGTCCGCTACGAGGATGTCGTCGCCGCGACCGGCGAGCGACTCGCCGAGATCTGCGCGTTCCTCGGCGTCGAGGCGACCCCCGGCTATCTCGCCGCGTGCGCCACGATCGTGCAGCGGCGGCCCGGGCGGGACCGCGACCTGATCGAGTGGCCGACCCAGGCGATCGTGGAGGTCGAAGCGCGGAGCCACGCGTTCGACTTCCTCGCCGGGTACGTGTTCGAGCAGGGGGTGCGGACATGACCGGGACGGGGCCGGTGCTGATCGCGGGACCCGATCGGAGCGGCACCACGCTGATGTACGCCATCCTCGGATCGCACTCGCGCATCTCGATGGTGCGGCGCACGAACGTATGGCGCTTCTTCTATCGCCGCTACGGTGACCTGGCCGATGGCGCGAACTTCGAGCGCTGCCTGCACGACCTGGTCACCTACCGCCGGGTGGCGAAGCTGCGGCCCGATGCCGAGGCGATCCGGCGCGCGTTCCTCGAGGGCCCGGCCACCTACGGCCGGTTGTTCTCGCTCCTGCACGATCAACTGGCCGAGCGCGACGGGAAGCCACGCTGGGGCGAGAAGTCGCTGCATACCGAGCATCACGCGAAGGAAGTGTTCACGGAGTTCCCGGATGCGCGGATCGTGCACATGCTGCGTGATCCGCGGGACCGATACGCCTCCGCGATCAAGCGGCACGGCCGCGACGTCCACCGTGTGGCTGCTGCGACCGGGCGGTGGTTGCTGTCGACGCGGGCGGGCCTGGCCACCGCGCAGCGCGACCCGGACCGCTACCGGATCGTCCGGTACGAGGACCTGGCGCGCGAGCCCGAGGCCACCATGCGCGCGGTGTGTGCGTTCTTCGGCGAGGAGTTCGAGCCGGACATGCTCCGCATGGGCGCCGAGCCCGAGCACCGCGACAGCGGCGGCAACTCATCGTTCGGCGACCTGGAGCCAGGGACCGTCTCGACCAAGAGCATCGGCCGGTTCGCCACGGCGCTCTCACCGATGGAGCTGCGGTTCGTCGAGGCGATGGCCGGCCCGCTGATGACGGCGCTCGGCTACGAACTCGCCCACCCCTCGATGCGGGGTACCTCCGTGCGCTACTACGCCTGGTTCTTGCCGCGGAACGCGGTCCGGATGGTGGGGTGGATGACGTACGTCCGCATCCTGATCCGGCGGGGGCGCGAGGTTCCCCCGAACCCGGAGCCGTCCCCCGAAGAGTCGGAGGGGGTCACCAGTGGCGTCTGAGGTGCTGGGGAACGAGCCGTCGGTGCACCCGACCGCGATCGTGGAGGACGGGGCTTCCGTCGGCCTGGATACCCGGATCTGGCACCGCAGCCACATCCGAGCAGGCAGCACGATCGGCGAGCGGTGCACGATCGGGTTCTCCGTGTACGTGGATACGGACGTGGTGATCGGGGACGGCTGCAAGATCCAGAACCACGTTTCGTTGTACCAGGGTGTGACGCTCGAGGATGACGTCTTCGTCGGTCCATCGGTCGCGTTCACGAACGACCTGCACCCGCGTGCTCGAAGCGATGCGTGGGAGGTCGTCCCCACGTTCGTGCGCTCGGGCGCGAGCATCGGAGCGAACGCCACGATCGTGTGCGGCGTGGAGATCGGTGCGAACGCGATGATCGCTGCGGGGGCGGTGGTCACGGGCGACGTCCGGGCCCACGCCCTCGTGATGGGGGCGCCCGGGCGGATCGCGGGCTGGGTCTGTGTGTGCGGGCACACCCTCTCGCGCGGGGATGCTGAGATCCCCGCCGTGTGCGCGTCGTGTGGGCGCTCGACACAGGGGGTGGGCGCGTGATCCCCATCAGCGCACCGATGCTGGGGCTCGAAGAGGAAGAGTTGGTCCTGGAGGTGCTCCGCTCGGGCCGGCTCGTGCAGGGACCGATGGTCGAGCGGTTCGAGGAGGCGGTTCGGGGCGTCACCGGGACCGCGCACGCGGTCGCCGTCGACAACGGGACGAACGCTCTGATGCTGTCGCTTCGCGCGGCAGACGTCGGCGCGGGGGATGAGGTGATCGTGCCCGCATTCACGTTCGTCGCGACGCTGAACGCTGTGTTGCTCGCGGGCGCCACGCCGCGGTTCGTCGATGTCGGCGAGGACTTCTGCATGGATCCTTCGGCGGTGGCCGGCGCGATCTCGTCGGCGACGCGGGCGGTGATGCCGGTACACGTGTTCGGGCTGCCGGCGGACATGGCCGCGGTGGAGGCGGCGATCGACGGCCGGGAGATCGCGATCGTCGAGGACGCGGCGCAGGCGTTAGGCGCGGCTTCCGACGGCCGGGCGGCGGGGTCGTTCGGGCTCGGGTGTTTCTCGTTCTACGCCACGAAGAACGTGACGACGGGCGAGGGCGGCGTGATCACGACCGACGACGACAGGCTGGCTCATCGGCTGCGCGTGTTGCGCAACCAGGGGCAACTGACGCGCTATGACTACGAGGAGCCTGGCTTCAACGCCCGGATGACCGAACTCCAGGCTGCCGTCGGGGTCGCCCAGATGCAGCGGTTCGAGGCGATCGTGAAGGCTCGCCGTGAGAACGCCGCCGCGCTGACGGAGCGCCTCGCCGGCATCGAGGGCCTCACGCTCCCGACCGAGCCGGTGGGGCGGGACCACGTGTGGCACCAGTACACGGTCCGGGTTGCACCGGGGGCCTCCAGGAGCCGCGATGAGGCGGTTGAGAAGATCCGTGCCGCGGGCGTGGATGCGGGTGTCTATTACCCACGCGCCGTCTACGACTACGGTTGTTTCCGGCGTGATCCACGGGTCGGTGACGTGCGGATGCCGGCCGCCGAGGCCATCGCCCGAGAGGTGGTATCCCTTCCGGTGCACCCGTCCTTGAGCGAGGCCGACATCGAGTCGATCGCGCGGGCGGTCCGGGGAGCCCTCGCGTGATCGCACTGCATCGATGGGTTGCGGCCACGCACGCCGTACGGGAAATACGTCGGCCGACAGGTGGAGCTACGTGGCTCGGACGATACGGTTCGGGGAGGGCGCGAGGGTGACACGAAGCGTCGTATCGGAGGGTGTCGTGGGTCGGACGTTCGTTCATCGTTGCACGCGCGCCGTCGTCGTGGCGGCCGTCTTCCTCGTGCCGCTCGTACAGACACCGATCGCCAAGGCAGACACCGTCGTCGCCTCCCTCGTGCGAACCCTGGACGCCTCGACGTGGAACCCCGCGTCACCCGACCCCGCCGGCATCGCATACCTACCCGGCGTCGACGGGATGATGATCGCCGACTCCGAGGTGGATGAGACCACCGGCGCCGGCTACCACGGCGTCAACGTGTGGCTGCGGACGCGCACGACCGACCAGCACATCCGTACCTTCACGACCACCTCCTACACGAACGAGCCCACGGGTCTGGCCTACGACGCCGCCAACAACCGGCTCTTCATCTCGAGCGACAGCGGCGAGAAACTCTTCATCCTCTCGCCGGGCAACGACGGTCTGGTCGGCACGGGCGACGACTCGCGCACCACGATCCTGCTGGCCGGCTACGGCGTCGCCGACGCCGAAGACGTGGCGTACAACACGCAGAACGGGCACGTGTACATCGCCGACGGCACCCCCGTCGAGGTCTGGGACATCGACCCCGTCGACGGGGTGCTCGGCAACGGCAACGACACCGCCACGCACTTCGACGTGGCCGTGCATGGGGGCAGGGACTCCGAGGGTCTCGCCTACGACCCCGTTCGGAACACGATCCTGGTGGCGGATCGCGGCACGAAGCGCATCTACGAGTTGACGACCTCCGGAGGGCTCGTACGAACCATCGACGCACGCGGGATCGCGGGGCTCCAGAACCCCGCCGACGTTGAAGTAGCGCCCGCCAGCAACGGCTCCGGCGCGCGCAACTACTGGATCGCCGACCGGACCGTGGACAACGGCACCAACGCGAGCGAGAACGACGGGCTCGTGTTCGAGATCGCGATCCCTGGCGCGGGAACGGATACCCCCCCGACGGTGACGCTCACCGCTCCCGCGGCGGGCGCCACCGTGAGCGGCACCGCCGTGGCGCTCTCGGCCAACGCGTCCGACGACAACGGCGTCACCATGGTCGAGTGGTTCCTCGATTCCGGCACCACGGCGATCGCGACCGACACGGACAGCGCCGGCGGCTGGACCGGCACGTGGAACTCCACGCTGGCCACCGACGGCTCTCACACCATCACGGCGCGCGCCACCGACACGATCGGCCAGACCGCGAACCACCAGCGCTCCGTGACCGTGGACAACATCGACGAACTCCCGAGCGTGACCCTGACGGCCCCCGGAGCAGGAGCCACCGTGAGCGGGACCGCGGTGGCGCTGTCGGCCAACGCGTCCGACGACGAGGGCGTCACCAAGGTCGAGTGGTTCCTGGACGCCGGCTCTACGCCCATCGCGACCGACACGAGCAGCGCCGGCGGCTGGACGGGATCGTGGGACTCGACCTCGACCTCGAACGGATCGCACACGATCACGGCCAGGGCCACAGACACCATCGGCCAGACCGCGAACCACCAGCGCTCGGTTACGGTGGACAACGTCGATGCTCCCCCGAGCGTGACGCTCACGGCACCTGGGGCGGGCGCCACCGTGAGCGGCACCGCCGTGGCGCTGTCGGCCAACGCGTCGGATAACAACGGCGTCGCCCAGGTCGAGTTCTTCCTGGACGGGACGGTCTCCCTGGGCACCGATACGGACAGCGCCGGCGGCTGGACGGGTTCGTGGGATTCCACGCTGGCCACCGACGGCTCTCACACCATCACGGCGCGCGCCACCGACACGATCGGCCAGACCGCGAACCACCAGCGCTCCGTGACCGTGGACAACATCGACGAACTCCCGAGCGTGACCCTGACGGCCCCCGGAGCAGGAGCCACCGTGAGCGGGACCGCGGTGGCGCTGTCGGCCAACGCGTCCGACGACGAGGGCGTCACCAAGGTCGAGTGGTTCCTAGACGCCGGCTCTACGGCGATCGCGACCGACACGAGCAGCGCCGGCGGCTGGACGGGATCGTGGGATTCGACCTCGGCCTCCTACGGCCCCCATACGATCACGGCGACGGCGACCGATACCATCGGCCAGACCGCGGATGACCAGCACTCGATCGACGTGGACAACGATGCGCCGCCGTCGGTGGAGTTCGTAGCGCCCACGGAGGGGAGCACCGTCGCGGGAGCCGTGGACCTCGAGGCGACCGCCTCCGATGACGACGGCGTCGCCCAGGTCGAGTACTTCCTGGACGGGACGGTCTCCCTGGGCACCGACACGGACAGCGCCGGCGGCTGGACGGGTTCGTGGGATTCCACGCTGACCACCGACGGCTCGCACACGATCACGGCCAGGGCCACCGACACGATCGGCCAGACCGCGAACGACCAGCGCTCCGTGACCGTGGACAACATCGACGAGATCCCGAGCGTGACGCTCACCGCCCCGGAGGAAGGCGCACTTGTCCGTGGTTCGACCGTCTCGCTCGCTGCAGCCGCCACCGATGATCACGGCGTCGCCCAGGTCGAGTTCTTCCTGGACGAGACGGTCTCTCTGGGCGTTGACGCCGACGGGAGCGACGGTTGGACCGGCACATGGGACTCGACGCTGACGTCCGACGGCCCGCACGCCATCTCCGCCGTGGCAACCGACACGATCGCTCAAACGGCGAGCAGTGCGGCCTCGGTCACGGTGGACAACACGCCGCCGACTGAGGTTCACATCACGTCGCCGGCGGACGGTCAGTCGGTCGTGGGGACGATCGCCGTGATGGCCAGCGCGACGGATGCAGCTTCGGTCGAGTTCTTCCGCGACGCCGTGAGTATCGGGACCGACACGAACGGCGCGGATGGCTGGAGCGTCTCGTGGAACACCGCAGGCACCTCGACCGGTGCCCACACGCTCACAGCCACAGCGACGGACCCGGCGGGTAACGAGTCGACGTCCCCCGGAGTGACGGTCACGGTCGACAACCCGTTGATCCTCGAGATCCCGATCGCAAGCGGTACCGACGACGCCGAGCAGAAGCCGAACAGGAACGTGGTGGTCAACAGCGCTGATATCGACATGATGACCGACAACAACGTGACCTTCACCGCCGTCGGGCTCAGGTTCACGGGAGTGAACCTGCCCGCCGACGCCACGATCACGAACGCCTACATCCAGTTCACCGCGGACGAGGCGAGGGACGTACCGTCGAACCTCCGTGTCCGGGGTGAGAAGGCGCTCAACCCCGGGACCTTCGTGACGGCCAAGTCGAACATCACGAACCGCGCAACGACGGATGCGACGGCGGCGTGGTCCTCGCCCGGATGGATCGTGCGGTTCGCGAGGACCGCGGAGCAGCGCACCCCGGACCTGTCGGCGATCGTGCAGGAGATCATCGGGCAGTCCGGCTGGACGCCGGGCAACGCCGTCGTCTTCATCGTGACCGGGAACCCGAGTGGTAGGCTCGTCGCCAGCTCGTTCGAAGGGGGCGGCGGGGGCATCCCGGGCCTGCATATCGAGTACACGATCCCCTGAGCGCCGGCCATGATCATCCCTCCCCCCCGACCCGGTCACCTGCGGTATCCGGCATGAACCCGGTCCTGGTCGCCGCCAAAGGCAAGGGCGCGGTGAACGCCGCCCGGCGCGCCGGCGCGATCGGGACGCACTACGGGCTCGGTCCGCGCCGGATGGAGGAAAGGCTGAGCGAGGTCCTGCGGATCGTCGCGCCGTTCGGCGGTGTGGCGACGTTGCCGATCACCGCCGCCGCCGTCCAGCGGCACCCTCGGGTCCCCGCCAGGTTCGCTGAACTCGGTATCGAGTTCGCGGTGCACGGCTACTACCACGTGGACCACATCGGACTCGACGCCGTCGTGCAGGATCGCCATCTCGCGGAGGCCCGGCTGCTCTTCGAGTCGAGCGGCCTCCCGGCCGTCGGTTTCCGCGCCCCGTACCTGCGCTGGAACGAGGGCACGGTGCACGCGCTGATCGAGAACGGGTTCCTCTACGACAGCAGCCAGTCGATGCACTGGCCGATCCCCCCGGAGATGGAGACCGACGCCTACCGGCGCGTCTTGGAATTCTACGGGTCTCTTCCTGCCGCGGAGCACCCGGTCCTGCCGCGCTCGGAGAACGGTCTGGTGCGGATCCCGTGCTGCCTGCCGGACGACGAGTCGGTGGTGGATCGGCTCGGGTTGCCCTCGCCCGAAGCGATCGCGTCGCTGTGGGTCGACGTGTGGCGCCGGACCCACGAGCGGGGCGAGCTGTTCACCATGCAGGTGCACCCGGAGCGCATCGGGCCGTGCGGTCCCGGCGTATCCGCGGTCCTGCAGGCGGGCGCCGACGACGCGGACGGTGTGTGGCTCGCGAGCCTCCGCGAGATCGCGGAGTGGTGGGTGGCGCGGCCCTCCTCGACGGTCGAGGCAGCCAAGGACGGTGAGGGCATGTTCCGCATCCGATGGTCGGGGCCGAGCGGCACCACGATGCTCGTCCGCACGGACGACCCCGGCTTGGGTGAACCCTGGTCGGCCTCCTACCGGCGGGTGGAGACCGAGGGCTTCGTCGTCCGGGCGCCCAGCCGGCCGTTCATCGGCGTGCACCCCTCGAGTCCCGAAGCGATGACCACCTTCCTGCGGGCGCAGGGCTACGTGGTGGAGCGCGCGACCGACGCATCCACGCACACGGTGCACCTGCACCGGGAGCGTTTCGGCCGCGAGGATGAACTCGCGCTCCTGAGCGAGATCGAAGCGGGCCGTGAACCGCTCGTCCGGCTGGGACGCTGGCCGAACGCCGCTCGGAGCGCGGTGGCGGTCACCGGCGATGTCGACGCGTTGACGATCTGGGATTACGCCCTGCGGTTCGCCGGGCGCTGACGTGCGCGCGGCCTCCGGCACCCGTCTCGGCGTCGCTGTCCTCTCGGTGCTCTTCGTCGGTGTGATCGCCGTCGGAGCCAGGGGCATGCTGCATCACAGCGCCGGATACCCCGCTGCATCGCGCGCCGAGAACTGCGATCGCTGGGTGGGCCCGCGCGGGAACAACCGGGCGTCCGGCGCCCGCGATCGCCCCTGGGCCACGCTCAAGTACGCCGCGAAGCATGTCCGCGACGCCGGTTGCACGGTGTGGTTCCGCGACGGCGTCTACAAGGGCACCCAGTCCGTCGAGCGGCGCTTCTCTACGCGCGTGACCTTCCGGGCGATCCACCCCTACCGCGCCGTGTTCGTGAGCAACGGTGCGGCGCTCGACGTGGGGGGGAACGCGGGCTGGATAACGTTCCGCGGATTGCGCTTGCGGCAGTCGGGATCGGGCGCCGATGGAGTCTTGGTCTACGTGTCCGGCTCGGATGACGGGAAGCCGGCGCCCGACCACATCTCCTTCGTGAACAACGTCATCCACGATTCCTGGGGCGATGACCTGTTGAAGATCAGGAGCGCCGCCGACCACATCACCGTGCGTGGCAACGTCTTCTACAACCAGTCCGCGAGCGAGCAGCACATCGACGTGAACGGCGTGACGAACGTCACCATCGAAGGCAACATCTTCTTCAACGACTTCGGCGGCAGCGGCCGCCCGGACCGCCGCGATACGAAGCAATTCATCGTGGTGAAGGACAGCAACGGCGGTGCCGATGGCTTCCGCGGTTCGCGGCGGATCACGATCGAGCGCAACGTGTTCCTGCGGTGGCAGGGTGGCGACGAGGGCGTGATCTCGATCGGGAACGACGGGTCGGGCTATCTGGAGGCCCAGCACGTCGACATCGTGAACAACCTCGTGATCGGCAACGGCTCGGACCACGCGGATTCCGCGCTCAACATCTACGGAGCCGGGGACGTTCGGTACGTGAACAACACGGTGGTGGGGGACTTCCCGACGGACTCGTTCGCGATGAGCGTGGGGATCAAGGAGGCCAACCCCCGCAACCGCGACATCCTGTTCGCGAACAACATCTGGAGCGATCCGACACGCACGATGCGGACCTTCTCCAACGGTGATCGCGGCGATACCGTGGGGTTGACGTTGCGGCGCAACCTGTATTGGAACGGGGGCGCCCGGGTGCCGGGCGGGAGCCTGATCAAACCGCGTGATGACCCCCGGCCCGTCTTCGGGAACCCCCGGATCAACCGCGACCAGCGCCGCATCTCCCTCCCGTACTGGGAGGGCCGCCGGTTCCGCAGCGGCAACCGGACGATCGGGCAGGAGTTCGTCCGGCTCGTGCGGCGCTACGGGCGCATCGACCCGAACGGCGCGGCGGTGAACCGCGCGATCGCGTCACTCGCTCCGCGCGACGACATCCTCGGGCGGCCGCGCCGTGCCAGCCCGGACCTCGGGGCCTTCGAGGCCTGACGCGAGCCGTGTCCTCGTGACACGATCGGGTTCGATGATGACGCCACGTCACCACTGCATGGTCGTCTACGCGAGGTACCCGTTGGGCGAGACGCGCGTCCAGCGCGAAGCGGAGGCGCTCGTGGACGCCGGATATGAGGTGGATGTCGTGTGCCTGCGCGGGGACGGCGAGCCCGCCCGCGAGCGGTACCGGGGCGTCGAGGTCCATCGGTTGCCGATGAACCTCGACAAGCGGAGCCTCGCCCGGCAGTTCTCGAACTACCTCCGATTCACCGCGCGCGCCGGCGTGTTCTTGGCGAAAAGGCACCGCTCCCGGCCGTACTCGAGCGTGCAGGTGCACAACCTGCCCGACTTCCTCGTGTTCAGCGCGATCGTCCCGAAGCTGCGGGGCGTGCCCGTGTTGCTCGATCTCCACGACCTGATGCCGGAGTTCTTCGCCGGTCGGTTCACGGGCCGAGGCTCGCCGTGGCTCGCCCGCGCGATCGCGCTGCAGGAGCGGCTCGCATGCCGTTTCGCCGATCATGTCATCACGGTGAGTGACCATTGGCGCCAGACGCTCATCCGCCGGGGAGTCCGGCCGGAGCGATGCAGCGTCGTGATGAACGTGGCCGATGAGCGGATCTTCTCGCCGGTTCCCTCGCCGCCTCACGAGGGCTTCGAGCTGATCTATCACGGGACGCTCACCCGCCGCTACGGCCTGGATCTGGCGATCGAAGCCGTGGGCGAACTGCGCGAAGAGATCCCCGGTCTGCGGCTCACGATCATCGGGCGGGGTGACGATCTCCCGGCGCTCACCGAGCTCCGGGAGCGGTTGGCGCTGGGGGACGTGGTGGACCTGCGCACGGAGCTGGTCCTGGCCGAGGATCTTCCTCCGTTGTTGGCCCGGGCCGACGTCGGCATCGTCCCCTACCGCGACGACGTGTTCACCGATGGCCTGCTCCCGACCAAGCTGATGGAGTACGCGGTCATGGGGATGCCGTGCATCGCGGCCCGGACCACCGCGATCGAGGAGGTGTTCCGCGACACCATGGTCGAGTTCTTCGAGCCGGGCGATGCGGAAGACCTGGCGCGCTGTATCCGGCTGCTGCACGATGACCCCCAACGCAGGGAGGCGCTCGCGGCCGGTTCGCGAACGTTCACCGAGCGCTCCAACTGGGCAGAACTCGGCCCTCGCTACGTTGCCCAGGTGCGGGAGCTCATCGACCGCTCGCGTGCGGCTCGCCGCTGAGGGCGCCTACCAGGAGATCCCCTGGTAGCCCGGTCCCAGCTCCCCGTCGGTCTTTATGCCCACCAGATCGATGACCCGGCGGCCGGCGGTGTCAGCCGCTACGCGCGCGAACGACGGGTCGGCGTTGCCGATCACGATGGTGTCGCTCGCCTCGATGATCTCGTCGACGGTCGCAGCCATGAGCGACGCGATGTGGGGGATCTCACGTTCGATGTAGGCGCGGTTGGCACCCTGCAGGTGCGCCAGGGAAACGTTCCGGTCGTAGACGCGGACCGCGTAACCCTTCCCGATGAGCCGCTCGATGAGTTCCACGAGCGGGCTCTCTCGCAGATCGTCGGTCCCCGCCTTGAACGAGAACCCCAGCACACCGACGCGCTTGCTCCCCGCGTCCGCGATCATGCGGAGGGCCCGGTCGACCTGGCCGGCGTTGCTGCGCAGGAGCGCGCTCAACAGCGGGACATCCACGTCCGAGCGCTGCGCCTGGTGACCGAGGGCACGCAGATCCTTCGGCAGGCACGATCCGCCGAACGCGAACCCCGGCCGCAGGTACGCCGGGGAGATGTTCAGCTTCGTGTCCTGGGTCAGGATGTGCATGACCTGACGTCCGTCCACGCCCATCGCGCTCGCGATGTTGCCGATCTCGTTCGCGAAGGTGATCTTCGTGGCGTGGAAGGCGTTGCAGGCGTACTTGACCATCTCGGCCACCCCGATTGGCGCCACGATGACGGGTGCGGAGACCGACGCGTACAGGGCCCGCCCCGCCTCCGCCGCGGCCTCGTCGGCCGCGCCCAGCAGCGTGAACGGAGGATCGGCGAAGTCGGCGAGCGACGTGCCCTCCCGCAGGAACTCCGGGTTGTAGCAGATCTGGAACCCTTCGCCGGCCTTCATCCCCGAAGCATGCTCGAGCGCCGGGATCACGACGTCGTCGGTGCTCCCGGGCAACATGGTGCTGCGCACGACGATCGTGTGCCGGGTGCTCTTCGAAGCCACGGCGAGCCCGATCTCCTGGCACACCTTCTGCACCTGCGTGAGGTCCAGGCTGCCGTTGCTCGCGCTGGGTGTGCCGACGCAGATGACCGACACGTCGGTGGCGAGGATCGCGTCCTCCGCGTCCGTCGTGGCGCGGATCCGGCCGGCGCCGACCCCGCGCGCCATCAGGTCCTCCACACCCGGTTCGATGATGGGGCTGCGTCCGGCGTTGATCATCTCGACCTTCGTGAGGTTGGTATCGACGCCGACGACCGTGTGGCCGGCCTCGGCCAGCGCCGCGGCCGAGACGACGCCGACGTAGCCCAGCCCGAAGATGCTCACGTTCATAGGTGTTCCTCCTTCACCGCAGGGGGGATGGCCCAGCGCTCGCCGGTGAGCGTGGCGAGGGCGGTGACCGCCTCGTCCCACTCGCCGCGACGCAGGGCCTGCAGGTCAGCGATCTGGTCTGCGAAGCCAACCGGATCAGCCGCGATCTTCGCCACGGCAGACGCGATGTCTGATGCCGAGTTGTCGACGTGAACGGTGCCGCGATCGAAGTAGTCGCGCAGCAGGGGCCAGTCCGAGGTGATGATCGGGCGGCCCGCCCACAGGGCCTCGCAGGCGCCGCGCTGCATCGTGTGGTCGTGCGTCGTCAGGCACAGGACCGCGCCGCAGGATGCCATGCGTTCGCGGTACTCCTCGTGAGGAAGGAAGCCCGTGAAGCGCACGTTGGGGGGTGCCGGCGGGAGCGCGCGAGCGAACCTCGCCGGGTCACCGGTCAGGCTGAACGTCACCTCGGGCAGGAGCGCTGCGGCTCCGAGGATCTCGTCGATCGGCTCGTCCGGCGCATACGTGCACACCGCCATGACCTCGAACGGCTCGACCGGATCGCGCCGCCGCTCCGTCACGTGCTGTGGCACGTCGCGGATCACCAGGGCCCGCCCTCCGTCCGCCCGCAGAGAGGCCGCGAAGTGCTCGTTGGTCACGATGGTGACGGCGGCCGCACGGACCAGGGCACTGATCAGCCACCCGGGCCGCGTCCAGTACGGCGAGGTCATCGCGTCGCTGTGGGCGTCCACCACGAAGCGCCGCCGCAGCACCCAGGCGTACAGGGCCACGGCCATCACCGCGAAGCTCGGCGGGCTCTGCACGAAGACCACGCGTGGGCTGCGCCGGCCGAGCAGCATGAGCGTCCGTACGAACTGCACCGGGTACTTGTAGAGCGCGGCGAGCCGGCCGCGCCGGCGTGAGGCGACGAGGAAGACCACGTCGATGCCGAGGGCCCCGGCGAACGCACGGCTCCGCGGCCCGTTGCCGGGGGGTCCCCAGACCACGAAGAGCCCGCCCGCGTCGAGCCCGCTCATGCCACGAACTCCTCGAACAATCGCTGCACGTTGACCTCGACATCGAACGTCGACGCCGCGCGCTCGCGGCCTGCAGAACCCATCCGCGCTCCGAGGTCCGGGTCGGCCAGGATCGAACCGAGGGCGCCTGCCAGCGCTTCGGCGTCACCCGGTGAAACCAGCAGGCCTGTCGTGGAGTCCTTCACCGCCTCCGGGATGCCGGAGTGCCGCGTGGAGACCACGGGAAGGCCCATGGCCATCGCCTCGAGGATCACGTTGGGGATGCCGTCGCGGTCGCCGTCGCTCGCGATCACGCAGGGCAGGACGAAGACGGCCGCCTCCGCGTAGCGCGCGATCACCTGGTCGTGGGGGAGCGCGCCGAGGAGCCGGACGCGATCGCCGAGCCCGAGTTCGTCCACGCGGCGCTGCAGGTCCGCACGCAAGGGCCCGTCCCCGACGATCTCACAGTCGAACGAGACGCCCCGCGCAGCGAGCAGCGAGCACGCTTCGAGCAGGAATCGCAGACCCTTCTTCTCTTTGAGTTGGGCGACCGACAGGAGCAAAGGAAGCGCCCGCTGTGTGGTGGTCCCCGGTTCGTATCGGTGCAGATCCAGACCGTGGTAGATGCACCGAACGATGGCGCCGCGGCTCGTCCCGTTGACGGACAGCAGGTGCCGCTCGTTGTACTTCGTGCAGGTGGCCACGAACTTCGCGCGGGCGAGCTTGGCGGGCAAGAGCACGGGGTCGACGTAGATGTCGTTCGCGTGGGCCGTGGCGCTGTACGGGCGGCCGAGCAGGCGGCCCGCCACGAGCGCGACGACGGCGGCGCGGTCGACGAAGTGCGCGTGGACGTGGTCGACGGGGCCGTGCGACCTGATCAGCCGCGCGACGTGCACCCCCAGACCGAAGTGGCCGACGGTCCGCAGCCGAGCCGCCGGGCCCGGGTGAGGCTCCCGCACGAGCGAGATGAGGGTGCCGAGGTAGGTCGTCGGACGGGTGAAGAGCCAGGAAAGGTGGCTGCGCAGCAGGCCGGGGACGGATGCGGGCAGGACGTAGGTCACGTCGTGATGGGGTCCACTCTGCCCAGAGGCGGGCGAAGGGGCGGGCCGGCGGATCGAGATGGTTCGGACCTGCGCGCCCAGCTCCCGCAGCTGGCGGATCTCGCGGTCGATGAACGTGGTCGTGGGGACCGGGTAGGTGCCAACCACGTAGGCCAGGCGCACGGGGACCGCGCGCATCACGCCGCACCACTCTTCGGGTCTGGTTCGAGTCCCCACCGCGAGGGTGACGTCGTGTGGTACCGGCCGACCGTCGTCCCGATGAGCCCGAGGCAGAGCCACCAGAGGCCGAGCCCGTAGGTCGACTTCATGACCGAGAAGTTGTTCACGATGATGAACGAACCCACCACGAGCCAGAGGGTCGCCACGAACCGGCGAGCGTCCAACGGCATGTGGCCGTACGCGCGTGCGGTCCGGCGTCCCCAGATGAACATCGGGCCGAGGAAGCTCACCAGACCGATGAGCCCGAGCTCGGCGATGATGCTCAGGAACAAGTTGTGGGAGGCGTGGTTCTTCTCGGCGGTCACGAGGTTCCCGACCGTGCCCTGGAAGTCTCGT
Source organism: Actinomycetota bacterium (assembly GCA_040880745.1). GTDB lineage: Bacteria > Actinomycetota > UBA4738 > UBA4738 > HRBIN12 > AC-51. The sequence goes on from JBBDHX010000049.1 coordinate 28,570, forward strand.
GAGTACTGGTCGAAGTTGCCGTACCCCCAGCCTGTGAACGGTCTGGCTTCGAACATCCGGACGGCGGCGACGGCGACGGGCAGTCGGGCGAGCGCCGATTCCTGCGACCGCTGGGATGCCAATCGCTCCTCGGCGAACGCGAGCGGGCCGGCGAGCAGCCCGGTCACCAGGAGCACGGCGATGACCATCGGCCCGGCGACGACGAGCGCCCCCAGGCGCTCGCGGAAGATCCAGGCGCACGCAGCCACCACCACGACCCCGGCGAGCCAGTTCGCGCGCGAGAAGGTCAGGAACATCATGAGCATGGCCAACACGAACAGCAGGATCGATCCGGCCCGGAGCACGGGCCTGCGCGTGGTGGTCCCCGCCCACAGGCAGATCACGCCGCAGAAGGCCATGGTGGTCCCCAGGACGTCGGGGTCACCGAACGTCCCGGTCGCGCGCGTGAGGACGATCCACTCGCCCGGCAGGAGGTGCGGGACGGTGAGCGTCGCGACGCCGATCGGCGCCTCGAACAGCAGGAGGCCCGCGGCCAGGGGGATGAGCCAGCGGAGTTCCCGGAGTGAGGGTTCGAGGAGCCGCACGATCAGGTACAGGCACATCGGCACGATCCAGCGGTCGTAGAACAAGACCGTCTGGGCCAGGGGCTCGGGCGACAGCATCGCGATCGAGACGAGGCTGGAGAGGATGAATCCCACCATGAGTCCCTCGGCACGCCCCAGACGGCCGAGCCGTCGCGGAGAGGTCCGCAGAGCCGATCCCACGATGATGAGGACCAAGACGCCGGCCGGCAGTGCCCGGTGGGTGATCCAGAACACCTGGCGCACCGCCGGCGATGCGGTCGCTGTCACCAGGGGCACGACCGCGATCCAGACGGCGACGCCTGCGATCGGGAAGCGATGGAACCACACGAACGCCGGGACGGCCGCGAGCAGGACGAGGCAGGCGTACCACAAGCCCGCGGAGATGAGGTAGGAGAACACCAGGCCGAGGAAGCCGGCGACACCCAGCCAGAATGTGTAGCCGGTGATCCGGGCGAGGCGTCCGCCCGGCGCGGTCAGTTCCGCGACGCGCATCATGCGGCGCTCTCCTGGTGCACGAGCCGATCCGGCCGCAGCGGCCTTCCCGTCCGGTCGCGCATCCTCTCCCGCGTCCGCCACACGAGCAGGTGTGCCGATTCGACCGGCACGTCGCGTATCGCGAACCCGAGCCGCGCGCCCATGGGCATCCGGACCGCCGCCGGCTCGTACCCGAACGCCGCCATCTCGCTCCCCGTCATCAACTGCATGTAGGCGATCTGCCGCGGCGAGAGGACCTCGGTGAACCTGCCCACCGACGACGTCGAGATCGTGCCTCCCTCCAGGCGCCCATACGAGCTGTTGCCGCCGTCGCGCAACGTCGGCGCGCCGTTCATGGCGAGCATCTCCGGCTCGTAGTCCTCGCCGATGAACGCGCAGATGTCCCTGAGCGTGCCCTCGGGATCGCGCACCAGCGACTCGTAGCGCACGCTCCGGTAGGACCCGGCGAACCTGCCCTCGTTCCGCAAGGCGATCCGGGCAGACGACAACCACTCGGCGGTGCCCGCTCCGACGCCGCCGCGCCGCACCTTCCACCGGGTGAAGGACGAGGCGAACCGGTCGCGAGGGTCGCGAATCATATGCAGGATGCGCGCCTGCGGGTAGGACTGCAAGAGCGCCTCGGCGTACCGCTCGGTGAGCAGCGACTTGTCGCCCCAGCGCGGGCGGCCCAGCCGCTCCGCGTACTGCTCCTGCAGCAGCGCGAAGAGCCGTCCGTACGTGATCTGGCCGCCTACCAGGTCTCCGCGCAGCCGCTCCCACTCGATCTCGAGTCCCACGATGCGCTTGTACCGCCGCATCGTGTCCAGGCAGCGGTCCAGGTTGGCCGGGACGTCGAGATCGCCGAACTGAAGGTAGAAGTGCCGCCAGAGATTGGTCCGGCGCGTCATCGCCAGCCGCGGATGCGATGCCAACAGTGCGTACATCAGGCTGGTGCCGGTGCGTTCGAGCCCGGCTACGAACACGGGTCCGCCCGTCATCAGGCCACACCCCCGGCCCGCGAGGCCCGCACGTCCGCGATCTGCCACGCCGCCATGGAGGCGCGGTTCACGGGGCGCCCGACGATCGAGAACAGGAGTCCGTGGGCGGTGCCTGTCGTGGCAGGGACATAGCCGAAGGCCTGCATCGCCGGTCCCGCGTAGCGCTCCACGAATGCGCGCCCAGCGGGGTGGATGGAGGGCGCCGGCCCTTCGCCGTCGAACGCGTCCGTGATGGCGCCGAGCATCGAGGGTGTGCACGTCTCGCCGATGAACGTGGCGACTTCCTCCAACGAGCCGAGCGGATCGGCCGCGAGCGCTTCGTACCGGAGCACGAGGTATCGCCCTGGGTAGGTGCCGAAGTTGCGTTCGGCGCGTTCGGCCGAACGCCGCCACATGGCCGTCTGCCAGCCCAACGACCCCGGCCCCCGGTGGGGGGTCGCCTCGTACCGGTCGCGCGGGTCGCGGATCATGTGGATCATCCGGGCCTCGGGGAACGCCTCGAAGATCGCATCGGCGTACCGATCGATCGCACCCAGCTGTTCGCCCCACCGCCGCGCTCCGGCCCGCCGCGCGTGCTGCTCGTGGAGCAGGCCGAACAAGCGGGCGTAGGTCGCCGGGCCCTGTTCGAAAGCGCGGCGGAGCGCGTCCGCATCCGGCTCCAACCGCGCGACGCCAGGATCGCTCGACACCACCGCGAGGCATCGCTCCAGGTTCTCCGGCCGGCCCAGATCGCCGAAGCGTCTCGTGAAGCGGTCCCACAGGTGGGTCTTGCGCGTCAGCGAGATGCCGGGGTGCAGCCCGAGCGCGATCCGGAGCGGGGTCTTCCCCGAGAAGGCGAGGCCACCGATGAACACGGGGTCCGCGCTCATGCCGAACCCTCCGGCGGGTCCACGATCATCCTGCGTCCCGGGCGCCTGGCCACGGCTCGGGGGAACCGCTGCTGGAGCTCCTCGACGATGCGCCAGCCGGCCATGCGGACCGCTTGGCGGGGCCACTCGTACACGGCGAACAGAGCGCGGCCTCGCGTGCCGAGGTGCACGGGCTCGGGTTCGTAGCCGAACCTCCGCATCTTCCGCCCGGCGTGCAACTGCATGAAGGCGAGCTCCGCCGGCGCGAGCACGCCGCGGTGCCCGCCGATGAACCGCTCCGAGAACAGCGCCACGCCTTCACCGGCACGATCGTCAACCCCTCGTCGCAGCAGGTCCTGGTGTTTCTGTGCAGCCGGCATCGCGAGCATCGCGGCGTCGAAGGGCTCCTGCAGGAACGCGCACACCGCTCGGACGGTCGTCTCCGGCTCACGGACCAGATCTTCGAAACGGACGATCAGGTACTGCCCGGGGTAGCGGCGCAGGTTGCGCTCGGCCAGGGCCGTGGAGTACCGCCAGCGCGCCACGGCACCGCCGGCCCGTCCCTTGCCGTCGGGCCACAGTGCGAGCGAGGCCTCGTAGCGATCCCTCGGGTCACGGATCATGTGGACGATGCGCACACCCGGGTAGGCCGCCATCAGCACGTCGGCGTATCGCTCGATCAATCCCGTCTGCGCCCCCCAGCGAGGCTTGCCTTCGCGCTGGGCGAAGTGGCTCAGGAACAGCGCGAAGAGCCGCTCGTAGGTGGGATCGCCCTCGGCGAACTCACGGCGGATCCTCTCGGCATCGGGCTGGAGGGATCGGACGTGCTTGTAGCGCAGCATCGCGTCCAGGCATCGCTCGAAGTTGGCGGACAGGCGCAGGTCGCCGTAGCGCCGGTAGAAGTAGGTCTCCATGTTCGAGCCCACGGACGGGATGGCGATCCGCGGGTGCGAGGCCAGGAGCGCCCGCATCGTCGTCTTGCCGCTGCGGTCCAGTCCGCCGATGAACACGGGTCCGTCGCCGGCGCCTTCGGGCGCCCGCCCGGCTTCGTCTCGGTACACCGGCTGCGCGCTCACGCCGTGCCTCCGGCGCGCGCGTGCACGACCCGCCCGCGCACCCCTCGGACCTTGCCCATCACCCGGTCCACGATGAGGCGGTCCTGCGGCTCGAGACCCATGGTGAGCAGCAGGCCCAGATAGGTGGCCGTAAGGACAGCGCTCTGCGCGAGTGCGCCGATCAGACCCTCGACCGGGAACACGGCTCGCAGCACGATCCCCCCGAGGGCCGTCAGCGCGCCGGCCGCGAGGGGCTTCACGAAGCTCCGGTCGTAGGGCTGGAGCCGTTCGAGGAACCACACCTCCAGGACGCTCGCGATGTTCACGACACCCATGGCGAGCAAGGTGGACGCGGCAGCCCCGACCACGCCCCAGCGGGGGATCGCGAACGCCCCTCCTCCGATGAGGAGCACCGTCCACGCCACGGTGTTCGCGAGCTTCACCCGCGTGTGGCCCGTCATGTCGAGCATGCCCTGGCAGGTCCCGGTGCCCGCAGCGATCATCTGCGCACAGGCGACGAGGACTAACGCGGTGGCGCCCCGCGTGTAGTCCTCGCCGAAGACCTGCAGGAGCGGCCCCGGGTAGAGCACCATCCCGAGGAACAGCGGGATGTTCACCGCCAGGGTCCATCGGGTCGTGGCCGTGTAGAGACCACGCAGAGCGTCGCGGTCACCGCGATCGTGCAGCTGCGCCATCAGCGGCCGCGATGCGATGTAGACGGACTTCGAGCCGAGCGTCGCCACGTCGTTCACGCGGTTGGCGACCGAGAGCACACCCACACCGGCGACCGAGCCAAGCGAACCCACCAGGACGTTCTGGATGTTGACGCGGAACTGGCGGAGCAGCCCCGAGACCCACAGCGGGAACGCGAAGCCGAAGATCTGGCGGAGGTCGCGCCGGCTGCCCGGCCGGAGCACCGTCCGCAGATCGAACTCGCGGTTCACCAGGACTATCAGAGCGAGACTCGCGGCGACGTCGGAGATACCGAACGCGATCGCCGCCGGCATCAGCGTGAGCCAACCTCCCATCGCGAGCACACCGACCAGGATCAGACGCACGACCGATTGCACGCCGTTCTGCGAGAACGCGGTGTAATCCATCCGCTTGAAGCCGCGAGCGATCCCCAAGAGGGTGTTGCTGAGGGCCAAGAACGGAACGACGACTGCCATGAACCGGAGCACCGGCGCCAGATCCGGCGCCGAGAAGAGCCCGGTCGCGATCGGGCCAGCGAGGAAGAACAGTGCGATCCCCATCGTGATACCGCCGGCCAGCGCCATCCCCAGACCGACCTGCAGGGTCCCCCCTACCCCCTCCGGGTCGCGGCGCGAGGAGAGGATCGCCACGTAGCGGACCATGGCGTCGTCGGTTCCGATCAGGGAGATCCCGGCGAACAGGGTCGAGACGCTGATGGCCAGGACGTAGAGGCCGTAGCCGGTCAGGCCGAGGCTGCGTGCGAGCAGCAGACCGATCAGGAAACGGGTGGCGTACTCGAAGAGGGTTCCCGCGGCGAGGAAGCCGCCGCCCTTGGCCGTGGCGATGATGTGAGCGGACCCGTGCGGAGCCGCTCCGTCCCCGCCCTCCTCAAGCCGATCGGTCGCCGCCACGGCTGGTCTCCTCCCGGGACCCCCGGGACGAGCCGCCGACGTCCTGACCGTCGGAGCCGGCCTGCGGGTCCTCGGTCGAAGCCGCCCCGTTCCCGGTGGCCGATGCCTCGCCGGATGCGGGGCGAGAGGTCTTCGGACGCTTCGTCGTCTGCCGCGTGGCGGCTGACTTCGGTGCGGGGGTGGGCGCCTCCTCCGGGGTGGCCGCGACCATGGCGTGCGCCGGAGCCGCCGGCATCTCCGGTATGACGACGGTCGCCCGCGCTGGCGCGGCAGATCGCGGAGCCGGCGCCTTCGGGGCTGCTGCCTTGGCCGCGGGCGCCTTCGCGGCTGGCGCCGTTTCTGCCGGCGCCTTCAGCGCAGGGGGGGACGGCTCCGGCGGCGTGAGGTCAGGTCCGCAGAGGGGGCGCAACGTGCTTTCGACCTCGGAGGACGCGATCAGCCTGCCGAGCCGGATCTCACCGGTTCCCCCGGTCACCTGCAACCGCGGGCCGAGTTCTCCCTGCGAGGCCCAATCGAGGAGCGCCCGGATCGCGGCCTCCCAGCCGTCACGCAGCCCGTCCGCCCGAGCCCGCTGCGCGTCGGGCAGGAGCACCACGAAGACGCCTCCGGCGAGCGAGGCCAACACGGCGTCTCCCGCGACGGTCAGACGGAGCCCACGGGCGATCCTCCTGAGGTCGCGTGGCGTCGGGGCGTGCGACACGTCGTCGCTCTCCCCGGTGCGGATGGAGACCCGGACGAGGCACACGGCGGTGGTGTGTTGGGTCCGACGCGTCCTGGCCAGCTCCTCGTGCAGGCGCTCGCGCAGGTAGATCTCGTTGCGCAAACCCGTGATGGGGTCATCGACGGCGAGTTCCTCGGCCGGACGCCGCAGGTACTCGGCCAAGAGCGCCAGCCCGAGCGCGAGCCCGAAGCCCAGCATGATGCCCGCCGCGGCCATGAGCCGCTTGTTCGGCCCCGAGGGTCCATCTGGGAGGTTGGGCTCCTCGACGCGCTGGAGTAGATAGGTGTCGTCGACCTCGTTCGCGTACGCGATCAACTGGTCGATGACGGCAAGCGCCATGTCTCGGGCTACCTCGGGATCGGCGTCGGTAACGACGATGTCGATGACGTTGGTGTCGATCACGACCGTGCTCTCGACGTGAGCATCAGAGGCGTCGGTCGCCGTCAGGAGGCTGTCCTGGGCCTTCCCGGCCAAGAAGTCGCTGGCCGCGACCTGTGCATAGGTACCAGGGATCGTGGGGTTCCCGTTGAGGGTCTCGAGCGCCCGGATCAGCTCCTCGGCCGTCAGGCCGGGGCGAGGCGCAACCACGAGCGACCCGGCCGACTCGTAGACCCAGGGCTGCGGCATGACCAGTGCGAGCGTGCCGAAGACGGTCACCACGAAGCCCGTCAGGGCGATGGCCCAGCGACGGCGCAGGATCTGCCCGTACCGGCGGAGTTCCATCAGGCCCCCGTCGCGCCGCGCCCGGTGGGAGCCGCTGCGGCGATCTCGGGATCGGCGTTCTGGAGCACGGGCGGGCGGCCGGTGGGGTAGTACCAGAAGCCCGCTGCCCGCATGGTCTCGGGGTCGAAGAGGTTGCGGCCGTCGACCACGACAGGGTGTGCCATGACCGCGTGAAGCGCCGACAGGTCGAGGTCGGCGAATTCGGCCCATTCCGTCGCCAGGACGACGCAGTGCGCGCCGGTGGCGGCCTCCAGCGCGGACCCGGCCGTGCGCAAACCGGGCACCTCCGCAGCCGCCAGCCGTGCGGCTTCGGGGTCATAGCCCACGACGTCGGCTCCGTCGCGCAGGAGCCGCGTGGCGATGGTGAGCGCCGGTGAGGATCGGATGTCGTCGGTGTCGGGCTTGAACGCCAGCCCCAGCAGGGCAACGCGCTTGCCCTCGACGTTCCAGACGGCCTCCTCCACCCGCGCCAGCACGGCATCGGTGGCCTCGTCGTTGATGCGCACGACCTCGTCCAGCAGCGGGAACGCGTACCCCAAACGCGCGGCCAGCCGCTCGAGCGCTGCCACGTCCTTGGGGAGGCAGTACCCGCCGTAGCCGATGCCGGCGTTCAGGAAGGCGCGCCCGATCCGTGGATCGGCGCCCATCACATCGGCCACCGCGGTCACGTCGGCGCCGTTGCGTTCGCAGAGGCGTGCCAGCGCGTTCGCGAACGAGATCTTCATGGCCAGGAACGCGTTGCTGGCGCTCTTGGCGAGTTCCGCGGTCGGGATGTCGGTGACGATGAAGCGGACACCCTCAGCCATCATCGGGGCGTAGAGGCGCTCGAGCACCTCGCGCCCGTGCTCCGTCTCGACGCCGATGACGACGCGGTCGGGTTCCAGCGCGTCACGCAGCGCCAATCCCTCACGCAGGAACTCCGGGTTGGAGGCGACGTCGACGCGGCGGCCACCGCCTTCGCGTTGCAGCGTCCGGCGCACCCGCTCTGCGGTCCCTGCAGGGACGGTGGACTTCTCCACGACCACGGAGCCGTCCATGGCGTGGCGGGCGATGTCGCGTACTGCGGTCTCGACCGCGATCAGGTTCGCTTCGCCGTCGGCACGGGCGGGCGTTCCCACGCAGATGAAGATGATCTCGGCCGTTCGTAGGGCGTCTGCGGCTTCGACGGTGAAGGTGAGACGTCCCGATGCGCATCCCTCGCTCAGCGCGTCCTGGAGACCGGGCTCGTAGAACGGCGGCACCGCCCGTCGCAGCAGTTCGATCTTCTCGGCATCGACATCGGTGCCGATGACGTCGTGGCCCATCCGCGACAGGGCCACGCAGGTCACGACACCGACCCGGCCCGTGCCCATGACCGCGACACGCATCAGCGAACCCCGCAGACAGCGAGCACCGTTGGCATGGAGAGACCGTATGCGTAGACGGTCCGATCAACGACCGACGGCGGCAGTAGTTCGCCTACGCCCGGTGACGTAGGCGGTCGAACGCGCCCTCCTTCGCCGGTCAGGGGCCTGGGTGAGGCGTCACATGAACGACGTACGTTTCTTGCGGTGTCTAGCCGACGACTGACGGTCGGTTGGCTATCTAGGCTCCCGTGCATGAGGACATCCGTGCTCCGCCGAACCCTTCGACTGGGCGCCGTCGCGCTCGCCATGACCCTTGTCCTGCCGACGTTCCCGGCCAGTTCGGGGGCACAGAAGGCACAGCTCGTCCACATCGTGAGGACGTCTCGCTGGAAGAAGCCGAGCTCCGATCCCTCGGGGTTGTCGTATCTCGGCAAGCCCAGGGTGATCGTCGTGGTCGACTCGGAAGTCGAGGAGACCCCACATTGGGCGGGCAAGAACGTCTGGTTCATGGAACCGGGCGGCCGCGTCGTGCGGTCGTTCAAGACCCTGCGGTACTCCACCGAGCCCACCGACGTCGCCGTCGGCGGCCGGGCCCAGACTATGTATCTCACGGATGATTCTGCGGACGAGATCTTCACCGTGCGTGCCGGCCCCGACAGCATCTGGGGGAACGCAGACGACACCTTCACCTCGTTCTCGACCCGCAGTTTCGGCAGTCGCGATGCGACGGGCATCGCGTTCGGCTCGAAGTCTCTGTTCATCACCGACGGCGACAACGTGGAGTCCCGCCACCGCGTGTTCCGCCTGCGGCGCGGACCCAACGGCGTGTTCGATGGCCCGGCGCCGCTCGGCGACGACGTGCTGAGCAGCTTCGACACGGTGCCGCTCGGGCTGAGCAAGCCGACGGACGTGTTCTTCCGGAAGGAATCCCGCCACCTGTTCCTGGTCTCCGCCGACGAGAAGATCATCGTCGAGGCCACGCTGGGCGGGACCCTCGTGAACACCTGGGACATGTCACACACGTCGATCAAGTCGCCTGCCGGGATCGTCGTGGCGCCTCGGAGTACGGACGGCTCCCTGGCGAGCGTGTACGTGTCCGACCGCGGGGTCGACAACGACACCAACCCGAACGAGAACGACGGACGGATCTTCGAGTTCGCCCTTTGACCCGAACGAAAAGAGAGGTGCGCCCCCCGGTGCCGTGTCCGAAGTGGTTCCATCAGAGGCCTTCCCCGTGGTGAGCGCCGCTGACCCCGTCGAGGGCGTCGCGACCGAGATCACATCGTTCGCGCATCCGTCGCACCTGGGGGTGCACGTCGGGCGGGGATCCATCGGGTACCGGATCGCGAAGCGGGCGATGGATCTGCTCATCGCCACCGCCGCGCTCGTCCTCCTGAGCCCGGTCCTGCTCGTCATCTCGATCGCGATCCGCCTGGACAGTCCCGGCAGGGCCATCTTCACCCAGGAGCGTGTGCGCGGCCGCCGTGTGAGCGGCGGGTCAGACCTCGATGCCGTGGACGACCCCGGATCGTGGGAGGTCGTTCCGTTCGTGCTGTTCAAGTTCCGAACGATGCAGGCGGACGCCGACGTCTCGCTGCACCGCGATTACATGTCGGCCTACCTCCAGGGGGACGAGAGCCGTTTGCAGGCCCTGCGCCCGGGCCGCAAGGACGGCGACTCCTACCGGCCGGCGCACGACCCACGGGTGACCCGCGTGGGATCGTTCCTGCGGAAGACGAGTCTGGACGAATTGCCGCAGTTGTGGAACGTCGTCAAAGGTCAGATGAGCGTGATCGGCCCACGACCGCCCATCCCGTACGAGATCGCGCACTACAAGGAGCGTCACCTGTCTCGCCTGACCGTTCGTCCCGGGCTGACCGGGCTCGCACAGGTGAGCGGGCGGACCTCGCTCGGGTTCGAGGATCAGGTCGACCTGGACCTGGCGTACCTGCGTGAGCGGTCGTTCTGGCTGGACGTGAAGATCCTGCTGTGGACCATCCCCACCATCTTGTCCCGGAAGGGAGCCGATTAGATGCCCGCCGTCAAGATCGCCGTGATCGGGTGCGGGTATTGGGGCCCGAACCTCGTGCGCACGTTCCTGGAGATCCCCGATGTCGAGGTCGTCGCCGTCGCCGATCGTGATCCGGCCAGGCTGGAGCACGTCCGGTCGCGCCATCCGCAGATCCCACGGCTCGTCCGTGACTACCACGAGTTGTTCGAGATGGATCTGGACGCCGTGGTCGTGGCCACGCCGCCGGAGACGCACTTCGAGGTGGCGAAGATCTGCCTCGAACACGGGCTGGACGTGATGGTGGAGAAGCCACTCACCACCGAGGTTGATCGTGCGGTCGACCTGGTCGAGCTGGCGGCGGCGCGCGATCGGATCCTCATGGTGGGCCACATCGGCGCGTACAACCCCGCCGTCGTGGCGCTCAAGGAGATGGTCCAGGCCGGGGACCTGGGCGAGATCCGGTACGTCGACGCGGTGCGCGCCGGCCTCGGATTGTTCCACCCCACGCTGAACGTGGTCTGGGATCTGGCGCCGCACGACGTCGCGATCTTGCTCAACGTCTTGGGCGAAACCCCCATCACGGTGAGCGCTCGGGGCATCGCCTGCGTGCAGGGACCGGTCGAAGACGTCGCGTACATGGCCATGATGTTCGAAAGTGGCGTGATGGCCCACACGCGCCTGTCTTGGCTCGACCCGTACAAGAGCCGGCGCATCACCATCGTCGGGAGCAAGAAGATGGTCGTCTACGACGATCTCGAGGTCCACGAGAAGCTCAAGGTCTATGACAAGGGCGTGAACGCGATCCGCCAAACGGACACGTTCGGGGACTACCAGTTCTCCTACCACTACGGCAGCGTCGTGAGCCCGTATATCCACTTCGAAGAGCCGCTGCGCCTGGAGTGCATGCACTTCGTGGAGTGCGTCACGGAACGGACCACGCCCACCACCGACGGTGCCAACGGCGTGGAGGTCGTGCGCGTGATCGCTGCTGCGCAACGCTCGCTGCGGTCCGACGGAGCCACCGAGTCGATCGGCGGCGCGCCCGCGCCCGCCATGGACCAGCCACGACTGGACAACGTGGTGTGGATCCCCGAGGCGAAGACCGCCATCGAGGCCTGAGCCACGTGGCTACGCCGGCGTGACCTGACGCGATCGGTGCCACGCCACCTGGCGCGCGAGCCCCGCCTCGAGTCCGACGGCCGGCTCCCAGCCCAGCAGCCGCTCGGCGCGCTCGCGTGAGCCCCCCGTCCGTCTGACATCACCCCTGGCGGCATCACGGACGTCGAGCAGCACCTCGCGCCCCGTCAGCGAGGCCACCGCAGAGATGACATCGCGCATCGAGGCGTCCGTCCCACCGGATACGTTGAGCACCGTCCCCGGGACCACGTCGCGGGTAGCCGCTCGGACGTTGGCCTCCACGACGTCGCTCACGAACGTGAAGTCGCGAACGGCGCTGCCGTCGCCGTACAGCGGGAACGGCTCGGCGGCGAGCGAAGCCTCGATCATCCGGTGCATCGCCATGTCGGGACGTTGCCGTGGCCCGAAGACCGTGAAGTACCGCAGCGACACCGTCGGCACGCCGTGGTTCGCGGCGTAGACGCCGCAGAGGTGCTCGGCGGCGAGTTTCGTGACGCCGTAGGGGCTCCGCGGCCGGGGCAGGTCGTCCTCGGTGGTCGGATAGATCGCAGCCTCGCCGTACACCGAGGAACTCGAGGCGTAGACGAACCGGTCGATGCCGGTTCCCACGCACGCCTGGAGCAGCCGCTGCGTGACGTTCACGTTGTGCTCCACGTAGGACGCGAAGCGGTCCCACGAAGCCCGCACGCCGGGTTGGCCGGCCTGATGGAAGACGACGCCGACGCCATCGAGCACGGACGCGAGGTCACAGGTACGCAGGTCCGCCAGGACCACGTCGCAGCCGGGGAGCGGTTCGAGGGCGGCCAGGTTGCTTCGCTTCTGCGCCCCGTCGTAGTAGTCGGTCAACCCGTCGAGCGCTCGCACGCGCCACCCGTCGGAGACGAGGCGCTCGCAGAGGTGGCTGCCGACGAACCCGGCAGCACCGGTGACGAGCGCGAGGGGGGGTCCGGGTGGGGTTCGGGGTGAGGCCGTCTCAGACATCCGCCGCGACCAGGTCGGGCATGATGCCGTTCTGCGTGACGAAGGCGGCAGCCTCCAGGCGAGAGTGCACCGAGAGCTTGCCCAGGATGTTCTGGATGTGGGTTCGTGCCGTCTGCGGGCTGATGACGAGGACGCTCGCGATGCTCTCGTTGTCCGCCCCGTTGGCCAACAGCGCCAAGACTTCGCGTTCGCGCCGCGTGAGGCGGGCGAGGCGGTCGTGCGCGTGGTCCTGTTCGCGGCGGCGCTGGAGCAAGGCCGTCAGGAGTGGCCCGAGCATCCGGGGTGGGATGAGGGTCTCGCCCTCGTGGATGGCCCGGGTGGCGCTGACCAGCTCGGACAGCGGCGCTTCCTTCGTCAGGTATCCGTTCGCCCCCGCGTCCAGGAGATCGACGAGCCGGCGCGCGTCTTCGTCGGCGCCGAGCACGAGCACCCCGCAGCGGGGGATGCGCTCCTTGATCTCGGCGATGGTGGGAACGGCGTCGCCCGCGGGCAGGTCCGCGTCCACGATCGCGACGTGGGGGACGGTCCGGTCCGCCTCGATCACGGCCTCGGGCCCCGTCCGTGCCTGTGCGACCACCCGGAGGTCATGCTCGTTCTCCAGCCCGGTTCGAACCGCCTCACGGAACAAGGCATGCGGGTCTGCGAGCAGGATGCGGATCGGCTGAACGATCGCTGCCACGTGGTCCTCTCGTTCCTACGGCTTCGGTGCCAGGACGCTACCGAGATGTGGAGATACGGTCACGCTCCGGGCGGCGTAGCCCGCCTACGACGAGCGGATGAGAACGGAGGCCGCGGATGCACCGCCATCGGCGGCTCCCGGCACGTGAACGATCTTGTGCCGCACCGCGAACGTGGCGGCTTCGAGGCGAGAGTGCACCTGGAGCTTGGTGAGGATGCTCTGGACGTGCGTACGCACCGTGTTCTGGCTGATCGCGAGATGGCGGGCGATCGAACGGCCGTCCGAGCCTTGGACCAGGAGTCCCAGGACCTCTCGTTCACGCTGGGTCAATTGCGCCGCGAGGAAGGCGGCGTGCCCGTCCTCGCGGGAGGGTCCGGAGGCCGGGGCCAGGCGGTGGGGGAGTACCTGCTGGCCGTCCACGACGGATCGAAGCGCGTTGGCGAACTGCGCCACCGGCGTGTCCTTCGTCAGATAGCCGCGGAACCCGAGGCGGATCGCTTCTTCCACCAGGGCACGGTCGCTGAGCGCGGTGAGCGCCAGCACCTTGGCTCCCGGCCACGCAGCCAGGATGGCCGCTCCAGCAGCCAGTCCGCTCTGGTCCGGCAGGCCCAGGTCCATCAGGACGACATCGGGGCGCTCCCGCAGAGCGGCCGCCACGCCGGCCTCGCCGGAGGTCACGGCATCGACCACGTCGATCCCCAGTTCCCCCAGCGAGACACGGATCGCCTGGGCGAACAGTGTGTGGTCATCGATGATCAGGACGCGAATAGCCGTTCCCCTCTCTGCCGGACGGGCAATGCCAGCGAGAACGTCGTGCGACGTTCGCCGGATTCGACCCAGATGGTGCCGCCGTGAGCTTCCACGACACGGCGGGTGATGAACAGACCGAGGCCGCTTCCCTCGCGGGCGCGCCCCGGAGCCTCTCCGCGCACGAACGGATCGAAGATCGCGCGGCGTTCCTCGCGGGGGATCGACGGTCCCTGGTCGGAGACGCTCAGGACGAGACGTCCGGCGTCTTCGGCGATCGCGATCTGGATCTGGGTGCCGGGATCGGCGTGCGCCGCGGCGTTGCGGACCAGGTTGGCGACCGCCGTTCGCATGTGCTCACGATCGACCTCGACCGTTGCGTCGGCGGGTGCCTGGACGATGACCGCGTCGACGCCGGTCTCGAGCCGGTTCGACTCGACGACGTCGCGAGCGATCTGGTGCAGGTCCTCGGGTTCGCGGTGAACCGCCCTCGTGCCTGCTGCCCACGAGAGGAGCGCGTCGGTGGTCCCGACGAGGTGATCGAGTTCGCGCACCGAACTCTGCATGACGGCGCGTTGCGTGGGGTCGGCATCGTTGCGGTCCATCGCTTCGAGCGCCGCGCGCACGCCCAACAGCGGTCCGCGGAGTTCGTGCGCGGTCCACGCCAACCCCATGTCCAGCTTGCTGCGCCGCGCCGCGGCCTCGGCGGTGGCCGAAGAGAGGCGGAGCATCTCCGCGAGCAGGGCACCGACCTCATCGACGGTGGCGGCCCCGGCGTCTGCGGCGTCGCGCCCGACGATCATGAACGAACTCCCGCCGTCGAACAGCGCGACGCCCGAGCCGGCGTCGGCGGCGGCGCGGAAGTCGTCCAGGAGGGCGGCGTGTTGTTCAGCCGGTGTCGCGAACCTGTCGGCGGCGACGGTGGCGAGGGTGAGCGTCGAGCGAGCCGATGCCCCCAGGCCGGAGGTGAGGACGAGGGATGGCCTGCGTTCGCTGTCGAAGCACCACGCCGCGACCGGCAGACGGAACTTCGCGCCCATGAACCGAGCCGCCATCTCGAGCGCCGCACCGGTGCTGGGTGCGTGCACGAGCCGCCGACCCAAGGCCGACGCGGCTTCCAGCGTCTCGACGTTGCGGCGGAGCCGCTCGAACTCCTGCGTGGAGTGCAGCGTCATGGCAAGGTGACCGCTCAGCAGCAGGATCGTGTCCCACGAGACATGGAGCAGGTCGGTGCGAGCTTCGATCTCCAGGGTCCCGATCGACGCCGAGGTCGTGGAAAGCGGGAGGACGGCGAGCGAGCGTTCCGTGTCGATGCCGATCAGCGTCGAGCGCTGCTCGGTGAACACGACCCGGCGGTGGCGCGCGCGTCCGAAGTGCAGGCCTGAGCGCGAGGGATCGCGCCACAACACCCGCAGCCTCCCGGCCGCGTCGGGCCGCGCAATCGTCAGGCCGGCGTCATCCCCCACCAAGGCACGGACCTTCGAGGCGAGATCGGTCGCCGCTTCTTCGAGTGTGCGAGGGGATCGGCGCATCCGCACGAGTTCGTCGTGCTCTGGTGGCCGGATCGTGTCCTCCACGGTTATGCGCTGCATCGTGCCCCCTCCAGGTCCGATCCACGCGGTGCGAAACTTTGGCGTACGACGTACGGTGCATCCTTGCATAGAACTACGGCAGCTTCGGTACTTCGAACGACGTACGACGGACTCTAGAACACGGAGCGCGTCGCAGGCAACTACCTGGAGAACATCTCGTCCTGCCTGGTGCCACGGTGCGGTGTTTCGCCGAGGCAGGAACACTGCCTTGGAACGCGCCTCGTGTCCCGCCCCGCGCAGACGGCGTACGCGAAGTTACGGCGCCGTATCTGCGTACGCGCATGGCGCCTCCCGTCGAACACCCCTATGCTCCGTAGACATCCCCCCGGTTGGTTGCACCGTCGGAACACCGTTGAGAGGGGAACCGGTTGGGGTCACTCGCCGCCGAGATAGGCAAGGCGCTGCGGCGGATCCGGAAGGAGCGTGGTCTCACGTTGCGTGAGGTGGCGGCCACGTCAGGAGGGACCTTCAAGGCGACCTCGGTCGCCGGATACGAGCGTGGCGAACGCGCCGTCACCCTGGAGCGCTTCGTCATGCTCTGCAAGCTCTACGGTGCATCCTCCGAGCACGTGCTCGCCACGATCGAGGCCGCCTATGACGGCAGGCCGGAGCCGGTGATCGATCTCAGCGCGCTCGAGGCGCTCGGTCCCCCAGAAGGTGAGTTGCTGACCGCTCTCGTGCGTCAGGTGAGCGAGATGCGGAGCCAGCGTGGCTCGGGCGCGATCATGGTCCGGGCGGACGACCTCGCAGTGTTGGCCACGGCCTCAGGGAGCGACCCGGAGGAACTGCTCGCGGCGCTCCGGCCTGGAGAAAACGTTCGAAAGGCCTAGGGCCGAACAGCCGCTCGGCCGATGACCGGCGCGCGGCCTCACCCCTACTGTCGCTGCTGTCCCCCGTGAGGGGGAGGGTTGCTGTGGCCCGTCTGGGCTCCCCCGAAGGCAACCGCGCCGGGCTCGGTGCTGAACCTGGGAACGGTCAGCCCCGGCCAAACCCTCACCGGCCTCGCAGTCGGTTTCGAACTGACAGTGTGATCAGCGGAAGCACGTCGACTTCGGGCGGACCGTGACCCTCGCGTTCAACGCTGCCGTCGACCATCGTGAGGACCGGCGGTGGCGCCTTCGTGGGAGGCTCCTTCAACTCCGCGCCCTCCTCGACCATTCGGCCCGATCCCTGCCGTGTAGCCGGGATGGACATCGGGAGGTGTGCGCCACGGCCGCCGCGTAGGCCAAGGCGGTGGCAACAGCGAGCACCAGCACCGGCAGAGCCATGATCGCGAGGGATGTCTGGCGTCGAAAGGGGGGGTTGTCTACCGACCGGTAGATAGGGCATCATCTACCGAGTGGTAGAGAGCCGGTCCATCGTCGAGGCCCTCGCGGGCAGGCACATCCTGCTCACGGGGGTCACCGGGTTCCTGGGGCAGGTCATCCTGGAGCGCCTCCTGCTCGACTTCCCCGGAACCAAGGTCAGCGTGCTGGTCCGCGGCCAGACCGGGGCGACCCCCGAGGACCGCGTCCGCTACCTGCTGCGCAAGCCCTCGTTCGATGTCCTGCGTGAACGTCACGGCGAGGACGGCCTCCAGCAGCTCCTGAGCGATCAGGTCACGGTGATCGAGGGCGACTTCTCCCGCGCCGAGCCTGCCCTGCCGGGCCCGTTCGACGTGGTGATCCACTCGGCCGCCACGGTCTCGTTCGACCCGCCGATCGACGACGCGTTCCAGACGAACCTGCTCGGTGCGCAGAACCTGTACCGCGGCGTGCTCGCCGGCGGCTCGACGCCGCACTTCGTGCACATCTCCACGGCCTACGTCGCCGGCGTGCAGAAGGGTGTGATCCCCGAAGGCCCGCTCGACCACCGCGTCGATCACATGCTCGAGAGCGACCTGGCGATGCACGCCCGCCGCGACGTGGAAGCGGCATCGCGCAAGCCGGAGATGTTGCAGCGGTTCATGGACGACGCTGCCGAGGATCATTCACGGGCCGGTCCCAGCACCGTGAGCACCGAGGCCGAGGAGCGGCGCAAGGCCTGGGTCGACCGCCGTCTGGTGGAGTACGGCCGGATGCGCGCGCGGACCCTCGGCTGGCCCGACGCCTACACGTTCACGAAGGCGCTCGGCGAGCGCGCCGTGGAGGAACTCACCGCCGCAGAGAGGGTGCCGTTGTCGATCGTGCGGCCCAGCATCATCGAGTCCGCCCTGGAGCACCCGGCCCCGGGTTGGATCGACGGGTTCAAGATGGCCGACCCGATCATCCGTGCCTACGGCCTCGGGCAGATCCCGGAGTTCCCCGGCATCCCCGAGGGCATCGTCGACCTGATCCCCGTGGACTATGTCGTGAACGCGATCCTGGCGGTCGCGGCGAACCCGCCCGCCGCCGGGACCGCGGCGCACTACAACGTCTCCAGCGGATCGCGGAACCCGCTGCGGTTCTTCGAGCTGTACGAGATGGTCCGCGAGTACTTCGAGGCCCACCCCCTGCCCGAACGTGGCCGCGGCGAGCACAAGGTGCCGGAGTGGAAGTTCCCCGGCACGTTGAAGGTGGAGTCGATGCTCAAGCGCGCCGAGCAGCTCACCGACCTGGCCGAGAAGGTCGTCACCCACCTGCCCAAGTCCAAAGCGATGCGCGACGCGGTGGCTCGTGTGGACCGGGACCAGGCGCGCGTGGACTTCGTGAAGCGCTACTCCGAGCTGTACGGGATGTACACCGAGACCGAGGTCGTCTACACCGATGACCGGGTGGTGGCGCTGTTCGGATCGCTCTCCGCCCAGGACCAGGAGCGGTTCCCGTTCGACGCCGGGACGCTCGACTGGCGGCACTACCTGCAGGACGTGCACTGCCCCGCGGTGACGCAGTCGCTCCGTGAGCAGTCACGCCGCGACCGCGAGAAGCCGGTCGTGAAGCTCGAGCGTCGCGACGAGCCCGTGCTCGCGGTCTTCGACATGGAGGGCACGATCATCCAGTCCAACGTGGTGGAGTCCTACGTCTGGACGCGGTTCGCCGACCTGGAGCCCGAGGAGTGGCCGGCGGAGCTGGTGAGCGTGTTCGGCCGGGTTCCGGGGTACCTGCAGACCGACCGCCGGGACCGCGGCGAGTTCCTGCGGACCTTCTTCCGCCGCTACGAAGATGCGAGCGTCGAACTCGTGGATGCGCTGATCGAGCGTCACGTGGGGGAGTTCATGCTGCAGAAGGCGTTCCCCGCCGCGATCCGCCGGGTCCGCGAGCATCGGGCGACGGGGCACCGGACCGTGTTGATCACCGCGGCCGCTCGTCCCTTCATCGAACCGCTCGCCCCGCTGTTCGATCTGGTGATCGGCGCCGAGCTGGAGGTCCGCGACGGCCGGTACACCGGCTTCATGAGCGCGCCGCCGCTGGTGGGGGAGGCGCGCGCAGCCTGGCTCCGGCGCTACGCCCAGCGGGAGGAGATCGACCTCAAGCGCTCCTACGCCTACGCGGACTCGTACTCGGACCTGCCGCTGCTCCGGGCCGTGGGGAACCCGGTGGTGGTCTCGCCCGATTCCGCGCTGGTGCGGTTCGCCCGCCGCAAGCGTTGGCCCGTGGAGGAATGGGGGATGTCCAAGGGGATGCCGAAGGTGCGATTCCCGAAGGCGGCCGCGAGGTGAGCCGCCGCGGTTCAGGCCGTGACGAGTTCGCGGGTGGGCCGCTCCTTCGGCCCGCTCTCGAAGCCGAGGACGAGACGCAGTTCCAGGGCTTCCGCGAGACGCATAAGGGTCTCGACGCTGGTCTTATGCCGTCCGCTCTCGATCCGGGAAACAGCGGAATGGCTCGTGCCCATGCGATCAGCCAGTTCCTGCTGAGTGATGCCGAGGGTGTTCCGATGCTTGATGACCAGCCGGGCGAGCAGTTCGAAGGTCGCCACGCGGTCTCGCTCGGCGCGGTACGCGGGATCACGCCGCGCGCGGCGAGCGCTGGCTACGGTGGCGGTGCGCCCTACGGGGTCATTCCAAGGCATGGCTCGCTCCTCAGGAGTCGTGGGGAGAGGTTATCAGTTTCGGTAAGTCGGCGGGAGAGGTTGAACTCATGGAGCGTCTCGTCCGGCTGCGCGCGGAGGGACGCGCGGATCGGCATCCATCCTCCGGACGAAGTCGTCCCAGCGTCCTTGCGCGATCAAGATCTCGCGCTGCGGGACCGAACCGGTGTTCTTTCGGAATGCGTGCAGAAGGATGAGGAGGCTCCGCGAACGGACGTACAGGATTCGGTACAGCTCTCGTCCGTAGTGACATGGCAGTTCTCTCAGATCTCCGCGCAGCTGGGAACTGTGAGGGAACGGCAGGTGCGGATCCTCCGGAGTCAGCGTGTTGAGTCGGCCGATCTGGTTGTCGAGCGAGACCTGACGCTTGACGTCGAGCGCCTCGATGAAGGCATCTACCGGCTCGGTTCCATCCGAGGTTCGATAGTAGACGGCCCGCAGCGTGCCCATCCTCGCGATCCTAGGAGTGACCACCGACGCCGAAGGTTGATGAACGATATCGGCTCGTCAGGCCCGCGCTCCGGTTCCAGGGGCGAACCCCGAACCTCCGACGAAGGCTTGTTTCATGTATCGGAACTGCGTTCCGCCATCTGGAACGCACCCCTGCGAACATCCGGCGCGAGGCACCGCCGACGCCGCCCATGACCACTACCGCCCTGGAGTACTTCCGCTCCGCTCCCCGCTACGTCGGCGCGCGCATGCTCGGTGCCAAGGCCCCCGGCCTGCTCTCCGGACCGCTCGCCCCGCTCCGGCTCGCCACCATCGCGGACCCCGCACCGCCGAAGGGCCGCGCGGGCTGGGCCCGGGTGCAGCCGATCCTCTCGGGTATCTGCGGCAGCGACCTGTCGACGATCGCAGGCCGGTCTTCCTTCTACTTCTCACCTCTGGTGTCGCTCCCGTTCGTCCCCGGGCACGAGGTCGTCGGCCTGCTGATGGACGATTGCGACGACCTGGCAGCAGGAACCCGCGTGGTGCTCGCGAGCGTGCTCGCCTGCGCCGCCCGCGGCGAGGATCCACCGTGCCCCAACTGCGAGGCCGGCGACACGGGCCGCTGCGATCGCGTTACGGTCGGACACCTCAAGGCCGGGCTGCAGACGGGCTACTGCGCCGACACCTCGGGCGGGTGGGCGAAGATGTTCGTCGCCCATCGCTCGCAGCTGCATCCGGTGCCCGACGCGATCGACGACCGGACCGCGGTGGTGATCGAGCCGTTCGCGTGCGCGATCCACGCTGCCGAGCGAGCGAAGATCGAGCCCGGGCAGACCGTGCTCATCGCCGGAGCGGGGACGGTCGGGATCTTGACGCTCCTGGCCGTGCGGCTGTTCTCGCGACCCGGCCGCGTCATCGTGGCTGCGAAGCATCCGAACCAGCGCGCCGCCGCGAAGATGGCGGGGGCCGACGAGATCGTGCGCCCCGAACACGCCGCGAAGGCCGTCCGCCGCACCACGAGCGCGGTGAAGCTCTCGCCCGAGCGCGGTCAGGATCTGCTGCTCGGCGGGGTCGATGTCGCACTGGAGTGCACCGGATCGCGCAGCGCGCTCGACCTCGCGCTCCGCACCACGAAGGCCGGCGGGCGGGTCGTCGTGAGCGGGATCCCGGGAGGGGGTGCCGATCTCACGCCACTGTGGTTCCGCGAGCTGGAACTGGTCGGCGCCTACACCGCCCCGCCCCAGACCTTCGCCGCCGCGATCGAAGCTGCGGCGAACCTCCCCGTGCTCGCCGGCCTCGTGGGGGCGACCTACCCGTTGGACCGGTGGCGCGACGCGATCGACCACGCGATGTCCGCCGGCGCGCTCGGCGCGTTCAAGGTGGCGTTCGCGCCGCAGGAGTGACAGGAGACCGAACACCATGCCCAGACCAGGATTCGTCCTCGAGGTCGACGAACGCACCCCGCCTCTCATCGTGCACGAGGGTGAGAACTACCGCATGCAGAAGTTCCCCCTGGGAACGCGTGTGGTCTACCCGCCCGATCCGCTGCCCGGGCTGAAGGACGTCCACGGGCACATCCGTCACGCGCTCCTGCATCCCCAGGGCGACTCCGAGCCGCTGCCGGAGCTGCTGTTCGCCGGGATGAAGCTCACCATCGCGGTGGACGACATCTCCATCCCGCTCCCGCCCATGGTGACGCCCGATATCCGTCAGCGGATCTTGGAGCACGTGATCGAACTCGCGGCGCGTGCCGGCGTGGAGGACCTGGAGATCGTGGTGGCGACCGCGCTGCACCGGCGGATGACCGCGGCGGAGATTCGCCGGATGGTCGGCGAACGGGTCTACCGCTCGTTCTGGCCGAAGGCGCTCTACAACCTCGACGCCGAGGACACGGACAACATGACCGTCGTCGGGCAGACCGACCACGGCGAGACCGTCCAGATCCAGAAGCGCGCCGCCGAGTCCGATCTCATCGTCTACGTCAACGTCAACCTGGTGGCGATGGACGGCGGCCACAAGTCGGTGGCGATCGGCCTGGCCGGCTACGAGAGCCTCAAGCACCACCACAACGTGAACACGATGCTGCATTCGCGCTCGTACATGGATCCGCGCGAGGGACACAGCGCGATCAACGACTCCACGATCCGGATGGGCCGCTACCTGGCCGAGAGCGGCGTGAAGGTCTTCCAGATCGAGACCACGCTCAACTCCGAGACCTTCCCCTCGCAGATGGGGTTCTTGAACAAGCGCGAGTGGGAGTGGGGCGCCAAGGACCAGGCGCTGATGATGGCCGCGAAGAAGGCGAACGGCTTCGCACCTCCGCGTGTGCGTCGCGAGTTCTTCCGCAGGATCGAGGCTCCCTACAAGCTGACGGGGATCAACGCCGGCGAGGTGGAGGCGGTCCACGAACGCACACTCGAGAACCTGCATCGCCAGCAACTGGTGGAGGTGCAGGGCCAGAGCGACATCCTGATCCTGGGCGTCCCCTACATCGGGCCGTACAACGTGAACTCGATCTTGAACCCGATCCTGGTGCACTGCCTGGGGCTCGGGTACCTGTTCAACATGTACCGCAACATGCCGCTCGTACGCGAGGGCGGCGTCACGATCTTGTATCACCCGGTGCCGTGGGAGTTCCACACGATCCACCACCCCTCCTACATCGACTTCTTCGAAGAGGTGCTGGCCGACACCACCGACCCGAAGGAGATCGAGGCCCGCTACGAAGACCGCTACGCGCGCGACCCGTGGTACATCCACCTGTACCGGACCTCGCACGCGTACCACGGCGTGCACCCCTTCTACATGTGGTACTGGGGCGCGCACGGTCGCGACCACTCGGGTGACGTGATCTTCGTCGGGGGCGAGGCGAAGTCGGTCGCGCGCCTGGGGTACCGTCGCGCCGGCACGCTGGGCGATGCCCTGGAGATGGCGAAGGACACCGTGGGGCGCTCACCGTCGATCACGTACTTCCACGCCCCGCCGATCATGATCGCGGACGTGCGCTGATGGCCGTTCGGGACGAACTGAAGGGGATGGCCCAGGGGTTCCGCTGGGGCCGTCGCCCGATGGTCCCCAGGAGCGCCGAGCCGTTCGTGGAGGAGACCGACGACGCCGGGTTCCCCACCGACTGGGCGCGGAGCGACGCAGGCGTAGCTGCACGGCAGCTCATCTTGAACGGCGTCATGAAGACGATCCTTCGGTCGGAACTCTCGCTGCGTGTGTACGGCGCCGACGATCTGTCCGCCGCCCGCGGGCCGGTCATCTTCTTCTCGAACCACTCGAGTCATCTGGATGCGACGCTGATCATGTCGACGCTCCCCGACCGATTCCAACGCAAGACCGCCGTGGGAGCGGCGCGCGACTACTTCTTCGACGTGTGGTGGCGCCAGGCGTTCACGGCGCTCGTGTATGCGGGGTTCCCGATCGACCGCAAACGCGGCGCGACGGGCGCGATCGACAAGGCGCGCGAGATCGTGCAGGACGGCTGGTCGATCGTCGTGTTCCCCGAGGGGACGCGCTCGATGGACGGGCATATGCAGCGGTTCCGCCACGGGACTTCGAGGCTGGCGCTCGAGGCCGGCGTGTCGGTCGTGCCGATCGCGATCGTCGGGGCGTACCAGGCGATGCCGAAGGGGGCCTGGTGGCCGCGTGCCGGGCGCCCGCCCGTGACGATCCGGTACGGCCGCGAACTGGTGCCCGAGCCCGGCGAGACCCATCAGTCGCTCTCGCTCAGGATGCAACAGGCGGTGGCCCAGCTCTTCGACGAAGAGCGATCGACGTGGTTCGAGGCGGTCAAGCGCGCCGAGCAGGGCGGGACGCCGCCGCTCGCCGGACCGCAGAGCGCGGGCTGGCTCCGCACGTGGGAGGGGACGCGGCCCGTCCCCCGCCGAGGGACGCCGAAGGCCTGGGGCTAGGCCGATGCCGCGCACCGGTGGGAAGGAGCGCGCCTCGACCCTGGTGGAGGAGGCGATGCGCCAGTTCGGCCGCGACGGGTACAAAGGGGCCTCGCTCGAGTCGATCGCGTCGGCGGTCGGGGTCCGCAAGCAGACGCTCTTGTACTACTTCCCCACCAAGGACGCGTTGCTGGAGGCCTGCCTCGCGGCCGCGGGGGAGCGGCTGGCCCGGACCATCGCCGAGGCGCTGGAGGGCAAGGTCGCGTACTGGGACCGGGCCGAGGGCGTGATCCGTGCGGTGTTCGCGCTCGCCGCGGAGTGGCCCGAGTTCCCGATGTTCATCCGCGAGGCCGGGCGCCTCGGCCCCGACGCGTTCGACCGGTTCGCGGCCGTGATCGACCCGCTGCGCGCGCGCGCGGTCGCCTTCTTACAGACGGGGATGGACGAGGGCGAGGTCCGCAAGCAGGACCCGGCGCTCCTGCTCTTCACCTTGTACACGGCCGTGGTCGGGGCGCTCTCGGAGGCGAGCGTGCTGCACGCGATGGTGGGGGACGACACGAGCCGGGTCTCGCTCAGACGTCGTGAGATCGAAACCCTGGCGTTCGTCCGTGCGGCGCTCCGCCCACCGAACGAGGCGCCGTCAGACGTTGGACCACTCGAACCGTGACACGACGGCGTGACGACCCGAGTGGTCCATCCGGATCCCCGGCGCGTCGACCTTGAGCCTCTTCCCCCTCGCGATCGCGCCATCCTTCCAGATGAAGCCGGCCGGCTTCACGATCCGCACGTCGTTCTCCGCCCCGGTCACGGGGTTCGTGAGCGGCTCGGCCGCAGCCTCGCCGATGCCACGGACCGAGAACGAGGATCGGATCCCGTCCAGGGCGACGTCGACGTCGGCCCTTTCCACCGCCGTCGGTTCGTCGAAGGTGGAGTTGAAGATCTCGAAGTACGGGTAGCCTGCCTCGCCGCGCCAGATGGTCCGGATGGCCGCGAACTGTGGGTCGGTGTCGCAGCGGACGAACGCATGGCCGCGGCCGCCCTTCTCGTGGATCGCCCCCGGCCACCAGAGCGCCCACGCGATCGCGCATCCTGTCATGTCGACGTCGCCGTAGTGGCCGTCGTCGATGACGGAGCACGTGAACGCCTCGCAGTTGCCCTCCTCGGAGTTGGGGAGTGCCCGGAAGTTGCACCCGCATCCCGGGTCGCAGTTGCAGAGCTCGACGTAATCACCGCGGAGCTGCCAATCAACCATGGCGTCGTTCCCCTTCGTTCTGTATCAAGCCGTTCACATGCCATCCATCGCGGCGGGCTCGCTCTGCGGGGTCGCGCCGGCCGGTCGAAGGGCCGGGAGCAGCGTGGCATCGAACGCCGCCGCCACGGCGATCACCAAGAAGACCGCCCCCACCACGCGGGTGAGCACCCAGCCACGCCGCCAGAGCTTCTCGAAGAAGATGACGGCCGCCAGACCGATCATGGCCGGGACGTTCATCACGCCCACGGCGACCAGCACGAGCATCAGGCCCCAGCAGCACCCCACGCAGTAGAGGCCGTGGTGCACGCCCACGCGGAGATCCCTGGCCGCCCCTTTGAAGTTGGCGTAGTGCAAGAGTGACATCATCGGCGAACGGCAATGGCGAAGGCACGCGTCCTTGAGCGGCGTGAGTTGGTAGACGCCGGCGACGGCGAAGATCGCGACCCCGAGCCAGTGGGCAGGCTCGGGTGCGTTCTGCACGAGTCGCTCCGTCAGCAGGAGCGCGACGAACGCGAGAGCCCCGTACCCGGCCCACGCCAGCAGGTATCCGAGCACGAACGAGGACATCCGCCACGCTCGTTCGACCCCCGTGCTTCGGGCCACGATGGTCCTCGACCACATGATCGCGATGGGCGCCACGGAAGGGAACATCATCGCGGCCATCATCACGATCCACATCGCGATGAAGCCCGGGAGGGCGAGGCCCATCGTCCCGGAAGCCGTGAACATGCCCCGCGCTTGGTCGAGGGTGACCAACCACCCGAGCCCGGCAAGCACGACGAACAGCACCCAGACGGGGATCAGTTGGCGTGCCGGCAACGCGAGGGCGGCCCCGGAGGGGCCCCCCCCCCCCATGGTCGTGCGGAACCTGGATCACGAGCGGTCAGGCCCTGATGTGCTCGTGGCTCTCGCTCGCGTACTCGAAGTCAGCGGCCTCACCGTAGGAGGCCGGTGCCGAGTGCCCGAAGGACTCCAGCGTCCCGCTCGCGGCGCCTATCTCGTAGACCGGAGCGAACCCGAATGCCGCGTTGGACACCGTCGTGGCGTTCCCGTCTTGACCGCGGGATGGCTCGTAGGTGTACGAACTCCCGCCCATCGACACGCTCGATGCCGTGTAGGAAAGCTCTCCGCGATCCACCGTGAACTCCGTGATGAGCCCCGCCATGTCGCCGAACGGCCCGCCGAGCTTGCCTCCGAAGATCTGCTCCAGCGCCGAGGCCTGCGCGTCGCTGGCCGAGTCGTCGATCACGATCCCGATGTGCCAGCTCCCGTCGGACACCAGACCGGGGAAGTGCACCGTCATGCCGGTCTTGACCCCCGACAGATCGAGATCGTCGAGGTTCCCCTCGGTGATGTCGAAGATGCCGGCGCCCCAGCAGTCCGTGGTGCCGTCCGGGTTATCCGGAGGCGCGCTCGCCGTGGGGCACGGGCATACGCTCGTGCACGAGCAGGCTTGGACGTAGTGCCCTTTCAGCTTCCAGCCCATCGAACCCCTCCCCCGCGGCGCATGGCCGCATGGACCTACGTTGGCCAGGCGAAAATGGCCGTTGAGGAGTACGGTTTACTCCCCGAATGGGCTGAGGGTCAAGGCCTCTGTGGGCCAGGATTAGATCGGGTCAGGTGGTGTCGCCTCAGGGAAGGCCATGGGACCGGGAGCTTGAACGGGAACGCGTACGAGCTCGACCCGTTGGCTCGAAGGTGCCCGAGGCGTTCGGCGGCTTCGGCCACGTCGGGGATGTGGCCGTCTTCGACCCACCAGCACACGACCATCGGCTCCTCGGGTCGTTGGAACCACTTCCGCCGGCACCGCAGCGCTTCGGCGTGGCCCTGGCCGAAGGCGAAGGCGGCCAGCGCATCGGCGTCCGACCACACCGTGAGGTTCACGCTGCAACGGCGGGAGCCGCCGCCTAGGAGTAGAACTCGACGATCATGCGCTCCTCGATCGGCACCGGGAGCGGGATCTCGTCGCGCTCGGGCAGCCGCGTGAAGGAGCCGGAGACCTCGTCCTTGTTCCGGTAGAGGTAGACCGGGGGATTGGGTGTGATCTCGAGGGCCTCGCGGACGTACACGAAGTTCCTGGCCTTCGCCGACAGCGTGATCTCATCACCCGCGCGTGCCTGGGCGCTGGGAACGTCGATGCGCTTGCCGTTCACCGAGACGTGGCCGTGCGAGACGAGCTGGCGGGCCTGGCTGGTGGTGAGGGCGAAGCCCAGCCGGAGGCAGATCGTGTCGAGGCGCCTTTCCAGTTGGCGGAGCATCTCCTCGCCGGTCACGCCGGTGGAGCGGGTGGCGCGGTCGTAGTAGCCGCGCATCTGCTTCTCGCCGACGCCGTAGATGGCGCGGAGCTTCTGCTTCTCGAGCAGGCGTGTCTGGTACTCGGAGATGCGCTTGCGGCCACGTCCGTGCTGACCCGGGGGATAGGGCCGCTTCTCCGACGGGCAGTTCGGGCGGCCACAGAGGGCGGCGCCGACCCGGCGGCAGGTGCGATGCTTGGGTCCGTTCTTCAGCATGGGTCGCCCAGGCTACCAGACGGTTCAAGGCTGTGACCTGCGGATATGCTGCGGCGCGTGGATCGGCGCGAGCGGGCGATCGGAGCGGTGCTCGGCCTCGCCGTCGGCGATGCTCTGGGGGCTCCGTTCGAGTTCCACCGCCGCTCGCAGATCGCGAACCCGCTCCCGGCCTTCCAGATCGGATGGATGGGCCTGGCGCCCGGCGCGTGGACCGACGACACCGCGATGGCGCGGAACCTGTGGACCTCGTTGATCGCGCACGGCGGCGCGCTCGACCTGGACGACGTCCTCGCCCGGCACGTGGCGTGGCTCGCGACGGGACCGCCCGACGTGGGGAACCAGACGCGCGCGGCCTTGCAAGAGGCTTCGAAAGGGACACCCGAGCCGGCGCGCGCCGTGTTCGAGCGGCGCGGGCCCGAGGTGAGCGCCGGGAACGGCTCGGTGATGTACTGCGCACCGCTCGGCGTGGCGCGGGCCTCAGAGCCCGATCGGCTGCGGGAGGAGGCGCCAGCCCTGTCCCGGCTGACGCACTGGGACGGCCGATGCCAGACCGCGTGCCTCGCGGTGATGTGGGCGGTCGCGGCGTTGGTGCGCGGCGAGGAACCTGAGAGAGCGGTGCGCGCGGCGCTGGCAGCTGTTGCAGGCCGCGAGGGAGACGAAGAACTCGAGTACCTCGTAGCCGAGGCGGGCCGGGCGCGGCCGCTCGACGGCCCCGACATGGGGTTCACGCTCTTCACGGCGGGGATCGCGCTGCAGGTGGTGGGTGAGGGCCTCGGGTTCGAGGAGGGGCTTCGCTACGTGGTCTCGCTCGGCGGCGACACCGACACGAACGCGGCCGTGGCGGGGGCCTTGTTGGGCGCGGCGCACGGCGTGGGCGCGATCCCCACGGGTTGGCGCGCAGCGCTCGCGGAGCACGAGGCCATCGAGCAGGAGGCCTCGGCGCTCGCGGCGCTCGTCTAGCTACTCGGCGTGCAGTGCCTCCGGAGCGATGCTTCGCCCGATCGCCGGGAGCGTGAGCGCCGTCGCGACCAGACCCCCGAGCAGCGCGACCGCCGCGATCCGGAGCCCCGGCAGCATCGCCGCCCACGCGCCCGCGCCGTTGTTGGAGATCGACGCGTAGGCGCGAACCACGATCGCCGTGCACACGAGGGCGAGCAGCACCCCGGCCCCGAGCGGGAGCATCGCTTGCAACAGGTACGAGCGGCGGATCGTGCCGGCCCCGACGCCGGTCGCCGCCAGCACCGCGAGCGGCCGGCGCCGCTCGTGCACCGCGCCGACCAACGCGACCAGCAGACTCGCGGCGGCGATGGCGATCGCCAGTGATGCAGCCCACTGCACGGCGCGCGCGATCCCTGCTTCCGGTGGTGACCACCTTAACTGCAGGTACATCGTGGGCGTGGTGATCGAGACGTTGGAGCCCGCACCGAGCGACTCGCGGAGCGCCTCGGCGGTGTCCGGATCGCCATCGCCCTGCAGCAGGGCGTCGTAGGACTCGAGGCTGGACGCGAGCGTGGGGTCGAGCGCCGCCCGGTCGATCATGAACACCGGATGCCTAAGGAGGGACAGATCGACCTTGGGAGCATCCTCGGACGGGATCGCGAACGTTGCATCCGGAACGTCGGCGGTGCCACGGATCGTGATGGTGTCCTTCGAAGGGCCGATCCGTCCGTCGAGGGTCGTCCGCCAGATGCCAGCGTCGCAGGCTGGCGCCTCCCGCAGCACCGACGCGAGCTCGGCGCAGTCGGCCACCGCGACTGTCGCCGTGCCCCAGCCCTGGATCTTCGCCCGGGTGACCCAGATCGACACGGTGCCCATCACGTGGTCGCCGCCGGCGTGCGTCGCCTCGCCGTCGCGGCCGCCGGAGGCGAGTAGCGTGGTCGCTCGCAGGTTGGTCGCCGACGTCGTGAGCCCGTTCTGGCTCGCGGACAGGTGCAGGAGCCCCGTCGAGGTCCCGGCCGCGAACACCACGGCCACCACGCCCGCGGTGATCCGTCCGGCGCTCCGCCGGTCGAAGGTCAGTCGCCGGGACGCGAACCACGCCCCCAGCCCTCCCCCGCGCATCACCAGGGCCGCGCCGGGGTTACCCAGCCACGGCGCGACCCCGATGACGCCGAGCACCGTCATGACCCACCCCCCGAGGCTGGCCACCATCTGCAGGCTCGGACCCGCCACCCCCCGTGCCAAACCAGGCGCTAGCACCACGATCCAGCAGGAGATCCCCATCACGAGCGTCGTGGCACCCAGGACGACGCCGAGCGAACGGACCGGCGCGCGGCGCCTCACCTCCATGGGCTGCCCGACGACCCTCCGCAGGGTGACCCACGCTACCGCCACCGCGGCGAGCGGTACCAGCGTCAGGAGGAGCAACGCCTCTCCGAGCGGCGGGCGCACATCGGCCGGGAACAGGCCCGTGTTGGCCGGCAGGACCGCCTCCCAAGGGACGAGGTACCGGCCGACGCCGAACGAGACGGCGCCGAGCGCGGTCCCCGCCACTGCGGCGATCCCCACCTCGAGCGCAACGATGAGCCGCACGTAGGCGGGCGAGGCGCCGAGGAGGCGCAGCGCCGCCAGACGCGACTCACGCGAGGCCGCCCCCAGCCGGGTCACGGTCCACACGAACACGAGCACGGGCACGATGACGCCCGCCGTCGCCGCCGCGATCGCCGCCACCATCACCGCCATCACGACGGGGTCGGTTTCGTACTTTGGCTCATACGCGCCGAACCGCGTAACAGGGAAGGCCCGACGCAGGTCATCGGGCGCAGCGCCGACGTAAGCGCGCAGTTCATGTGGCTCGACCAAGCCTTCGTCGCCTATCTCCCCGACCAGCGTTCCCGGAAGGCGCTCGGCGAGTTGGTCACGGTCGGGTCTCCGGAGGATCTCGGCCAGGGCGGGGGAGGCCACGATCGTCCCAGGAGCGGGGAAGTCCTTCAGCCCGCCCGGCATCGGCGCGTCGCCCACGGGCGCGATGTGCTGGATCAACAGCGGCCGGTCGTGGAACGTCGTATTCCAGGGTTCGATCAAGAGGACGTCGTCGTGCCGTTGCGAGGCGAATAGCCACTCGCCGTGGGCTTGTCGCGCATCCCTGGCTCTCAGTGCAGGGAACACCGAGAGCGCGCCCAACAGCACGGCGACGCCGAGCGCGATCCCCACGACCGTCACCGCCGCCAGTACTCGACTCCTTCGGGTCCCTCCCCGCGCGAATCGCCACGCGAGCGACAACGTCGTCACGACGCCACCACCGGTGTGGCGAGCCGTCCGTCGGCGAGCACCACCTCACGGCCTGCGTACGCGGCAACCCGTGCATCGTGGGTAACCATCAGCACCGCGGCGCCGCGTTCGCGGGCCGCCGAGGTGAGCAGATCCATCACCCTCTCGCCGTTCATCGAGTCGAGCGAACCGGTGGGTTCGTCGGCGAAGATGACGTCCGGTTCGCCGATCAGCGCGCGAGCGACGGCCACGCGCTGGGCTTGCCCGCCGGCGAGCTCGCCGGGGTAGGAGCGGCTAACGTCCTGCAGCTCCATCCTGCCGAGCCAATCGTGAGCCGCCGCCTCGGCCTTCTCGCGACCCGAGCCCGTAAGCCGCAGCGGCAGCGACACGTTCTCGAGAGCCGTCAGTTCGGGCACCAGCTGTCCGAACTGGAAGACGAGCCCGAAACGTTCGCGTCGCAGTGTGCTCCGCGCCGCCTCAGATTTGTCGTCGATACGCCGGCCGTCCACGAGCACCTGGCCGTCGTCGGGTCGGAAGATGCCGGCCAAACAGTGCAGCAGCGTCGACTTGCCCGAGCCGCTGGGCCCCAGGACCGCGACGACCTCGCCGCGCGCGACCTCGATCGAGATGCCGCGGAGCGCTTCGTCCTTGCCGAACCGCTTGACGAGTTCGCGTCCTTCGAGCAGCGCATCAGGCATGGGTGAGTTCCTTCCTCAGTCGGTCGAGCCGTTGCTCGGTCAGGTCGATCCATCGGATGTCGGCTTCCAGGTGGAAGAGGTCGCGGTCGGCGGTGATGACGCCCAGCAGATCGGCGCCGCGCTTGGACGCGGTGAGTTCGCGCATCCGCGAACGATGCGCCGAGCGCTGGCGCTGGAGCAAAGAGCCGGCGTCGCGCCCCGACGTGATCGCGAGCACGACCTTGGTGAACAACTCATCGTGAAGGCCTGGCTTCGGGTCGAGGGCCTCGCGGAGATAGACGTCCAGGTCCGCCACGCCCTCGGCGGTGATCCCGTAGCGCTTGCGCTCAGGCCCCTCCTCCTGCTCGAGGGCTTCCATCCGAACGAGGCCGTCTCGGTCCAGGCGCGCCAGGGTCGCGTAGATCTGCCCGAACCGAAGGGGCCGCCGTTCCCCGAAGAGACGGTCGTAGGCCTGCTTGAGGTCATAGCCATGCCGGGGCCGTTCCTCGAGGAGCCCGAGCATCGTCTCCGCAACGGCCATGCTCGCACTATACACTGAGTGTATAGAAGGACGCACGCCCGGAAGAGTCCAGCGTTGTGTTACCTTGTGCTACATGGTCACTGACCAGCCGGAACGGGTGGGTGTCAGAGAGCTGCGCCAGAATCTCAGCGTCTACCTGCGGCGCGTGAAGGAGG
The DNA here is from genome assembly GCA_040880745.1 of Actinomycetota bacterium. GTDB lineage: Bacteria > Actinomycetota > UBA4738 > UBA4738 > HRBIN12 > AC-51. The sequence continues at coordinate 60,724 of JBBDHX010000049.1, forward strand.
GGGTGACGCTCGTGGTGACCGAGCACGGGCGTCCCGTGGCGCGGCTCACGCCGCCGATATCGGACACGAGCACGCTCGAGAGACTCATCGCCGAGGGACGGGCCACGCCTGCCACCACGAGGATCGAGGATCTTCCCCCGCTCAGCGGCCCGATCACCGATGAAGGGACCCGGGCGCTCCGCGAACTGGGGGAGGACACGATCTGAGCATCGTCTATGCGGACGCGTCGGCGCTCGTCAAGCTCGCCATCTCCGAACGAGGAACGGCCGAACTGGAGCAGCGGCTGAGAGGCGTCCAGCTGGTGTCGAGCGCGCTCGCCAGGGTCGAGATCGCTCGGGCAGTGATGCGAGTCGAGGACGCCCGCCCCCGGGACCCTTCATCGGTGACGGGACTGGCAGCGCTGCTACCGATCGACGAGTCGATCCTGAGAAGGGCCGCGCTCCTGCAACCGTCCGCGCTCCGGTCACTCGATGCGATCCACCTGGCGACGGCGCTCACGATCGCCGGCGACATCGACGCCTTCATCACCTACGACCGTCAGCTCGGCCGTGCTGCAGAGGCCGCGGGGTTCGCGGTCGAGTCTCCGGGCGCTCCGGTGTAACACCCGGCCGCTCGAGTCATACGATGCCGGTATCGGTCGAGAACCGGAGGATGTGTCGTGGACGAGAAGATCAAGGTGTACGGGGCCAGTTGGTGCGTGGACTGCCGCCGGGCCAAGAAGTTCCTCGGTGACCAGCGCGTCCCGTACGAGTGGCACGACATCGAAACCGAGCCCGAGCACCTGGACGTCGTGCAGGCTCGTAACGACGGCAACAACATCATCCCGACCATCATCTTCCCCGACGACACGCACCTCTCGGAGCCCTCGAACGAGGAGCTCGCCGACAAGCTCGGGCTCGAGCGCACGGCGATGCAGCACGTCTACGACCTCATCATCGTGGGCGGCGGTCCCGCGGGTCTCACGACCTCGATCTACGCGGCCCGGGAGAACCTGGAGACGCTGATCATCGACTCGAAGGGTCTGGGGGGACAGGCCGGCGTGACCGAACGCCTGGACAACTACCCCGGGTTCCCCGAGGGGATCGGCGGCGCCGAACTCGCCGATCGCATCGTGCAGCAGGCCCGGCGCTACGACGTGGAGATGTTGCAGGCGCTGTCGGTCATCCAGATCAACGACGAAGGCGGCGGCGAGATCGAGGTCGTGACCGCGAACGATGGTCACTACCACGCGCGCGCCGTGGTCATCGCGACCGGATCTTCCTACCGCCGGACCGGCGCCGAGGGCGAGGACGACCTCATCGGCGCGGGCATCCACTTCTGCGCCACCTGCGACGGTCCCTTCTACAAGGGCTCGGACGAGATCATGGTGCTCGGCGGCGGCAACAGTGGCCTGGAGGAGGGTCTGTTCCTCACCGAGTTCACCGACAAGGTCACGGTCGTTGAATACAAGGACCGGCTCGCCGGCAGCCAGGTGCTCCAGGACAAGGTTCGCATGCACCCCAAGATGGAGGTCCTGCTGCGACGCGAGGTCAAGGCCTTCCGCCCGAAAGACGACGGCAGCGGCAAGGTGGGCACGGTGGTGATCGACAACCTCGAGACCGGTGAGAAGGAAGAGCACCATCCGGCCGGCGTGTTCGTGTTCGTGGGGCTCGATCCCAACACAGGCTTCCTGCCCGGGGCGATCGAACGCGACGCGCGTGGGTTCGTGGTGACCGACGACGCCTTCATGACGTCGATGCCCGGGGTGTTCGCGGCGGGTGACGTCCGCGGCGGTTCGACGAAGCAGCTCGCGAGCGCCGTCGGCGAGGGAGCGGCCGTGGCGATCGCGATCCGCCAGTACCTGGCGAAACAGCTCGAGACGGCCGGGACCGAGGCGTGAGGGACATGGACCCGAAGGAGATCTTCGAGCTGATCATCAAGGCCGACGAGAAGCTCAAGTACGCGAACGACGCGAACGCAGACATCCGCCGGGGCCAGGCCCGTGCCCTGCTCGAGCAGGCGCGTGATGCCGCGCGAGAGGCGGGGATCGAACCGCTCGTGCAGCAGGCCGAGACGCGGCTCGCCGACCTGGAGACCCCGGGCTAGGCCTCGCCGTCGGTGTGGTGGCGGAACGCCGCCAGCAGTGTGGCACGCTGGTCCGGGCTGAGTTCGTCCTCGTCCAGGCGGCCGGCGGTGGCGATCGTCGCACGCAGCTGATCCAAGACCATGGTGCAGCCGTCGCATGCGCTGAGGTGCGCCTCGACGTGACCGCTCACCACGGGGGAGAGCGCCCCCTCGAGGTAGTCGCTCAGCATCTCGACGATCTCTCTGCACGCCATCTGTGCGCTCACGCTTGCCCCACGCTCCTCAGGTGTTCCTCGATCGCGGTGCGGACCTTCGCCCGTGCGCGGTGCAGGAGGACACGCTGATTGGTCTCAGATATGTCCAAAGCGTTACGGATCTCCTCGGAGGACCAGCCCAAGACGTCGCGCAAGCGCAGGACCTCCGCCTGCATCGGAGGCAGCATGTCGAGCGTCCTGCGGATCACCCCGAGCGTCTCGGTGGCCTCCAGCCGCTCCTCGGGGATCCCTCGCCAATCGAACGGGAGGGAGGACCAGTGCCCCGGGGACCCGGCGTCCTCGCCCAGGAACGCAGACGGGTCCCAGGTGGGTTGGTCCAGATCGTCGCCGGCGAGGGAGGCGAACGGAACGCTCCGCGCCTCCTTCTGCCCGCGTGTCTTCGCGATGTTGACCAGGATCCGGAAGATCCAGGTCCGCAGCGACGCGCGACCTTCGAACTTCGCGAGGCCCTGCAGGACCCCGAGCCACGCGTCCTGGACCACTTCGTCGGCGACGGCGTCGGAGGACACGAACATCCTGGCGACCCGTCGCATCGAGGGACCGAGTGCGTCGACGAGTTCCATGAACGCGGCCTCATCGCCTGCCCGGAGCCTCGTGACGAGCGTCAGGTCGGCTCGCGAGGGGTGCACCGTCTCCACGGCGGGAGAGCCTAGCCGAGGACCTGCTCAGCCGGGTCGAACGGCCCCCCACGGCTTGTCGTAGCCGTAGAGGGAATCCGTCTGTACCGCGCCGGTCGGGCCCGGGTGGGTGGCGTGGATGATGACCCCGCCACCGGCGTACAGGGCGACATGCGGGCCGAAGTTGCCGTAGTAGATGATGTCGCCGGGCTGGATCTGCGAGAGCGGCACGTTGGGGAGCATCGAGTATTGCGCGGAGGCCGAGTGCGGGAGCGGCACGCCCGCTTGCGCCCATGCCCAGGACGTGAGCCCTGAGCAATCGAACGTGCTCGGCCCAGCGCTGCCCCAGACGTATGCGGCTCCGCGCACCGAGTACGCGGCGCTCACCGCGACCTGGGCGGCGGTGGCGTTGGCGGGCGGTGGAGGTGGCGCCGGTGCGGATGGGGCGTCGCCGGAGCCGCCGCCGTTCTGGACGGCCGCCTCCGCGGCTGCGGCTGCCGCGGCCTGCGCGGCCTGGGCGGCGAGGTAGTCCTCGTACTCGACGTTCAGGGTCTGATACAGCTCTTCTTGCCGCGCGAGCATCGCCTCGATGTCGGCGCGATCGTCGCTCATCGCGTCGAGGTGGCCCTGCGCCGTCGCGACCGCGTCGGCGTACTCCTGCGCGGCCCACTCCGCCTTCTGACCAGACGCATCGGCGCTGGCGGCGATCGCCGCATCAGCCTCGGCGATGGCCCCCATGAACGTGAGCCGGTCGGAGAACTGCGAGAAGTCCTGCGCCTCCAACAGCACGTCGAGCTGCGATCCCATGCCCGTGTAGGCCTCGACGGCGCGATCTGAGAGTTGGGTTCGGGCCGCGGTCGCCTCGGCTTCGGCGGCATCCATCCGCGCCTTCGCGTCGGCCAGCAGTTGCTGGGTCAGGGACAACTGATACTTCGCGTCGTTGTAGGCCTCGATCTTGGTTTCGAGTTCGTGACCGAGCCGGTCGGCCTCTGCTTTCGCGTCCGCGACCTCTTGCTCCGATGGCGCAGCTGATGCAGTGGAGAGGGAGACGGCGAGGGTTGGCAGCACCACGATCGCGGCTACGAGGAGCCGGACGATCCTTCGGGGGGTGGGAGTTGTCGGGTTCCTGGTCATAGGCCGTATATGGGTCGAGGGTCCGGCGGCGTGCCGACCCTCTGCTGACAACCCTAGCCAAGGCGCTCGGGAGGCGTCAAACGTTGTTTCGAACGGGTGTTCGGAAGCGGTCCACGCGATCGGGGGGGGGGG
>JBBDHX010000050.1:0-11755 GCA_040880745.1 Actinomycetota bacterium
AGTGCCGCGCCAGGGCACCCCCGGGGTGCTCGGGTTCGACGCCGAGTACCGCGACGCCTCCACCGGGTTCATCGATCTGCGATGCAGGCCTCCCAGGTCGGCATCGGTGGGTGGTCCCCTCATGGCAGGAGTTCGAGCGACGCCACATGGCGTGGGCGCATCGTGCCGAAGTGCCGACGGTCAAGGGTCGCGACCCGGATCGCCCCGAGTCGCTCGGCGATGGTGAGGACCGACGCGTCGACGAACCCCACGTCCAGGTCGGCATACGCCGTGATCAACTCGATGATGCGGTGGAGGTCGCCGGTCGACAGATCTTCGATCTGGTAGGCACCCTTCCTCGCGTCGCCGAGGAACACGGCCATGGCCTCCGGCCCCAGCCTCCCCCCGATGAAGTAGTCGACCTCCGGGATGATCGGTGCCGGCACGATCAACCGCTCGTCGGTCTGTTCCAGGAGGCTGCGGCAGGCTCGGTGTCGCCGGTCGTCACGATCGAGCGCGGCCACCACCACGCCGGTGTCGAGGACGATCATCGAGGCGGTATCCGCCCTCGCGACGCGTCCGTGCCGAGGGAGCTGCTCCCTGAGGCGCCGATACCGAGGCTCGGCCGGGGCCGGTACTCATCCGCTTTCTCCGCCAAGGCCTCCCGGACGAGCATGCTGAGTGACACCCCCCGCTCGGCGGCGAGTGCCTTCAGCCGCTCCATCACGATCTCCTCCGCCATCACCGTGGTCCGCACCATCCTCGAAGTATGTCATCTGTGACATAACTCACACTTCGCCCATCCCGGTCGAGCGATCACGGCTCGGGCTCTAGCGCAGGCGGATCACGTTCGCGGTGATGAGCGCCGCCTCATCCGAGACGAGGTACGCGATCACGCGCGCCACCTGTGCGGGGTCCGCCACGTGGAAGTGGTCCTCGCTCTCGTGGACGAACCGCTCGACCTCCGGTGTGATCCACCCTGTGTCGGTCACGGGCGGGTGGACCACGTTGGCCGTGACGCCGTGATCCGCGAGTTCGAGCGCCGCCGACATCGTGAAGTCCTCCTGTGCCGATTTCGCTGCGCCGTAGGAGACCTCCTCGGGGAACCCGAGCGGCCCGCCGGAGCTGAGGCCGACGATCCTGCCCCATGAGGCGCCCCGCGCGATGTGCCGCCGCGCGAACTCCGCGATCATGAGCGCCGCGGCCCTGGCGTCCACCGCGAAAACCTGGTCGAGGGTGGCGGGTGAAACGCCGGCGAGCCTCCGCCCGATGCGATCGTGTTCCGCCGGGCGGAACGAATCGGCGACCCAACAGCTCGCGTTGTTGATCAGGATGTCGACCGGCCCGAACGCCTCCTCCGCCGCGTCGAAGATGAGCGCAGGCGCGTCGGCAGCGGCGAGGTCGGTTTCGAGGGCGACCGCCCGGCCTCCGGCCGCGTCGATCCCGGCGACGACGGCTCCGGCATCCGCACCGCGCGCGTCGTCGTATCCAGGCGGGAGGTTGCGACCCGGGTCTGCCGGCTCCCGCGACCGTAGGTAGGTGAGGAAGACCGCCGCTCCGCGCGATGCGAGCGCCGCGGCCGTCGCGGCTCCGATGCCGTGGTTGGCGCCCGTCACGATCGCGACGTGACCGGCGAGGCTCCGTTCGTTCTGCATCGCTGCCGAACGCTAGCGCGTTGCCAACGCGTTCGCGACCGCCGTCCTGATCGTCTCGCGGCGCTCCAGGTCGAGGTCGGGATCGGATGCGAGTTCCACGATCTGGACCCCACCGGCACGGGCCGCTCGCTCGACCGCCGGGAGGAAGTCGCCGCTCCGCTCCACGCGCACATGACCCGCACCCGCCGCCGCGCACACGCCCTCGATCGCGACCGGCGGCGGCGTCACGAACAGCTCCTCGTGCTCGGGCAGGCCGCGCTGCTCCAGCATCGAGAAGATCCGCCCGCCACCGTTGGCCACCACGACGAGCACCGCGTCCACACCGCGCGACGCCGACCACAGCAGACCGCCCGCGTCGTGCAGGAACGTCAGGTCGCCCATGAGCGCGTAGACGGGACCCGTGTCCGCAGCCGCCGCGCCGAGCGCCGTCGAGACGAAGCCGTCGATGCCGCTCGCACCACGGTTCGCGACCACGCGCATCAGGTCGCGCTCGCTCCACATCCGCGGCGGACGCCTCGGCGCCATGAACGCGTCCAGGTCACGGACCGGCGTAGACGATCCCACCGCCAACACCGATCCGTTCGGCACGAACGCCGCCAGGTCGCGCGCCACCCGACCCTCGAACGGCTCGTCCCAGCCGTCGAGCGAACGGTCGACGGTGGTGCGCGCGAGCAGGTCCGCCGTGCGCCAGGACTCCGACCACGCCGGGTCGGCCACCGGTGCTGCGTCACCCGCGGCGGCGCGGTCCCACACCAGCGCGGCGAACAGTTCGGGATCGACGTGGATCCGCCGCTCGGCACGGCCGGCCGGGTCGGGGTCGAGGTGGTCGCGGTCAAGCACCACGAGCGTCTCGGCTACAGCGACCAGCGCCTGGGTGGACCGGGTCGTGGGCGCCGCCCCCGCCTGCAACACCACCTCGGGGCGGTGCCGGTCGAGCCACGCGGCGTCCCCCGCCAGGAACTGCCCGGCGGCGAGCGCCCGCCCGGCGTCCGAGGCATCCAGCCGCAGACCGCTGAGGGGTTCCGCGAGCACGGGCCAGCCGAGCAGCGTGCCGAGCGACAGCAGCGCCAGGGTCTTCGGTGGGTATGCCAGCGAGCCGATCGTGAGCACGCCGCGCCGACCCGCGTGGTGAGCCAGGAACGACTCGAGCGCGGCCTCTGCCGCCTCCACGTCCGGCTCGGCCGGCACGGGCACCCACGCCGATGCCGGCTCGGGGGCGAGCCCGTCGCCTTCGGGGACCAGCGGCTCTTCGAACGGCGCGTTCAGATGCACGGGACCGCGCGGGGTCCCGAGCGCGGCCTCCACCGCGCGCCGTCCGGCGTCGCGCCAGGCCGCCACGTCCGCGGGTGTCGCCGGCACGGGCGGCTCCACGTAGGCGCGCGCGTACCGTCCGAACAGGTCCTCCTGCACGATGGTCTGGTTCGCGCCGGTGCCGCGCAGCCGCGGCGGCCGGTCGGCGGTGAGCAGCACGAGCGGCGTCCGCGACTGCGAGGCCTCGACGACCGCGGGGAACAACTCGGCCACCGCCGAGCCACTCGTGCACGCGACCACCACCGGCTCACCGGTCGCCTTCGCGATGCCCAGCGCGAAGAACGCGCCCGAGCGTTCGTCCAGGTGGACGTGGACCGTGATGCGATCGTCCCGCGCCAGCGCCAGCGCGAGTGCCGTGGAGCGCGACCCGGGGGAGACGCACGCGTGGCGCACGCCTCCTGCCACGAGCGCGTCCACCGCCGCCGCGGCACACGCGAGCGAGATATCGCCCAGGCCCATCCCGTTCACGTCCCCGGGATGAGCGGCCCGGGCCGCACGGTGTGCTGCAGCACGAGCCCTGCGGCCATCGCGAGCCCGCAGACCGCGTGGACGAGCGCCGTCCCGGTGAGCACGGGGATGAGGTCGCGCCCGCTCGCCCGGCCCACGGCGTCCATCGGCCGGATCGTGGGGATCCACGCCACGAGCCCCAGCAGCGCCCACGGCGTGAGGCCGATCCCCTCCTCGAGCACATGGACCGACGCGCCGGCCACGATCACTGCCAGCGCGCCGACGACGCAGGTCCGGTACAGCAGGCGCGTCTTCGGATCACCGAGCCGGACCGCGAGCGTTCGCTTGCCGCCCGCGGCGTCGGTGGGGATGTCGCGCAGGTTGTTCGCCACCAAGATGGCGACGCTCAGCAGGCCGAGCGCCGACCCCGCCCACCAGGCGTCGGCGCTCACCGTCTCGGCCATCACGTACGCCGTGCCGCAGGTGGCCAACAGCCCGAAGAAGACGAAGACCATCACCTCGCCGAGGCCGAGCCCGGCGTAGGGACGCGGACCGCCGCTGTACAGGAGCGCGGCCACGATCGCGAGGGCGCCCACCAGCAGGATCAGCGCGGGCTCGGTGGCGAGCGCGAGCGCCAACCCCGCCAGCCCGGCGATCGCCATGGCGCCCAGCGCGGCGGTCAGCACGGCCCGCGGGCTCGCGGCACCTCCCGCCACCAGCCGGGGCGGCCCCAGGCGTTCGTGGGTGTCCACGCCGCGCATCCCGTCGAAGGCGTCGTTCGCCAGGTTCACCCCGATCTGGAGCCCGGCCGCGACCACGAGTGCCGCCGCGAACCGCCACGGCACGAACGTGCCCGACGCCGCCGTGCCCACGAGGACCGGCACCAGCCCGGCGCCGAGCGTCCAGGGGCGGGCGCCCCGCCACCACACCGCGGCGGGGGTCACGGCCGTTTCGGGAACCGCGAGAAGTCCGGGGGCCGCTTCTGCATGAACGCGTCGCGCCCCTCCTGGGCCTCCTGGGTCATGTAATAGAGGAGCGTCGCGTCCCCGGCCAGGTGCTGCACGCCGGCCAGGCCGTCGACGCCGGCGTTGTACCCGGCCTTCAGCAGGCGGAGCGCCAGCGGCGACTCGGCCAGCATCTCCCGGCACCAGGCCACCGTCGCGGACTCCAACTCCTCCAGGGGCACCACCGCGTTCACCAGACCCCAATCGAGGGCGGTCGCCGCGTCGTACCGACGGCACAGGAACCAGATCTCCTTCGCGCGTTTCTCGCCGATCTGGCGGGCGAGCAGGCCGATCCCGTAGCCCCCGTCGAAGGACCCCACGCGCGGGCCCGTCTGGCCGAACGTGGCGTTGTCCGCCGCGATCGTGAGGTCGCAGCACAGATGCAGGACGTGGCCGCCGCCGATCGCGTACCCGGCCACCATCGCCACCACCGGTTTGGGGTGCCGGCGGATCTGGATCTGCAGGTCGAGGACGTTGAGCCGCCCGATGCCCTGCTCGTCGACGTAGCCGTCGTCACCGCGGACCCCCTGGTCACCGCCGCTGCAGAACGCGAGCGGGCCCTCGCCGGTCAAGATCACGACACCGACCGTGGGGTCGTCGCGGGCCATGTCGAAGGCCGTGATCAGCTCCTTCGTGGTGAGCGGGCGGAAGGCGTTGCGGACCTCGGGGCGGTCGATCGTGACTTTCGCGATGCCCTCGGCGGTCTCGTACCGGATGTCGGTCCACTCGCCCCGGGGTTGCCAATCGAGCATGTGAGCATCCACTCCTAGAGCGCGCACTCGTACGGTTACCGCTAGCCTACCGGACGTGACCATCCAGGGGCACCGTCACGCCGCGCCCGGCGAGTTGGTCGCGGTGGACCTGCCGCCCGGCGAAGCCTGGCTGGATGTCCTGTCGGACCTGTGGTGGCGGGGGGTCTCGGTCTTCCCCGTGGACCATCGTCTGACCCTCGCGGAGAAGAGCGCGCTGATCGATCTCGCCAGACCGTCCCTCCTGATCGAGCCCGGCGGCGACACCGTGTTCCCCGATGTCGGCGTCGCCGACCCGGAGGCCTCGGCCGTGGTGATCGCGACCTCGGGGACGAGCGGGAATTCTCGTCTGGTGGAACTCTCCCGCGGTGCCGTCGAGGGCGCGATCGAACGCGCCAACGCCGCGATCGAGGTGACCGTGGAGGAACCGTGGCTCGCGGTGCTCACACCGGCGCACGTCGGCGGGCTGCTGGTCTACCTGCGCCACGCGATCTTCAGCACACCGGTGGCCGCGCACGAGCGGTTCGATCCCGCGGCGCTGGAAGGCCGTGGATCGGCGTGTACGTCGGTGGTCCCCGCGATGGCGGCGCGCTTGGGTGCCAGTTCCACGTCTCTGCAGGGCGTCACGCTCGTGGTCGGCGGCGGTGTGCTCGGCTTCGAGACCCGCGCCGCGCTGCAACTGCGCGGTGCCCGTGTCTTCCAGACCTACGGTCTGACCGAGACGTGCGGCGGTATCGCGTACGAGGGCGTGCCGCTGCCGGACGTGGAGGTGCGAACCGTCGAAGGCGGCCTGGTCGAGGTCCGCGGCCCCACGCTGTTCAGCGGGTACCGCGGCGACCGTGCCGCGACCGCCGCGGCGTTCGATCCGGGCGGTTGGTTCCGCACCCACGACCTGGGCTCGCTCGACGCCGACGGGCACCTCACCGTCTACGGCCGCGCCGACGACGCGATCCGCAGCGGCGCCGAGACGATCTGGCCCGAGGATGTGGAGGCCGTCCTCGCCCGTCACGCGAAGGTGGCCGACGTCGCCGTGGCGGGCCGCCCCGATCCGGAGTGGGGTGAGCACGTGGCCGCCTGGGTCGTGCCCCGCTCGATCGAGGATCCACCGAGCCTGGAGGAACTGCGCGATCACTGCCGCGAGGACCTGGCGCGGTTCAAGGCGCCGAAGGAGGTGTCGCTCGTGACGGATCTGCCCAGGACCGCGAACGGGAAGCTCCGGCGCGCGGCGCTTCCCTGAGCCCCGGACGTTTGAAGGCCCGAGCGAGGGAGGGGTTCGCTCGGGCCTTCAGATCTCGTGGGGGAGCCGAGGGGGTGGCCCGCCCACGGGGTTCGTCGTGCGTCGCACCTGAAGTGTCGGCGGCCCACCGAGATCGCTCGATACCCGCGTCCGGGTAGGTTCAGCCGACCTGGATGACGCCGTGCCTGACGGCGAAGGTGACCGCCTCGAGCTTCGAATGCACACGCAGCTTGCCCAGGATGTTCCGAACGTGCGTCTGCACGGTCTGCGGGCTGATGTACAGCTGCTTGGCGATGTCTTCGTTGCGGTTGCCTTGGGCGAGCAGACCCAAGATCTCGCGCTCGCGATCGGTCAGATCGTTCAGCAGGCGCATCGCGTCGGCCTGCTGCTGGCGCTCGTGCGCCACCTGCGCCAGGAGCCGCGTGAGGGTCACGGGGTCGATCAGGACCTCGCCGTCGGCCGCAGCCTTGGCTGCAGCCAGCACCTCGTCGGCGGGCTGGTCCTTGGACAGGAACCCGGACGCTCCCGCTTCCACCGCCTCGACCAGCAGGCGATCCTCGTCGTGGGCGGTCATGACGACCACCTTCGTCGAGGGGGAGGCTTCCTTGATGCGGCGTGTGGCCTCGATGCCGCTCATGCCGCCGCCCTTGAACACGATGTCCATCAGCACGACGTCGGGGAGGTGTTCCCCGGCCAGGGCGATCGCCTCCTCCGGCGTGTGCACGGGCGCGCCGACGAGCGTGAGCTCACCGTCCAATCCGACCATCGTCGCGAGCGCATCGGTCAAGATCTTGTGGTCGTCGCAGATCAGCAACGACACCGAGCGGGCTTCGGTCACGTAGGTGTTCCCTCCCTCGGAACCCAGATGCGCAGCATCGTACCCCCGCTCGGGGCGTCTTCCAGCGTGGCGCCGCCGCCGTGAGCCTGCGCGATCCCGCGGCAGATGAACAATCCGAGCCCCGAGCCCTGCCGGTCTTCGTAGCCTTTGGGCCGCCAGCGCGAGAACTTCTCGAACATCGATTCACGGAGTTCGGTGGGGACGCCGGGTCCCGAGGCGGCGACCGTGACGATCGCGGCGTCCTCGGTGCCGGCGAGCGTCAGGACGACCGCGGTCCCCGGGGGGGAGAACCCACACGCGTTGTCCAGGCCCTGGCGGACCGCCTCGACGAACCATCGGGTGTCGGCCTCCGCCGAGATGATGGGGTCGGCGTTGACGTCGATCGTGTGCTCGCCGGCCTCGGTCTGCTCCACCGCTTGGCGCAGCAGCGGCGCGAGCGACTGCACTCGCAGGTGGGGGTCGAGCGAGCCGGCGTCGACCTTGAGGGCGAGCGCCACCTGGTCGACCAATCGCAGGAGGCGCCCGGACTCCTGTTCGATCATGCCGATGAACTCGAGGCGCTCGGCATCCCCCAGGCGGTCGTAGGACTTGCGGGTGGTGGTGGCGAGGCCCTTGATGGTCCCGACCGGGCCGCGCACGTCGTGGGCGATGGTGGACGCGATCTCCGCGCGCCCCTCCATGACCTCGGCCGCTCGGTCGGTCGTGCGGCGCATGCCCGAGGCTTCCAAGCGGAGGCTCACGAGCACGAAGACAGCCAGGGACCCTGCCGCGAGCGCGGGCGCTGTCCTCACCCACGACTGGAGGATCTCATCCGCCCCCCTGTCCACCAGCGGGGAAAGGGTGATGGAAAGGCCCGTCACCGCGGTGGCGAGCCCGGCGGCCGCTATCCACGCCAGCCGCCCTCCTTTGGGCAGCGAGCGGATCGCAGCGATGGCCCCGGCGGCCAGGAGCGCAGCGCCGCCCAGCCAGGGAAAGGTCTCGATCTGGTTGCCAGCGTGTCCGAAGCCAGACCCCGCGCTGGGTCTCGTGGCCAGCACCAGCAGATCGAAGATCACCAAGCCTGCCACCGCTATCCGCGCGACCTTCGATGCCACGAGGGGCGGCCGCCCCCGGCGCTCCTTCCAAGGGAGCACCACCACGAGCGCCCCGGCCAGGCCCAGGTGACCCGCCGTGGAGGAGGTGCCCATCACCGAGTGCCACCCGCTTCCCGCTATCGGGTCCAAGAGCGCCAGCGCCAGCGCGACGGCGAGCGTGTGCCCTGCCACCGCAGCGGCCCCTATCCCAGCCAGCAGCAGCCCCGGGTCACGGCTTCGCTGATAAGCGAACAGAGCGAAGGCCGCCGCAGCGGCGAACACGCCGTTGGCCAACGAGCCGATCTCGTCCTGGAACAGCACGGCTCCGCGATCCCCGGCGACCGCGGCCACCACGCAGACGCCTGTCACGACCCCGACACCTATGTACGCCTTGCCGGCTCCCACGCGGGCGAGTTTAGGGAGGGTGCGGGGTCTAGGTGGGAGCAGCAGGTAGTGGGTTCGATAGCTCATCGCCGGTAGCATCGAGCGGGTCCAACACGAAGGGATCTGAAGACGCTCTACGCCCCGTGGTCCTTCACTGGCGTCTCGGCCCCACGCTTGCTACACCCACGACGAGGAAGGCAGGCGGGCGAGCATCGCAGGTCCCTTGGCAACCGACCCTTCAGCCTCAGGAGTAGGAGTGGTCCTCGTCCGGGAAGGCGCCCGTCTCCACGTCGCTGACGAAAGCCGTCACCGCTTCGGTCATCACGCTGCGCAGGTCCGCATACTTCTTCGCGAGCTTCGGCACCTGCTCGTTGATGCCCAGGAGGTCGTGGATCACCAGCACCTGGGCGTCGGTGGCACCGCCCGCACCGATCCCGATCGTGGGGATCTGCAGGTCGCCGGTGATCTGCGCACCGAGTGCGGCGGGCACGCCTTCCACGACGATCGCGAACGCACCGGCCTTCTCCAGGGAATGCGCCTGGTCCAGGAGTTTGCGCGCCGCCTCCTCGCCACGACCCTGGACGCGGTAGCCGCCCATCCCGTGCACCGATTGCGGCGTGAGCCCGATGTGCGCCATGACCGGGATGCCGAGGTCGACCAAGCGGTGGATCAGATCGTGCTGCGGCCCCTCGATCTTCACGGCGTGGGCGCCGGCCTCCTTCAGGAAGCGGCCCGCGTTGCGCACGCCCTCGGCGACGGAGACCTGATACGACAAGAAGGGCATGTCGGCGACCACCATCGCGTCGCCGGCGCCGCGGGTGACCGCGGCGGTGTGGTGCAGCATCTGCTCCATCGTCACGGGCAGGGTGTCTTCGAACCCGAGGACGTTGTTCGCCACCGAGTCACCGACCAGCAACACGGGCACGCCGGCGCCGGCGAGGATCTGCGCGGTCGGGGCGTCGTAGGCGGTGAGCATCACCCACCGCCTGCCCTCGGTCTTCCACGCGCGGAGGTCGTGGATGGTGGTGGTCATCTGGCTCGCACCTCCTCGGAGTGCACGGCTCGTCGTCATCGAGCGTACTACGGCTGCCGTGTCAGACCCCGTGGCTATGGTCGGCCTCTGAAGAGGAGGAGGCGAACGCGATGACACGCATGGAGACGGAGCCCTGGGCACAGGTCTTGACCCTGGGGGACCAGCGGTTCGGCATCTTGGCGGGGGGTCCGTTCGACGGGAGGTGCTTCCCGTTGGTGGACGGCACGCCGCGTGAGCTCGATGTCCCGGGGCCCGAGGGACCGGGGTCGCCTCGCAGCATCCGCTACGTCTTGCACGAAGGGTTGTATCGCTACGCGGAGGAGGCGCGGCCGGCGGCCTGAGCACCCCACCCGGGCGGGAGCGGGCGCGCCCGGTGGGGAGTCGCAGGACCCGTCCCGTACACTGCTGGGCAGCCCTCATCCTTCTGCTCCCCCTCACGTGGGGGGGCCGTCCAGTCCAGAGGAGGTGAATGTTGAGGGGATACGAATGCATGCTCATCCTGCCTGCCGAGGCTGACGAAGCCATGGTGGGCACCGCCATCGATCGGATCGCGAAGGTCATCTCGCCCACGGGCGGGTCGGTCGGCCCGCTCGATCGGTGGGGCCGCAGGCGCTTCGCCTACGAGATCGACGACCAGCGCGAGGGGTATTACGTGGTGGCGCGGTTCACGGCGGATCCATCGACCCAGGCGGAACTCGACCGCGTGCTGAAGCTCGCCGATGAGGTGATCCGGCACAAGGTCATGACCTCGCCCGAGAAGGCGAAAGCAGCAGCTTCCCCCGCTCCCGCCTAGGGCGGGCGCGCAAACCATCGAAGGGGGACACGCTCATGGCGAGCGATAACCAGATCACGATCGTGGGCAACTTGACCGACGATCCCGAACTCCGCTACACGGCGAACGGGGCGGCGGTGGCCAACTTCCGGGTGGCGTACTCCACGCGCATCCGTGATGCGGCCGGCAACTGGACCGACGGGGAGACCTCGTTCTTCACCGTCAACTGCTGGCGTGCGCTCGCGGAGAACGCGGCCGAGACGCTCACGCGGGGTACGCGTGTCGTGCTCACCGGGCGTCTCAAGCAGCGTTCCTGGGAGAACCAGGAGGGCGAGAAGCGCACGGTGGTAGAGATCGAAGCCGACGACCTTGGACCCAGTCTGAAGTGGGCCACGGCCAGCGTGCAGAAGACCAACCGTTCCTCGTCGTCGTCTTCGGGCGGGGACTGGGGCGCGGCGGTCGCGCCGGTCGGAGCCGGGTCGTCCACGGAAGCAGAGGAGACACCGCTGGATGCCTAGTAAACCGGGGCCCAGACGGCCCAAACGCGATAAGGAAGAGAAGGCCTGGCAGAAGAAGGGCAAACGCAAGTTCTGCATCTTCTGCAAGGAGCGGACCGAGCACATCGACTACAAGGACGTGATGACGCTGCGCAAGTTCGTGTCGGAGCGGGGCAAGATCCGCTCGCGGCGCGTGACGGGCAACTGCGTGCAGCACCAGCGCGACGTCGCGACCGCCGTGAAGAACGCCCGCGAGATGGCCCTCCTGCCGTACAGCGCGCGATGAAGATCATCCTTCAGAAGCCCGTCGAGCAGCTCGGGAACCCCGGGGACGTCGCCGAGGTCGCCGACGGCTACGCGCGCAATTACCTGATCCCCCGGGGTCTGGCCATCAAGGCGGAGCGGGGTGCCCTCAAGCACGCCGAGACGCTCAAGCGGGGTCATGCCTCGCGGCTGACCAAGCAGAAGGGCGAGTACGAGGCCATCGCCTCCAAGCTCATCGCGGCCGGGACGCTCCGCATCAGCGCCCGTGCCGGCGAGGAGGGCAAGCTCTTCGGCTCGGTCACGGCTGCGGACATCTCCGAAGCCGTTGCCGCGCAAGCCGGGGTCACGGTGGACCGCAAGGACGTCCACCTGGACGAGCCCATCCGCTCGGTGGGAACGCACGAGGTCCGGGTCCGTCTGTTCCACGAGGTCGAGCCCGTGATCACGGTCGAGGTGACCGCCGAAGCCTGAGCTGGGCTCTCGCGTGGCCTTCAGGGGCGGGGGGGGGGGGG
>JBBDHX010000050.1:11765-64846 GCA_040880745.1 Actinomycetota bacterium
CCGCCCCCCCTCGGCGTGTCAGAGGCGATATCCACAATCATCCACATGCCTTTCCACACCCCAGAACCGCTGTTGGAAGCCGGTGTGACAAGGAATCTCGGCGGCCCACCTGCAGCGCAGGAATCCACAGGGGTTGTCCACTGTCACGGCACCGGGCCCGCGCGTAGCGTCCCCGAGCGGAGTCCAACGCCGAGAGGGAGGTTCGTGGGTGGCACGCGCGGCTGAGGACGTGGTCCGCCTCCCCGGCGGCCCGCACCGCGTGCCGCCCCAGAACCTCGAGGCCGAACAGTCGGTCCTGGGCGCCATGATGCTCTCGGCCGAGGCCATGGCCGATGTCGTCGAGATCTTGGATGCGGACGAGTTCTACCGCTCGGCGCACGGCAAGATCTACGCCTCGCTCCGCAACCTGTTCGCGCACGGCGAGCCCATCGACGTCATCACGGCGGTCGAGGCGCTCCGGCGCCAGGGCACGTTGGACGAGGTCGGGGGCGCCCTGTACCTGCGCGACCTGGTGGATCAGGTCCCCACGCCCGCCGGCGCCGCGCACTACGCCAGGATCGTTTCCGACGCCGCCCTCAGGAGACGCCTCATCGCCGCTGCGGCCGACATCATCGATCTGTCCTACGAGGGTTCCGATGACGCCGACAAGATCGCCGATGACTCCGAACAACGCATCTACGACGTGGCGCGGCGCGAGGACAAGGAAGAGACCGCGATCATCGGCGACCTGGTGAACCAGGCGATGATCGACCTGGAGTCCATCCAGAACCGGGAGTCGGCCTACACGGGCATCCCCTCGGGGTTCCGCGATCTGGACGACCTGACCTCCGGCCTGCAGGAGGGGAACCTCATCATCATCGCGGCGCGCCCCGGCGTCGGGAAGTCGTCCCTCGCCATGAACATGGCGCGCAACGTGGCCGTCGCGGGGGAGCCGGTCGCGGTGTTCTCGCTCGAGATGTCGCGCACCGAGATCGGCATGCGACTGCTCTGCGCGGAGGCTCGCGTGCCGTGGGACCGGATCCGCAGCAAGCGCGTGGGTCCCGACGACTGGACGCGGGTCGTGCAGGCCGGCGAGATGTTGCACGACGCGCCGCTGCACATCGTGGACTCGGGCAACGTGAACATCGTGGACATCCGCGCGAAGGCGCGGCGGATGAAGACGGGCCGCCAGGGCTTGTCCATGATCATCGTCGACTACCTCCAGCTGATGACCAGCCCGCTCGCTCGCCGCCCGGACAACCGTCAGCAGGAGGTCGCGGAGATCTCGCGTTCGCTGAAGCTCCTGGCGAAGGAATTGCACATCCCCGTCGTGGCGCTCTCGCAGCTCAACCGCAACCCGGAGGCCCGTGCGGACAAGCGTCCGCAGCTGTCGGACCTGCGCGAGTCCGGAGCGATCGAGCAGGACTCAGACGTCGTGATGTTCATCCACCGCGAGGACGCCGATCCGGAGCACAAGCGCGAGGCGGAGATCATCATCGCCAAGCATCGCAACGGTCCCACCGGAAAGGTGATGCTGCACTTCGAGCCGTCGCTCACGTCGTTCCGCAATGCCTCGCGCCAACAGACCGAGTGAGCGCCCCGACTCTCCCCAACGCGACGCGGCGCCGTCTCCGCGCCATCCACGACCGCCTGGCGAAGCGGTTCGGACCGCTGCAGCCGCCGCGCTCCTCCGACGCCCTGGAGGAACTCATCCTCACCGTCTTGTCACAGCACACCAGCGATCTGAACGCCGAGCGTGCGTTCGTGGATCTGCGCGCGGCGTTCCCGACGTGGGACGACGTGGTCGCGGCGCCCTCCCAACGGGTGGCCGACGCGATCAGATCCGGTGGCCTCGCGAACACGAAGGCCCCGCGCATCCAGTCCATCCTGCGTGAGGTGGACGCTCGCGAGGGCGGCTACGACCTGTCGCGGCTCCACGGTCTCCCCGACGCCGAGGCCCGTGACTACCTGACGTCGCTGCCCGGCATCGGTCCCAAGACGGCCGCCGTGGTGCTCTCGTTCGCGCTCGGCCGCGACGCGATCCCCGTCGACACGCACGTGCATCGCGTCACGCGGCGGCTCGGCGTCATCCCGGACGAAGCATCAGCCGAACGCGCCGATCGCCTCCTGCACGATCTGGTCCCGGACGGCCTCCGCACGCCGTTGCACGTGGGCTTCATCCGGCTCGGCCGTGAGATCTGCAAGGCGCCGATCCCGTCGTGCCGGCGGTGTCCGCTCAGGGATCTGTGTCCGACGGCGCCTGGGTACCTGCGCTAGGGACTCGAAGCGGAGGCTCACGCGTTCCCGGTGCCGTCATCGCTCGGAGAGGGCCGGCAGCGGTGGGGAGAAGCCGAGGATCACCGCCGGCTCCTCCCCCTCGATCTCGTCGTTCGGCCACCTGGCGGTGGCTACATGACGGACTCCATCGAGGAAGATCTCGACCTCGTACGTGAAGGGTGGCTCGCCGAGTTCGGCGGCGGCGAGGCCTTTGGCATCCGGCCCGTCCCAGTACACGGTCCCCTCGGGGAGGCAGTCCCGATCGGCCGGAGTCGCCTCGAAGATGATCTGTTGCCCGTTCGAGGCGCGGACCGTGATGATGGCTCGCTCCGAGGACGGGGTACTGGCCAGGTTACTCACGTGCAGTTCGACGCCGTAGCTCGTGACCGGGTCGTTGTTCGACAGGAGAGCGAGGTACGCACGGGGCTCCGGCAGCGGACCGTCGGCGGGGGTGGTCCACCGGAACGCGACGGAGAGGGAGCCGCCGTTGCCCCTGCCGAACAGCGTGACGTCGTAGGAATCAGCGAAGCCAACCGGTTCGAGCGTGAAGATCCCGTCGCCGTCCGGCGACAGCCGCGTGGACTGGGTCCTGCCGCAGTCATCCCCGGTGGGCTGGAAGTACGCCGTGAAGGACCAACCTTCGAGCGGGAACTCGACCGACACCCGCGCGGGAGTCCCCACGTCCGGCAGGTTCCCCGGCCCGCCGTCGACGCAGCGGGTCCGGTAGCAGAACGTGTACGGGAGGAGCTCGACGGACCCATCGAGGAACCGCACGGTGACCGAAGGCGGCGAGCCCGGCGCTGCCACATCGGTCGGCTCGCTCTTCGGGGACGTGGTCGCGCTCGACGAAGGGCCGGGATCACCGCTACGAGAAGGGTTGGCTGATGCGGAGGGCAGACCCGAGGTGCCGGTGGTCCGCGGCGACGGTCCGTCTCCGCTTGCTCCGTTGCGCAGGGTCGTATACCCGGCCACGACCAGCAGCCCGGTGAGCGTCAGCCCGAGGCCGCCCGCGGCCAGTCGCCGCCGACGTTCCCGGCGACGGACCCGGACCATGAGTCGATGGTGAGCGTCGCCGGGCGCGTGTTCTTCGCTCATCTCGGCGCGGAGTCGGCTCCTGTATTCATCCATCGGTTTCCTCCAGGAGGTCCCGGAGCTGCTGTCGTG
This sequence comes from Actinomycetota bacterium, assembly GCA_040880745.1. Lineage (GTDB taxonomy): Bacteria > Actinomycetota > UBA4738 > UBA4738 > HRBIN12 > AC-51. The sequence goes on from JBBDHX010000050.1 coordinate 15,186, forward strand.
CCCGGTGAAGCCGTCCGCGCACGGACACGGCCTGGATCCCCAGGATGTGGCCAGCTTCCTCGGCTGAGAGATCGAGCCAGCCGGTCAGGACCACCGCCTCCCGGAGGGGGACGGGGAGGCGTAGGAGCGCGGCTCGGATGTCTCGTCGCGCATCGATCACTTCGGTCGATGGTGTGCGTCCCAGCCGTGGGAGGATCTGGCGCCGCTCCATGAGGAGATGTCGAAGCCTCCTCCTATCGAGGTTGAAGGCGATGGTGTACGCGTAACCTGCTGGTGAACCCATCTCCCGGACCCGATCCCATCGCTCGTAGACCCGCGCCATCGCCTCCTGAGCGAGTTCGTCCGCCTCGCTCCGGCTGCCCACCATGAGGAGCAGGGTGCGAAAGAGGCCCTCGTACTCGGCCTCGAAGAACTCGCCGAACGAGTCATCTCGGGAACTCTTCGATGGATCCAGAGCCACCTCCACTGACAAGAAGAGTCAGAAGTCCGGCCGAGTGTTCTCGATCAACCTGACCGTCCGGGAGCAGCGAGCGGGAGGACAGGCGCGAGGGGGGACGCTCAGCCGGGGGATCGCGGCGAGGTCTCGATGATGCCCTGCGACATCCTGAGAGCGGGTGAGGGGAATCGAACCCCCGTTTCAAGCTTGGGAAGCTTGCGTTCTGCCATTGAACCACACCCGCGTGTCGAAATCCGCATCGAGTAGATCAGTGACCTGGATGTCGGTCCCAAGGATCTGCCCGTAGAGCAGACACAGGATAGCCAGCTTGCTCGGATCCGGGAAGCTGTCGCCCTCGGAGCGCTCCCACCTTAGGACGGTGGACTCCGTCACGGCCTTGGCCGTCCGCTCCTCGACATCCTCAGCCGACAAGCCGGCCGCGAACCGGAGCATGTGGAGCCACAGTCCGAGCATGTATCGGCGGATGAGCCTCTCGGAGCTATCGGTGGCGCCTCCTCTCCTGGGGGACGGACCGCCGGAGTCTGGCCATTTCCCCCCAGAGATGCAAGATTTCCTGCTACAAGTGCTTGCTGACCCCGGGCATTGGCGCTGCCTACGTGCCCGGACGCTGCGAACTGGCGTGGGAAGACATGAGAGACGGTGGATGCATGGGTCCGGTTCGTCGATCCCGAAGACGTGGAGGGGAACGCGAGGAATCGTGGCGCGCGTGACCGATGAGCGCCCCGACCTCGGCTCGGACTCAGTGAGCTGCGAATCCGGGCCCGGCTAGAGTGCGGGGACAGATCGAGATGATAGGCAGGCGAATCAAAGGTGTAGGCGCGCTGGTCATCGTTTCGGCTGTCTTCGCGATCGCGGCCAAGGCGGCCACGGGTCCGGGCGACCCACTAGAGGCGGGCTTCGAGGAGTTGGCCGAAGTGGCGCCGATCCCGCCGGGGATACGCTCGGACGGCACGATGATCGAACGAGAGTTGGCTTCTCGGGTCGATAGCTGGATGACTCGAACGGGGGCGTATGAACTTCGAGATGACGAGGTGGCGGAGTGGATGCTCCATCTATGGCGGATCGACCTCCCAGGATTGAGCTTGACCGACCCTCGGTACGCCGGAATACCCCCCGACGATGAGTGGTTGGTCGAGCGAGAGCTAATGGCTCGCGTCCACGCCTTGTGTCTGGAGCTGGGGAGTGAGCACCCGATGCGTCAGGATTTCTGCGCGTCCGCGCCAGCCTAGGCTAACCGCACCTCCCTTAAGGCGCTCGGGCGGTGTCGCAGTTTGGATTTCGCCCTAGAGAGATCGAGTTAACCGCGATCCCCGTGATCGTCTCCCCGGTGGCTGGAAAAGGTTTGGGCTCTCGACCTCGGAGCATCGTCGAAGCTAGATCGAGGGGTAAGGTACCCAAGAAGCTGCTCGTGCGGTCATCGGTCGCCGTTCCGCGAGTCGACGCTCCCGTGTAGGCGATCACCGGAAACTCCCCAGAGATGATCACTGAATCTCCCCACCCCTGAGCGTCCCAAGCGCTGGGCTGACGATCGCTTGCTCGTGACACTGGAGCACCATGTGGTGCAGACACGCTTCGATCTATGGCGCATCGAGGGCAGCAGTCGTGCTTCCCCACACAGCGTCTGACTGAAGATTGGGAGCTAGCCAGGAGAGCCCTTGGCCTTGGTCACCGCCAACGTTCGGCACGTAGGCCAGAATCAACAGAGGAACGTGTTCTTCGTCCACGACCGTAACGAGATACGGGCGCTTCTGGTCTTGACCCAACTCACCAAGCAGCTCGGCGACCTGCCACCCCGCATGCGCGACGAACTCCTTCGGGTCCTCAGGCTGAACAACGATTTCGCCTGACCCACCGAAGAGTCCGATGTACGTAGTACTGACGACATCGAGCCCAAGGGCAGACGCGCGTGTCCGCACGCCATCAGCGAACTCGTCCTCGGATAGGGTGGTCGGAGCGAACGCGTCCGCGCTCCCACTCGTGAGCGCATCTCGCGCGCTGTCGGTGGTCTGCCCCCCTTGGTCGGTCACCTCACGATCCAGCCATTTCGCCGACGTCCCCTGCGCGAAGGCCACTCCGGCCACAGTCTCGAACCACAATGTCCTCGTCGAGTCAGCACCCTGATTGGCGGTACCGGACACGATGATCGTGTCCCCCTCGACCGTGATGGATGTGATCCCGCCCGAGGAGTTCACTTCTTGCAGTACCTCCTGGACCGAATGAGCGACTTGTCCATCTGCGCCTGCTAGCGAACTCACACGCTCAGCACAGCCTGTTGTTGTCAAGGCGAAGATAGCAACCAGCAAGGGAACCCCACGGCGGGTCTCGGATCGGCCAGGCTTCGCATGTGGCGCGCCCATACTGATGCCTCTCCCTTCTCTATCTATCTAAGCATCCGGAAGGGCGATGGCAAAGCGCCAACACCCCATCCGGAGCCATCAGCGAAGACGGTCGCGCTAGAGACGGTCAGCGAGTGAGTTTAGCCACCCGGCCCGCGCCCGCACACCCCCTCGCTGCTAGCCTGCCGGGCCTCATGAGCGGGGACCTGTGGCCCGAGATACTCACGCGGCTGACCCGCCGCGAGTCACTCAGCAGCGAGGATTCGGCTGCCGCGATGCGCTCGATCATGGCGGGGGAAGCCTCGGCCGGTCAGATCGGCGGCTTCCTCATGGCGCTTCGGACCAAGGGCGAGACCGTCGATGAGATCGAGGGTCTGGCGAACGTGATGTTGGAGTTCGCGAACCCGGTTCGCCCGGCTGAACCCGTGATCGATACCTGCGGCACGGGGGGTGATCGCAGCGGCACGTTCAACATCTCGACGGTCGCCGCCATCGTGGTCGCCGGGGCCGGGGTGCCTGTCGCCAAACACGGGAACCGGGCGGCCTCCAGCCATTGCGGGTCGGCCGACCTGCTGGAAGCGCTCGGCGTCAGGATCGATCTGGACGCGGCCGGGGTCCAGCGGTGCCTAGCCGAGGCGCAGATCGCCTTCATGTTCGCGCCGTCGTTCCATCCGGCGATGAGCCACGCCGCCCCGGTCCGGCGCGAACTCCGGGTGCCGACGGTCTTCAACTTCCTCGGCCCGCTGACGAATCCGGCCCGGCCCTACGCCCAGGTGATCGGCGTCTCGGACGAGCGCATGCTCCCGCTCATGGCCGAGGTGCTCGCGCGCCGGGGCGTTCGCGCCAAGTTGTTCCGCGGTGAGGACGGCCTGGACGAACTCACGACCACCGGGCTCTCGACGGTGTACGAGGTCAAGGACGGCGCGGTGCACGAGACGCACCTCGATCCTTCGGCGATCGGCTTGGCTCGTGCCCGCTCGGCGGACCTCGCCGGCGGCGATGCCCGGGAGGCCGCCGGCATCGCGCGCGCGATCTTGGACGGGGAGACCGGAGCTCGCCGCGATGTGGTCCTGCTCAACGCCGGGGCAGCCCTGGAAGTGGCGGGGTTCGCGGCGGACCTCACCGAGGGCATGGCCACGGCCGCCCGCTCCATCGACGAGGGTCATGCGGCGGCGGCGCTTCGGCGCTTCGCCGAGGTTTCCAACGGGTAGCATCGGCGCCCAATGATCCTGTCCGACCGCGACATCCGCGAGGCCATCGGATCCGGGCGCGTCGTGGTCGATCCCTACGACCCGGACTGCGTCCAGCCGTCGTCGGTGGACCTTCACGTCGACAACCAGTTCCGGGTCTTCGCGAACTCGCGCTACCCCTACATCGACGTCCGTCAGGAGATGCCGGACCTGACCGAATTGGTCGAGACGAGGCCCGACGAGCCGTTCATCCTGCATCCCGGTGAGTTCGTGTTGGGATCCACCCTGGAGCGCGTGGTGTTGCCCGATGACCTGGTGGCTCGGCTGGAGGGCAAGTCATCGCTCGGGCGGCTCGGCCTGCTGATCCACTCGACCGCGGGCTACGTCGACCCGGGTTGGGATGGTTACCTGACGCTCGAACTCAGCAACGTCGCGAACCTGCCGATCACGCTGTACCCCGGCATGAAGATCGGCCAGATCTCGTTCTTCCGCCTCTCGAGCCCGGCCGAGAAGCCCTATGGGAAGGCCGGCAACAAGTACCAGGGCCAGCGCGGCCCCACGCCCAGCCGTTTCTTCCGCGACTTCCAGTCCTAGTCCGGGACCAGCGCCCCGGGGATCGGGCCGACGCCCATGTGCACGGCCACCATCGCGGCCTGTGTCCGGTTCGTCACGCCCATCTTGCGGAAGATCGCGGCCAGGTGCGCCTTGACCGTCTTCTCCGACAGGTACAGGTGGCCCGCGATATCGCGGTTCGACCGGCCTTCGGAGAGCAGCGCCAGGATGTCGTTCTCGCGCTGGGTCAGGCTGTACTCGTTGCGACGTCCTTGGGCGTTCGCGGCGTTGAGCGAGGCGCTCTCTTGATCCTCGAACAGGTTCTGGATCACCCGCGGGCTGAGGACGTTGCCGCTGCCCGAGATCGCGACCTTGATCGCCTGCGCCAGGTCCTCCGGCGTGGCGTCCTTGAGCAGGTACCCGGATGCCCCGTCGGACAGCGCGCGCTTCACGTACGGCGCGTTGTCATAGGTCGACAGCATGATCACCGGCAGATCCGCCCATTCGACCTTGATGGCGCGCAGCAACTCCAGCCCATCCAGGTCGGGCATGCGCACATCGACGAGCGCCACGTCCATCTTCTTCACCTCGCGGAGCGCCTCGAGCGCGGCCGCCGAACTCTCGGCCTCCACGACGTCAGCGTCCGGGAAACCTTCCTTCACCACGTAGCTCAGACCACGTCGCACCAACGCGTGGTCATCGACGACTAGGATCTTCATCTGCTCACTCACCTCGCCCTCCGACGGGGAGCACGGCGATGACCGTGGTGCCGTGCCCGGGGGTCGATTCCACTTCCAGCGCTCCACCGAGTGCTTCGGCACGAGCGCGCATGATGCTGAGCCCGAAGTGGGGATCGTCGTCGTCGACCACGGCGATGCCGCGGCCTCGGTCTTCGATCTCCACCCGGATCTCGTCCTCCCCGGCATGCACCCGAACGACCGCTGCTGCGGCTCCCGAGTGCTTGGCGGCGTTGGCGAGACCCTCTGTCACGATCGCGTAGGCGGCCTCGAGCACCTCGTCGCTGGCGCGATCGACGTCACCGGTCACCTCGATGGTGGTGCTCATGTGCCAGCGGTCCATCGCGTCGCGGATCAGCGCGACCAGAGCCGGATCGGCGTTGCCGGGTTCGGCGCTCGTCATGTCGAACAGCAACTCGCGGATCCGCTGCAGGTCCTGGCGGATCTCGTCCTCGATGATCTTGATCGACCCGATGGCCTCGGCGGGGTCGCTCTCGATACGGTGGCGCAAGGTCTGCAGTTCCAAGACCGCCGAGGTGACCGACTGCGTGAGGCCGTCGTGGATCTGCATCGCCCACTTCGTTCGCTCCTCGAGCAGGAGCGACTCCACGGCGGCGCGCACGGTGGGATGCCCCGTGGCGGGGATCCGTTCGCTGGCATGTGCGTTGGACCTGAGACCCACGTCCCATCCTTCCGGTCGAAGCCGTCGGTACTAGTTCCTTTTCGGATGGGATGGGGCCCGGGTTAACCTCGGATGTGGGCGGATCGTCCCTTCCCCTTACGAAGTTGCCGCATAGACACTCAAGTCCTATGCTCGGTATAGACGAAGACATATCAACGTCGCTCCAGGTAGAGGGGCGTTCGAGCGGAAGGAGAGCCTTTCCATGGCACGAGCCGTAGGCATCGACCTCGGTACCACGAATTCTGTGGTCTCGGTCCTGGAGGCCGGTGAACCGGTCGTCATCCCGAACACGGAGGGTGCTCGGACCACCCCTTCGGTGGTCGGGTACTCGAGGAACGGCGAGATCTTGGTGGGCGAGGTCGCCAAACGCCAGGCGATCACCAACCCCGACCGAACGGTCCGTTCGGTGAAGCGCCAGATGGGCGACAAGGGCTGGAGCGTCGACATCGACGGGAAGGACTGGACCCCCCAGGAGATCAGCGCACAGATCCTGCTCAAGTTGAAGCGCGACGCCGAGGCCTACCTGGGTGACGCGGTGACCGAAGCGGTCATCACCGTCCCGGCGTACTTCGATGACGCGCAGCGGCAGGCCACCAAGGAGGCCGGGCAGATCGCCGGCCTCGAGGTCCTGCGGATCATCAACGAACCGACGGCGGCGGCACTGGCGTACGGGCTCGACAAGGGTGGCGCCGACCACACCGTTCTCGTCTTCGACCTGGGGGGCGGCACGTTCGACGTCTCGCTGCTGGAGATCGGCGAAGGCGTCTTCGAGGTCAAGGCCACCCACGGTGACACGCAACTGGGTGGGGACGACTGGGACCAACGCATCATCGACCTGCTCGTGAAGTCGTTCAAGGACGGACACGGCGTCGACCTCTCGGCGGACAAGATGGCCGTGCAGCGGCTCATGGAGGCGGCGGAGAAGGCCAAGATCGAACTCAGCCAGGTGACCGAGACCACCATCAACCTGCCCTTCGTCACCGCCACGGCCGACGGACCCTTGCACCTGGAGCACAAGCTCACCCGCGCCGAGTTCGAGCGGCAGACCGCGGATCTGGTCGAACGCTGCCGGGTCCCCTTCGACCTCGCGGTGAAGGACTGGGGCAAGCCGGCGACCGAGATCGATCACATCATCCTGGTCGGAGGCTCCACCCGGATGCCCATGATCCAGGACCTGGTCAAGAAGCTGACGGGCGGCAAGGAGCCGCACAAGGGCGTGAACCCCGATGAGGTCGTGGCCGTGGGCGCGGCGATCCAGGCGGGCGTGCTCAAGGGCGACGTCAAGGACATCCTCCTGCTCGACGTCACGCCGCTGTCGCTCGGCGTCGAGACCCTCGGTGGGATCGTGCAGAAGATGATCGAGCGCAACACCACGATCCCTACGAAGAAGTCCGAGATCTTCACGACCGCCGCCGACAGCCAGACGCAGGTCGAGATCAACGTCCTGCAGGGCGAGGGGGAAACCGTGATGTCACCGGGGGTGAAGTCGCTCGGGCGGTTCAACCTGGTGGGCATCCCGCCCGCGCCCCGTGGCATGCCGCAGGTGGAGGTCTCGTTCGACATCGATGCGAACGGCATCGTGAACGTCTCCGCGAAGGACCTCGCCACGTCGAAGGAACAGGCCATGACCATCACGGGTGGCACGGCGCTCTCCCGTGACGAGATCGACCGCATGGTGAAGGAGGCCGAGTCCTTCGCGGCCGAGGACCACGCGCGCAGGGAGGCCGCGGAGGCGCGGAACCAAGCAGATCAGCTCGCCTACACGGTGGACAAGCAGCTGGGTGAGTGGGGCGACCAGGCCTCCGCCGCGGACAAGGATGAGCTCGTCCAGGCCAACGACGAGCTGAAGAAGCTGCTGGGTGAGGCTGCGACCGACACCGAGACCCTGAAGGCGGCGACCGAGAAGGTGATGGGCGTCTTCGGCCGGGTCGGGCAGTCGATCCACGAGCAGGCTCAGTCTTCCGCCACCCAGGCGGGTCCGGCCGATGAGGGTCCCGAGCCACAGGAGCCCGACGACGACGAGGTCGTCGAGGGAGAGATCATCGAGGAAGGGGGCGCCTGATCATGCCCGCGACGATCGAGGACCGAGCGACATGACGGACGAACGTGACCCGGATGCGCCGGTGATCGAGGTCACCGACGAGCGGCGGTTCGCCGGAACGGTCGAGGTGGAGGTGCCGGCCTCTGAGGAGGCCGGCCCCGACGCCGGCGACCTCGAGCGCGTGCGCGCCCAGGCGCAGGAGTACCTGGCGCACTTGCAGCGTCTGCAGGCGGAGTTCGACAACTACCGCAAGCGCGTCATGCGCGAGCAGACCGCCGCGTTGGAGTTGGCCGCCGAGCCGGTCCTTCGAAGACTGCTGGACGTGCTCGACGACTTCGAACTGGCGCTGCTGTCCGCGACGGGCCAGCCCGACTTCGAGAAGTTCCTCAAGGGCGTGGAGCTCGTCTACGCGAAGCTCGCCGATGCGTTGGCTGCCGAGGGGCTGGAGCGGATGGAAGCCGCCGGGGCGCCGTTCGATCCCGAGCGGCACGAGGCGCTCATGCAGACGGGGGAGGGAACCGGTGAAGCGCACGTCGCCGAGGTCTTCCGCCCGGGGTACACGCTGAAGGGTCGCGTGCTCCGGCCGGCGGGCGTGCGCGTCGAAAGGAAGTAGCGGTGCCCGCCGCCGAGGAGTTCCGCCGCGAGTGGTTCGAGAAGGACTACTACACGATCCTCGGTGTACCGAAGAACGCCGATCAGGCCTCCATCAAGAAGGCCTACCGCAAGCTCGCGCAGAAGCATCACCCCGACGCGAACCAGGGCGACGCGGCCGCTGAGGCGCGTTTCAAGGAGGTCTCGGCCGCCTACGACGTGCTGAGTGACACCGAGAAGCGCGCGGCGTATGACCGCGTTCGCGAGATGGGCGCATCCGGGTTCGGTGCCGGCGGGTTCCCCGGCGGCGGTGCGCGGGGTGGCTACCCCGGCGGAGCCCAGGTGATGGACATGGACGATCTGCTCTCGGGGCTGTTCGGTGGCGCCAGAGCTCGCGGTGGATCGCGCGGCTCGGCCCGCACGCGAGCGCAGAAGGGCGCGGATCTGGAGACCCAGGTCCGGCTCTCGTTCGAGGATGCGCTCGCCGGCGTGACGTTGCCCGTGAAGCTGACCGGCCCCGCCGCATGTTCGGTGTGCAGGGGCAGCGGCGCGGCGGCCGGGACGCATCCGGTCACGTGCCCGGAGTGTGGCGGCGCCGGCCAGCGAGCCGTCAACCAAGGGTTCTTCCAGATGGCGCAGACCTGCCCGCATTGCCAGGGCAGCGGGCGGCTCATCGAGACGCCGTGCCCGTCGTGCCGTGGCAGCGGCGCCGAGCGGCGCACGCGTACGATCCAGGTGAAGCTGCCCGCCGGGGTGAAGAACAAGGCGCGCATCAAGGTGGCGGGCAAGGGCGAGCCCGGCGGCGTGGGTTCGCAGCCGGGCGACCTGTTCGTGAAGGTGAACGTCGACGCGCACCCCGTCTTCGGACGCAAGGGCGACGACCTGACCCTGACGCTGCCGGTGACGTTCCCGGAAGCGGCGCTCGGTGCGCAGGTCCAGGTGCCCACGCTCGACGGGCCCGTGACGCTGAAGGTCCCCTCGGGCACGACCGGCGGCACGACGTTCCGCGTGAAGGGCAAGGGCGCTCCGCGACGCGGTGGCCATGGAGATCTACTCGTGACCGTGCAGGTGGACGTGCCGGCGAAGCTCTCGCGCGAGGAGAAGCGGCTGCTCGAGGAGTTGCGGGACGAGCGCAAGGAGTCGCCGCGCACACCGCTCGGCGTGACGTGAGGTGACTGACATGAGCGATGAACAGGACACGGGCCGAGGCCGCGACGACGAGCGCGCCGTCTACATCATCAGCGTGGCAGCCGAACTCGCCGGGATGCACCCGCAGACGCTTCGGGTCTACGAACGCAAGGGCCTCGTACGCCCCCAGCGGACCCAGGGCAACACACGGCGGTACTCCCAGCGCGACATCGACGAGCTGCGCAGGATCCAGGACCTGACGCAGGATCGCGGCATCAACCTGGCCGGCGTGAAGCTCATCATCCAGATGCAGGCCGAGATCGCGGCGCTCCGGGAGCGGACCGAGGAACTGCAGGCCCAGCTCCGGTCATCGCGCAGGGCCGCGCAGAAGGCGCAGACGCGACGTGAGGAGCGGGGTGGCCCGATCGTGCCGCTGCGCAGCGTCGTCCTGCCTCCGTGGGAGGGCCGGGCATGACCGTCCGTCTGCGCGGTGAGGTGGTGACGCTCCGTCCCTTCCGTGAGGACGAGTTCGACGCGGTCCTCGAGCGTGAGGCCGGCGCGGAGGCCACCGAGGACGCACGCAGGAACCTCCGTGAGCGGCTGTGGCGCTCGGGGGAATGGACCGAGCAGGAACTACGGCTGGCCGTGGAGGCCGAGGGAGCGCTGGTCGGTGACTGCCAGGCACGGATCTCGCATTGGGCCCTGCCGCCGGGGGTCTGCGAGCTGGGGATCGGGCTCTTCGAGGAGGCGACGGGCAAGGGGTATGGCACCGACACGCTTCGCACGCTCAGCGCCTACCTGTTCGATGAGGCGGAGATCCACCGCGTGCAACTCTCGACCGACGTCGGCAACGCCGCGATGCGCACCGCTGCGGAGAAGGCCGGCTTCGCGTTCGAGGGTGTGCTCCGGGGGTTCTGGGCGCAGGACGACGGCACGCACGACTACGCGATGTATGCGCGCACGCGGGCCGATCATCATGGAGGGCGATAGACGTGGATCGAAACCGGCTCACGATGAAGTCGCGACAGGCGCTGGAGGCCGCGCACGCACAGGCCCTCTCGCGCAACCACCAAGAGATCGCCCCCGAGCATGTGCTCGCGGCACTGCTGGCCGATCCCGAGGGCGTCGTCTACCCGCTGCTGCACCATCTCGGCGTGCAGCCCAAGCAGCTGCGGGACCGGGCCGAGGAAGCGCTGGACCGCCTGCCGAAGGTCTTCGCGGGCGGCCAAGCCGATGTCCGGTTCACGCCGCAGACCTCCCGCCTGCTGGCCGCCGCCGCGCAGGAAGCGGCAACGCTCACGGATGAGTACGTCTCCACCGAGCATGTGTTGCTGGCGCTCCTGGGTGAGCACGGCGGTGGCGCCGAGCGCCTCCTGCGCGAGGCCGGTCTCACCCGCGAGTCCGCGCTCGAAGCGCTCGCGGAGGTCCGTGGGCGCACGCGGGTCACGTCGGAGAACCCCGAAGATACGTTCCAGTCCCTGGAGAAGTACGGGCGTGACCTCACCGCGGCCGCACGCGAGGGCAAGCTCGATCCGGTGATCGGCCGCGACGACGAGATCCGCCGCGTGATCCAGGTGCTGTCGCGCCGCACGAAGAACAACCCGGTGTTGATCGGTGAGCCCGGTGTGGGCAAGACGGCCATCGTGGAGGGTCTGGCGCAGCGCGTCATGGCGGGTGACGTCCCCGAGTCGCTCAAGGACAAGCGGGTGGTGGCGCTCGACCTCGGCGCCATGGTGGCCGGCGCGAAGTACCGCGGTGAGTTCGAGGAACGGTTGAAGGCCGTGCTCAAAGAGATCACCGATGCCGAGGGGCAGGTGATCACGTTCATCGACGAACTCCACACCATCGTCGGCGCCGGCGCGGCCGAGGGCGCGATGGATGCGGGCAACCTGCTGAAGCCGATGCTGGCGCGCGGGGAACTCCGCGCGATCGGTGCCACCACCTTGGATGAGTACCGCAAGCACATCGAGAAGGACCCCGCCCTCGAACGGCGGTTCCAGCCGGTGCTGGTGGCCGAGCCGAGCGTGCAGGACACGATCGGGATCCTCCGCGGCCTCAAGGAGCGCTACGAGGTCCACCACGGCGTCCGGATCCAAGATCCGGCGCTGGTTGCCGCGGCGGTGCTCTCGGACCGCTACGTCACCGGCCGGTTCCTCCCCGACAAGGCGATCGACCTGGTGGATGAAGCCGCCAGCCGATTGCGGATCGAGATCGACTCGATGCCGGTGGAGATCGACGAGGTGGAGCGGCGGATCCGTCAGCTCGAGATCGAGCGCGCCGCGCTGCAGAAGGAGACCGATCCCGCCTCGAAGGAGCGCCGAGAGCGGTTGGAGCGCGACCTGGCCGACCTGCAGGAGCAGTCCGCGGGGATGCAGGCGCACTGGCGGGCGGAGAAGGCGCTCATCGATGCCCTCCGAGGCCGCAAACAAGCCATCGAGGAGGCACGCGCGGCGTTTCACCGCGCCGAGCGGGAGGGCGACCTGGAGCGAGCCGCCGAGCTCCGGTTCGGCACGCTCGTCGATCTTGACAAGCAGTTGGAGCAGGACAACGCCGCGCTCGAGGAGTTGCAGCGCGAACGGAAGATGCTGAACGAGGAGGTCACCGAGGACGACGTCGCGGAGGTGGTCGCCACGTGGACGAAGATCCCGGTGACCCGCCTGATGGAAGGCGAGATGCAGAAGCTCGTCCGCCTGGAGGAGCACCTGCACCGTCGCGTGGTGGGACAGGACGAGGCCGTGGCGGCGGTGGCGAACGCGATCCGCCGCTCCCGCGCGGGTCTGCAGGATCCGGACCGGCCCATCGGGTCGTTCCTGTTCCTCGGTCCGACCGGCGTCGGCAAGACCGAGCTGGCGCGGGCGTTGGCCGAGTACCTGTTCGATGACGAGCGCGCCGTCGTCCGGATCGACATGAGCGAGTACCAGGAGCGCCACGCGATCGCCCGGCTGATGGGCGCCCCGCCCGGTTACGTCGGCTACGAGGAAGGCGGCCAGCTCACCGAAGCGGTGCGTCGCCGCCCCTACAGCGTGGTCCTCCTCGACGAGATCGAGAAGGCTCACGGCGACGTCTTCAACGTGCTCCTGCAGGTGCTGGACGACGGGCGGCTCACGGACGGGCAGGGCCGCACGGTCGACTTCCGCAACACGATCGTGATCATGACGTCGAACCTGGGTTCGGCCGTGTTCCAGGCGGAGGGGCTCTCGCAGGAGGCCCGGCGCGATGCGATCATGGCGGACGTCCGAGGCGCGTTCCGCCCGGAGTTCGTGAACCGCGTCGACGAGATCGTGGTGTTCGAACCGCTCACCCGTGAGCACATCCGGGCGATCGTCGACATCCAGATCGATCTGCTCGAGGAGCGGCTGGTCGATCGCAAGCTGACGCTGAAGCTGACCGATGCCGCTCGCGACTTCCTGGCGAACGCGGGCTATGACCCCGTCTACGGCGCCCGGCCACTGAAGCGGCTGATCCAGCGAGAGGTCCAAGATCCCTTGGCGCTGCAGCTGCTCTCAGGAGAGGTCCACGAGGGCGATGTCGTCGAGGTCGACGCCGGCGACGGTGGTCTGCGCTTCGGCGCGGCGGGCTGAGCGGGTCCGCCGGTCAAGGCGTCATCCCGCCGCGCCGAGGACCACGGTATGTGGTGGGTGGCCCTGGCCCTCGCGATCGTGAGCGCGGCGATCGGCGGCTGGCGTGCGTGGCATCGCGACCGTCGCCAGCGGGCGTTGCTCGCGGCGGCTTGGCGCTCCGGCTTGCGCTTCTCGGTGTTCGACCCGTTCCCCGACACGGTGTGGCTGCCGTTCGCGCTGTTCGGGCCCGCTCAGGACCCACACGCCATGAACGTCGTGTGGGACCGGCGCGACGACGGTATCCGCGCGTTCGACCTCGGCGTCACGAGGCTGCACGCCGAACGCGACGGCATCGGGGATCGGCGATGGATGTCGTGCGCGGCCGTCCCGCTTCCGTTCTCCTGTCCCCGGCTGACGATCGCCTCGCGCACCGCGACCGACCCGGCCGGCATCACGGCGCCCGGCGGGGAGGTCGTGCTCGAACTCGAGACCTTCAACCGGAGGTTCCGCGTGCAGGCCGAGGAGCCGCGCGCCGCGGTGGCGTTCTGCGACCAGCGGATGATGCGCGCCCTGATGGCGCTCCCGCTGGACGTCACGATCCACGTGAACGAGCACGTGATGCTGCTCGTGGCGCCGATGCTCGAGCCCGGTCAGGTCCTGGTCCTCTTGGAGGCCGCCCGCGGGCTGTCTCGCGTGGTCCCGCCCGTGGTCGCGAGCCTGTACCCACCGAGGCCCGCGACCGGACCGCACGAAGCACGGTGGCTCCAGGGCCACTGGTCGGCGGACCCGACCACGGACGTCCCTGCCGGACCGCAGGCATAGTCGCGAGATACTGCGGCTGATGCTCGCCCTGCTCAGCCTCGCGGGGGTCCTCGCGAAGAAGAAGCCGAGACCGAGCCCGACCCTCGACCCCGTGTCCGGACCCAGCTTCAGCTTCGGCGCCCCGCTCTCGCTGTTCCTCGTCGGGCTCGTGGTGGTCGGCGTGATCGCCTACCTCAGCTACCGCGCGAAGCAGCAGAGGATCACGGAGATCCGGGCGCTCGCGGCCAGGCTCGGACTGACCTATACGTCCGATGACGTCTACGGCCTGCTCGCGCTGCCGTTCGGCCTGCTCCGCCAGGGCGACGGGCGGGGGATCGAGAACGTGATGCACGGGGTGGTGGAGAACGCGACGATGCACGTTTTCGACTACTGGTACTACGAGGAGTCCACCGACGCGAACGGTCACCGGTCTCGTTCCACCTACCGCTTCAACTGCGTCGTCGCGTCCTTCGATGCCTCCGGACCGGGGCTCAGCATCGCCGAGGAGAACTTCCTCACCAGGATCGCCGACGCCGTGGCGCTGGATGACATCCAGTTCGAGTCCGAGGAGTTCAACCGCGCGTTCAACGTGAAGGGCGCGGACGAACGGTTCGCCACCGCCCTCGTGGACGCACGGATGATGCAGTGGCTGCTGCAGAGCGGTATGGAGCACGCGTTCGAGGTCGCCGGCGACCGGGTCTTCGTGTCGCACCGCAGGGTGGACGTCGCCGGGATCCCCGCGCTCATGAGCACCGCGGCCTCGTTCGTGGCGCAGATCCCCCGTGTGGTGTCATCGCTTTACCCGAAGTCGGGGTAGGCTCGCGGACGGACGCCAAGGAGGGATACCCGTGGAGATACTGATCGTCATCGCCGTCGTCGTGGTGCTGCTCGTGCTGGGCGGCATCGTTTCCTACAACCGGTTCGTCACCCAGAAGAACCTCATCAAGGACGCCTGGGCGAACATCGACACCGAGCTCCGGCGCCGCTACGACCTCATCCCGAACCTGGTCGAGACGGTCAAGGGCTACGCCAGCCACGAGCGTGAGACGTTCGAGAACGTCACGAAGGCCCGGACGATGGCCACGCAGGCGACCGGTTCGCCGGCCGCCCAGGCCGCCGCCGAGGGACCGTTGGTCGCGGCGCTCCGCCAACTGATGCTGGTGGCCGAGGCCTATCCCGACCTGAAGGCGAACGAGAACTTCCTCCAACTCCAGGGCGAGTTGGGCAACACCGAGGACCGTCTGCAGACGGCCCGGCGCTTCTTCAACGCCAACGTCCGCGAGTTCAACCGGCGGGTGCAGTCGTTCCCCTCGATGCTGATCGCCAGCATGTTCGGCTTCAAAGAGGAAGAGTTCTTCGAGGTCGAGGAGGCGCTGCGCGGTGAAGAGGGCGTGCCCAAGGTGAACTTCGGTGACGTGGCGAAGGCCGCGGACCAGGCCTCGGCCGCCCCGACTCCGCCGGTGCCTTCCGCAGGCGCGGGGGCTCCCGCCGATGCCGATGGTGACGGTGACGCCGACCTGCCGCCGGTCCCCGGAGGCTCAGGCTAGATCGCAGATCCGAGGCCGGTCGCTACAGCCAGACCTGCTCGGCGGGGTCCTCGACAGGAGGCGGCCGCATGCTGCTCTTGCTGACGGACACGACGTCGAGCCAGCTCACGCGGAACGCCTCCACCTCGGCGGCGTAGAACACCCAGTCCTCACCCTCGCGCTGGTAGTAGTCGGCTTCGATCTCGTAGATGTCGCCGTTCACGTGCGAGACGTCGTAGATGTTCGTCACCGAAGAGGTATCGGCTGAGATCCGGCCGGGCTCAAGGAACGAGAGGATCGAAGAGCGGTCGGCTGCGGACGCCTCGGATCAGGAACCACCAGGTCGCCGACCACAGGAAGGCCACCGCGCCCACGATCTGCGTTGCCCCCCGGGCACCGATGGCGTCGGCAAGGATCGAGGCGCCGAGCGCAGATACCGAGAACGTGAGCGTGATCAGGGCGAAGTCGAAGGAGAAGACCCGGCCCCTGATCTTGTCCGGGACGATCCTCTGCAGCCCGAACGAGGACAGGACCCACTGGGCTCCCCCGCCGAGGTGGGCGAGCATCACCGCGGCGGCGGCGAGCCACAACGACGGAGCCGCGCCGACGGCCACGTACCCCACGCCGAACACGGCGAGCGCTCCTGCGATCACCGGGAGGAGGCGCCGGTGCTCAGGTCCAGCCAGCCTGTGCCCGACGAACGGCCCGATCAGGGCGCCGATGCCACGTGCCGCGAGCAGTATCCCGAACGCGACCTCGCCACCTTGGAAGACGTCTTCGGCCAGCACGACGATGAGTGCCAGGACGCCCCCGGCCAGACCGAACCCGAACTTCACACTGATCAGGGCCAGGACCCGGTGGTCCGCCCGCGCGTATCGGACGGTCTCCCGGGAAGCCTCGAGCACGCCGGCTCGTTCATGCGCCACGGGTGTCTGTTCGCTGAGCGGGCGGCGGATACCCGCCAGCAGCCAGGCGGACGCTCCGAAGGAGATTGCGTCAACGACGAAGGCGGTGTCCTCGCCGAAGGCCGCCGCGACCACCCCGCCCACCGCCGCTCCTACGGCCAGCATCGTCCCCCAGAGCGATCCGCTCATCGCGTTGGCCACAGGCAGGTCCTTCGGCTCCACCACGTTCGGCATGGCCGCCGAAGACGCCGGGTCGAACGCAGCTGCGAAGATCGCGAGCACCGCGAGCAAGAGGTAGGCGAGCCAGAGGTTCCCCGGTCCAACCACGAGGAACAGCAGGCAGATGGCCACCCGGGCCAGGTCACACGCGATCATCAGCCGCCGCCGGTCCATGTGGTCGGCCAACCACCCGGCCCACGGAGTCGCCAGGAACACCGGCAGGTCCTGAGCCAGGACCAGCAAGCCGATGGAGATGGCCGTGCCGGTGGCGTCCAAAACCATGCTCCCAACCGCCACGAAGAGGAACCAGTCGCCGCCGAGAGAGATCACGGAGGCGAAGAAGAGGCGGCGGAAGTCGGCGTTGGTGCGGAGCAGGTCCGCTGCCTCGCGGAGGCCTGCCCGTCGCTCGCCCTCGATCACCATGAACTGCTCAGACTACCGGCGCTCGAGGATACGGCCGAAGGTCCTCGAGGTCTGCCAGAAGGAGCCGGTGACCAACCCCGCGACCGGCACGAAGAAGAGCACGCCGACGAAGCCGACCAGCCGGCGATCACGTCGGCCGGAACCAGCGAGCATCCTGAAGCGATCTGATCTGCTCTCTCCTGGAGGCGGCCGGTCACGCGACCTTGACGAACAGACCCGAAAGGATCAGCGCGATCGGAACCACGAACAAGATGGCGACGAACACGGCCAGGCGCCGGTTGTCGCTCACCAGCGAGTCCTCCAGAGCCAGGACGGATCGCTTCACCGGGCGGTAGAAGAACGCAAGGATCAGCAGCGAGATGATGGTCACCCCGATGGCCTCGGCCAGGACGATCCTGGCGGCGTCGGGGTTGTCCTGCAGCATCGCCACCACCAGCGTGTCGGCGAGCGTGGTGATGTTGGCGCCCATGATGTAGGGAAGGGCCTCGTCACGCTTCACGTAGCCCTTGACGGCGAGCGGCACCAGCACCGTCAGAGCCACCGATACGCTGAGCGTGAGGGTGGCCACCAGGCACCCAAGCAGGAACATGGTCCAGGGCCTCTTGAGCCACGCCGTTCGCTTGGACGCGGTGGCATCCGAATCCACGTGCGGCAGGACTTTGTCCATCAGGTTGAACGAGATCAGGATGGTGGTCAGGCCCACCAGGAACAGGGCCCATCCCGGGAGATGCCTCTCCGCGGTGTCGACGAACGGTCCCCACAGCACCCCTAAGAAGGCGTCGAGTTCGTCCGAGGCATGCCACTCGATCACGTTCAGGGTCCCGGCGCGCATCATGAAGAACGCGATCACCATGCCGGGCAGGTACTGCACCGCCGTCATGGTCATCGCCTGGATCCCGATCCCGAGTCCCTCGGCCCGGTCGCCGCGGCGGCGCATCGCGTAGAGGAACCCGGTGACCAGCACGATGAACGAAGCCCCCAGCCGCGATCCCGACAGCATCGTCAGCGTTTCGAGTTTCGTGAGCGTGCCGGCGCCGAAGAGGCTGATGGTGGTCGCTGCCACGGGGGAGCCCGAGAGCACGAAGTAGGCGCCCAGCCAGCCCGTGCCGAGCGTGGAGGCCGGGTTCGCGAACGGGAATCGCCCCTCGACCGAGGGACCGATCGCCGAGGCGCCCGTCTTCATCAGCTGGATGGCCAGGATGAACAGGAAGATGGCGGGGAAGAACAGCAGAGCCTTGCGGAGCAGGAACCGACCGGATCGCTCGACCTCACCGAACAGCGGTCCCAGGTCGATGACGTGACGCGCCTCGCCCTCCTCTTGTGGGATGCAGAATTCTCCGTCCACCTCCACGAGGCGGCGCTCGAAGTCCTCGAGGTCCTGGCGGCTCACGGGTGCTCCAGATGAGAAGAAAGGTCGCAACGCGCCGCGCCACGACCCCTGAACGTCGGTCAGTTGAATTTCAAGGAGGGTAGCGGAGGGGCTCTGGAAGGGTCAAGCGCTCAGCGGACGAGCAGCACGGGACAGGGCGCCTGGTGCACCACCTTGTTCGCCACCCCGCCCAGGACCAGGCTCTTCAGTTCGGTCATGCCTCTGGTCCCCATCACGATGAGGCCGGCCTCGCGGTCTTTCGCCACCTCCACTATCTGTTGGGGCGTGTTGCCAGGGGAGACCCGCTCGATGACACCGTCGGCCTCGACCCCCTTCTCACGGAAGGCAGCCACGGCCGAGCGGACCATCTGCTCCGCGTCCTGCTCCGGCCCCAGATCCACGTCTTCACCCTCGTACTTCGTGTGCTCGCGCACGTGGACCACGGTCACCACGGATGCGAACCGGGAGGCAAGTTCCACCGCCGCGGGGACCGTCTTCCCGCCCTCTGCCGACCCGTCGACAGCCACCAC
Organism: Actinomycetota bacterium; assembly: GCA_040880745.1. GTDB lineage: Bacteria > Actinomycetota > UBA4738 > UBA4738 > HRBIN12 > AC-51. The sequence goes on from JBBDHX010000050.1 coordinate 34,233, forward strand.
GATGCGCTCGAACATCTCAGACCCCTTCCATCGCCAGCGTGAGCACCGGCCTCACCTTCGCGAAGTAAGCCACCCCGTAGGCGAATCCCACGCCGATAGGGGCCAGCCACGCCTGCCTCTTGATCCACGTCGACCGGGAGCGTCCGGCTGCCTCCCACGTGGCGGCCGGGTGTGACGCCGCGTCGGCGGCGCCCCACAGAGGCAGGCCTATCAGCGCTATCGCGAGCATCGCAACGCCGAGTGCACCGTTGGGGAGCCCCAGCAACTTCAGTGCTGAAGCGGAGAGCACGAACACCAACATGGGACGGATCACGCCGTCGGGCGCCTTCGACGAGAGCCTCGCCCCCACCCACACGGCGGGGATGGACCCGATCAGGATCGAGGCGGTGAGAGCCAGCTCGAAGTCCCCGACCAGGATGTGCGCGATGGCCGCAGCCCCCACCAGGGGCACGGCCTGGACGAGGTCGGTTCCCACCAGCTCGGCCCCGCGGAGCACCGGGTAGAGCAGCATCAGGCAGATGATCACGATCGATCCCGAACCCACGCTGGTGAGTCCCACCAGCAACCCCCCCACCATCCCGATGAGCACGGTTGGGATGACGCGCGCCTGGAGCGGGCCGCCGGAGACGGGGGCACGTCCTTCGAGGCGGGCCCGTGTCGTTCGGCGGCCCTGGATCCATGCCTTCACGATCATGGCCGATGCGGCAAGGAGGAGCGTCACGCCAAGGAAGAGCTTGGTCACGTCCTCCACGTGCTCGCTGTCTCCGCTCGAGTTCAGCAGGAAGACCCCGGCGAAGGCGGTGGGGATGGATCCGATGCACAGCCACCGGACCAGTTCCCAGCGCACCGTCTTCCGCCGGATGTGCACGCCGCCGCCGATGGGTTTCATGACCATGGCCGCGATCAGATCAGAGGACACCGCCGCGCTCGGCGCTATGTGGAAGAAGATGAGCAGGATCGGGGTCATCAGCGCGCCACCGCCCATGCCCGTGAGTCCCACCGTGAACCCGACCAAGACGCCCGCGAGGACGATGCCCCAGTCGATCTCCATGGGCCATAGGTTCCCACCCCGGATCGGGGATGCCCCTTCGGTAGACTCGCTGGCGCCATGCCGGCCACCGTCGTACTCGGAACCCAATGGGGGGATGAGGGCAAGGGCAAGGCGGTCGACTACCTCGCCGACCGGATGGACTTCGTGGTCCGCTACCAGGGCGGGAACAACGCGGGCCACACGATCATCGCCGAGGGGCGGCTGCTCAAGCTCCAGCTCATCCCGTCGGGCATCCTGTATCCCCACATCACGAGCGTCATCGCCGACGGCGTCGTCATCGATCCGGCGGTGCTCCTGGCCGAGATGGAGCAGTTGCGCGAGGCGGGCGTGGACCCCGACCGGTTGCGCGTGTCGCTCAACGCCCACCTGATCATGCCGTACCACCTCGAGTTGGAGAAGGTGACGCAACGGTTCCTGGGCAAGAACGCGCTGGGGACCACCAAGCGCGGGATCGGGCCCGCCTACGCCGACCGCGCCGCCCGGGTGGGGATCCGCGTCCAGGACCTCTACGACGAAGACATCCTGCGCCAGAAGCTCGACGTCGTGCTCTGGGAGAAGAACCAGATCCTCACGAAGATCTACAACCGTATGGCGATGCGCGCCGAGAAGGTGGCCGAGGATTACCTCACCTACGGCGAGCGCCTGCGGCCGTTCGTGGCGGACACCTCGAAGCTGCTCGACGACGCGCTCCGCGCGGGTCGAAACGTGATGCTCGAAGGCGCGCAGGGCACGATGCTCGACCTCGACCACGGCACCTATCCGTTCGTCACGTCTTCGACGCCGGTGGCCGGGTACGCGCTCGCGAGCGCCGGGATCGGACCGCGGCACATCGAGCGCGTGGTCGGTATCACGAAGGCGTACGTGACGCGCGTCGGGAGCGGCCCGTTCCCGACCGAGGCGCTCGATGACGACGGCGAGCGCCTGGGCGAGCGCGGCCACGAGTTCGGGACCGTCACCGGCCGCAAGCGCCGGTGCGGCTGGTTCGACGGCATGGTGCTCCGGTATGCCGCGCGGCTGAACGGACTGACCGAGATCTGCCTGACCAAGCTCGACGTGTTGAGCGGGTTCGAGACGCTCAAGGTCTGCGTCGGGTACCGGGCCGCGGGCCGCGACTGGGACGACGTGCCCCCGAACCAGACGTACTTCCACCAGGCCGAGCCCGTCTACGAGGAGCTGCCCGGCTGGGATCAGGACCTCGCCGAGGCTCGCGCGTTCGACGACCTGCCGAAAGAGGCACAGCGATACGTGGAGTTCGTGCAGGAACTGGGCGGCGTGCCGGTTTCGATGATCGGCGTCGGCCCTTCACGCGAGCAGACCGTGCTGGTGCTCGCATGAAGGTGCTGGTCGTCGGCGGTGGCGGCCGGGAGCACGCCCTGTGCTGGCGCCTTTCGCAGGATCCCACCGTGACGGGCGTCCTCGCGGCCCCGGGCAACGCCGGGATCGCCGAGGTCGCTGCATGTCATCCGGAGGTCGGCGCGGACGACATCGACGCGGTGGTCGAGTTGGTCGAACGCGAAGGCGTGGACCTGACGGTGGTCGGCCCCGAGGGCCCGCTCGTGGCCGGTCTCGCCGACGTCCTGCGCAGGCGGGGCCACGACGTGTTCGGCCCCTCGGCGGCGGCGGCGCGCATCGAGGGATCGAAGGCGTTCGCGAAGGACGTGATGGCGCGCCGGGGTGTCCCAACCGCGCGCAGCGGCGCGTTCGACGACGTGGACAAGGCGATCGCCTTCGTCGACGAACTCGGCGGCGCAGCCGTGGTCAAGGCCGACGGCTTGGCCGCCGGCAAAGGTGTGGCCGTGGCGCACGATCGCGATACCGCGGTCGCCGCCATCCGGGCATCACTCGTGGACGGTGCGTTCGGCGCGGCGGGCCGCACGGTCGTGGTCGAGGAGATCCTGCAGGGGCCGGAGGTGAGCGTGTTCGTCCTCACCGACGGGCAGGGCTCGGGTGTGCTGCTGGACGCGGTGCAGGACGCCAAGCGGGTCGGCGACGGCGATACCGGACCGAACACGGGTGGGATGGGTGCCTACTCGCCGGTTCCCATGCTCGGTCATGAGATGGCCACGCACATCCTGGACACCGTGATGGCGCAGGTGATCGACGAACTCGCGCCGTACAAGGGTGTGTTGTTCGCCGGGCTGATGCTCACCGCCGAAGGTCCCAAGGTGCTCGAGTTCAACTGCCGGTTCGGCGACCCCGAAACGCAGGTCCTGCTGGCGCGCATGCCCTACCGGCTCGGCACGTTGCTGCACGCCTGCGCCACCGGGCGGCTGGCGCATGAGGCCGGGCACGCCGGGTTCGACGAAGGTGCTGCGGTGACCGTGGTGCTCGCGAGCGGCGGTTACCCCGGCGAGTACCGCACCGGCCTCCCGATCGAAGGCGTCGAGATGGCCGACGCGATCGAAGGCGTGAAGGTGTTCCACGCCGGCACGGCGCGCGACGCCGAGGGGCGCCTGGTCACCGCCGGCGGCCGGGTGCTCGCGGTGACGGGTGTCGGTACGACGCTGGGCCAAGCCCGCGCCCGGGCCTATGCCGGCGCAGGCGTCATCTCGTTCGAGGGCATGCACCACCGGACCGACATCGCCGCAGCCGCGCTGGAAGGAGCCGAACGATGACCGATCCGACGCCGCTCGTGGGCGTCCTGGCGGCCTCACCCGCGGAACTGCCGATCATGCGGCAAGCCGGCTTGATCCTGGAGAAGTTCGACGTGGCGCACGAGGTGCGGATCATCTCGTCCTCTCGCAACCCGGACCTGGTGGATGAGTACGCGCGGACCGCGTTCGAGCGCGGCCTCAAGGTCGTGATCTGCTCGACGGGGCTGTCGGGCCACCTCGCGGCGGCGGTCGCCGCGCGCACGGTGCTGCCGGTGATCGGCATCCCCATCGCCACCGCGCCCCAGATGGTGGGGAACGAAGCGCTCGCGATCACAGCGCAGATGCCCACGGGGGTGCCGATCGCGACCGTCGGCGTCGATGCCAGCGTGAACGCGGCCATCTTGGCCTGCCAGATCCTGGGCGTCGCGGACGAGGAACTGCAGGCGAGCCTGTGGAAGTTCAAGGACGACCTGGCCGAAGGGCTGCGGCTGTGATCCCGCGCTACGAGGTTCCCGAGGTCGCGGCCGTCTGGTCGGACAGGCCGTAGTGGCGAACGGGCCTTCGATGTCGCAAGGCCGGCGCCTCATGGTCATGATCGGCATGTTGGTACTGGGGTCGGTGGCGCTGGGCTCGGTTCAGGCGATCGATGTGTCGATGGACCGAGCTCCCCGGGAATCATCGACGGTTACGCCCGTGACTCTCGGCCTCATCCCTTTCGACGGCCCGTTCTTGTTCGGACGGCGTGTCACCTTGGCCGACGCGAAAGCCCTTTCACCCTTCGACATCCTTCGGCCGAGTTCCGATGTATTGCCCGACTCGGAGATCGCTACCGTCTGGATCGAGGACCGGGCGGACGCGACAGGCGGGGGCGAGGTGCAAGTCGCCATCGTATACGCGGATGGCACGCAGATCTATCTGCTAGCAGCCCCACCCGATGCTGAGTCTTCGTACGAGCGAATCGCCAAGGAGATCCCCACGGCGAGCGTCGGCACCATCTTCGGTCATCCCGGCATCTTCATCGAAAGGGATGCGGACATCGATGCTGCGGATCCGGGCAGTGTTGCATTCGTCATGGGCGATGTCGAGGTCACGGTTTACGGGGACGCGTCCGTTGAGGATCTCATCCGGATCGCCGAGTCGGTCGAGGTACGCCCGGGCTAGTTCGCTTCCGTAGACTGGGGCCGTGATCCCGCGTTACGAGGTGCCCGAGGTCGCGGCCGTCTGGTCGGACCAGGCCCGCATGGCGAACTGGCTCGAGATCGAGCTCCTGGCCGTCGAGGCGTGGGCCGAGATCGGAACGGTTGCACCCGAGGACGCTGCCGCCTGCAGAGAGCGAGCGTCGTTCACGGCCGAGGCAGTGCTCCAACGCGAAGCGGTGACCCGGCACGACGTGGCCGCGTTCGTGGATGTGGTGGCGGCCTCGGTCGGCCCCGAGGGCCGATGGATCCACTTCGGGCTCACTTCCAGCGACGTCCTGGACACCGGGTTCGCGCTGCAGATGCGGGCGGCCGTTGACATCCTGCTCGCCGACCTGGAGCGGCTCCTCGCCGTGGTGAAACGCCAGGCGCTCGCACACCGCGACACCATCTGCATCGGCCGCTCCCACGGCGTACACGCGGAGCCGACCTCCTTCGGGCACAAGCTGGCAGTCTTCGCGTTCCAGTTGGATCGTGACCGTGAGCGGCTGCGGCGCGCGCGTGAAGCGGTGAGCGTCGGCGCGATCAGCGGCGTCGTCGGTTCCTACGCCAGCGTCGACCCCCGTATCGAGGAGATCGTGTGCGGGCGGCTGGGCCTGCGCGCAGCCGAGGCATCGACGCAGATCATCCAGCGCGACCGCCACGCCGAGTTCATCAACGCGATCGCGGTGTGCGGATCGACGCTCGACGCGCTCGCCACCGAGATCCGCCACCTGGCGCGGACCGAGGTGCGCGAGGTCCAGGAGCCGTTCGCCGAGGGTCAGAAGGGCTCCTCCGCGATGCCGCACAAGCGGAACCCGGTCGTCTGTGAGCGGGTGTCGGGGCTTTCGCGCGTGCTGCGCGGCCACGCGGTCGCGGGGATGGAGAACGTCACGCTCTGGCACGAGCGGGATATCTCGCATTCGTCCGCCGAACGCGTGATCATGCCCGACGCCACCGGTTTGCTCGCGTTCATGCTCCGCGACATGACGTGGGTGATGGACGGCCTCGTCGTGTACCCCGACCGGATGCGCGAGAACGCTCTGGCTCTGGGTGGGATCTCGTTCAGCCAGACCGTGTTGCTCGCGTTGGTGGACGAGGGTCTCGCTCGCGACGAGGCCTACCGGATCGTGCAGCGAGCGGCAGCGAAGGCGTGGGACGATGGCGCGTCGTTCCGCGACGTGATCGCCGCCGACCCTGAGGCGAACGGACACCTCGACATGGATGCCGTGTTCGACCCCGGTCGCTTCCTGCGGAACCTCGGCGGCGTCTTCGCCCGCCTCGAGAAGCTCCCGGCGGGGGCGTAGATGCCGACCCCTACAACCCGGGGCAAGGTCCGCGACATCTTCGATGTCGGCGATGATCGCCTCCTGATCGTCGCCACGGACCGGATCAGCGCCTTCGACGTGGTCCTGCCGCAGCCCATCCCCGACAAAGGCCGCGTCCTCACCGCGTGTTCCCTCCACTGGTACGACCAGGTCGCCGACATCCTGCCCAATCATCTGGTGAGCGCCGACCGCTCCACGTTCCCGGCGCCCTTCGACGCCGATCCCCACCTCGCGGGGCGCGCGATGCTCGTGCGGACTGCCCGCGTCATCCCCATGGAGTGCGTCGTGCGGGGCTACCTGGCGGGCAGCGGCTGGGTGCAGTACCGCACAGGCGGCGAGGTCTGCGGGATCCCGCTGCCTGCGGGGCTCACCGAGTCCGACCGCCTCCCCGAGCCGATCTTCACACCCACCACGAAGGCCGCCGCTGGCCACGACCTGCCGCTCACGCCGCAGGAGGCTCGCGACCTGGTCGGCACCGGGCTCTACGAGCGCCTCCGCGAGGTCGCCACGGCCGTCTACGAACGCATCGCGAAGGCGGCCGGATCACGCGGGATCATCGTCGCGGACACGAAGTTCGAGTTCGGGTTCGATGCCGAGACCGGCGATCTCACGCTGATCGACGAGGTCGGGACGCCGGACTCCTCCCGGTTCTGGCCCGCAGACGACTACGAGCCCGGCCGCGCGCAGCCCTCGTTCGACAAGCAGTTCGTCCGTGACCACCTGGATGCGAGCGGGTGGGACCACGAGCCGCCGCCGCCCGACCTGCCGAGCGATATCGTCGAGGTCACCGCCTCTCGCTACCGCGAGGCCTACCAGCGGATCAGCGGCGAGCCGTTCGAGGATTACCTGCAACGTATGGGGGCCACGACATGACGACGTTCACCTTCGAGGTGCTGGTCTCGCTGAAGCAAGGACTGCTGGACCCGGCCGGGAAGGCCGTGGAAGGCGCGCTGCCGGCGCTCGGCTGGATGAACGTGACCAACGTCCGGGTCGGCAAGCACATCAAGCTCGACGTCGAGGCTGCCGACGAGGCCTCGGCGCGCACCCAGGTCGGCGACATGGCGGCGCGCCTGCTCTCCAACCCCGTGATCGAGGACGTCCAGGTGCTGGAGGTGGCCGCGAAGTGACGGCGGGCGCGCCCCGGGTCGGCGTGGTGACGTTCCCGGGTTCGCTGGATGACCGCGACGCGCTCCGCGCGGTGGCCACGATGGGCGGCGACCCGGTCGCGCTCTGGCACGCCGGCCATGACCTGCGAGGCGTGGATGCCGTGATCCTTCCCGGCGGCTTCTCCTACGGCGACTACCTGCGCGCGGGCGCGATCGCGGCGCACGCGCCGTTGATGGAGGAGATCCGCGCGTTCGCCGGTCGCGGCGGACCGGTCCTCGGCATCTGCAACGGGTTCCAGATCCTCTGCGAGACCGGCCTCCTGCCCGGCGCGCTGATCCGCAACCGCTCGCTCCGGTTCATCTGCCGTGAGGTGACGCTCCGCGTGGAGACCGCCCAGACCTCGGTCACGCGCGGGCTCGAGCCCGGCGAGACGCTCCGGATCCCGCTGAAGCACGGCGAGGGTCAGTGGGTGACCACGCCCGAGCAACTTCCCCGCGTCGAGGGCGAAGGTCTCGTGACCTTCCGCTACTGCTCGGCCACAGGGATCGTGGACGCGGACTCCAACCCCAACGGCGCCACGAACAACATCGCGGGTGTGCGCAACGAGGCCGGCAACGTGGTGGGGCTGATGCCGCACCCCGAGCACGCGGTGGATCCCGACGTCGGTCCCACCGGCGGGCAGCCGTTGTTCGCAGCGTTCCTGGAGTCCGCCCTCGCGGGAGCGCGCGCATGACCTCGCAGGACGAGGCACCCCTGCATCGACGGCTGGGCCTGCAGGACGACGAGTACGACCGGATCGTTGGCACGCTCGGCCGCGAGCCCAACCGCGCCGAACTCGCGATGTACAGCGTGATGTGGTCCGAGCACTGCTCCTACAAGTCCTCGAAGATCCACCTGAAGACGCTGCCCATCGAGGGACCCGCCGTGCTGGTCGGGCCAGGACAGGACGCAGGCGCCGTCGACGTCGGTGATGGCATGGCGGCCGTGTTCAAGATGGAGTCGCACTCACATCCGAGCGCGATCGAGCCGTACCAGGGCGCGGCCACCGGGGTCGGCGGCATCGTGCGCGACATCATCTCGATGGGTGCGCGGCCGGTGGCCCTGCTCGACCCGCTGATGTTCGGTCCGCTCACCGAGGCGAAGAACCGATGGCTGTTCGAGGGCGTGATCGCGGGGATCGGCGGGTACGGAAACTGCATCGGGGTTCCCACGGTCGGCGGGGAGATCCGGTTCGCCGACGCCCATTCCTCGAACCCCTGCGTGAACGTGATGTGCGTGGGGCTGGCGCGCGCCGAGGACCTCGTCACGGCGACGTCGCTCACCCCGCACGTCGGCTCGTTCATGGTTCTCTACGGCGCGGCCACCGGACGTGACGGGATCGGCGGCGTCAGCGTGCTCGCGAGCGCCACCCTCGAGGGCGGCGCCGAGGGGTCGCGGCCGAGCGTGCAGATCGGTGACCCTTTCGCGGAGAAGCTGCTGATCGAGGCTTCCCTCGAGCTGATCGCGGACGGCCTCCTGGAAGGGCTCCAGGACCTGGGCGGTGCGGGGCTCACGTGCGCGCTCAGCGAATCGGCCGCGCGTGCCGGGATGGGCGCCCGCCTGGACCTGGACGCGGTGCCGCTGCGCGAGGCGGGCATGGAGGCCTTCGAGATCCTCACCAGCGAATCGCAGGAACGGATGCTCGCGATCGTGCATCCCTCCCGGCTCGACGAGGTCCGAGCGGTGTGCGCCCGATGGGGTCTGGCGATCGCGGTGGTCGCCGAGCTCACGGAGGGAGGCCGGCTCGAGGTGCGTTCCGGCGGGGAGGTCGTGGCCGACGTCCCGGCGCGCTCGCTCACCGACGACAGCCCCGAGTACGACCGGCCGCGAACAGCGCCGGGGCCGGTGCGGGGCGAGGATCCGACGTTCGCGCCGTTCGACGGCGACCCGCAGGAGGCGCTGCTGACCCTGCTGCGCTCGGCCACCATCGCGAGCAAGCGGTGGGCCTTCGAGCAGTACGACCAGATCGTGCAGGGCAACACGGTCGACGGCCCGGGCTCGGACGCCGCGATCGTGCGGATCGACGGGACGCTGAAGGGGCTCGCGCTCTCGGCCGACGGCAAGGGCCGCTTCGGACGCCTGGATCCCTACCTGGGCGCGATGCACGCGGTGGCCGAGGCCGCACGCAACGTCGCGGTGAGCGGTGCACGCCCGCTCGCGATCACGAACTGCCTCAACTTCGGCGATCCCGAGCGCCCCGAGGTGATGTGGCAGTTCGCCGAGTCGATCCGTGGGCTGCGCGACGCCTGCGAGGCGCTGGGGACGCCGGTCACCGGCGGCAACGTGTCGTTCTACAACGAGAGCGGCGACAGCGCGATCGACCCGACGCCGGTGATCGGGATGCTCGGCCTGCTCGAAGACCATCGTCTCCGCGTCCCGAGCGCGTTCCCGCGTGGCGGGCTCGTGATCTACCTGCTGGGCGAGACGTTCGCTGAGCTCGGAGGCTCGGAGTTCGCCGAGGCCGTGCTGGATGCCCCGGGTGGTCAGCCGCCGGCCCTGGACCTGGAACGGGAGCGGGCGTTGCTCGACATGCTGCACGACGCCGCGGGCCACGTGATGCTGCAGAGCGCGCACGACTGTGGCGACGGCGGTCTGGCGGTGACCCTGGCCGAGTGCGCCATCGGGACCGGGCACGGGTTCGCCGTGATGGTGCCCGGTGACCTACCGCCGCACGTGACGCTGTTCAGCGAGTCGGCCTCTCGGGCGGTCATCGCCGTGGAACCGGCCGCCGAACCGGCGCTCGTGGCCCTCGCCGCCGAGCACGGCGTCGCGTGCGAGCGGCTCGGTGAGACGGGTGGACCGCGCGCCGTGATCGAGGGACTCGTGGACGTGCCGGTCGCCGATCTGGCAGACACGTGGGCCCACGCCATCCCCCGGTTGCTCGGCGAGGCCGTCTGACCGTGATCCGTGCCGTCACGTTCGACTTCTGGCAGACGCTCGTGGCCGAGAGGCGCGGCCACATGCGGGAGATGCAGATCGCTCGGTGGCACCAGCGGCTGGACGAGGCAGGTCAGCCGCGCGAGCGCGCCGACCTCGAAGAGGCCTTCGCCGCGAACTGGCAGGTGTTCGAGGACCGATGGCGGGCCAACGCGGGTCCGTGGGGCGCCGCGGAGGCGGTGGATCTGGTGGGGGAGCGGCTCGGGCTGGCGTTCAGCGACGGGCTCCGCGATAGGTTGATCGATGGGTTCCGCGTCGTGGGCGAGACCGCCGAGTTGACCGCGGCGCCGGGGTGCATGCGTGTCTTTCGCGCCTGCGGGAGGCGGGTCTGCGGATCGGGATCGTCTGTGACGTGGGGCTCACGGCCTCGCCCACGCTCCGGCACCGCCTGGAGATGTTCGGGCTGTTGGACTCCTTCGACGCGTGGGCGTTCAGCGACGAGACGGGCTGGTTCAAGCCGGCGGCCGAGGCGTTCGCCCCGGCGCTGGCCGGACTCGGTGTCGAGCCCGCCCAGGCGGCGCACGTGGGCGACAACGCGCGCACCGATGTCGCCGGCGCGAAGGCGCTGGGGATGCTGGCGGTGCAGTACACAGGGCTGACCGGCGCCACGGCGTGGACCCCCGACCAGGCCCCGAGCTCCGAGGCGGATCACGTCGTGGACGACCTGGCGGCGTTGCCGAGGATCCTGGGCGTGTAGACCTCACGATCGGCGGCGCCCAGGCGTTGTTCGGTGTGTGGTTCTATCTCCGACCGTGGACACGCACGCGCTGCCGCCGTTCGAACGGCTCCTTCAGGAGCAGCGCACGACCGTCATGAGGTTCCTCCTCGTCGCGGTCGGTCCTGAGGATGCCGACGACGTCTTCCAGGAGACCTTCCTCTCGGCGCTCAAGGCCTACCCCAGGTGCGACGATCCACGGCATCTGGACCGGTGGATCCTGCGCATCGCCTCGCGCAAGGCGATCGATCACCATCGGCGGCGCGCCGCACGGCCCGTGGCCTCGGCGGAGATCACCGGAGGGGTGGCCGATCCACCGGGGGACCCCGACGATGACCTCTGGCGCGCCGTGGCTGCCCTGCCTCCCAAGCAACGCGTGGCGGTGGTACATCGCCACGTCCTGGACAGGCCCTACGCGGAGATCGCGGCGATCCTCGGCTCCAGCGAAGAGGCCGCCCGATCGAGCGTCTCGGCGGGCCTGAAGCGACTGAGGGAGCAGATGCCATGAAGGAGCTGAAGCGGTTGGCGAACGGAGCGCCCGAGCGGGCGGCTTCGGCGGCCTCGGTGTTCGTCGCGCGCGCAGGCCAGGATGGTTCGGTCGACGTCGCCCTGGGGGACCTGGACAGCCCGATCGGCCGGCTGACGGTCGCGGTCACGCCGCGAGGTCTCGCGCGGGTCATCTTCGAGTCCGAGGATCGAGACGGCGCACTGCAGGATCTGGCGGAGCGGCTCTCTCCTCGCGTGCTGGAAGCACCCGAAGTCACGGACGCTGCGCGCCGCCAGTTGGAGGCCTACTTCGTGGGCACGCTCCGGCGCTTCGACCTCGCGCTCGACCGTCGCCTGATGTCGCGGTTCGTCGGCGAGGTCATGCGCCGGACCGAGCGCGTCGGCTTCGGCGAGATGTCCACCTACGGGCAGATCGCCAGGGACCTGGGCCGTCCGACCGCTTCGCGCGCCGTCGGGGCGGCACTGGGCGCCAACCCGATCCCCATCGTGCTGCCGTGCCATCGGATCGTCGGCGCGAACGGACGGCTCACCGGCTACGCAGGCGGCCTGGATCGCAAGGAGTTCTTGCTCCGGCTCGAAGGTTCGCTCGCCGTGTGACGGTCGTCACGATGCCTCGTCCGTGGCTGTGGTTCGCTTCCTGACGTGCTCGGGAGCCCTGGACAGCCATATATGGCATATGGCACCATGTCGGACATGGAGAAGACGACCGTCTATCTCGACGCCGGCCTTCGTGCGAAGTTGCAGGCGCTCGCGAAGCGTCGCAGCGTCCCTCAGGCGGAACTGATCAGGGAGGCGCTCGCGATCTACCTGCTCTCGCAGCGGCAGCGTGGCCTGCCCTCGTGGGTGGGGTCGGTGACGGACGGCCCCGTGACGGACTCCTCCACCATCAAGCGGGAGTTGCGGCCGCTCTGGGGCGACTACATCGAGCGGAAGATGCCGAAGGACGAGGGATGATCACCCTCGACACCTCGGGCATCGTGGCGCTCGCGAAGACCAAGGACGCGAATCACGCTCGGGCGCGCGCAGCCTTGGAGGGTGTCGATGACGTCACCGTCGTCCCCGCCCCGATCTTGGCCGAGGTGACCTACATGCTGGATGCGCGGCTCGGGCCCCGAGGTGTCCGGGCGTTCCTCGAAGGTCTCACGCACGGGGAGACCCTCCTCGATTGCGCCGATCTGGACGTGCCTCGCGTCGTCGAACTGATGCAACGGTATGGCGACCTCGGGCTCGGTTTCCCGGACGCGTCCGTCATCGCCTGCGCCGAGCGAAACGGCGGGCAGGTCCTGACCTTCGTTCGGCGGGACTTCGAGGTCGTCGCCCGCGACGTGCCGATCACCCTCCTGCCGTAGGTGGCCGGGCACGCCCCGGTACACTGAGGCCCTCGATGGGCGCCGAATCACCCAAGGAGGAGTGCGGCCTCTTCGGCGTATGGGCCCCCGGCGATGATGTTGCCCGGCTCACCTACTTCGGCCTCTTCGCCCAACAGCACCGGGGTCAGGAATCCGCCGGCATCGCGGTGGGCGACGGCGAGAACATCCTGGTCTACAAGGACCTCGGCCTCGTCTCGCAGGTCTTCAACGAGGCCACCCTGACCACGCTGCACGGCGACCTCGCCATCGGTCACACGCGGTACTCGACTACCGGCTCGACCACCTGGGATAACGCCCAGCCCGTCTTCAAGACGGACGGCGCTCATTCCCTGGCGTTGGGCCACAACGGCAACCTCGTGAATACCGAGGAGATCGCCGCTCTGGTCGGGTCCCGCGCCTCGGCGACCACCGACTCCGACCTCGTCACCACCTTGATCGCGAACGAGATCCCCGCGGCGGGCGGCGTCGAGGAGGCGGCGATGCGCGTCCTGCCGACTCTGCGCGGCGCATTCTGCTTCGTGTTCATGGACGAGCGGTCGGTGTACGCGGCGCGTGACCCGCACGGGGTCCGGCCGCTGTCGATCGGGAGGCTGCCCAACGGCTTCGTGGTGGCCTCGGAGACCTGTGCGCTCGACATCGTGGGCGCCACCGTGGTCCGCGATGTCGATCCCGGCGAGCTGATCCGGATAGACGACCGGGGCCTGCATGCCGTCCGTTTCGCGGGATCCACGAAGCGATCCTTGTGCGTGTTCGAGTTCGTCTACCTGGCCAGGCCCGATTCGCGCATGCGCGAACGCACCGTGCACGAGGCGCGGCGCGAGATGGGCCGGATCCTCGCTCGCGAGCATCCGGCCGAGGCCGACATGGTGATCGCGGTGCCCACCACCGGTCAGTCCGCGGCGCAGGGGTTCAGCGAGGTGACGGCGATCCCCTACGGCGACGGCCTGTACAAGAACAACTACGTCGGCCGTACGTTCATCGAGCCCTCACAGGCGCTGCGGGACCGCGGGGTGAAGCTGAAGCTGAACCCGTTGCCCGACTCGATCCGCGGCAAGCGCCTGGTGGTCGTGGACGACTCCATCGTGCGCGGCACCACCACCAAACAGGTCGTCGCGGCGCTGCGCGAATCCGGAGCCACCGAGGTCCACATCCGGATCACGTGCCCACCGGTGCAGTGGCCGTGTTTCTACGGGATCGACTTCCCGACGCGCCAGGAACTCATCGCGGCTGATCTCACCGTGGATCAGATCCGCGACTACGTGGGCGCCGACTCGCTCGGCTATCTCTCGCTGGAGGGCATGGTCGATGCCGCAGGCGGGCAGAAGCAGACGTTCTGCCGTGCGTGTTTCGACGGCGAGTACCCCATCGCCGTACCGGAGGGCGCCGGGAAGTTCGTGCTGGAGGAACAGCTCCGGCTCCCGGCCGGATGAGGACATGAGCGAGGCCTACCGGGCCGCGGGCGTGGACATCGGAGCCGCGGCCGAAGCCGTGGCGTTGATCGGCGACCTGGCGGCCCGGGCCCGCCGGCCCGAGGTCCTCGAGGGGGTCGGTGGCTTCGCGGGGCTGTTCCGTTCGGGGGAGGGGCGCCTGCTGGCGGCGGCCACCGACGGGGTCGGCACGAAGACGGAGATCGCGCGGACGCTCGGACGTCTGGATACGATCGGTATCGACCTCGTGGCCATGTGCGCCGACGACGTGGTGTGTACGGGCGCCGAGCCGCTGTTCTTCCTGGACTACCTGGCGGTTGGGGCGGTCGTGCCCGAGCGCGTGGCCGCGCTGGTGGAAGGGGTGGCCGAGGGGTGCCGGCGCGCCGGATGTGCCCTCCTCGGTGGCGAGACCGCCGAGCATCCCGGCGTCATGGACGAGGACGCGTTCGATCTGGCGGGCTTCTGCGTGGGGAGCGTGCAGGAAGCGGATCTGCTCGGCCCTCACCGGGTTCACGGCGGAGACGTGCTCATCGGCCTTCCCTCCAGTGGGTTACATGCCAACGGGTACTCGCTCGTTCGCCAGGTGTTCGCCGACCGTCCCCTCGGCGAGCACGTGGACCCACTCGGGCGCACGCTCGGCGAGGAACTGCTGGAGCCCTGCGTGATCTATGCGCCGGCGGTCTTGGCTCTGCATCGGGCGGGTCTCCTGCACGCCGCCGCGCACGTCACCGGCGGCGGACTCCACGAGAACGTCCCGCGAGCGCTCCCGCCGGGGATGGGGGCGCGGATCGAGCGCGGCACCTGGCGGGAGCACCCGATCTTCGGGTTGCTCGCCCGGGAGGGCTCGCTCGGCGACGTCGATCTCTTCTCGACGTTCAACATGGGGCTCGGGATGGTGCTCGTCGTGACGCCGGCGCAGGTGGATGCGGTCCTCGCCGCCGCCGACGGGGCGGTGCGCATCGGCGCCGTGATGCCCGGCTCCGGCGTCGAGATCGTCTGACCCGTTCGGGCCATCTGCCGCTCACCCGGGACCCTGGACTTCCGACGGGGGCCGTCCCGCTACCGGCCCGTTCCCGATCAGCGACCGATGCCGCATCCAGGTGGTGCACCGATCAGCCGTAGGTCATCAGGTGGAACACAGCAGCGTGTTGGTGGTGGATGACGAGCCGCAGGTTGTCTCGGTCCTCGAGTTCACCCTCCGTACCGACGGGTTCGTGACCCACACCGCCCACGACGGTCTGGAAGCGATGGAGCAGGTGCACCGGTACCACCCGGCCTTCATGGTGCTCGACGTGATGATGCCGCGGATGGACGGGTGGTCCGTGCTGGAGGCGCTCAAGGCCATGCCGGTGGCGGAGCGTCCCCGTGTGGTGATGGTCACGGCGCTCGCGAGCCCCGCGGACCGATCACGCGCGATCGCGCTCGGTGCCGAGGCCTACGTGCCCAAGCCGTTCGACATCGAGAACCTGCTCGATATCCTGCACAACCTCGAGATCGGCTCCGCGCACGTCAGTGCGTGAAGCGTTGGTGCGCCTTCGGCACCACGGTGGTGCCTACCGCCTTCAACGTCAGGACCGGCTCATCCAGGAACTCGGCCGCGCTCTCGGAGATGTCCGTGCGCGCCGCCCCGATCTTGAAGATCTCGAACGTGCACTTCCGTGAGCTGTTCCCGGTCTCCACGATCGCACCACGTGCCTCGATCCAGTCGCCCGCGTACAGCGGTGCCAAGAACTCGACCGACTCGTAGGCCCGGAACAGACCCTCGTCGCCGTCATACCTCATCGCGAGTTCGGTGATGAGATCCCCGACGATCTTCAGCTGCGTGGCGCCGGCCACCAGGTTGCCGCCGTAGTGGGCGTCCTCCTGGCCGAGGCGGAGACGGATGAGGGCGGTCGGCAGTCCGGTCACGGTATGGGTCCTCCTGGGGTCGGGGCGTCGGGGATGACCTTCCCGTGGCGGATGCCGCGCTCGGGGACGCGCGCCTCGCTGCCGTCCTTGCGCCGCACGAAGTAGGTCTCCGCGGCTTCGTCCCAGCGCTCGAGCACGCCCACGGCCTCACCCACGAAACCGTTCGGCAGCTCGAACTGGAACGTGACGCGCTTGCCCACGTCGTTAGGCGTCACCAGGTTGGTCCCTCTCATGAGGCGGGCATCCTATCTGCCACGCTGAAGGCCCAGCGCCTCAGCGCCCCTGGAAGCGGGGTTCGCGCTTCTCGATGAAAGCGCGCGCCGCCTCGTCGGCGTCGGCCGTCTGGGCCAGCATCGCGTACCCGTAGCGCTCGATGAGGAGCGCGGCCTCGCGCGGGGCGCCCGCGGCAGCATCGGTCGCGGCTTTGGCCGCTCGGACCGCGATCGGGGGGAGCCCCGCGAATCGCTCGGCCATCTCCATCGCCCGGGGGAGTGCCCCACCTTCGGAGACGACTTCGTTCACGACCCCGTATCGCAGCGCCTCCTCGGCGTCGAAGCGGTCGCGGAGCAGGATCAACTCCTTCGCCCGGCCCGGGCCGACGAGCCGAACGAGCTGCACGGTGCCACCGGAGGACGGGAGGATCGCGATGTCCACCTCGGGGAGTCCGAACACCGCGGTGGCGTCGGCGACGCGGAAGTCACACGCCAACGCCAGTTCGAACCCGCCGCCCAGGCAGTAGCCGTGGATCGCCGCGATCGTGGGCTGGGGCAGCCGCGTGATCCGTTCGAAGACGTTCCCGCGCTCCTCGTAGTAGGCCATGATCGCGCCCGGATCCTGGTCGGGGAACTCGGTCACGTCCGCTCCGGCGGAGAACGCCCTGCCGGCCCCCACGATGACGACGCACGCCGCTCCACGGACCTCCTCCGACGCGATCGCAGCATCGAGCGCGCCCTCCACCGCGTGCGAGAGGGCGTTGAGCTTCTCCGGTCGGTGCAGGGTCAGGAGCGCCGTCGCCCCGCGCCGCTGCACCAGCAGGACGTCCTCGGTCATCCGAGCTTCGCGATCGTGCCGTCGGGTGGGACGGGATAGAAGTCGGGGTGCACGGCCCACGCCAAGATCTCGAGTCCATCGACGATGCGAGGTCCTGGCCGCGAGAAGAACGACGTCGCGTCCACCGCGAAGACGTTGCCGTTGCGCGCCGCCGGTGTGTCCGCGAACTCGGGCTGTTGCAGGAACCGGTCGGCCTCTTCCTCGGCTTCCTCCAGGTAGTAGCCGCACGGCATGAAGACGATGACCTCGGGGGCGGCCGCGCGAACCTCGTGCCAGGCCGTCTCACGGCTGGGCTGACCCTTGTCCGAGAGCACCGGCACGCCGCCCACGATCTCGATCATCTCCGGGATCCAGTGTCCGGCCGAGAACGGCGGGTCGGACCACTCGAGCGCGAAGACGCTGACCGAGGGGACCCGCTTCGCCGTCTCCTTCACCACGGCCACGCGGTCACGGAGCGTCTGTGCGAGCGCGATGCCCTGCTCTTCGCGGCCCAGTGCGCGGCCGACGACCTCGAGTTGGGCGATCACCTCGTCGAGCGTCTGGGGGTCGAGCGAGAGGACCTGCGTGTCGGGCGATCCGAGCGAGTCGAGCGCTTCCTTGACCTGGCCGCTGGGCACCGCGCACACGCGGCAGAGGTCCTGGGTGAGGATCACGTCGGGCTGCTCGCGCCGCAGGAGGTCGCGGTCGAGGATGTACAGCGGTGACGAGGCGCCGATCCGGCTCCGGACCGCGTCGTCGATCTCCCGCGGTGTCTGGATGCGTCCCTGGGGCAGCGCGCTCCGGCTGATGACGGGCTTCGTGACCGCGTCCGCGGGGTAGTCGCACTCATCCGTGACGCCGATGAGGTTCTCGCCCAGTCCGAGCGCATAGACGATCTCGGTGGCAGACGGGATCAGCGATGCGATCTTCATCGAGGCAAGCCCCCCAGACGGTCAGCGGACTCTAGCAGCGCCACCAGAGCGGTCAGTGCGCGCCCGGCCGTCGCCCCGTCCATGACCCGGTGGTCGAAGGTGCACGAGATGGTTGCGGCCGGCCGGGCGACCACGGCTCCCTCCACGACGAGGGCACTGGGGGTGATGACCCCGAAGGCGAGCGTCACGCTGGTGCCCGGCGCCAGGATCGGCGTGCCGGCCTCGGACCCGTAGGAGCCGGTGTTCGACACGGCGATGGTCGAGGTCGGCACGAGGTCATCGATCTGCATCGTCCCGTCCCTGGCGCTTGCCGCCAGCCGGCGGATCTCCGCCGCGAGGTCGTCGATCCCGCGCCGGCCGGCGTCCTGCAGCACCGGCACCACGAGCCCACGATCGGTGTCGACCGCGAGGCCGACGTTGATCGTGCCACGGGTTTCGACGACGTCACGGGTCCATCGGGCGTTGAGGAGAGGATGGTCGTCGATCGTCCGGCAGAGCGCCGCGAGCAGGATGGGCAGCGGCGACCCACCCAGCTCGCGACGCAGCACTTCGAGCGCGGTGCAGTCCACGGTCCGGAACGTGGTCACTTGCGGGATCGCGGCCTGCGTCGTGAGTGCTTCCGCGATGCCCTGCCGGATCGGATCCACCGGCAGACGCGTGGCGCGCAGGTCTTCGGCGAGGGTGACCGCCACGACGCCCTCCCCGGCCGCCGCCATCCGGTCCGCGATCCTGCGCACGTCGGCCTCGACGATCCGCCCGTCCGGCCCCGTCCCCGCGATCGTCCCGATATCGATGCCGAGTTCCTTCGCCATCTGCCGGACCGGCGGAGTCGTGCGGACCGGACCCGCCGTGGGGCGTCGTTCGATGAACGGGGAGTACGGATGCACCGGCACCTTCTCGGGCAGAGGCGGGATCGCTGCCGCATCCACCGCGCCCTCGACCTCGAAGGTCACCAACGCGGCACCGACCGGAACGTCGGCGCCCGCGGCCCCGTGCAGGGTGAGCACGCGCCCCGCGAACGGCGACGGGATCTCCACGACCGCCTTCGCCGTCTCCACCTCCACCAGAGGCTGGTTCAGCGCCACGGTGTCGCCCGCGGCGACGAGCCACTCGACGATGCGGCCTTCCTCGAGGCCTTCACCGAGGTCCGGCATCGCGAACGTGCGCTCAGCCATCAGTAGGCCACCGTCTCCCTCGCCGCTGCGACGATCCGCTCCACGCTCGGCAGGTACCCATCTTCCAACGAGGCCGGCGGGTACGGCGCGTCCCAGCCGGTCACGCGCGCGACGGGAGCTTCGAGCGAATCGAACGCCAACTCCATCACGCGAGCCGCGACCTCGGCGCCCATCCCCAGGGTCCGCGGCGCCTCATGGACCACCACGATGCGGCCCGTCTCCTCGGCGCAGCGTTGCAGCAGATCCTCGTCCAGCGGTGCCAACGAACGCAGGTCCACGACGCGAACGCTGATCCCGTCGCCGGCCAGGACGGCCGCGGCCTCCAGGACCCGGGTCACCATCGCGCCGTAGCTGACGATCGTGACGTCCTCGCCGGTCCTGAGGACACGCCCCCGTCCGATGCCGGCGCCCTCGGCCGAGAGGTCGCCGGATTCCTTGCCCCAGTACCGCGCCTTCGGTTCGAGCACGACGACCGGGTCGGGGTCGGCGATCGCATGCCGCAGGAGCCGGTAGGCGTCCAGCGGCGAGGACGGGACCACCACCTTGAGCCCCGCGGTGTGCACGTAGTAGGTCTCGGGGCTCTCGCCGTGGTGCTCCTTGCCCTTGATCCCGCCGAACGCTGCGATCCTGATCGTGATCGGCATGTCCACACGCCCGCGCGTGCGCATCCGCATCTTCGCCACGTGGTCGATCACCTGCTCCAGTGAGGGGTAGGAGAACGCGTCGAACTGCATCTCGATCACGGGCCGCCATCCCGCGAAGCACAGACCCACCGCCGCGCCCGCGATCCCCGCCTCGCTGATCGGAGTGTCGAACACGCGCCGCTCACCGAACTCCTCCTGCAGGCCCGCGGTGACGCGGAAGACGCCGCCGGACACCCCCACGTCCTCACCGAACACGAGCACGCGCTCATCGCCCGCGAGCGCGTCCCACAACGCGCGGCCGAGCGCCCCGCTCATGGTCCACTCAGCCACCCAGCGCCTCCTGACGCTGGCGGAGGAAGGGCTCGGGCGGGTCGGCGTAGACCCAATCGAAGGCCCACTCGGCGGGTGGCGGCCCCTGCGCGATCAGTGCCTCCCGGACCGAGAGCGCGAACGCGTCTGCTTCCTCGCTCCACGCGAGCATCTGCGCGTCGTCCACGTGGCCCTCGCTCCGCATCCAGGCTTCGAACCGCGTGATCGGGTCGAACGCGCGTGCCTGTTCGACTTCATCCTCGGTGCGGTATCGCGAGGCGTCGTCCGCCGTCGAGTGCGCCCCGATCCGGTAGGTCAGCGCCTCGATCAGCGTGGGTCCTTCGCCCGCTCGCGCCCGGGCTGCCGCATCCCGCACCGCGACGTACACCGCCAACACGTCGTTGCCGTCCACCCGCACACCCGGGAAGCCGTACCCCTCGGCGCGCCGCCAGATCTCCCCGGCCGTCTGCCGCGACGTCGGGACGCTGATCGCCCAGCCGTTGTTCTGGCAGAACAGCACGAGCGGAAGGCCCCAGACGCCGGCCATGTTCGCGGCCTCGTGGAAGTCGCCCTCGCTCGTGGCGCCGTCGCCGAAGCACGCGACCGTGACGACGTCGGTCCCGTCGAGTTGCTGACCCAATGCGTATCCCACGGCGTGCGCGATCTGGGTCGCGATCGGGATGGAGATAGGCCCGAAGCGCGTGGCGCGTGGATCGTAAGGCCCGCCGTGCCAGGTGCCGCGGTGATACCAGAGGTAGCGGACCGGGTCGACCCCGCGGACCATCGCCATCGCCAGTTCGCGGAACGTCGGGAAGACGAAGTCCTGCTCGGCCAGGGCGAACGCGGCGCCGATCTGAGCCGCCTCTTGGCCCTCGAAGCCCGGGTAGACGGTCAGCTCACCCTGGCGCTGCAGGGCGATGCACTCGTGGTCCAGGCGGCGGGCCAGGACCATCCAGCGGAGCATGGCGCGGAAGTCATCCGGGGCGAGCCCGACGTCTGTGTCGCCGGCAGCGGAACCGTCCGGTTCGAGGACGCGCGTGGGCGAGGTTCCTCCCCAGTGTCCCGGTGCGTCCACCGATCCCCCTCAGCCCGTCTGCCCAACAGGCCGACAGGATAGGTGACGGCTCCCCTGGCTAGACTTCGAACGAGATGATCCCCAGCGCCTACCTCCGTGTGTTCCAGCCGCTCGACGGGTTCGAGCGGGATGAGGAGCTGCACTGGGATCGGTACGTGCGGGATCGGGGAGCCCGGCCGGCCAGGCCCACGTACCTGGACCGCCGCACAGGCGACGGGATCGGGCTGCTCGCACCGGCCGATGGTGAGCACGCCGAGGTCCGTGTCGTGCAGGGCCGCACCTACGTCGCGCCCGATCGGATGCGGCTGCGCGTCTTGGCCGCGATGCTGGCCGTCCGCGCGGACGACGACTTCGAGCTGGGCGATCGCTTCGTCCCGAAGAAGGTGGCTCGTCACGCCCGGCGGCAGCTCTCGCGTCATCGCCGCCGCGACCCGCATGCGGTCGCCTTCGTGCATCAGAGCCCGTGGCACGTCCCCATCCGCTGGTTCGTGCTCTTCCGTGACGACGAGCGCCGGCTGGCCGACGACGAGCGTGGCCAGATGCGCCTGCGCTACAGCACCACGACCCGCAACGCCATGCGCCGGGCGCAGAACGCGATCCCGGTCCTCCGCCGGTCCGACCTTGGTGCCATCGGTGAGCTGCTGGTGGACCTGCACCAGTGGATGGCGGCGTTCGACCCCGGCTCCATCGTGGAAATCGACTACGGGGGTCTGTGCGACTCGATGACCTGGGACGAGATGGATGACGACCACAGCGCCGCGGAGATCCAGGCGGCGTTGGATGCGCTCGGCAAACACGAGTTCCTCCAGGCCGCGGACGTGTACCAGGGAGTCCTGGCTCGGTGGGCGGAGGCCCGCGGCCGCGAGCTGTACAACTAGTTCGTCAAGGTCTGCAGCAACTCACCGAACGCACCGACGTACGCCGCCACGTCTTCGTGGGTCGCCGGGACGGGGACCACCGGGCCGGCGCCGACGATCGCTTCCCAGACGCCGCGGTTCGCGAGCCAGATCCGGATCAACCTGGTGAGCAGGTCGTCGGCGAACGTCCGCGCTTGCGCCGCGGTCCGCGCGGGCGCCGGAGCGAAGACGTAGCCCGCTCGCGGGCCGAGGTGATGGATGAACCACGGGAGACCGGCCGCGGTGACCGCTTCGCGCATCCCATCCGCGAGCTCCAGCCCAAGCATCTGCGTGTGTGCGTAAGCGGCATCGGTCAGCACCTCCAGCATGGTGGCCCGCGCAGCCGCCATGGCCAGCGGATTCCCGAACAGGGTCCCCCCGGTCGCCACCACGTCGAACCGCTCGCCGTCGGGCCCCTTGTCCTGGTGCAGCACCCGAGCGACCTCGTCCGTCATGCCCCAGGTGCCGAACGGCACCCCGCCCGCGATCGACTTGCCCGCGGTGACCAGGTCGGGCTGCAACCCCCACAGCTTCGTGAGGCCTCCTGGTCCCATCACCTGTGTGTGGGTCTCATCGAACGCCAGCAGCACCCCGGCCTCCGCGGTGAGCCGGCGGAGGTCGTCGTGGAAGCCGGGCTCGGGCAGGAGCAGGCCTATCTCGTTGGTGAGGGCGGGCTCGGCCATGACGAGCGCGATGTCGCCACGAGCGAGGGCCTCGCCGAGCGCCTCCACATCGTTGAACGGGATCATCACGGACTGATCGGTGACCGTTACCGGGAGCCCCCGCTCCTCCGGGACGAGCCTCCCGCCGGCGTCCAGGTGCACCAGGGACTGGTCGAAGTGCCCGTGGTACTTCCCGTCGAAGAACAGGACCTTGTCGCGGCCGGTGGCCACACGTGCCACGCGGATCGCCTCCACGTTGGCTTGCGAGGCCGAGGACGTGTACTGCCATTTCGGCAGCCCGTAACGGCGGCCGAGTTCCTCGGATACCACGATGGCGTCCTCGGTGGGGAGCAGGAACTGGTTCCCGCGCCGCATCGCCTCGCTGACGGCGCGCACCACCGGTTCGGGTCCGTACCCGCAGAACATCGACAGGTCCGCGATGTTGAAGTCGCTGTACGTGTGGCCGTCGACGTCGGTGAACCGCGCGCCGGCGGCGTGGTCGATCCACGGGGGCTCGTGGTGATACGAGCCTCGGAGCCAGGCCATGGGAACGCCGTTGGGCATGACGGCGGCCGCGCGGGCGCGAAGCGCCGCGGACCTCGGGTGCTCGCCGTGGAATCGCGCGTCCTCGGCATCCTTCAGCCGCTTGACGAGCATAGGGTCGACGCCGGAGGACATGGACGCGAAGTGTACGGAGGTGCGGGTGGCCAGGGGCAGAATCGAACTGCCGACACCGCGGTTTTCAGCCGCGTGCTCTGCCAACTGAGCTACCTGGCCCGGGCCGGTAGAGAACCTGGCAGAGATCGCCACCGAGGTCATCACCAGCGCGTTCGAGTGTAGCGACTGGAGGCCGGTCTGGGGTTGGTAACGCGATCCTGGCCTCAAGGCTGCTTTCGGGACAGCCTTAATCCTTGCCGGGGGGTTGTGCCGAGGGTGGAGCGAGTCAGGCGGCCGCTTCGAGATCCTCAGCGGCTCTGTGGCGGGCCATCGTCATGGCGTTCACCATCAGCGCCCAGCCGAGCATCTCGACTTGCTGACGGCGCCATCCGAGGCTGTGAGCGCGTCCGAGGAACAGGGTGTCTTCGAGCGCGCGGTTGAGTGATTCGGAGTCGTTCCGACGGCTATAGAGGCGCGGGAAGTCGGGATCCGCGGGTGGGATGGGACGGACGTTCTCGGTCCTGTTGAACTTGCGCTTGCGGTCCTCTTCGTTCTGGTGGAGGCGCACCGTGATCTGCCCCCCGCCGAGGTGCTGGGGGAGGCGGAAGTCGTTGTACCAGCGATACAGACCTGAGTCCGCGGCCTTCATCCTGTGCGTTCTCTTGCGAACGAGAGGGGCGAACTCCAACTCACCCGCCTCTGTCGGGCGCATGAGGCCGATCGCTCCCGCTTCGGAGAAGAGACGGAGCGTGACGGTTGAGCCATCAGGGAGCCGGACCTCCTTGTCCTCGACATGCACGATCTTCTCGCGCCGCTTGATCTTGCGCTTGAGAGTCTTGCTCGCGAACGTCTCGGCGGCGGCAACCATGTTCACGGGCACGATGCCGAGCTCCCTGAGGATCTTCTGGTGGTGGACCCCTCGAAGCGCGGTGTCGTAGACGATCGCCTGGGTCCCCGGGACATGCGGCGCCAAGCGCTCGAAGCAGGAGACGGCGACCGAGGCTTCCGACCCGGGATCCGGCACGCGCTCAAGGTCCAGGATGAACCGACCGATCGGCGAGCGTGTTGCCACCATGACGAACTTGGTCCCCCATGCGGCCTCCCCGTCACCCTCGAAGTGGAGCGCCGCGTCGGCTTCGAAGCGGATGGAGATCACTTCTCCGGTCTCCGTGTCGACACGGAACTGCCCCGGCCTGGCCTTGAACAACGGAGTGACGACCTTGCCGTCGGCGTGCAGGACGCGGGAGAGGTCCGGGTGCGTGTAGGAACCGGGACCCTTTGGGTCGAGAAGGCCGGCCTTCTTGGCCTGACCCGTCGCGAGTGCACGGTGGATCTCTCCGAGGCGCTCCAGGATCGCGGGATCGGTCAGGTACCGGTCGCGACCATAGACGTAGTGGTGGCGCCGCATGGGCTGCTGGGGCAGGTGCATCGAGGGGTCATCGGGGAACCGACGCCGAACGATGCGCCGCATGTGCCTCCACACGAGCGGGTGAGAGAGTTCGGCCTCGACTTGCCGACCGCTGCGCCAGACCGACAAGAGCGAGTTGAACACCAGGAGCATGAAGGTGGGGTAGTCGCGACGACGGCCGGAGCTGGCAGGCCCGGGGATCGCACGGGCGAGTTCGTAGATGGCGGGATTGTTCAGGATCGCCTCCACCTTGTCCAGGGACGAGGCGGTTGGCTTCTCGCTCACGGTTCCGCCCGCCAATCGAAGCCGATGAAGGTGGCGGCACGGTCGAGACTGCGCATCCCGAGCAACACGGCAACCTCGTCTATCGATGCGCCGTCGTCCAGTGCCATGACGCCGCGCCATGCCGGAATCGAGTTCGGCCGCACGCCGACCGTCTTCGTGAGACCCGCTTGCCTGAGGGTCGACGCAACGAACTCATGGACCGATGCGCGAGACGTGGTCCCCGGCATGAGCAGGGAACGATCTGGCGGTGGCTTCGACCTCGACATCACGGTTCGAAGCTGAGTGACACCCCAGTCGGTGAGCGGGCTCCATCTCGCGTCTGTATCCGTGGATCCACCGATCCAGACTCGACCACGGCCGAGGTCCAGGTCCCTCGCCCGCACCTCTCCGAGTTCGACCACACGAGCCGTCGCTTCGGCGAGTGCCCACGCGATGGCGTAGTGGGTCCTTCCCTCCATGTACTCAGCGAATGAGCGGCACTGCTCGATCTCCCCGTCCGTAAGCGGCCGCAGATCACGGTAGGAACGAGGGGGCAGGGTGATGCTCGTCGTGGGGTCGGTGGAGATGACGCCGATGGCCCTCGCCTCGCGGAAGAAGATGCGTAGGGCCGTGCGCCGAAGGTGCATCGTGGCGAGGCTCGGCTCGGTCTTGGTACGGGTGAGCGAGCGAACGAACGCCAACGCATGCGTCTCGTTGATCTCGCTGGACGAGTCGACACCGCTGGCCGCAAGGTAGTTGGCGAAGCCACGGATGAGGTCAGCGACCCTGATCAGGCTGACGGGAGCCATGACGCCAAGCTCGGTCAAGTGAGACACGACACGGTCGCACAGCACCCGCGGGGGCAAGCTGCCGCCAGTGGGCGTGTCGGTGACCGGCTGTACGCTCACCTCGTCGGGACCTCCAGTTAGGTTCCGGCCGGGCCCCGGGGTGTTTGCGCACCGCCGGGGCCATCTCTTGATGTTCATAAAGGGTAGTAGAAACCCTTAGGGAACGTCAAGTATCCTTGCGGAGTGCCACATCATCTCGTGGGACCGCAGGAAGTCGCCCAGCTACTCGGTGTCACCACGCAACGTGTCCACCAGATCGTGGAGACCTACCCGGACTTCCCCGCGCCTGAGGTGGAACTGGCGGCAGGCCGCATTTGGAAGCGGGCGGAGGTCGAAACATGGATCAAGAAGTACCCCAATCGAGGTCCTGGCCGTCCCCGACGAGCCGAGTCGTAGCGCCTGCCAGGAGCAAGGGAATTGGCGGGCGGCCTCGCCGGCGCTGCGCAGTGCTAGCGGTGGTCGAAACTCGTAGCCACTCCGCGGAGGAGAGCCAGCCAAGGGGATGGTTCGGTGTCTCTCCACCCGGCTCGGGTCTCGGTGTGGCGGCAATAGGTCAGCACGACCCCATATCGCGCTCTCGACACCATGACGTGCAGCACACGGAGTTCCTCAGCGAGGGCGTCTCCTGCGACGCTACGAAAGTCGGGAATGTGTCCGCTCTCCAGCCCAACGACGAACACCCAGTCGAACTCCTGGCCCTTTCCCTTATGACCCGTGAGCAGATGTAGCCCCGCCGCCACGGCGGCATCCGGGCGCGGTGAGGCGTGACAGGAGGCGACGGCGTCGGCGACCGAGACACCTTTGGCCACCATCGTTCGCAGCGCGTCGCACGCGTTCACCAGCTCGTCGAGAGTGGCTACGTCCGCTGGGTCGACGAGGTTGCAGCAGAAGCTCTCGAGCAAATCAACGATGTCCGTGTCGGATTCGCCCCGACCGGCGAGCTGCGGGAGGCTACGGTTGAGGAGGTCAACGACTGCGGGAACATGGGTGGCAGCCGACCAGTCTTCGAAGGTAACGCCGCGACCGTCAGCAGTTCTACGCAGTGAGTCGAGCCTACTGCCGCGGCGTCCGACCACGCCGATCGTTGTAGTGGGGTTCTCTAGGATCTCGTCGATCAGCGCGAGCAAAGAGGTTGCTTCGTCACCCGTGTCATCTCGTTCCAGGCTCAAGACGTGCCCGTCGTCAGGCCAACGGTCGGGTTCGCCACACTCGAGCTGAGTAGCTTCCATCTGCGAGGCGAGAGCGTTGACAGCACGAAGCACGGCCGGTGCTGAGCGGTAGGACCTGTTGAACTCAACAATCTCCGGGGCTAGAGCGCGGATCCTCGCGAAGACGCCTAGGGGATCCGCTCCTGCAAATGAGTAGATGCCCTGCGCCGGGTCGCCGGCGTAGGTGACACGGTCACCGCCAACCGCACGAACCATCTCGTACTGCTGCAGGGAC
Source organism: Actinomycetota bacterium (assembly GCA_040880745.1). GTDB lineage: Bacteria > Actinomycetota > UBA4738 > UBA4738 > HRBIN12 > AC-51. The sequence continues at coordinate 61,733 of JBBDHX010000050.1, forward strand.
AGATCCTGAATTTCGTCGACCATGACCATGCCGAAGTGCGCCCGATACAGCCTTCTAATCTCCAGAACTTGGAGCAGTCGGCTCGCGTGCCGGATGAGGTCGTCGTAGTCCAGCCGCCCCTCCTCCCGGAGGCGCTCCTCATACGCGATAGCTGCCGCGTGTCCGGAGGCCAGCAGACGTGCCATGACTTCTTCATCGTCGTAGGGGCCGCGCTTCGCTTCGTGGAGTGCGGCGTCGAAGGCGTCGCCGTTCCGGTAGTCGATCCCGAGCTGGTTGCGCTGACGCCTGCGCCACGCATCCTCGGGCAAGGCGACCCCGGCAGGGATGTCGAGCTCCTCTCCGTGAGCCCTAAGGATTCGCGCGGCAAGTCCATGGAAGTTCGTCACTGAGATGCGCTGTCGCCAAGCAGCGCCCACAGCACCTCGGATACGGGAGGCGAGGTTGTCTCTGGCCTTGTTCGAGAAGGTCAGTGCCAGGATCTTCTGCGGCGCGGCGACCTCGCCTCGCGCAAGGACCGCTCGAGCCCTGCCAGCGAGCGCCTCGGTCTTGCCGCAACCCGCGGGAGCAATCACGAGCACGTTGCCGACTGGAAGTTCGACGAGCTTCTCCTGCTGCGGGTTCGGCTCTGACATCTCACTCGATCAGCTGGAGGAGCGTCTCCAGCGGTGCGAGCGACGCGGCCTGCGCTTCGTCGATACGAGCCGCGACCGCGAGTGCGGCAGCAACCTTGTGCTTCCCGCAGTAGCGCCACAATTTGTCGCGAGTGACTTCATCGCGTGCCGTGGCGCCGCAAGCGGCAAGCAGGGAGTGTTCGGTGATGAGAGGCGACGCCGACAACGTGTCGATGACCACATCGACGCCGAGGGCATCGATGTAGACGCCTTCCAGGTCCGGATCGCAAACGACGAACCCTGCATCTTCCAGATCAGCAGGCGCTGCACCGACCGTGTCAGCACAGAGCACACGAGCATCCTCGTCTACGAGGCCAGTCAGCGGCAGATTGAATCCCGGCGGGCCGAACGCCTCATAGGCCAGTCGGAACAGGCGGACGCCGTCCAACTCGAAGACGGCGACTCCTAAGCGATCAAGATTCCTGCCAGTGAGCTCAGCCACGCGCTCCATGAGGATTCGGTCGGAAACGCCCTCGACCACAACTACGCAGCGCGCAGTCAGCGGCTCGATCAGGCGGTGGGACCAGTGACGCACACTTGCTTCCAGCTCCCCGATCCGCGAACCCAGAGCGAGTTGACGAGGTCGCCGATCGGCTCCGAAAGCGACGATGTCCATCGGACTCATCTCGCCGACGATGGCTGGCGAGTGCGTGACCAAAACGCGTTGACCGGCGCCTGAGCGGAGCGTCTTCGCGACAGAACGCTGGGCGGATGGGTGCAGGTGGGTCTCGGGTTCGTCGATCGCCACGATTCGCGCCAACCTGTGCGAGAGCCCGAGGAGCGTGAGTACGGAAAGAGCCCTGATGCCGTCGCTCTGCTCAGCTAGCGAAACGTTATGGACGCCATCCCTCACTGTTACGGTCACACCCGAAAGCGGGTCTTCGAGGAGCTCGGCCTCGGATACCACCCGCACCTCCTCCTCCTTGACCGGGTGCGGGAGCGCATCCGTAAGTGCCTCTGCAAGCTCCCCTCGGAACTCCTTGAGTGTCGTCGATGCGTCGAGCGTGGTCCTGTACGCGTTGGCCGCCGCCTCAAGGGCGGCCGCGTCCGCAGTGAGATCCAGACCGGATAGCAGCGACCGCATCGCGCCCCCACTCGCACCACCGAGCTCCCGAAGGAGTGATCGCGCCGCGGGCACGAATTGAAATCCGATGGCCTTGAGCTGATCATTGGTCGGAGCCCTGTCGTGACCACCGTCTGGGAAGTAACGCCTGACCGTCTTCTGATCGGGATCTGCGGGGTCCAGCGTCGCCTCGAGTGCGACGACGAGCACTTCGGGAGGGCCGATCGTAATCTCGTCGGGGAACGCCGCGCGAGCCTGATCGTCAATATCATGGAGCGTGACCGTGATGCTCAAAGGGACGTTCTCGTCGGTGAAGTCCCGCGCCGAGATCGAGTTAGCCACCTGCCCGTGAACCATCCCGAGACACAGGTGCAGAGCTCGAGCAATGCTCGACTTCCCCGTGTCGTTCGGGCCCACGAGAACGAGATGATCCCGCGCGCTGATCTGCCCATCCGGTAGGCGCCGGTAATTGGCCCAGGCGACGTCTCGAATCTTCACGCAACCCCCGATGGTGGGCTGCTGCGTGCCTCGCGTGCCGAGTGCTTCCTGTGGGATTCGCGGATGGCGTCCTTGAGGATTGAGAAGTCGTCCTCTGGAATCTCGATGAGGCCAGACCGGAAGTACATGCCCCAGACCTCTGGCCGCCGCACGAAGCTCAGATGGGGGACAAGTGGCTTGATGGCAACTCCTTCTCTCTCCGGAAGCTGGAGTGAGAACCGAACGCCAGTGGTCGTGATGAACTCCCTTCCTGCGAGCGCCATCGGCTGCTTGAGTCGCTTCAATTCGGTGTGAGCGGTCGCTAGGGCGACCAGCTGAGACTCATCTCTCGATGGGTTGTGAAACGCGTTCCTTGATACGTACAGGACCAAGTCGTCACCGGGAGCTAGCAAAGCGGCTCGCCTGCTGCTGGCGACCGTCCATGCCATGCGGTTGTGCGCAAGGATCCACCTAAGACCCTCCGCCTCTCCGATGACTGAAATCCAACACCGGTGGTCGTCGCTGTTCTGCCGCATTACACAGTCACCGTATCCGCTCATTGAGCGGCAGGGGATCTGTCTTCGCAGGCTCTCCCAAAGGACTCTCGTAGGGCGAGGCATGCTGGATGGCGGACGCCAGCGCGTCGAAGTGCTCGAGCACCTGACCCTTCGTTCTGTACTCGCCATGCTGCCGCTCTTCGTTCCTCCGGACTACTGGGAACGTATCGAGGACGAAGTCGGCATCCTCATGCGACAGGCCGTACAAGTGGAAGAAGGCTGCGTCCAGTTCGGCTCCATGTGCAATCCGATGGTGATGACCGCGGCCCCGTCAGCGGTGCGGATCGCGGAAGTCACGAGAGGTCCTTCAAGTGGAACCCCTAGTCCTACCCGAGGTGCTTGGCGA
>JBBDHX010000051.1:0-63676 GCA_040880745.1 Actinomycetota bacterium
TTCTACGCTCGACCGGGTGTCGAAGACCTGCGTCCGCAGGATCACATCACGTCGACGATGCGCGAGCGATCGCTCGCGCAGAAGCCGTCCATGGCCTCGGCGCGAGGCGTCCACGCGAAGTACTTCCCGTGCGCTTCCATGAGCTCGATGTCCCAACGCCCGGCCGTGTTCGTCCGGTCCCGGCCCTGGAGTTCCGGTCCGTTCACCGTCTTCTTGAACAGCCGGACGACGCGTCCGGCCACGCACTCGGGGTCATCGGACGACACGCTCCCCTTGAAGTGCATGGCGGTGGCGTCGTAGCGAGCCGAGATGGACGTCGGGATCGCGGCGAACGCGACCTGCATCGCCGCGAACGCCATGACTCCACCCACGACCAGCGCGAGCAGTCTCCTGCGCATACGTTCCCCTCCTTGATCGAACGGAGCCGCAACGTAGGCCGCAGGCCCTTACGGGAACCTTGCCTGCCGATCACGGATCGGGAAACGTTCGGAACCGGAAGGCGCCCGGCGGGATCCAGGTCACGCGGATACCGTTCAGGATGGGGAGCCGCCCGAGGGCATGGATGAACCCCAGGTTGAGGACGCCACCCCGGGACCGAACGTCGAGGGTCACGTCGTAGGCACGGAACCGTCCCACGGTCCCCGCCAGGTCCAGGTTGTTCACGACCAGGTCTCCCTCAGCCGTGATGTCCATGATCCGTCCGAACTCGCCGACGTCCTGCAGTTCGGCGAACTCGAGCGTCACCCGGTACCTGCCGTCCGGCGCGGTGAACCGGTAGTCGAACGCCCCGACGCGAGCGTCGCGGTACACGCCCTGGTGGTTCGCCTCGGCGATCGCGTGGGCAGAGTGCAGACGCTCGCTGAGCCCGGTCCAGCCGAACGAGCCTTGATGGTACGCCCGGTCACCGACGTAGCGGGTCCCGTCGGGGAACGTGGATCCGTCACCGCCGACGTTCACGAACGCCTCGTACTTGGTGACGAGCAGGTGCACGGGGATGGTCGTGACTCCCACGTCCGGATCGTCGGTCACGACCGCAACGAGAGCGTCGTGAGAGCCGGCCTTCAACCCGGTGGTGTCGACGTCGATCCTGATCGAGTGCTGGTCGCCCGGCTCGAGCACTCCCTTCCTCGGGGTGACCCGCAGCCATGGCACGTCGGAGAACGTCGGCAAGCCCGACTCGATGAGGTAGGCGGTGCCTGAACGTTGCGAGACGGTCCACAGGTTGCCGGCGGCGTCGAGTTCCAGGCCCGCGCCCTTGTAGCGCCCGCGTCCGGGGTGAGGCAGGCCACCCTGGACATCACAGGTGACCGGGTCGATGAGCAGGATGTCGTCGGAACGGGAGTTCGTGGACATCCACAGCAAGCGGAACGCCGGGTTCCAGGCCAGTCCCGAGATGCTCGGGTCCGGCGGCTGGCACTCGCCGAGCGTCGCGCCGGGGTCCGGCCATGACGGGCCCGCCACGTGGTAGACGATCCCCTCGTTCCAGCCGCCGATGTAGAAGGTGTCGGTCGCCGCGTCGTAGGCGAGCCCGCGCTGGCTGATGTCACCCCAGCCGGCGCCGGTGACGACGTCGATGACCGCGCCGTCGGCCGGGTCGATCCCGTAGATCCCGTTGTCGCCACCCACATTCACCTGCCACACGAGCTCCCGTTCGGGGTCCCAGGCCATGTCGGCCGGGAAGGCGTCCACCCAGGGGGTGTCGAACTCGCCGATCCGCTCGCCGTCCGTGGTGAACTCGGCGTCGAAGACCTCCTCGGCATCGGAGAGCGTCACGACGCCCGGGGTCCGGTACGCCACCCCCCAGGGGAGACTCATCCCGGTGTCCCACTTCTCCAAGACCTCGCCGACGCGATCGATCCCGATGCCGGGGGACTCGTTCCCCCATCCCTCAGAGGTCAGCGCGTTGGCGTTCGCACCCTCCGGGAGCGTGATCCCGCTGGGGGGTTCTCCGCCTCCGCCTCCACCGCCGCCTCCGCCTCCTCCGCGTGGGTCGTCCGGCAGGTCGATCTCGCCGATGGAGAACGTCAGTGGGCGGTGCCCTTGCAGGTTCCCAAGCACGAGCGACCGGCTCGCGTGGTCATCTCGCAGGAGCGTCAGACGCCACGGACGTGTGCTGATCGAGGCGTGCGGCTGATCGGTGTGGAGCCGGAACCCCTGCTCGTCCAGGGTGCTCCGGGCCACGATCCTCACCGAGCGGTGCCCGACGACGTAGCCGCCGCGGCGGGCGTGCGCTCCCCAGGTCCCCCTCGGCCCTTGCGCGGACCACCGACCGAACCGATCCGTCGTGGCTCGCACGAGCAGGGGAGCGCCCTCCCACGTCGTCGCGATCACGACGTGAGCGCCGGCGAGGGGTGCTCCGGAGTGGGCGTCGCGCACCCGTCCGCTCGCGATCCCCCAGCTGAAGGGTCGTCTCACCGTGAGCCCCACGTCTACCTGCGTCGCACGCTGCGTGGGCGCATCTGCCAGGACGAAGAGCATGCCTTCGTAATCTCCGGGTGGCAGATCGGTGCTGCCGAGCACCACATCCACCTCGACGCTCTCGCTCGCGGGGAGCACGCCCTCCGCCGGTTCGGCCGACATCCAGGGTGCGTCGGTGAAGCTCCGGATCGTGCCGTGGCCCTCATCGGGTATCCAGTCCAAGGGTGCCTGCTGATCGCCGATCACACCGGCGATGTCGATATCGCCCTCCTCGTCCGGCCCGAACGCGGTGAGCGGCACAGCGAACGACACCGTCTGCCCCTGAACCGTTGCGGGGATCACGGCGACCAGCTCGAAGTTGAGGTCCCACAGGGTGACCACCGGGTCGGCCTCGTTCAGCTGGAAGAGGTCGATGAAGAAGTCGAGTCCCACGTCTTGGCCGGGGAGCCCGTACAGGTATTCCGGCGGATAGCCGGTGTCCGGATCTTGGTCGGTATCGAGGTAGAGGAACCCGGTCACGTCGTTCATCGGGGTGTCCGCGGAGAAGTCCAGCGCCACCGACATCTCGGCGTTGTCCGATCCACCCCGGAGCCCCGTGATCTCGATACTGCCGAGCGAGTCGTCGTCCGGGTCGTCGATCACCGTCTCCAGCGCGCCCGGTGGCAACGCAGCGGGACGGACAGCGGCGATCCCTCCCGGCAGGTTCGCAGGCGTCCAGGTGGGCTCGCGCACCACGTTGGGCACGGGCGGCAGATCGGGCACGGTCCTGCTGCCATCACGCTCCAGCACCTGCCACGTCAATGCCGACGTCCCTGTGTTCGCGATGGTCAGGGTCCGCTGCTCGGTGTCGCCGAAGGACACGGTGGCGTCGAACGCGAGCGGATCCACCTCCGCCACGGGCGCCTCGAGCACGATGTCGACCACCGCGTCCTCCCCGTCGGTGATGACCACGCCGGGGATCTCTTGCGTCACGTATGCGTCGGCGGAGAAGGTGAGCGTGTAGGTCCCCGGTCGCAGGCGGAGCCGGTAGGAACCGTCCTCGTCCGTGGTCGCCGAGCGGCCTCCCGGACTCGCCGTCACGGTGGCGCCCTGCACCCGCGCGCCGTCGTTCGCGTCGGTGATGATGCCGGCGGCGTGGCCGTTCGGGACCACCTCGTAGCGATAGGCGCTGTTGGGACTCACCAGGTCATCGAAGAGCGAGAAGCGCAGCGCGTCGGTGCCGTCTGCGTTCTCGATGCCGATGCCGGCGTTGCGTCCGTCCCCCGGGTTGTCGGGGTTATCGCCGTACAGGATGTCGATCGCGCCGTTCTCCCAGAGCTTGATCTCGAGGTCGATCCGCGCGGCGTCGGTCCCTGCGTGCGCCGCATCCTCACCGCTGAAGCGCGGGCCGATGCCGACCTGCTCGTACTCCACCACGAAGGCCCGGTCGGGGGCATCGCCGACCGTTTCGTAACGGATGGCGCTCTCGGCATCGATCTTCAGGTTCTGCCACAACGCGTAGATGGCGGCGTTGGGATCTTGGACCGAGGGGATCGCGCTCGGTATGGGCTCCGGCCATCCATAGGGCGGAGCCTCGAACGTGAGGTAGCCGTTGTCGGTGATGTAGACCGCCGAGTAGGTGTCCTCGTAGAAGGGGAACGCGAACGGCAGCGGCAGGCGCCCGACGGTCTGATCGCCGAACAACGCCGTGTTCGAGACGGCGTCGACCCAATCGAGATCGATCGCCGAGCAGCCGTGACCGAAGTCGTCCAGGGTCCTCGTGAGGGCCACGTCCTGCACCAGTCCGTCCAGGCCGAGCGTGACGTCGGTTTCATCGGGGGCGGTGCAGCCGCCGGCGGAGGTGCGGATGGTGAAGTCGCCGATGGGCAACGTGAGCGAGTACGTCCCGTCCGCAGCGGTGCGCACAGGAGCCACAGGTGTCCCCAGCGCGCGCACCTCGGCTCCCTTCATCGGCGAGCCGTCCTCCTCCGCGGTCACGGTCCCGGTGATGTCACGCCGGGGGAGCGGGGTGAGGGAGAAGTCCTGCAGGGTCGTCAGGTCGGTCTGCACCTCCACGCCGGTGGCCAAGCCCGGCTCGTAGCCGAAGGCGGTCGCTGCGACGGTGTAGGTACCCGCTGCGAGGAACAGTTCGAAGTGACCGGCTGCGTCGGTGGTCGCGGCGAACGTGCGCGCACCGGCCGACGCTTCGATGCGAGTGCCGGCGATCGGGTCGGTGCTGTCCGCGTCGGTGACGTCGCCGGCGATCGTGCCACCGGTGGCGACCAGCGCCACCGCCGCAGCCGCGTCGATGCGGCCATCGCCGTAGACGTTGTTCGGGTCGCCATCGTCATCCCCGCCGCACGAGTCGTCGGCGATGTCCAGCGCGGTGGAGCGCACCGCGTCGGTGACGGCCGTGACGTCGCCGATGAGCGCGGGCTCGGCCGACATGATCAGGGCGATCGTCCCAGCCGTGTGCGGCGCGGCCATCGACGTGCCGGAGAACGACTCGTACCCGTCGCCGGGGACGCTCGAGATGACGTCGACCCCGGGGGCGGCGATGTCGGGGTTGATCTTGCCGAACTCAGAGGGACCGCGGCCGGAGAAGTCGGCGATGAGGTCGTCCTCGTCGGTGGCACCGGCGCTGAAGGACTCCAGGTAGTCACCGGGCGAGCCGCCGGCGCCGCACTCGGAACCGGGGTTCCCGCTCGAGAACACCGGCACGATCCCCGCTGCCCGCCACGCGGTCACCAGGTCGAGGTACCACGCGTCCCCGGGACCGCCGCCCCAGGAGTTGTTCACGATGTCGGGGCGCTTGGACGGGTCGGGGTTCAGGCCGTCCAGGTCGGTGGGCGCCAGGATGAACTCGCCGGCGGAAAGGAGCGAGGTCTCGGTGCAGAAGTACTCCTCGCATCCCTTGGCCGCGATCCACGTGGCGCCCGGAGCGACCCCGACGTCGGGTGTGAACGGACCGGGTCCGTCACCGCCGACCATCGTGCCCATCGTGTGGGTCCCGTGCCCGGCGTTGTCGCATGGCGTGTCGCCGCAGATGCCGGTGGGGTCCCACCAGTTGTAGGCGTGATCGAACGTGCCCCCTCCGAGGTTGCCCCGGTACTGCGCCACGAGGGCCTCGTGGGAGTAGTCGACGCCGGTGTCCACGTTCGCGATGACGATGCCGCTGCCGAGCACACCATCGGCCCACACCTGGTCGGCGCCGATCTTCGAGATCCCCCACGGCGGTGGCTCCTCCGCGGCCAGCACCACGGCGTGGGCGTCCACGGGCTCCACGAGCGGCTCGACCCTGGGTGCTCGGACGGCCGTCACTTCAGGCAGCGCCGCGAGCCGGCGGGCAAGGGCGCTGCGGCCGCGCACCGCCATGACGTTGGTGACCCAATAGGTCTGCGCGGACGCCCCACGGGTGGCGGCTACGAGGTCACGGGCGCGTCCTTGGGATCGGGTGGCGGCCGAGGTCAGCGCCCGGTAGACGGCACGCCCGCGGGTGTCCCATGCACGGGCCCCGGCGGCCGTAAAGAGGTCGGCGTCACCGGAGAACTCGACGATGAAGGTGTCCAGCGCGCCGCGGTCGAGCCGCTCCACCAACCCCCGCTCGATCTTCCTCGCGGCTGCGGCGGAGGCCGCCTCCCGCGGAACGAGGGATCCGATCAGTGCAACCGCGACGAGCGCGAGGACGAGACGACGGCGATCCACGATGACTCCCTCCCGGTGTGGGTCACTCATGCCACCAGCCGGCTCGCATGTGACATGGCCGCGGGCCTCTTCCACGGTACGCCCTGGTGCGCTTTCGCGCGACCCCCATCGGTCTAGAACTGCTCGGCGTACTCCTCGTCGGTGACCGGTTCGCCCCACTCCGGCGCGCCACCGCCGTTGACCGCGACATGTGCCATCGGTGCATCCGGTTCGGCGCCGTGGAAGTGCCACTCCCCGCGTCCTACGCGGATCACGTCGCCGGGCACCAGCACGTGACCGGCCTCGCCCCTCGTGCGGACCCGGCCACGGCCGGAGATGCCGAACAGGAACTGCCCACCCGGGTGGCGGTGCCAATGGGTGCGCGCGCCGGCCGCGAAGTGGACGATCCCCAGGTTCGTCCCCCCGTCGTCGGCGACCGTGGAGCCGAGCGATACCTCCCCGGTGAACCTCCCGGTATCACCCGTGGTGAACGGCCGATCCGAGGCGCGTGAGACGTCCATGACGAGCGATGCTAGCCGGTCTTCTGCGCGACCAACTCGAACTCGATGTCGACGGTCTTGCCCACGAACAGTCCGCCGGTCTCTACCAATTGGTTCCAGGTCATGTCCCAGTCCTCGCGCTCGATCCGCGTCTTCCCGGTCGCGGCGAAGATCATCACGCCTTCCGTGTCGGGACCGGCGCCCTCGTACTCGCAGGAGAGCGTCACGGGGTTCGTGACGCCCCGCATCGTGAGGTCGCCGTCGAGATCGAACGACGTACCACCGGTCGGACGAACGCCCGTGCTCCGGAACGTCATCTGCGGGAACTCCTCGACCATGAGGAAGTCGCTCGAGCGCAAGTGGTGATCGCGCGGGGCCAGGTGCGTGAGGATGCTCGCCGCTTCGATCGTGATCTCGACGCTCGAGTCGTCCAGCCCCTCGCCCACGACGATCGAGCCGCTGAACTCGGTGAACCGGCCCCGCACCCGGGTGATCATGTGCTTGCATGAGAACCCCAGCACCGTGTGACCCGCCTCGAGCGTGTAGGTCCCCGCCGGAGGCATCTGCACCCCGTCGATCGTGCGCGCTGCATCGGCCATGACCTTCCTCCTCCTCGTCGATGCCACGAACGGTAAGCGCGGGAGGTCACGAGCGCCACGGCGTAGACACCCGGAGCGAGGGTGGTGGTTCCACCACCCTGCCGTTACGGTGCCTTGCATGAACGAGACGGGGCGCGACTGGGTCCAGACCGACGGGCCGATGCCCGCGCTCTACCTCGGTCACGGGGCGCCACCGCTGCTGGACGATCCCACCTGGACGTCGGAACTCGCTCGATGGTCGGCCTCCCTGCCGAAACCGAAGGCCGTGTTGATGGTCTCGGCGCACTGGGAGTCGGCGCCGCTCACGCTCGGCGCCACCGATGACGCGGTGCCTCTGACCTATGACTTCTACGGGTTCCCGGAGCGGTACTACCGCATGACGTATCCGTCGCCGGGCGCTCCTGACCTGGGGGCGAAGGTTCGCGCGCTGATGCCGGATGCCGAGCCGGTCGCGCAGGACCCCGACTACGGTTTGGATCACGGCGCGTACGTGCCCTTGATGGTGATGTATCCGGCGGCCGACGTGCCGGTCCTGCAGATCTCGATGCCGGACCTGGACCCCGAGCACCTGTTCGCGCTCGGACGCCGGCTCCGGCCGCTCCGCGACGAGGGCGTGCTGATCGTCGGTTCCGGCTTCCTCACGCACGGGTTGCCGTTCATCCGCGACTTCCGTCCCGAGGCACCACCGCCGACATGGTCGCTCGAGTTCGACACGTGGGCGCAGGAGTCGCTCGGGCGGGGTGCGGTGGACGCGCTGATGGACTTCCGCCACCAGGCCCCCGGGATGCCCTATGCGCACCCGACCGTGGAGCATTTCGCGCCGCTGTTCGTGACGCTGGGTGCTGCGGCCGACCCCGAAGCGACGCCCGAAACGACGGTCGAGGGCTTCTTCTACGGCCTCGCGAAGCGGTCGTTCCAGATGGCCTGAGCGGGCCGCGACGCAGGAGCGTCGGGGTGCCAGCACACCCGGCGGAGGTGGTCCGTCCCTCCTTCCTTCGGAGGGGGCGCTGGGTGAGGATGGGTACATGGCTGCGCTGGGAACTCATCGATCCCGGGTACCGTGGGTCATCGCGGCCGCTGCGGTGCCGATGCTCGTCTTCGAGTTGGTCCTGACCGGTCGCAACAACGATCTCCATGACTTGAGCGTCTATGTCGCGCTCCTCATGATCCCTGGGTACCTGACCGTGGGAGGACTCGTCGCCTCGCGCGATCCTTCGAACCGGCTCGGCTGGCTGATGATGGTCATGGGCATAGGGTTCTTGCTCACCGGGCTCGCCGACGAGTACACCCAGAACGCCTTCGTGACCGACCCAGGGACGCTGCCCTTCGGGTTCCTCGCGGCATGGCTGAACAACGTGGTGTTGCTGCTCGTCCTCGGGCCGATACCGGTGTTCCTCGCGACGTTCCCGACGGGGCGGCCTCATTCCTCGCGGTGGAGGTTCCTGCCCGTGGCCACGACCGTGGCCGCCGCCATATCGTTCGTGGCCACGGCGTTCGCCCCCGGCAAGATGGAAGGCGCCCTACAGATCGAGAACCCGGCGGGAGTGGCGGGACTCCGTGTCCCCCTCGCGATCGCTGCCGGGGTGGGATTCATCGGATTGGTGGTCTTCGCGGTCCTCGCGGTCGCGGCGCTCGTCCTGCGCTACCTGCGCTCTTCCGGCGAGGAACGCCAGCAGCTGCGCTGGTTCGCCTACACCTCGTCCGCGGCCCTCATCGCCGTGGTGGGAACCGTGATCACGGCGGACATGGCCCCAGCCCTGAACGGCTTGCTCATCCTGACCTCCTTCGTGCTGCTCGCGGTCGGACTACCCGTCACGGTCGGGATCGCCATCCTTCGGTACCGGCTTTACGACCTGGACCTCGTGATCAAGAAGGCGGCAGTGTTCGCGGTGCTGGTTGCCGCGTTGTTCGGGGCAGGGGCTGTCGCCGTGGTGATCGTGTCGAGTCCGGTCGTTGAGCGTCTCTACGGTCTGCCCGCGTACATGCTGCTGTTCGGCGTCGTCATCGGGCTGCTCCTGCTGCCTCTATACCGGGTGTCTCGGCGTATCGCCGACCGGCTCGTCTACGGCGGCCGCTTGAACCCCTACGACGTGCTCGCGCGTTTCTCGGGAAAGGTCGGCGAGGCGTACGCGACCGAGGACGTCTTGCCGCGGACCGCGGCGATCGTGCAGCAGGCCGTTGGGGCATCGGTCGCGCGTGTCTGGGTCCTGGTCGGCGGCGAGCTGCGTGCTCTCGCGGCTTCGCCCGAGGACGCCCCCGCTCGTGATGCGCTCGTCGTCATCGCGGACTCGCTGCCCGCGTTCCCCGGGGAGGATGGTTTCGAGGTTCGCCACCGGGGTGATCTGTTGGGCGCCCTGTCGGTGGAGATGCCCGCGAACGACCCGATGGGCCCATCGAAGGAGCGTCTGATCCGTGACGTGGCTACCCAGGCGGGGCTCGTGCTCCGCAACGTCCTGCTCGTCGAGGATCTTCGCGACTCGAGACGGCGTATCGTCGCGGCGCAGGATGAGCGCGCCCGCAAGCTGGAGCGCGATATCCATGACGGCGCGCAGCAGCAGCTGGTCGCGCTAGCCGTCCAGCTGCGGCTCGTGAGGACGATGGTCGAACGCGATCCGGCGAGGACGATCGAGATGCTCGAGGATCTCGAGGGCGCTGCCGGCGAAGCACTCGATGATCTCCGGGACCTCGCGCGCGGGATCTACCCACCGTTGCTCGCCGACAAGGGGCTCGCCGCAGCCGTCCAGGCCCAGGCCCGGAAGGCGGCGATGCCGGTCGACGTCCGGGCCACGGGCATCGGCCGCTACGAAGAAGACGTCGAGGCCACCGTGTACTTCTGCACCCTGGAGGCCCTCAACAACGCGGCGAAGTACGCGGCGGCCACCTCGGTCACGGTCTCGCTGGAACAGACGGATGGTCTGCTCATCTTCAGCGTCACCGACGACGGCTCGGGGTTCGACCGCGCGTCGGTGCCCCGCGGCTCGGGGCTGCAGGGGATGACCGACCGCGTCGAAGCCGTCGGCGGCGATCTCCGGATCACGAGCCGTCCAGGCGCAGGGACCACGGTGTCGGGCACCGTGCCGGTGCGGTCTTAGGACTCGACGATCTCGTCGGGCGTGTTGTGGACGGAGGCCGGGATCGTGCCGAGGCGTCCCGCCTGGTAGTCCTCGAACGCCTGGGCCAACTCCTCACGTGTGTTCATGACGAACGGGCCGTACCAAGCCACCGGCTCGCCGATGGGTCGTCCGCCGAGGACCAGCAGATCGAGCGCAGGGTGAGATCCTCCTGCTTCGCCGCCGCCTCCATGCGGATCGCGTCGCCGGGCCCGAAGACCGCCAACTGTCCCGTGCCGATCGGTCTGCGCTCCGCTCCGGCGAACCCGTCGCCGGCGAGCACGTAGACGAGCGCGTTGAACGACGGGTCCCACGGCAGGTCCAAACGTGCGCCCGGTTCGACCGTGGCGTGCGAGTACGCGATCGGCGTGTAGGTGTCCCCTGGACCCTGGTGCCCACCGAGCGAGCCGGCGATCATGCGCACCAGGGCTCCGGCGTCGGCCGTGGTCAGGAGCCCGACCTCGTCCGCGCGCAGGTCCTGGTAGCGCGGCGGCGCCCACTTCTGCGCCTTCGGGAGGTTCACCCACAGTTGCACGCCGTGGAACAGCCCGCCGCTCACCACCAGGTGCTCGGGCGGTTTCTCGATGTGCAAGATCCCGGCGCCCGCGGTCATCCACTGCGTGTCACCGTTCGTGATGACACCGCCGCCGCCGTTGGAGTCCTGATGCTCGAAGATGCCGTCGATCATGTAGGTGACGGTCTCGAAGCCGCGGTGAGGGTGCCACGGCGTGCCCTTGGGCTCTCCCGGCGCGTAGTCCACCTCCCCCATCTGGTCCATGTGGATGAACGGGTCGAGGTCGGCGAGGTCGACCCCGGCGAAGGCGCGGCGTACTGGGAAGCCCTCTCCTTCGAAACCACGCGGCGCGATGGTGACGGACTTCACCGGACGCAGGTGTTGGGTGGCCTCGTCAACCGCGACGAGGCGGTCGAGCGAGCTCAGGTCTTCGACGGTGATGGCGGGCACGGCGGGGCTCCCTCGGTCGGTTGCTCACAGGAACGCTACGCGACCTGCGCCCATTCCGCCCGTTCAGCCGGCTCCGAGCGCTGCGTCGAGCGCGGCCGCGAACACCGGGACCTCCGCCGTGGTGAACGCGAGCGGCGGGCGGACCTTGAGGATGTTGCCGGCGTGTCCGGTAGAGCCGACGAGCACCCCATGCTCGCGAAGCCGATCCTTGATGGCGGCCGCGCCGGCACCGTCGGGCTCACTCGACGCCGGGCCGGACACGATCTCGATGCCGTTGGCCAAACCCATCCCACGGACGTCGCCGATCGCCGGATGCCGAGAGGCGACCTCGCGGATCGCCGCGCGCAAGGCTTCGCCCGCCAAGACGACCCGCGGCAGCACGCGCTCGTCCTCCAACACGTCAAGCACCGCGAGCCCCGCGGCCGCCGAGACGGGATTGCCCCCGAACGTGGAGAAGAACACGGTCTCCTCGGCGAACCGCTCGGCGATCTCGCGGCGGGTGATGACCGCTGCCACCGGGTGACCGTTGCCCATCGGCTTGCCGAGCGTGACGAAGTCCGGTTCGATCCCGTGGCGCTGGAACGACCACATCGCGTCGCCGGTGCGGCCGTGCCCGCCCTGGACTTCGTCGGCGATCCACAGGCCGCCGGCCTCGTGCGTGAGTCGCACCCACGTCTGCACGAGCGCGGGATCGAGGTCGTAGAAGCCGTCGCTCGTGAGCACGGCGTCCAGGATCGCGGCGGCCGGCGCGTGATCACGTGCGGCCAGCCGTTCCAGCGCCGCCGCGAACACCGAGGGATCGGCGTGCAGCCCGCGATACGTGTCGGGCGGTTCCCACGCCTCGATGTGCTGCGGTGGCCGGCTGGCCGGCCAGGTCTCGGGCGAGAGCGGCGCGATGGCGTCGCTGATCCCGTGGTAGGCCATCGCGGTGCAGAGGCCGCCGCGGTTCCCCGTGTACGTCGTCGCCAGGCGCCATGCGAGGTCGTTGGCCTCGGAACCGGAGTTGACGAACAGCACGGTGTCGAGCCCCGGCGGGCAGGTGGCGATCAGTCGCTCCGCCAGCTCGACCGCCGCCGCATGCAGGTAGCGCATGTTCGTGTTCAGCAGGCGGGACTGCCGCGCGATCGCCTCGGTCACGCGAGGATGCGAATGCCCCACGCACGGGACGTTGTTGTAGGCATCGAGGTACGTGCGTCCCTCGGTGTCGGTCATCCACACGCCACGGGCGCTCGCCATGGTGATCGGATGCTCGTAGGTGAGCGGTTCCATGGCCGGGCCGAGTGCGCGCGTCCGCCGTTCGGCGAGGTCGGGTGAAGGCCGGCCGGGGCTCCCGAGCCGCCGGGCCACTTCGTCCCAGCCTGCGTCCAGGATGACTTCGATCGTACGCGCGACCGAGCCGTTGTACCGCCCCGCGAACTCGGCGTTCTCCAGGCCTTTCGCCACCCGCCACGACGAGATCGCGATCGTGACGGCCGAGCGGGTGGCCAGCAGTTCGCCGAGGATACGCAGCTCGATGGGTTCGAGCGGCGTGACCCGCTGATATCCGTCGAGGACCAGACGTGCCACCCGGAAGATCTCCTCGGGCTCCCGATCGACGACGAGCGAATCCAAGATCGAGGAGACGTCGGTCACGAGCGCGGAGTGGCCCATGTCGCCGAAGTCGATGATGGCCGTGATCATCCCGTCGTCGTCGATCAGGGCGTTGTCGACGGTGAGATCGCCGTGCACGACCTGGGCGCGCAGGATCGGCCAGACGGGCGCCACCACCTCGTCGAACCGGTCGAGCACCCGCTCCACCATCGCGCGTTGACCCGGGTCGCGCACGTCGGGCAGCAGCGCACGCGTGCGGGGCGCGTGCTGCACATCCCACAACATCGTGCGTTGCGCCTTCGAGTGGAAGAAGCCCCGGGTCGCGCGTCCGAGGCGCGCCGTGATCTGACCCCAGTTCGAGACCGCGGCGTCGGAGAGCGTCGTCGCGTCGAACCGGCCCCTACCCGGCAGGACGTCGTACATGCGGACGAAGTGCGAGCCGTCCTCGGCGTCGAAGCGCACCCGGTAGGCGGCCGGATCGTCGCCGGAGCCGTGCCCGGGGGCGAGGCGTGGCAGCGCGACCGGGAGCGTCGGGTCGGCCCGGCGGGCATGCAGGGCCACGAGTGCCTCCATGTCCAGCACCTCGGGATCCTCGGCGGGGTTGGAGATCTTCATCACCGCGAGCGGCCCGTCGGTGCCAACGAGCATGAGCGTCTGGTCGCGCTCGCTCCCGAGGTCCTCCACGCCGGTCGCCGACACGCCGAACGTCTCGGCCGCGATCGTGAAGGCCTCCTCGCGGGTGAAGCGCGGCGGTGTGACCTGCAGGACCTGGTCGAACTCCGGCGTGCTCATGGCAGGCTAACGATACCCAGCGCGGGTTGTGGGAGGCTTGCGCGCGATGGAGCTCGGCCTGCATCTGGGTGCGCTGCACGCCCGTCTGCCCGACGTCGGCGCGCTCGCGAGCGAGGCCGAGCGCCTGGGGTTCGACTCGGTCTGGGCGGGGGAGGCCTACGGCAACGACGCCGCCACGGTGGCCGCGTTCGCTGCTGCCCGGACCTCGCGCGTACGGATCGGGACCGCGGTGATGCAGATCCCGGCCCGGACACCGGCGATGACCGCGATGACTGCTCTTACCCTGGACGACCTCTCGGGAGGCCGGTTCATCCTGGGGCTGGGGATGTCGGGGCCGCGGGTGATCGAGGGTTGGCACGGGCAGCCGTTCGATCACCCGCTCACCCAGACCCGCGAGCACGTGGCGCTCGTGCGCCGCGCGATCGCGCGCGAGGCGCCGCTCACCTTCGAGGGCGAGCGGTACCGCCTGCCGCTCGGGGGCACCGAGCCACTCCGCTCGACGCTGTACCCGCTTCGAACCGATCTGCCCATCTATCTGGCCTCGACCGGACCGCGCAACGTGGCGCTCGCGGGAGAGATCGCCGACGGCTGGATGCCGATCTTCTTCGCGCCCGCGCACGCGGCGGTGTTGGAGGAAGCGCTCGCCGGCGGGCTCGCGCAGGGCGGGCGCGACCGCGCCGACATCTCTATCGCGCCGATGGTCCCGGTGGCGGCCGGCCCAGACCTCGAAACGTGCCGGACCGAGATCCGCCGCTACCTCGCCCTGTACCTGGGCGGGATGGGCTCGCGGAGGACGAACTTCTACGCGAACCTCGTGCGACGCTACGGCTACGAGGAGGTGGACGTGGTCCAGGAGCGGTTCCTGGCGGGGGAGCGTGACGCCGCCGCCGAAGCCGTGCCCGAAGGCCTCATCGATGAGTTGGCGCTCGTCGGACCCGCCGGCCGCATCCGCGAGCGCTTGGACGCATGGAGCGATGCGGGCGTGCACACCATGATCTGCCTCACGCAGGACCCGGCGCAGATGGCGATCTTGGCGGAGGCGTTCGGCCGATGATGGCGGCACCGGCGCGGATCGTGGTGGCCAAACCGGGTTTGGACGGTCATGACCGCGGCGCCCGGGTCGTAGCCCGGGCCCTCCGTGATGCCGGGTTCGAGGTCATCTACACGGGCCTATGGCAGACACCGGCGCAGATCGCCGAGACGTGCCTGCAAGAAGATGCCGACGCGCTCGGTCTCTCGTGTCACTCGGGGGCACACATGACCCTGTACCCGGAGGTGCTCCGCGAGCTGCGCGAGCGCGGCCTCGATGCGCTCCCCGTCTTCGCCGGCGGGATCGTCGGGCCCGAGGACATCGCGCCGCTCGCCGAGGACGGCGTCGAGAGGGTCTTCCCGCCCGGTTCGCGTCTGCCCGACATCGTGGCGTGGCTCCGCGACCGCCTCGGTGTCATCGCGTGAGCGAGCTGCGGGCTCCTGTTACGGTGCGCTGATGGGTTCGTCCGTGCTCGATGACGCGTTCGGTCACCATGTGTGGGCGACGCTGCGGTTGCTCGATGTGTGCCTCGAGCTCAGCCCGGAGCAGCTCGACACGGTCGTGCCCGGAACGTACGGCTCGATCCTCGACACCCAGCGTCACCTCGTGGGGGCCGATACCTGGTACCTGTTCGTCATCACCGACGGGCGCATCGCGGAGATCGACGAGGATGCGATGGTCCTGCGCGAGTTGCGCGCGGTCATGGAGGCCAACGGCCCCGCATGGACCGCCCTCCTCGCCGGTGACGTCGACCCGGACGCAGACGTCGTGAACCGGTGGGAGGGGTGGGAGACCCACGCCCCGATGGGCATCCGGCTCGCGCAGGCCGTGCACCACGGGACGGATCATCGGAGTCAGATCTGCACCGCCCTCACGACGCTCGGCGTCGAGCCGCCGGCGATCGATGTCTGGGACTTCGGCAGCCAGAACGGCCGCCACGTCGAGATCCCGCCACCGTCTTGACGAGGAGGGTCATGTCCGAAGGCCGCGATGAGCGCCGCACCTTCAGCGGGATGCCACTGCGGCCGGTCTACGGCCCGGAGGACCTGGCTGGGTTCGATCCGGCCCGCGACCTGGGCGAGCCCGGCGCGTTCCCGCTCACCCGCGGCGTCTACCCGACGATGTACCGCGACAAGCTCTGGACGATGCGGCAGTTCGCGGGGTTCGGCTCCCCGGCCGAGACGAACGCGCGGTACCGGCTCCTCCTGGATCGCGGTCAGACGGGCCTCTCGGTCGCGTTCGACCTGCCGACACTGATGGGACGCGACTCCGACGACCCGTTCGCACGCGGCGAGGTCGGGCGGTGCGGTGTGGCGGTCGACTCGCTCGCGGACATGCAGCGGCTGTTCCAGGACATCCCGCTCGACCGCGTCAGCACGTCCATGACGATCAACGGTCCGGCCGTGATCGTATTCGCGATGTACCTGGCGGCCGCCGAACGCCAGGGGGCGTCGTTCGCCGACCTGGGCGGCACGCTGCAGACCGACATCTTCAAGGAGTACATCGCGCAACGAGAGTGGCTCTTCCCCCCGCGGCCGCACCTGCGGTTGATCGGCGACCTCATCGAGTTCTGCACGACCGAGGTCCCCCGGTTCCATCCGCTCAGCGTCTCGGGCTATCACATCCGCGAGGCCGGCTCGACCGCCGTGCAGGAGGCCGCGTTCACGCTCGCGGACGGGTTCGCGTACGTGGAGACGGGCACCCGCAGGGGTCTGCCCGTGGACGCGTTCGCGCCGCGCCTGTCCTTCTTCTTCAACGCGCACATCGACTTCTTCGAGGAGATCGCGAAGTTCCGCGCGGCGCGCCGGATCTGGGCCACGTGGATGCGTGACCGGTTCGGCGCGACGGACGAGCGCTCGCTCCGGCTGCGGTTCCACACGCAGACGGCGGGCTGTTCCCTCACGGCGGAGCAGCCGATGAACAACGTCGTCCGCACCGCACTGGAGGCGCTCTCAGCGGTGATGGGCGGCACGCAGTCGCTGCACACGAACTCGCTCGACGAGGTCTACGCGCTGCCGACCGATCACGCGGCCACGCTCGCGCTCAGGACCCAGCAGATCATCGCGTTCGAGAGCGGGGTCGCCGACGTGATCGACCCGCTCGGCGGGTCCTACTTCGTCGAGACGCTCACGAACGAGGTCCAGGCGGGCGTCGAGGTCTACCTCGCACGGATCGACGAGATGGGGGAGGGCTCGATGCTCGAGGGTGTGCTCCGCGGGATCGACACCGGATTCTTCGTCCGCGAGATCGCCGAAGCCGCGTTCGAGGAGCAGCGCCGTTTCGACGAGCGGGACCTGCAGCGGGTCGGGGTGAACGCGTTCACCGATGACGCCGAGGATGCCGTCGAGGTGCTCCAGATACCGCTCGCCACGGAGGTCGCGGTGGTCTCGTCGCTCGCCGAACGTCGCGCCGTTCGCGACGCGGCTCGTGTCGGCGCGACCCTTGCGCATCTCGAGGCGGTGGCGGCGAGCGAAGAGAACATCATGCCCGCGCTCTTGGAGTGTGCTCGCGTGGAGTGCAGCGAAGGGGAGATGGCCGGGGCGCTCCGCGCCGTGTTCGGCACGCACCCCGAGTCGGTCACGATCTAGGGAACGGTCACCTTCACCGAGTGCAGGCCCGTGGCCCCGTCGGGGAACGGCGCTTGGTAGGTCTCGGGCTGGGTCTCGCCCGTGCCGTCGGTCGCCCGGACGCGCAGGGTGTGCTCTCCCGGCGTTGCCTGCCAGCGGTAGACCCATAGCCGCCAGGTATCGACGGTTGCTTCATCGGCGAGATCCGCCTCGACCCAAGGCAGGTCGTCCACCTGCACCTCGACACGGTCGATGCCTCGGTGTTGTGCCCACGCGATGCCGGCGACCGCGATCTCGCCTGCGGCCTGCCGCTTGCCGCCTGCCGGCGTGTCGATACGTGACTGCGTCTTGATCGGGGCCTGCTGCCCCCATCCGCGCTTGATCCAGTACGCATCGAAGGCGTCGAACGTCGTGGCTTCGATGTCCACGACCCATTTCGTGGCCGAGACGTAGCCGTACAGGCCCGGCACCACCATGCGGACGGGGAACCCGTGGGCGATGGGCAGCGGCTCGCCGTTCATGGCTACCGCGAGCAGGGCGTCGCGACCGTCCATCACCACGCTCGTCGGCGTGCCGCATGTCCACCCGTCGACGGACTTCGATACCAACTGGTCCGAGCCCGGATCGATGCCGGCCTCTTCCAGGAGTGCTGCCAGCGACGTCCCGATCCACCGGGCGTTCCCGATGTACTCGCCGCCGACCGGGTTCGAGACGCAGGCGAGCGTGATGTCGCGCTCGATCATGGGCCGGGCCAGCAGGTCGGCGTAGGTGAGGGTGATCGGTGTGTCGACCATGCCGTGGATGTTCAGGCTCCAGTCCTCGGCCATCACCGAGGGTGTCACGAACGTGGTGTCCACCTTGTAGAAGCGATCGTTCGGCGTGAAGAAGGGTTCGGTGCCCTCCACGTCGAGGCCTGCGCCCGGCACGTCCGTGGCGGAACTCTCGGGCTCGGGGACCCCGACCTTCGCGCGTGAATCGCCGGCGTCGGCGCGGCGGATGAGGTAGGTCCCCAGCCCGCCGGCGAAGGTGGCGAGGACGATCCCGCCCGCGGCCGAACGGAAGAAGCTTCGGCGGTCCACCATGCCGGAGGGCTCGGCGGCGGGGGGCATGTCGGTCGCGGGCGTCGCCGCCGGTGAGGGCAGAGCCCCGCGGAGCCGCCAGAAGGCCGCGGTGCCGGCGCCGGCCCCGATGAGACTGGGGAGCGCCGAGGCCGGGCCGGCGCCGGCGCGGGTGAGCGCGGCGGCCGCGCCGATCGCCCCTAGCGCGACGAGCCCGCCGTAGCCCAGGCGCGGCCGCCGCACCGCTGCGATCCCCAAGATCGCGGCCGCGACGACGAGTACCGCTGCCATGCCGAGCAGCAGGGCGAGCTTGTCTCGCTCGCCGAAGGTCTCGATGGCGAACTCCTTGAGCCACACCGGCGCCCGATCGATCGCGGCCTGACCGACGGCGACGATGGGAGAACCGCCGTGCGCCACCACCGCCGCGACGAGGTGCCCGACGCCCACGGCGAACCCTGCGGTCACCAGGCCGAGCACGGCGCCTCGGAACCGGGAGACCTCGTTCTCACCCTTCATGACCACCATCATGCGTCATCGCACCTTGCCGGATCGTTACGGTGACCGGGTGTCTTCGGCGCTGAGACGGGTGGTGGCGGCCGCGCTGGTGGCGGCCGGACTGGTGCCTGCCCTGCCCACGCACGCCGCGAAGAAGGTCCCCGGGATCGATGTCTCGCAGTGGCAGGACAACGTCGACTGGCCGACGGTCGCCGGCGTCGGAACCGGTTTCGTCATCATCCGTGCCACGAAGGGCGATGACTATCGCGATCCGATGTACACGACCCACCTCGCCGGAGCGCTCGCCAACCAGATCGTCCCGGGCGCCTATCACCGCGCGACCCCGAGCCTCGCTCGCGGCGATGCGTTGGCTGAAGCGAACTTCTTCCTGAAGGAGGCTCGCAACGAGGCGGGCGACGTGCTCCCCGTGCTCGACATCGAGGAGACCGGCGGGTTGAACGTCGTGCAGCTCCAGGACTGGGTCCGCACATGGGTGGTGCGCGTTCGCAGCCGTCTCGGCGTGCGGCCGATGATCTACGCGAGCCCGTACTTCTGGGAGACGAACATGGGCGACACGACGTGGTTCGCCGACCGTGGGTACCCGCTGTGGGTCGCGCATTGGGACGCGCCATCCCCGCGCGTGCCGGCGGGCGACTGGGGCGGGCATGGCTGGACGTACTGGCAATGGACGGTGGGGACGCTCGACGGTGTCGAAGGTCCCGTCGACCGTGACCGGTTCATGACGTCGGACCTCACCGACGGGACCATCGCTTCCCTCCGGGTGCGGCCGGCGAGCGGGGGCACGATCACCGGTCCTCGCATCTCGTGCGGGGGCGACGCGACCCGGTGCCGGCGGCTGGCCAACCCATCCATGGTGATCACGCTGACGGCCGCCCCGAACGAGGCGCAGGCCTTCCACGGCTGGACGGGAGCCTGCGCGCCGGCTGGAACCACACCGACCTGCGACGTCACTCTCCGCGGAGCGATGCGCGTGTCCGCGGTGTTCCAACCGGTCGTCGTTCTCCCCGAGGACGGCGAGGGCTCGTCGTTCGGCTGGGGCACGCGTTCGGCGCCCACCGCCCTCGGCGGGTCGTTCCGGTTCGAGCGTCGCGAAGGGGCCTCGCTCTCGTTCGAGGTCACGGGCGGGCGGGTCACGGTGCACGCGGTGCGTGGGCCGGCGATGGGGAAGGTGAGGATCGAGGTCGACGGCGCGAGGGTCAGCGTGATCGACGGGTGGGCGCGTGAGACCGGGATCGAACGCCACGTGTTCGAAGGGCTGGGTTCGGGCGCCCACACGCTGAACATCGTGGTGCTCGGCACGGCCCGGCCGCGCTCGAGTGGCACGGGGGTCGGGGTGGATGCGCTCCGCTGGGGCGGTGAGGTGCGCGACGACCCGGATCCCGCCGCGGCGACGTGGGGCCGGCTCGCGGCTACCGCGGCATCCGATGGGATCGCGGTCATCAGCGACGTGCGGGGCGCGAGGGCTTCGCTCGCGTTCGCCGGTGTCGGCGTGACGTGGATCACGTCGACCGGGCCGGGCATGGGGCGAGCCGAAGTGTGGATCGACGGCCGGTTGACCCGCGTCGTTGGCCTGTATGACGCCACGCGGTCGTTCGGGGTGCGGGAGACCTTCCGGGGGCTCAGCGATGCGAACCACCGGATCCGGATCGTGGTGCAGGGCCGGAAGAACCCGGCGTCGGCGGGAAGCGCCGTGGTGGTTGACGGGTGGATCGTGCGGTGAGTGCGGTCAGTTCCCGGTGATCTGGAAGCTCGAGCCGCCGCTGTCGCCGCCCTTGCCTTTGCCCTTCGCCTTCTTGGCCGCACGCTTCTCTTTCAGGCTCTTGCTGGCAGCGGTCTTATCGCCCTTGCCGCCGCCCTTGTCCTTGTTGGCCATGGTCGTGACCTCCTCGCGAGACGCCGCGTGTCGGGGGCAACTGTACGCCATGTGATGCAGGGGCGCTCGATCGTCAGGGTCCTGCCATGGCTCTGGCGTGGTCTCTCCCGGCCGATCGTCATGATCCTCCCGACTGCGACCTAGGTGTTTCTCGTGAGGATCATGACGATGCCGTGGGGCGCGAGAGGTCAGTTCGTTGACGATCGCCGCGAGGCGGACGATCGTTCACCTGTGAGCCTGTCCATCGACGACCTCGCCGCGAGCACCCCCGCCACTCGCGATCGCACCGTCGACTTCCTGCGCGCCGCGAGCATCCTCACCGTCGTCGTCGGCCACTGGCTCATCAGCGTGGTCCGGTGGCAGGACGGCGTCATCAGAAGCACCAACGCCATCGGGATCACCCGAGGCCTCTGGATCGCCACATGGATCCTCCAGGTGATGCCCATCTTCTTCTTCGTCGGCGGTTTCGCGAACCTGACCGCCTACGAGTCGGCCCGACGAAAGGGCGCGAGCGACTGGACCTTCGTTCGGCGGCGCATGTGGCGCCTGTTGAAACCTTCCCTGCTGTTCCTCGGGCTGTGGGGCATCGTGCAGATCGCCCTGCACCTCGCGGACTTCGGGGCGCCACGCCCGCCGCTCCTGCCGGGTGCAAGCACCACCACCCTGCTGCGCGGGATGGACTTCCCACCGGCCACGATCCCGTTCGGTCCGCTGTGGTTCTTGGCTGTCTACCTCGTCGTCGTCGCGATCGCGCCACTCACGGTGAGGTTGCACCGCCGGTACGGCTGGCGTGTGATCACCGTGATGGTCGTCGGCGCCATCGCAGCCGACGTCCTCGGGTTCGGGGCCGACTCCGCCTACCGCTGGGCCAACGTGGGCTTCATCCTCCTGTTGCCCCATCAGTTCGGGCACTTCCTCGCCGACGGCACGCTCGATCGCCTCCCGCGGCGCACCTACACGATCATGGCGATCGCCGGGCTTGCCGGGATGCTGCTCCTCACGAATCCGCCCTTGTTCGAACTCGCCGGTGACGTGCGCTTCGACTGGTTCCCCGGCATCGGCTCCTACCCGAAGAGCCTGCTGGGCACCGAGGCCGAACTCGTCTCGAACGCCTACCCGCCCACGCTCGTGTATCTGCTCGTCGGTGTCTGGACGATCGGCGCGGTGATGCTGATCCGGCCCCGCCTGCAACGATGGCTCCAGCGTCCGCGGCCGTGGCGGTTCACCATCGGGGTGAACGCCGTGATCATGACCCTGTTCCTGTGGCACATGACCGCGTTCTTGTTCGCGATGTTCACGCTCTGGCCGCTGGGTCTCGGGCAGCAACACACGACGGGGGTGCGGTTCTGGCTCGAGAAGATCCCCTACGTCGCGGTCGCCGGGGCGTTCCTGGGGGCGATCGTGGTCCTGGTCGGCAGGTTCGAGCGTCCGAAAGCCTGACCCTCACTTCTTCGGACCCGTACCGTGTCGGGTCGTGAAGGATGCGCCGATGCTCCGCGGATCGTTGCCCGTCCGCTTCGTCGCGCTCTTCTTCGGGCTCATCCTGTTCTCGGCCGCGATCGTAGCCATGCTCGAGTCCGGCCTGGGGCTCCCGCCGTGGGACGTGCTGCACCAGGGGATCGCCGAGCACTCGCCGCTCACCCTCGGCACGGCGGGGATCGTCGCCGGCGTCGTGATCCTGGTCGTGGCGTGGGCGATCGGCGCGCCCCCGGGCTTCGGCACGGTCGCGAACACCATCGTCATCGGCGCTGGGATCGACATCATGGCCGCCCTCGAACCCGTCCGTGCGCTCTCCGAGGCCGGGCTGGCTGCGCGGATCGGTCTGGTGGGGACCGGCATCGCGCTGTTCGGGGTGGGCTCCGCCTTCTATATCGGTGCGGGGTTGGGCGCGGGCCCCCGCGACTCGTTGATGCTCGCCATCACGCGTCGCACCGGCCGCCGGATCGGGCTGGTGCGAGGGGGGCTCGAGGTCACTGTCCTGATCGTCGGTCTCCTCCTGGGGGGTACGGCTGGCCTCGGCACGCTCGCGCTCGCGCTGCTCGTGGGTCCCTCGGTGGAAGGCTCGTTCTGGCTCGTGCGGCGGGTGGGCCTCGCCGAAAGCACCCTCCGACCGATCCCCGAGTTCGGGCCACTCGACGTGGCGTGAACGCCACGCTCACGCCGTACCCTGGTTCGGATGATCATCCAGAACGGTGACCTGGCTCCGGCGGTCCAGGGCCTCGATGTGGGCCATCCCCACGCACTCGTCTTCTACAAGGCGTCCTGCTCGGTCACGGCGATGGCCGGACCCGCGCTGGCGCGACTTGGCGACGCCTACCCCGGCGCCGTGGTGGCGGTCGGCCAGGATCCGGCCGAGGTGCTCGACGCGTTCGGTGGCAGGCACCGCTGGACGTTCCCCCAGGTCAGCGACCTCGCCCCCTACGAAGCTTCGAACGCCTACGGCATCTCCTCCGCGCCCACGGTGGTGGTGCTCGATGCCGAAGGCCGGGTGGCCGACGTGGTCGAGTCCTGGGATCGCGACGGCATGAACCGCGTCTCGGCGACGCTCGCGGGCCTGTTGGGCGCCGACCCGGCGGTGCTGTCCACCCCCGATGACGGCCTCCCGGCGTTCAAGCCCGGCTGAACGACGCGCAACGTGCCCTCCGTGTGAGGGCGGATCGGTTCGCTCGGACCGCCAGACGCAGGCACCGTTAGGCTCCCGGCGTGTCCGATGATCTGCAAGGTCGCGTCGCGATCGTCACGGGCGGCGGGACCGGCCTGGGGGCCGAGGTCTGCCGCCAGTTGGTCGCCGCGGGCGCGCGCGTCGGCATCAACTATTCGCGGTCGGTGCAGGCGGCCGAGGCACTTTCCGCCGTGCTCGGGTCCGCCGCCGTTGCGGTGCGCGCCGACGTGCGGGATGAGGGCCAGGTCGCGGCGATGGTGCTCGAGGTTGAGGAACGGCTCGGTGGGCCCGTCGATCTCCTCGTGAACAACGCCGGGGTCACCGTGTACGCCGCACCGGAGGACGTGGCCGGCGTCGGTGCCGAGGACTGGGAGCGGATCCTCGGGGTGAACCTCATCGGTGCGTGGAACTGTGTGCGTGCGGTGGTGCCGGGCATGCGGGCGCGAGGCGCGGGCGTGGTCGTCAACGTGGCCTCCGACGCCGCGTTCCACCTGGAAGGCTCGTCGGTGCCGTACGTGATCTCGAAGGTGGGGATCGTCGCCCTCACGCGGGTGCTCGCCGCCTCGCTCGCCCCGCAGGTGCGGGTGCACGCGGTGGCGCCGGGATGGATGGATACACCGTGGCTCGATCGCTACGTGCCCGACGAGGTGACCGCGTCGCTACGTGCGGGTGAAGAGCCTGTGGTCGAGGTCGCCCGCGTTGCCCGCGAGGTGATCCGTCTCCTCGGATCGAGCACCACCGGCGACGTCGTGCAGATGTCCGTTTGAAGCCTGTGAGGGCACTACGCGGCCGGGGCGCGCCTCGGCCCGAGAGGATCGACCCGCAGCAGCACCGCGCCGGCCACGAGGCACCCCACCCCGACCCCCGGCCAGAGCACCACCTCGCCGGGGACGGGGAACGCGTTCGCGGCTAAGACAGCCAACCCGGCCGCGGCGGCCATCGTGCCGACGAGCGACACGGCCGAACCCAGGACACCCGTGCGGGCAGGAGCCGGAGCCGCCGCGGGGCGTTCTGCCCACCGGAACCCCAGGAGGAACGGCGCCAGGCAGATCGCGCAGACGACCCACCACGCCGGGCGCAGCAGCCACCATGCGGTGCCGAGCGGTTCGGGCTGCGGCGCGATCCCGGTCGGGAACAACGCCACCGCGGCCAGGACGACCGCCGTCATGTTCCACAGGTAGAACGTCATCACCATCGAGTTGGCTACGACCACCGCCAGCCACACCTTCGGGCGAGCCAGCCAGCGGTTCGCGGCGTCTTGGAACAGCAGGGTCGCGCCGCATTGCCACACCGCGAGCGAGAGCAGCGCCAGCGTCGGGGGTTGCACGTTGTTCCTCGGCGCGTGGGTGAGGGCGATCATGGAGATGGGGTAGTCGAACCACGTGACCAGCGTCCCCATGGCCGCGAGCCCGCCCGCCGCCATCGCCGCGGGGAGCCATGCCGGTCGCCGGAGCGCACCATGGGCCCACAGGAAGCCGAGCTCCATCACACCCAGCCACACGAACGCGTAGTTCGCCGCGCCGAGGATGCCTGCGTCCAGGCCGTAGCGTGCGACATCGACCAGGAGCGTCCCGGCGACCAACACCACGATCGTCCATGGGCCGAGCCGACTGTGCGCCCACGCGAGCGGCGGGATCGCGATCATGCTCGCCAGGTAGACGGCGAGGAACCACAGCGGCAGTGAGACCTCGACGCCGCCTGTTCGTGCGAGCCCGCTGGGGAGGATCCCGGTCGCCACCCCCGCCACCGGCAGCACGGTCCAGAACCCGACGAACCACAGCGCCGGCCGGATCAGTCGCGCGCAGCGCCCGCGGAGCCAATCGGCATAGGAGGTGCCCCGGCCCGACGCCGAGATCCACGAGGTTCTGTTCGTGAAGCCGCCGACGATGAAGAACAGCGGCATCACCTGGAACACCCACGTGATGATCTGCAGGTTCGGGTCGAGCTCCAACAGGTTCGAGCCGGTGAACTTCCCGTCGCGGTAGCCGAGGACCGCGATCGTCCAGTGGCCGAGGACCACGACCCCGATGGAGACCACGCGCAGCAGATCGATGTAGCGGTTGCGCGTGTCGGGCGTCGCGCCCACCAGATCGCGAGCGCGCATCCGGGTGGGTCGGGCTTCGGGAGCCCCCCTCATGGCGGGGACGAGTGTGGCAGTTCGCCGCGCAGAACGCGAGAGGGGCTCATCCGCAGGCACCTCGGATCCGAGGAGTCGTGGCGTCATCCTGCGCTTCATCCAGCGCACGGAGCATGCGGCCGAGGACCAGGTCCGGATACCGAGCGCGTATCGGAGTGCCGCGTCCAACGCCGGCACCTCTGACATCTCGGAAGAGCACATCGACCGATGGCTCGATGGACGCGAACACGGCGCCGTGGTCCCGATCACGACGCTCTGCGACATGGCTCTGCGCTGGTACGCAGACCGGCTCGACCCGGACTGGCACCCACGCACGCCCGAGGAGAACCGAGCCATCTTGGAGGATGCCGGCTTGACCGGGGAGTTCTGGCGGCTGTCGTAGCGGGCTACGCGCCGAACCAGCGGGCCGCCCGTGTGGAGGCGAACTCGGCCTTCTCCGACGCGGTCTGCACCGAGGGCGACGTGAACATGCCGGTCGGATGGCCCGGGGTCGAGAAGAAGTCCACGTCGACGCGTGCCACATCGCCACCGCCGAACTCGATCCAGCACGAGCCGGTGCCGTCGTAGCCGGGCGGTTCGTCGGCGCCTCGGATCCGTGCGATCAGCTGGTCGGCCACGATGCCCGCTTGGTCCTCGGCGAACACGCCCGCCTTGGGGGTGCCCACGCTCGTGACGTCTCCGACCGCGTAGACGTCCGGGAACCTCGTGGCGAGCGTCGTCGGTTCCACCGCGATCCACCCGCCGACCGCCAGCCCGGAGTCTTCGATGACAGCGGGAGCGCGGTGCACGGGGACACCGAGGAACAGGTCATAGGGCAGGCGACGGCCGTCGTCGAGCACGGCCTCCCCACCCTCCAAAGCGCTGACCCGGCGGTCGGGCACGAACTCGATGTCCCGCTCGGCGAACGCCGCGAGGATTGCCTGCGACGTCTCGGGTGAGGGCGGGATCGGGATGCCGAAGGGGATCACGACCTGGATCCGGACCGCGTCGCGGACGCCGCGTTCGCGCAGGAACTCATCGAGCAGGAGCGCCGCTTCGCTCGGTGCCGGCGGGCACTTGAACGGGGCGCCGCACACGCCGACGATCGCGGTCCCGGAGGCGAACGAGGGGATCTTGTCGCGAAGGACCTCTGCTCCGCCCACGGTGTAGAACTCGTTGCCGTTCTCGGCCAGGCCCGGCGTGGCGGCGAAGTCGTAGTCGGCGCCCAGGGCTACGACCAGGATGTCGGCCTCGTAGGTGTCGAGGTCGGTGGTCACGAGCCGCGCCTCGGGATCGATCGAGGTGATGGTCTCCTGGCGGAAGCGGACGTGAGGCGTGGTGATGTCGCGGTAGTGCAGACGCACGGCCTCCGCGGACCGCTTCGCGAACATCACGTCGAGCTTGGAGAAACCGAACACGAACGCGTCGGAGTGGTCGATCAGCGTGACGTCGACGTCATCCCCGAGCGCTTCGGCGAGGCGGGTGGACAGCTCGAGGCCACCGAAGCCAGCACCGAGGACGAGCACGGTCGTGGGCATGGACCCAGGATAGGGCGGAAGCAGAGATTCAGACGCCGAGGGCGGCGATCTGACGGGCGGTGAGGCGGCGCGTGGTGGGCGCGATCCGCAGACCCGCCAGGCCGATGGGGGCACGCGACCAGAGCCCTTGCATGAATCGCTCGACCGAGAGATGACCGTCGGCCTCGCGCTCTACCTTGAAGACCATCCCGCCCTCGGTCCGGTAGACGCCGTCGGTGCTCACCCATCCACAGTACGACATCGAGGCCTCGTCGCGCTCATCGGGCTCATCGTCGCGTCACTCGGCCACTACGACCAGGCCGAGTACGACCGCCAGCTCGAGCACGGTGTGGAGGAGGCCGGCTAGGCCTCAGTTCTCCAGGGCGGCGATCTGCCGTGGCGTGAGGCGCCTCGTGGTGGGGGCGATCCGCAACCCCGCCAGCCCGATCGGCGCCGGGGCCCAGAGGCCCTGCATGAGCTTGTGGACCGAGAGATGCCCGTCGGGTTCGCGCTCCACCTTGAAGACCATCCCGCCCTCGGTCCGGTAGACGCCATCGACCGCCATCGGCCCAGGATACGCCATCGAACCTCGGGGCCGTGAGTTCACGACTTCGGGCCCCTTCCGGGCCACCATGGGAGCCATGCGTTCGCTCGCGGTGGTGGGGAGTCGGATCGCGGCCGCATGCCTGCTGGCCGGCGCCTCATGCACGCCGGGGACGTCCGCCACGCTCACGGCGACGCCGAGCGCACCACCGGCATCGGCGAGCGTCACGCCCGCGACAGGATCAACCTCCCCGCCGACGCCCTCGGTCACCGTCGAGGTCGTGGTCGCGGACTGGACGCGGGCCATCGAAGGCGCCGTCGGCGGGCGAGACGTCTCGGTCGCGGTCGGGGTGGGTGACCGGATCGTCTTCGAGCTGGCGGGCGAAGAGCCGCGGATCCCGGCCTCCAACCAGAAGCTCCTGACGTCGATGGCCGCCCTCGACATCTTCGGGCCCGAGCACCGCTTCCCGACGGTGGCGGCCTCGGGCATGCCGCCCGAAGGCGGGGTCATCCACGGCGATCTCTGGCTCGTGGGCTCGGGCGACCCCGAGGTGGACGCATCTTCCATGGCGCGTCTCGCCACAGCGGTGCGTGCGGCCGGCGTCGCGCGGATCACGGGCGGGGTCATCGGTGACACGTCGGCGTTCACCCGGGAATGGTGGGCGCCCGGCTGGGTACCGGGGCTCTCCCGGAGCTTCGTGACGCGAACCACCGCCCTCGCGTTCGCGGGGAACGCCGGGGGCGGGCTCCCCGAGGAGGCGGCGGCGGGCTCTTTGACCGCGGCGCTTCGATCCCTCGGTGTCGAGGTGATCGCGGAAGCCGAAGCCGGTGTTGCGCCACGAGGACTCGACGCGGTCGCGGTCACGCGATCGCGACCACTGCGCGACCTGCTGGCCGTGCAGAACCACGGTTCGGTGAACTTCTACGCGGAGACGCTGCTGAAGGCGCTCGGCGCTCAGGTTGCCGGCGACGGACGGTCAACCGCCGCGGGAGCCGAGGCCGTGGCCGCCTGGGCGGCGTCACGAGGTGTGGCCGCAGAGGTGATGGACGGCTCGGGGCTCTCGCATCGAGATTTCGTGTCGGCGCGGGGCCTCGCGACGCTGCTCCTTCTGGCGCAGGACGAGCCGTGGGGCGAGGTGCTCGACGCTTCGCTCGCTCCGTCCGGCGAAGGCACGCTCGAAGGCCGTCTGCTCGGGGTCGACGCTCGAGCCAAGACCGGGACCCTCTTCGAGGAGTCGGTGTCGTCCCTCTCGGGCTACGTCACCGACGCGAGCGGCGCCCGCGTGGCGTTCTCGATGATCTCCCGCGGCCTCGACAAGGCCACCGCGGTCGCGATCGAGGACGCGATCGTACGAGCGCTCGCCGGGGCACGCATCGGGCGAGGCTAGGGCGCGACCCACGAGCCGCTCCGGATCCCAGCGCCAACGAGGGCGGCGTCCCAGCTGACGAGCGAGATCGCCCCACCGTCCGCCGCGACGCGAGCGGTGGTGAGATGGAGCGCGTCGTATCCGCGCAGCGTATGGGTCTCGGCCAGCTCACCGGCGTCACGAACGAGCGACTCGTCCACCCCTGACGTGCACGAATTCATCCCAGTGCGTACGTGGCTTTCACCTTCCGCCGCGTCTTCGACGAGGTGGCCTTCTTCGCCGGCATCCGGATGAGCCCGTCATCGATCGGCCGCTGCCATCCGTCGGGGATCTGGTCGACGCCGGTGAGCCGTGCGACCGGCCGTCCTCGGTCCGTCACCACGACTGCCCGCCCGTCGGCGACCTCGGCCAGGTAGTGGCTCAGCCGGCCACGCAGTTCGCCAACACCGACCTTGAGACTCGGTCTTGGATGTGGCGTCTTTGCCACGGGTAAGTGTGTACACATCGAACCCCGCCCAAGGGGATGGCGGCCGGAGCCTCAGGCGGCGGACGTCACGGACCCGCTGCGGAGGCGCGTCGCCGCGGTGAGGAGGCCGAGCAGGATCGATGTGCCCATCACCGGCGTGCCGATCCGCTTGATCACCGACTCCTCGGCGATGAGCCCCACCAGGAAGGTCGCGAGCCCCAGGTTCATGCCCCAGAACACCAGCCGGTCCGCCCATGCCCAGAGGTCGCGCTTGGCCATCGTGACGAACAACACCAGTCCGAGGATCGCGTTCGTCAGCAGACCCACGAACGTCGCGTGGTCAAGGGCGAGGAACAGCCCCTGCGGCGCCGCCTCGATGTCTTCGGAGTACCGCAC
Organism: Actinomycetota bacterium; assembly: GCA_040880745.1. GTDB lineage: Bacteria > Actinomycetota > UBA4738 > UBA4738 > HRBIN12 > AC-51. The sequence continues at coordinate 29,748 of JBBDHX010000051.1, forward strand.
GATGAGGTACGCGAGCAAGCCGAGCGCGGGGATCGCGAACAGCAGCGACATCGCTGCGTGCAGCCGCTCGGACGCGACCGGCCATCCTGCGCCGGCGATCGCACCGCGGTGTCGCCAGAGCACGATCGCGACACCGACCACCTCACCCAGCAGGTTCAGACCCAGCAGCGGCAGGATGTCGAAGAGCACCCCGATCGCCAGGGCGATGCCGGCGCCGAAGAAGAGCCACGCCTGGATCGCGCCGGCCCGGGGCAACCCTTGGGTCCCGGGTCCACCCAGCAGTTGCTCGTTCACCGCCACCCCGGCCAGGATCAGGTAGCCGACGACCATCATGGCTGGGTGGGCACCGGCGATGCCTTCGCCCAGGTCGATCGTGCCGGCCAACTGCAGCCCCAGCAGCACGCCGAGCACGCCACCGATCACCAGGTTCACGGAGGCGAGCAGTATCGACAGCCTCGGCACGGTGAGCATCTGGCCCGCGCGCTGCTGGAACACCCACACGGCGAACCACACGATCGCGAGGAGCATGAGCGTGCCCGCGACCGGCCGCAGCGGCTCGGAGTCGAGCCAGAACATCGCGACGTAGAAGACGACCGCAGCGACCGCTCCGTCGCGGAGCATGCGGGGCAGCGGCGCGCCGAAGATCCACGAGCCGGCCGCGAAGATCGAGAGCGTGATCCAGCCCAGCGTCCCCGAGTGCACGTGCGCGAGCAGCAGGCCGTGCTCCGGGTCGAGCAGGTCGGTCCCGTTCAGGATGCCGATGACGACGGTGAACACGAAGATCGCCATCGCGGCGCCCAACAGTGGTGTGATGCTCCGCGTCACGTCGGTGTCGTTCACGTCCACTCCTTCCGCGTGTGTGGGCCTGCGGCCGAGCAGATCCTAGCCCTCGGACCACGCCGGGTCGAGAACGGTCCATCGGCCTTGACCGTCGGCGGGGAGCGTGACTACGGTGAGCTGATGCGACGAGCCACATCAGCCGCGCTGTCGCTGGTGCTCGCCGTGGCGGCGCTCGCCCCCGCCGCGACCGTGGCCGTCTCCGAGCGACTGCGGTGGAAGGTCTGCGGCGAGTGGCGGCAGGTCCCGGTCCCCGAGCCTCGCGTCTCCGGTGAGCTCCGCGACATCGCGGTCGTCTCCCCGACGGAGGCCTGGGCCGTGGGGGTGCTCGGCGCCGAGGGCATCCTGCAGCCGCTCGTGCTTCACTGGAACGGCATCCGTTGGGAGCGCGTGCGGTTCCCCGCGCTCCGCGGCGACCCCGACTTCGCCATCCTGGAGTCGGTGGCCGTGACGGCCGCCGGCGAGGTCTGGGCGGTCGGCGCGTGGTCGTCCATGAACCGGACCGGGCACCCCCTCACCGCCCGGTGGGACGGCGGACGGTGGCACGTCGTGCCGCTCCCCGATCCGGGGTTGCGCGGCTACCTGGACGGGCTCGCGGCGGTCCACGGCACCGACACGCTGTGGGCCGTCGGTCAGATGATCAAGCCCCACGAAGGCGCGCTCGCGATGCGGTGGACCGGCGAGCGCTGGCGTCGGTTCCGCGTGCCGGACGTGGTTCCGGGAGCCACCCAGATCCTCTTCGACGTCGTCGCGTTCGCCCGCACGACCTGGGCCGTCGGCAGGAACTACGGCCCCGGCGACCGCTGGCGCATGGTGGCCGCCCGCTGGCACGACGGGCGGTGGCGGACCTCCCTGGGGCCTGCGGTCTCGCCCTTCGCAGTGGCCGGGACCCAGCCCAACCGCCTGTGGGCGGTCGGCGGCGTCGACTCGGACCGGCCGGGCTACCAGCGGCCCGCGATCGTCCGGTGGAACGGCGAGCGCTGGAGCCGCGCGTATACGGGCGGGCGCCTCGGCTTCCTCCGCGACGTGGTCACGCCCGCTCCCGGCGTGGCCTGGGCTGTGGGAGAACGCGTGGACGGGCCACTCATGCTCCGCCTCGGCGAGCAGGGGTGGGCGCCCGTCCGGATCCCCGACGTGCGCGGCTGGTTCGGGGCGATCGACGGCACGCCGAACAACCTCTGGGTCACCCATGCGCGGCTGTGGCGGGGGAGCGAGCCGACGGTCTACGACACCTACCATCGCTGCTGATCCGCCCCCCGGGGTCCCTCCAAAGAGGGGCTGAGCGGGTTGCGCTAGCTCGCGACCGCCGCTGTACCGGTCTCGAGCCGGGCGTCCGACCGCCGCAGCAGCATCTTCACCACGTAGGCGGCATCGCGTCCTACGCCCGGCAGCACGTCGGAGGTCGCGGCGTACTGGAACGGCAGCCCCACGAAGTAGAGCCCGGGTTCGCTCGTGACGACGCCACGTTCGTGCGTGGGCGTGCCGTCCTCGCCGAAGATCGGCAGGTCGATCCACGACAGGTCGTGGCGGAAGCCGGTGCACCAGATCACGTTCGTCACGTCGGCGAGGACCTGGCCGTCGTCCAGGACCGGGGCGCCGTCGCGTGACCCGACCGTCCGACCCACCCGCTGCACCCCGGCAGCCAGCAACTGCTTCGGCTTCACACGGACGAGCGGGTCGCCCTTCGCGTGGAACGCGGCGCGCGCCTTGCGCCCGAGCGGTGTGCGAAGCGTCAGGACATGCGAGCCGATGAAGCGCACGATCGGGAAGGCCACGCTCCGGGCGAACGCGGTGTCGATGTCGAACGGGACGTGGCCGTGTTCGGGACCGGAGAGCCACGTCGCATGCGTGCCGACCGCCTCCAGCGAGATGTCGGCGCCCGAGTTGCCGGCGCCTACGACGAGCACGTCGCCCTCGCGGAGCTGGGCGAGGTTGCGGTACTCGGTGGAGTGCAGCTGCGCGATCGCCGGATCGAGGTCGTGCGCGATCGAGGGGACCCGGGCTTCCCGGTGCGCGCCCGACGCGACGATCACATTCGCCGCTTCGAAGCGATGATCGCCGGCCGTGACCACGTAGGCATCCCCATCGCCGTGGACCGAGTCGACGTGGATCCCCATCCGCACGGGGAGCCGGAGCGTGGCCGCGTAGGTCTCGAGGTAGTCCGCCATCTCGTCGCGGGCCGGCATCGAGGACCCGGAGTAGCGCAGGCCGGGGAGCGACACGTAGCGGGCAGGGGTGAACAGGCGGAGTGAGTCATAGCGCGCCCGCCACGAGTCGCCGACGCGCTCACCGGCGTCCACGATCACGAACGACCGTTGGGCCTGTAGCAGGTGGTAACCGGCCGAGAGCCCGGCCTGCCCCGCACCGATCACGACCGTGTCGAACCGCTCCGTCCGCATCCTCGCTACCTCCCGCTCGTCGTGGGAGGACCGTAGGCCGAGCGGCGCGGCCGGCGCATCGAGCGAACCCACCAAACCAACCGGGCTGTGGCATGGTGCGAACGCACCACGCTCAGGAGAGGCCGTTGGCGAACGCGAACGCGGTGGCGGCCGACCGTGAGGAGACGCCGATCTTCGCGTAGATGTTCTGTAGGTGCCGGCCCACCGTGTGCTCGCTGATCACGAGTTCCACCGCGATGTCGCGGTTCGTCCTCCCGCCCGCGAGCAGACGGAGCACCTCGGCCTCGCGCGGTGTGAGCCCGCCGGGGACCGGTGCCGGCGTGCCAAGGAGCAGCGCTACCGCCGCGGCGTCGGGTACGGCGCCGAGGTGCTCGAACGCTGCGAGGGCCCCGCGCAGCTCGAGCGCGGCGCCGTCGGGGGCGCCGCCGGCGCGGATCGCCAACCCGTAGGAGACCCGGGTCCTCGCCGCCTCGTAGGGGAGCTTCAGCTGCTGCCACACGGCGCAGGCGGCACGCAGTCGCTCGAGGGCTGCGGACACGTCCCCGCCGGCCAGGTGCCGAGCGCCCGCCGCCGTCCCCGCGATCGCGTCGAACGACGCCGTCCCGGTCTCCCGGGCCGTGGTCTCGAGTTCCTCGACCGCCGCCTGCGCCTCATCCAGCGCTCCCGCGGCGATCGCGACCTCCACCTGAGCCGCCAGCAGTCGCGCGCGCCTCGGACGTTGACCCTCGCCGGCCAGCGCCAGCCGCAGAGCCGTCCGGGCGGCCTCGGTCCGGCCTTGGGCCAGGCGGAGCAGCGCGAGGCCGGGCTGAGGATCGACGCCGAGTTCGCGGGCACGGGCGAAGGCGGCCTCGGCCCCATCGACGTCACCCATCCGGCGGCGGACCTCGCCGACCTGGACGAACGCGGAGGCCGCGAGCCCCGGGTCGGTGTCGGCCAACTCCTCTGACGCCAGGACCGCCTCGGCCTCTGCCTCAGGCCACGCGCCACGGAGCCGGGCCACCTCGGCGCGGTTCACCCGGCACATGCCCGGATAGGGCGATCCGGGTTGGAGGGCGTCGCACCACGAACGCGCGGCGTCGCTCCACTCGCCGGCGCGCCGCAGGTCGTTCACCTCCAGGCATGCCTGGATCAGGTTGCAGTAGATCACGCCGGTGAAGTACGGGCTCAGGTCTCCTGCCAGGACCGCGGTCATCGCCTCGTCCATCAACGCCAGACCTGCGGCGACCTCGCCCCCGTCGATCAGGACGAGCCCTTCGGTGTGGATCGCCATCGCGACCAGGTCGCGGTCGCCGAAGGTCTCGCCGATCCTCGTGGCCTCCTGCGCCGCCGACCGCGCCTGTTCGAGCGCACCGGAGAACCGTGCCGCGTTCGCCTGGATGAGGACGAGGAAGCCTTGCTCCGGACACGGCGGCTGATCCTGCAGGTGCCGCTGGGCCCGCATCAAGAACCCGCCGCCCACCGAGGGCTCGCCGCGGATGAAGTGCTCGATCGCCAAGCGAGCCGCGACCGCGCCGGCTGCGATCTCGTCGCCCGCGGCCGCGTGGGCCGCGTACGCCTTCTGCCGCGCATCGAGCGAGTCCTCGAACCGCGATATCCACCAGGCGGCGTCGGCGAGCCCTTCCAGGTCACTCGGGGTCAGCAGCGCACGGTCGGCGGTGCTGAATGCATCGTAGGCATCGGCCCACGCGCCGGCCGAGAGGGCGTCCCGCGCCCGGTCGACCCCGGTGTTCGGTTGCGCCACGATCCCTCTCCTCCGAACGTCGTGGACTCAGCCTAGTCAGAGGAGGGTGTGGCTCGAGCGATGGTCAGCGGGCGATCCCACCAGTGCTCACGACGGGCCCGGAGGCTCCGAGCTCGGCGAGCACGCCTCGGAGGTCATCGATGACGCCGGTGGGAGACCGTGGCAGGGGCGGTACCGTCGGGAGCATGGGACTGATCCGGACGCTCGCGCGGTGGGGGCTGGCCGGCCTGATGCTCGTCGCCGGGGTCGCGCACCAGGTCTACACCGAGGAGTTCCTTGCGCAGGTGCCGAGCTGGCTCCCGTTGCGCACCCCCATCGTGATCGTGAGCGGTGTCGTCGAGATCGGGTTCGCCGTGGCGCTGCTCACCTGGCGCCGTCGCCGTCGCGAGGTCGGCTGGGCGCTCACGGTCTACCTCGCCGTGGTGTTCGTCGGGAACCTGTCCCAGGCGCTCGAGGGCACGAGCCTGTTCGCGCTCGACACCGATGTCGAGCGATGGGGGAGGCTCGCGCTGCAGCCGGTGCTCATCGCGGTGGCTCTTTGGAGCACGGGCGCGTGGATAAGATCCGCGGATCGATGACGCTGGCCTGCGTTGTTGCCTTCCCCCGAGGTCTGGCTCAGCATGTGCGGCACGAGAGGAAGGAGGTGGTCCAGCTTGTATGAACAGCTCGAGACCCTCGAGGTGACTGGCTGCTGAGCCATCCCTCGCGGCCGGGGCGACCACCCCGCCCGCACGCCGGGTGACCGGCAGAATCCAACCAGCTCACCGACCTCACGGGTTCCGGCTGGTCGACCGGACGAAGCCTCGCAAGAGGCCGAAGTCCTCGTGAGGGGACAGCAACCGAACGGGCCGGGCCTGCACGCGGGGCCCGGCCCGTTCGTCGTCTCGGTCCCATCCGTGGGGGGACCTCCGACCCTTGTCGCGAGCCTCGCCGATGAAGAGCGTCAGGACGTGGAGCGGCCCGAGGGGGCTGCCCATATGGGGGAGGACGAGATGAAGATCATCGTCGTGTACGAGTCCATGTTCGGCAACACCCAGACCATCGCCGAAGGAGTGGCCGAGGGGCTGCGCGACGCGGGCGAACTCGGCTTCGGATCGGTCGATGCGATCGCGCCCGAGGAGGCCGGCGACGTCGACCTGATCGTCGCCGGGGGACCGACGCACGCCCACGGCATGGCCAGGGCCGGCGCACACGAAGCTCTGGCGAGCGATAAGTCTTCCGAGAAGTACGGGGAGATCCTGCCGGGCCGCGAGAGCCTCCGCGGATGGCTCGACCGCCTGCCGCAGGGGCACGCCACGGTCGCTGCGTTCGACACGCGGTTCGACAAGCCGATGTGGATCACCGGATCGGCCGCGAAGAAGATCGCGAGCCGGCTCGAGCGCAAGGGCTACGTGGTCATGGCAGCGGAGAGCTTCCTGGTGGGATCGACGAACGGGCCGCTCTTGGAAGGGGAGCGCGAACGGGCGGTCGTGTGGGGCCGCGAGTTGGCCGCGAAGGCACGGTCGGCCATCACCGCGTAGGGATCGGGATGCTACGCGACCTCGTGGGGGTGATACAGGAAGGCTAGCTCAGGCCGCGGGAGTCCTGCTTCAACGCCAGGTCGACGCCGGCTGCCGAAGCGAGCATGACGCCCCGGAGCGAGGATGAGACCGGTGCCGAGACCTCGAGCACGTAGTTGTCGGCCGTCGTGAAGATGGTCTTGGCCAGGCCCTCCCAGGTCTTGGTGATCCGCCCGACCTCGTTCCCCGCCGGGTCCTGGATCGAGAAGTTCCACGCGCGCCAGTTCTCGGCTCGGATCGCGCCGATGGTCTGCCCGGAGGCGTCTTGCAGACCGAAATGGATCTTCCCGATCATGTTCTCCTGCACGATCTTGCCGATGTCGTTGCCCGCACCGTCCTTCACCAGCACCGTCGATTTGAAGACCTTGCGGGGCCGTGTCAGCTCCACGACCTTCGTGCCCGAAGCGTCGTACACGGCGAGGGAATGGCTCATGAACTGATCGAGTGAGCTCACGAACCGCGCAGCCTTCTTGAGCTTGGACTGCCCCTCCTGGCGAACGCGTCCGATCTCGTTGCCCTCCTCATCGCGGATGGCGAAGTCGATCGTCAGCTCCATGAGCTTCGCCTTCTGGTTGAACACCAGACGGTCCCGGGTCAGCAGGTCCGACATCGCTCGCTCCTTCTCGACGGCATCGCACGATCCACACATCGTAGATGCATGCCGTCGGTCGACGTGGATCCCAGAGGTATGGGAACGACGCTCAGCGCACGGGCGGCGGCGCTTGGATGGGCTCCAGGTCGGGTGGCATCTCGTCCACGCTCATCAAGAGGGGCTCAAGCATGGCGGCTGCCTCCCGCCTAGCGCGCGTGTCGCCCATCGATCGATCCATCGACCCAGGCTCCGGACGGGATACGACCCCCCCGGGACCGGCCGCGGAAGCTTGACTTCGAACCGCTCGAGCTCGTCGGCACCCGCGTCGCGAACCATGGCTGCTCCCACTCACGCGCTCACTTTGAGGCTCGCGTACACGAAGTATCCGCCCAGCGGCCCCAGCCCAGCAAGCGAAGAGAACTGACGGTAGTGCCTCAATTCGAGGTGTTGCGTGATCGTTCGGTGGCGGCTCGTGCATCGGCTCCGGCGCTCCAAGCCGGAGCGCTACGCGGACTTCGTCGTTGGCCCGCCGAGGTAGGCTTGGATCACAGCGGGGTGCTCGGCGATATCGCGGGGTAGCCCCAGCGCGATGGTCCGGCCCTGGTCGAGCACCTGGATCCGGTCGCAGAGCTTCATGATGAGGCGCAGATCGTGGTCGACGATGACGACGGTGCAGCCGAGGCTCGCCCGGATGCGCCGGATGTTCTCGAGGAGTTCGTCGGATTCGTTCTCGTTCATGCCGGCCGCGGGCTCGTCGAGCAGGATCAGCGACGGCCGGCGCACCACGGCCCTCGCGATCTCCAGCCGCCGCTGCATCCCGTAGGGCAGGTTCACCGCCCGCTCGCGCTCGACCCTGGTGAGGCCGAACCCGGCCAGGACCTCGTCCACCGAGGAGTCGGCGACCCCCGGCGGCGCCGCGGCTTCCACGTTCTCGCGCACGGTGAGTTGCGGGAACAGACGGATGTTCTGGAAGGTGCGCGACAGGCCGAGCGCGGCGACCTGATACGCCTTGCGGCCGCCGATCTCCCGCCCCTCGAACACGATGCGCCCTGCCGAAGGTGCGTACGTCCCGGCGATCACGTTGAGCAGCGTGGTCTTCCCGGAGCCGTTGGGTCCGATCAAGCCGAGGATCTCACCCTGGTGCACCTCGATGTCCACGCCCGCGAGCGCCGCGATCCCCTCGAAGTGCTTCTCCACGTCTCGGCCGTGCAGCACCGTGGGCGTGTCGGCGAACCGGGTCGGCTCGCTCGGCGTTTCCTCATCAGCCACCGCTGGCTCGCCGGCGCTCTCGCTCGCCGACCCCCGCCGGGCGCGGCGCGCTGCTGGGGAGAGCCGGCGGAGCAGGTCGTCGATCTCCCAGCGGTCGAAGATGCCCTCGGGCCGCAGGATCAGGGTGATGATGATCAGCAGCGCGATCGCGAACTGCACCGTACCGGTGATTCGGGGAAGCTCCCACGGACCGATCGAGACGCCCTGCTCGACCCGCGCGAGGGTGTCGGTCAGGAACGTGATGATCGCCGCGCCCGTGACCGCGCCCGTGATGGAGGTGCGTCCGCCGATCACGAGCATCGCGAGCAGCGCGAACGTGATCGCGAAATAGAACTGGTTCGCGTTGAACGCGATCACGCTCTGCGCCCAGAGCGAGCCCGCGCCCCCCATCATCGCCGCGCTCAACAGCCACGCCCCGTACCGGGTCCTGACCACGTTCGTCCCCACCGAGGCCGCGGACAGCGGGTCCTCGCGCGAGGCGCGCAACCGGAGCCCCGGCCCGGACTCCTTGTACAGGCGTCCGATCAGGACGAACACGATGGCGGCCGCCGTCCCGGCCACGACCCCGGTTCGGACCGGGATCCCGGCCAGGCCGACCGAGCCTCTCGTGAACGTGGTCGCGTTCTGGAAGAAGGTGTGCGTCACGACCAAGAGCGCGAGCGTGGCCATCGCCATCGTCGCCTCGGTCATCCGGATGACGGCGCCGCCGAACACGGCGGCCACGATCACCGCGGCGAGCGCCGAGGCTGCGATCGCCGGGACGAGGCCGAGGTCCGCGGTCGCCAGCAGCGAGGGTAGACCGGGCAACTGCGACGCCTTGATGGCTTCCGGGATCGTCACGAGCGCCGTGACGTAGGCGCCGACACCCATGAACGCCACCTGCCCGAACGACACGATGCCGCTGTTGCCGATGAAGACCTGGATCGACACCACGAGCATCACGTTGACGACGAACATGACGAACGTGCGGCCGGACGACGGCGATCCGTAGGTGTTGACCAGCCACATGCCAACCAGCAGCACCACCGCGATCGAAGCCGCGCCGAGGAGGGCGGGCCGCAACCGGCTCCTGGCGATGACGCTCATGCGGCCACGACCCTCGGTCCGAACAGTCCCTGCGGCCGGACGTACAGGATGGCGACCACGATCAGCAGGGACACCCCTTGCGCGTAGGGCAGCAACGAGCCCGGGAGCAACGCCTGGAGGAACACCTCGAGGGTGCCCAGGAAGAAGCCGCCGAGTACCGCCCCCCGTAGGTGGCCGAGACCGCCGATCACCGACGCGATGAAGGCCTGGATCACCGGCACGAACCCGGTCGTGGGGTTCACCGACGTGGTGCGCGCGATCCACAGCACCCCCGCGATGCCGGCCAGGATGCCCGAGATCAAGAACGCCAGCGAGATCACGCGGTTCGCCCGCACCCCCGACAGCCGTGCGGTGGTGAAGTCCAGCGCCGCTGCTCGCATCGCCAGGCCCGAGCGCGAGCGGCGGATGAAGGTCGTGAGACCCACCAGCGAGATCACGCCGATCCCCGCGGTGACGATGCTCAGCACGCTGATGCGCACCGGACCGAGCTGCAGCGCCTCGTCGAACAGGGCCGGCACCGGGATGCCGCGCGAGCGGACGGACACGGCCTGGCGGAACCCGCCCTGGATCAACTGGGCGACGGCGAACGAGGTGAACAGCAGCGACACGAAGCTCGCGTTGCGCAGCGGACGGAACGCGACCAGTTCCATGAGCACCGACGCGAGGCCGGCGGCCAGGATGCCCACCAACGCCACCACGATGAACGGCGCTCCGAAGTGGGTGGCGGCGAGCATCGCATACCCGGCGACCGTCACGAGCTCTCCGTAGGCGAAGTTCAACATACCCAGCACGCCGTAGACCATCGACAGACCGAGCGCGAGCAAGGCGTAGATGCTCCCGAGCGAGAGGGCGTTCACGAGCTGCTGGACGAACTCCGACGGACTCACGTCATCCCGCCTGGCTGATCCCGAGGTAGGAACGCTCGAGCTCGCCTTCCACCAGCTCGGCGGTCGGTCCGGAGGCCACGACCGTGCCGACCGAGAGCACGTAGGCGCGGTCCGCGATCTCGAGGGCGCGGTGCACGTTCTGCTCCACGAGGAGCACGGTGACGCCCTCGGTCCGCAGCTCGTCGATCAATTCGAAGATGCGGTCGACGAAGATGGGGGCCAGTCCGAGCGACGGCTCGTCGAGCAGCAGCATCCGCGGCCTCGACATCAGTGCGCGGGCGATCGCGAGCTGCTGCTGTTCACCACCCGACAAGGTCCCCGCGAGTTGACTCGCGCGTTCGCCGAGGATCGGGAAGCGGTCGAGCCAGCGGGCGGTGTCGGCGCGCAGCTCCTCGCGGTCGGTCCGGGCGATGCCGCCGATCGTGAGGTTCTCCTGCACGGTCAGGTTCGCGAACACGTGGCGTCCCTCGGGCACGAGCGCGACGCCTCGGCGCACCACCACCTCGGGGACCAGACCGGTGAGGGACGTGCCGTCGAAGGTGACGGACCCATGCTGGGGCTTCAGTGCCCCGGCGAGCGTGCGCAAGAGCGTCGTCTTCCCCGCGCCGTTCGGACCGAGCGCCGCCACGATCTCGCCACGACCGACCTCGAGCGAAACGTCGCGGATCGCGACCACCGCGCCGTAGGCGACCGTCAGCCCATCCACGACGAGCAAGGGAGGGCCGGTGTCGGCGGCGTCCGCCGTCCGGTCCCTCCCGCGCTCGTCGGTCACACCTAGATCGCGGGCACGTAGGCCGGGAACCCCGGCTGTTCGAGACAGGTGAACGCGGTGCCGTCCATCTGGATCAACGCGGCCGGCTTGTCCGCACGCCTCGTCTCCGGGTCCATCACGAGGTGACCGGAGATGCCGGTGTAGTCGGTGGAGGCGAGCTGCGTGATGATCGCGGCGGGCTCCGCGCTGCCGGCCTCCTCGATGGCGGCCGCCAGGAGGTTGACCTCGTCGAAGCCGACCACGGCGACATAGGAACTCGGGTCCTTGCCGTTGGCCGCGTTGTAGTCGTCGTAGAAGGCCTGCACCTCGGGGTCACCCTCGGCGGTGCAGACCGAGTTCGAGAACGTGAGGCCATCGATCGCGTTCTCCCCCGCATCGAGCAGGGCCGCGTCGGCGTTGCCGTCCGTCGAGAGCACCGGCGTGGTGAGACCGGCCTGGCGGAGCTGGCGGAGGAAGACGACGCTGTCGGGGATGTACATCGGGGTGAAGATCGCATCAGGCGCCGGGTCGGCGTTCGCGATCTTCGTGACCACCGCCGAGTAGTCGCCGGCACCGAGCTTGTATTGGTCCGTGGCGACCACCGTGCCGCCCCCGTGCTCGAACGCGTCGGCGAAGAACAGCGGCAGGTCCCTGGTGTACGGGATCTCGTTCGACCCCAGCACGTACACCGTCTCGTAGCCCTGCGCGAGCCCGTACTCGGCCAGCACCGCGGACTGGATGTTGTCGCTCATCACGACTTGGTAGGCGCACGCCCCCATGTCCCCGACCAACGTCGGGTTCGTGCCGAGGCCGGTCGAGATCGGGACGCCGGCGGTACAGGCGACCTGACCCTCGGCGAGGATGCCGTCGCCCACCGTGCCGATCAGATACACGGCTCCGTCGTCGATCAGCTGCTGGGTGACCTTGGCCGCCTCGGCCAGGTCGTTGCGCATGTCCACGGTCTTCAACTCGAGCGGGCGTCCGAGCACGCCGCCGTTCTCGTTGATCCGATCGACGGCGAACTGCGCACCCTCCTGCATGGGGGAGTCGTAGTACGCCCAGTCGGTCGTGAGGTCGGCGGGGAAGCCGATCACGATGGGTTCGCCCGATGCTGAACCGGTCCCGCTCCCGCTTCCGCCGGGGGTGCTCGCCGTGCTGCATGCGGCACCCACCAGACCCAGGACGAACACCAGCGCGATCGATCTTCTGTGCATCCCAACCTCCCGTCGATGTCCGGCATTCGTACGATCGACGGGGGAAACTGTCAAACTCGTTACCGACTTCCCCTCGCTGACGAGATGAGTAAGGATCTTGCCTTCGGATGAGGAGGAGCCACGGGCACGAGCGAGACGATCGGCGAAGAGGTCCGCGAGCGGCTGGGTGAGATGACGCCATCCGAGCGCCGGGTGGCGCGGACGTTGTTGGCGACCTACCCCACGGCCGGGCTCGAGAGTCTGCCCCAGCTGGCAGACGGCGCGGGCGTCACCGGTCCCACCGTGCTCCGGTTCGTCCGCAAGATCGGGTTCGACGGGTACCCCGACTTCCAACGGTCCCTGCGTCAAGAGGTCCAGGCCCGCACCGAGGGCCTGCCTTCGCTCTACGGCAGCAAGGCTGCGAGCCAGGACGACGACGTGCTCCGCGGGAGCCGTCAGGCGTTCGCCCGCGCGCTGGATGCCACGCTCGGGGCGGGCTCGCTCGAAAACGATGTGGCGCGGGTCGTCGCCTTGCTGTCAGACCGCAAACGGCGGATCTGGTTCGCGGGCGGACGGTTCAGTCAGCTCGTGGCGACCTACCTCTGTCTGCAGATGCGCATGATCCGGCCAGGGTGCGCGACCATCGGCGAGGCTCCCGAGCGGCGTGTGTTGGACAGCATGGAGATCGCGCGGCGGGACGTGCTCTGCCTGTTCGACTATCGCCGCTACCAGCAGGACACGATCGCGATCGGCGAGGTCGCGGCCGAACGAGGCGCCGTGATCGTCGCCTTCACCGACCCCTGGCTCTCGCCTGCGGTCGAGCACGCGCGGCACGTGATGATCTCCCATGCCGACTCCGCCTCGCCGTTCGACTCGCTGCTCGGCGCGTTCGCGCTCACCGAGCTGATCACCGCGAAGGTGGTGGCCGCCCTCGGAGAGCACGGCAGGTCGCGGGTCGCCGAGCTGGAGGTGGCCGGCGAGCGCATGCATGGTCGAGCGAAGGCGCCGCCGCTGCACGTCGTCGCGGGGGGTGCGAAGTCCACGTGAGCATGCTCGATCGTCCGACGGAGGCCGGGGAGGTCTCGACATGGCTCGAGGGGGCGGGTGTCGCCGCCGTCATCCTCGGGTTCGTCGATCCCTCGAACATCGTGCGCGCGAAGGTGGTCCCGCGCGCCCGGTTCGCGCAGGTTGCGGTCTCGGGGGCCGGGCTCTCCACCCTGTTCAACGTGGCGATGTCGAACGATCTTTTCGCGCTGCTGCCCGGCTACATCGACGGACCGAGCGGTGACCTGCGACTTCGCCCCGACCCCGCCGCGACCGTGCCGCTCGTGGCGATGCCGGGCTGGGCGTGGGCGCCCGTCGATCAATACACGCAGGAGGGAGAGCCCTTCCCGGGGTGTCCGCGTGCGTTCGCCCGGCGGATGGCCGATGGCTTCGCCGAGCGGGGACTGTCCGTGCAGGTGGCGTTCGAGTTCGAGTTCTCCGTGGGGATCCGCGGTGAGGATGACGGGTTTCACCCGGCCCACCGGGGGCCGGGGTACAGCGACATCGCGCTCGTGCAGAACCACGACTTCGCGCTCGATGTGCTCAGCACGATGCAGGCGCAAGGGCTCGAGCCGCAGCAGCTGCATCCCGAGTACGCCGACGGGCAGTTCGAGATGTCGATCGCGCCTCGCGACCCGGTCGCGGCCGCCGACGCCGCGATGATCCTTCGCCAGTCGGTCCGCGCCGTCGCGCGCCGGCACGGGCTGGTCGTGTCCTTCGCACCGCAGGTCGGCCCCGAGACGGGCAACGGCACCCACGTGCACCTCAGCCTGTGGGATGGCGAGCGCAACCTGATGTCGGGGGGCGAGGGTCCGGCCGGCATGCACGACCGGGCCGAGGGGTTCGTCGCGGGGCTCCTGGGCGAGATCCCCGCCATCGTGGGGGTGACCGTGCCGACCACCCTCGGGTACCTGCGCCTGCGGCCGAACCACTGGTCGGGGGCTACCCAGTGCTGGGGCACCGAGAACCGCGAAGCCGCGCTGCGGTTCATCGCCGGTTCGACGCGGGCCACGCGCGATGCGGCGAACATCGAGGTCAAGCCGGTCGACGGGACGGCGAACCCCTACCTCGCGGTCGGCGCGCTGCTGGCCGCAGCGCTGCACGGCCTGGATGCCGGCGCACACCTGCCCCCGTCCACCGAGGAAGACCCCGACAGCCTGCCCGCCGACGTCAAGGTGGAGCGAGGGGTGCGGCTACTTCCCGCGACGCTCCCCGAGGCGGTCGAACGACTCGCCGCGTCATCGGTGCTCCGCGAGGCGATGGGCGACTTCTTGTTCGAGACGTTCCTCGCCACCCGGCGCGGTGAGTGCGAGGCCTACGCGGGGCTCGACGACGACGAGCTGATCCGCCGCCTCCGGTGGCGGTACTGATCGGGACCACGGTCCCGGAAAGCGAGCCGACATGGCACGAGTAGATCTCACCGGCGCCGACGTGATCGATGCGCACTGTCACCCGTTCCGGACCCAGGATCTGCTCGATCGCGAGCCGAGGACCTTCGAGACGCGGTGCATGTTCCTGGGGACCGCATTGCTTTCCTCGAACCACGCCCACCACGAGGCGGCGGCGTTCGTGGAGGAGATGACGGAGACGACGATGTTCGGGCTCGCGTTGCGGCGATGGATGGCGACGCACCTGGGATGTGAACCCACGAAGGACGCGGTGGTCGCGGCCCGTGACGCAGCGCTGCGCGCCGATCCGCAAGCGTACGTTCGCGGGCTGCTCGAGTCCGAACGGGTGCTGGCGGTCGTCGCGGACGAGGGCTACCCGCAGCCGACCATCCCGCGCGCGGACTTCGAGGCGGCGCTGGGCGGGGTGCCCGTGCATCGGGTGGGCCGCATCGAGCCCTGGATCGTGGACGCCCGCGAGGAGGGCACTTTCGACAGGACGGTCCAGCGGTTCGAGGAGGCGGTCACCGTGGCGGCGAGCGATCCTCGACTCATCGCCTACAAAACGATCATCGCCTACCGGACCGGCCTGGACATCACCGACCCCACGACCACGGCGGCCGCCACGGCATACGACCGGTGGCGGGCCGACGGGTGGACCGAGTCGCGCGAGCACGCGAAGCCCGTACGCGACTTCCTGCTGCGACGGGCGTTCGCGCTGGCGAAGGAGCACGACCGCGTGTTCCACGTGCATGTGGGCGCGGGCGACCCCGACGTGAACCTGACACACGCGCAACCGCGGGACGCCTTCTCGTTCTTCGTGGAGAACCAGGACATCCCGATCGTGATGATCCACTCGGGCTGGCCGTGGGTGGCCGAGGCGAGCTACGTGGGCACGGTGCTCCCCAACATCTACCTCGACCTCTCGGAGTTGGTGCCGTGGGGGTGGGGGCAGATCGACTGGTCGCTCGAGATGATCCTGGGCGCGGTGCCCGGCGCGAAGGTCCTGCATGGGTCGGACGAGTCCTCCGAGCCGGAGATGTTCCCCGCCTCGGCCCGCCTCGTGCGCGAGGCGCTCGAGCGCGTGCTGGGGACGTTCGTCGACCGCGACTACCTGTCCGTCCCCGACGCCGAGACGATCGGCCGCGGGGTGCTCGCCGACAACGTACGGCGGTTGCACGGGATCTGACGCCCGGCGGTCGAGAGGGTTATCGAGAGGTTCTCAACGACCAGACGATGCATGCCTCTTTATCCACCCACGGTTCCGGAACCGTTTCACACGTCGTTCCCTTGGCATGACCACGTGGAGAGATCAGGCGTGACTCACTGCCTGGGCCAGACGACCTCCAACAACCGCTGTTCGCCGACATCGAGGTGCGTCGAGAGCAGTCCCGCCGCCCCGTCTCGATCGCCCTTCTCGATGGCGCGCGCGATCCGGCGGTGCTCGTTCATCCAATTCGTCTGGTACTCCGCGTCAGACCGGTCCAGATAGGCGAGCCCGAGACGCAACTCACCGAGGAGCGTGCTCTCGAACGAGACGAGTCGGTCGTTCCCCAAGAGCCCGACGATCGCGCGGTGGAAACTCGCGTCGGCGTCTCTGATGGCGTTCAGGTCGCGTGTCTGGGTCCCCTCCTCCATCTCCTCGATCGCGGCGTGGAGCGCGTCCATGCCCACTTCCAGCGCCTCCGCGTCGCTCGTCATCACCGCATCGAACTCGAGGAGCCGTCTCGCCGCGTAGATCTCCTGGATGTCGTCGGCGTCCACCGTGGCGACGGCGATCCCCTTGTGGGGCCGGTGTTCGAGCAACCCCTCGCCGAGGAGGAGCCGGACACCCTCGCGCACGGTGTTCCGGGACACACCGAGATCCTCGGCGAGCGCCACCTCACGGATGGGGGTACCGGGTGCGAGTGTCCCCGACAGGATCCGGCCGCGGACAATCGACGCGAGTTGGGTCGCGGTACTCGTACGGTCGATCCGCTCGGTGTCCCGATCATCACGCGCCACGGGCACCTCCTCGGTCCTCTCTAGAACTGCCTGACAACTCTACAATCCCACAGGAACACGAGGGGAGGACCGAGGCTCGTTAAAGACACTCTTCGCATACGTGGTGGGTCGCGGTATCCCGGTCGAGACGAGAAGGGGACGGCTGATGGTCGACGTCGCCTACGGGGGCGCGATGTATGCCTCGCTCCCTGCGGCAAGCGCCGGGCTCGCGGTCCTGCCGGAGCGTCACGACGCTCTCGTCGCCGTCGGTCGCGAGATCAAGCGGGCGCTCAACGTGACGCAGTGGACAGAACACCCGGTCGATCCACGGCTGAGCGGGATCTACGGCGTCATCTGGCACGACGACCTGGGGACCACCACCGACGGCGGCCCGCATCAGCGCAACGTCATGGTCTTCGCCGATGGCGAGGTGGATCGCTCGCCCTGCGGATCCGGTACCTCGGCACGACTCGCCTTGCTGCTCGAGGAGGGGGCGATCGCCGTCGGACAGACGATGGTCCATGACTCGATCATCGGGTCGCGGTTCGAGGGGCGCGTCCTCGGTACGACCGCCTGCGCGGTGGCGACCGAGGTCGAGGGCGTGGCGTTCAAGACCGCCGAGAGCACGTTCGTCCTCGATCCACGCGACCCGCTCGGCACGGGGGTTCCTCCTGCGGTAGCCGTCCACCTTGACCCTGACCCGGGTATCGCCCTACAATCCTACAGCCATACAAGCGGACTCACGCCGGTGTCCCGGTCGAGGTCGCTGCGTACGCGACGCAAAGACGAAGGGGGCGCGCTCGGTGACAGGGGAGGTCGCGAGCAGCACCACGGGCCGCGAGCCCCGAGCCACCGGGCATCGATCTCGCGCCCCTGACCAAGACCCCGCGCGGATGCCCGGCGTGGCCTCGTTGCTCGGGGTCGCGGGGATCGCGTGGACGCTCATCGCGGTCGCCGTCCCGCTCTACGTCATCCTCGCGATCGCGTTCGGTCGGAACGATCCCATCCTGCTGATGGCGCGACCGGCGTGGAACCCGACCTCGTGGCGTACCGAGCAGTTCACCATCGTCCTCGGGGACCTCCTGGGTGGCGGGCTCGGCCGGGTATGGCTGAGGACGAGCACCTACGTCGTCCTCGCCACCTCGATATGCATCGTGATCGGGTACCCGGTCGCGTACTTCCTGGCTCGGTGCGTACGACCGGGGCGGCGCGGGCTCTACCTGGTGCTCGTGCTCACCCCTTTGTGGATCCCCTACATGATGCGGATGCTTGCTTGGGTTGGGCTGCTGAGCCGGGACGGGATCGTGAACGAGCTGCTGGGCTCCGTCGGGATCGGCCCCATCACCTGGCTGGCGGGCAAACCGACCGTCGTGATCATGGGGCTCGTGTACGGCTACATCCCGTTCCTGATCCTGCCCCTGTTCGTCGTGCTCGACCGCGTGCCTGGGTCCACCCTGGAGGCCGGCCGAGACCTCGGCGCCTCGGGGTGGGCCACGTTCCGGCGTGTCACGCTGCCGCAGTCCCGACCCGGCCTCCTCGCCGGCGTCGCTCTCATCTCCCTCCCCATGTTCGGCGACTTCTTCACGACCAACCTGCTCTCCGGATCGCCAACCACCCGGATGATCGGCAACGAGATCGACTTCTACATCAACGAATCTCAGACATCGGGCGGTCGGGGGGCAGCGATCACGCTCTTGCTCGTCCTGTTCACGGCGCTCTTCATGATCTACTACCTGATCAGGTCGGGGAACTCCGCACGCAACCAGCCCGCGCAGTCCCTGGAGCGGCCGGGGAGCGACGTCGGAGGGGATCGGTTGCTCCGCTGGTGGACATGGGGCTACATCATCTGGATGTTGATCCCCGTGGTGATGGCCGTCCTGTTCTCGTTCAACGCGGGACGCTCTCGGTCGCTCTGGCAGGGCGCTTCGTTGCGGTGGTACGTGTCCGAGGGTTCCGTCTTCCGCAACGAGGCGCTGATGTCGGCGCTCGGACAGACCCTGCGGCTCGCCGCGCTGACGACGATCATCACCGTCCCACTCGGTCTCGGGCTCGCCATGGGGATCACCCGCTGGCGAGGAAGGGCCCGCGGCGCGTCGAGCGTGCTCGTGCTGGCGCCGTTGGCCATCCCCGAGATCGTGCTCGCCGTCGGGCTCTTCTTCGCGGTGAGCGAGCTGTACGACTTCCTGCCGTTCGGCACCCTCGCCCAGCTGTTGGGGCACGTGGTGTTCCTCCTGCCCGTCGCGGTCTTGATCATCGAGGGCCGCCTGCTCTTGGTCGGTCCGTCGTACGAGGAGACCGCGATGGACCTGGGCGCTTCGCCGTTCGGCGCCGCGGTCCGCGCCCTCTTGCCGATGCTGTTTCCGGCGCTCCTCGCGGCGTCGCTGTTCACGGTGGTCGCATCGATGGATGACTTCGTCATCAGCCAGTTCCTGAGCGGTGGGGAGACGAGCATCACGGTGCC
Source organism: Actinomycetota bacterium (assembly GCA_040880745.1). Taxonomy (GTDB): domain Bacteria; phylum Actinomycetota; class UBA4738; order UBA4738; family HRBIN12; genus AC-51. Next base: position 48,935 of record JBBDHX010000051.1, read on the forward strand.
GATGCGGCTCTACGTCGCCGCGCGGTCTCTCTCGACGCCGGCGACGAACGCACTCGCCACGCTGCTCCTGCTGGCGAACGCCATCGTCATCGTCGTCGCCCTCCTCGGGCTGCGGTACTTCCGCCGTCGGGACACGGTCCAGCAGGGCGCAGGCCCGCTTGCTATCGGAGCCGTATGAGTCTGAAGGGAGGCCGCGTACAGCAGCACGACCTTGGTCCGAGCACCTGATCCTGGAACGAAAGGAAGGAGCCGAGATGGCGACGCATGGAAGGTTCACCAGGCGGCAGTTCCTGTGGCGATCGTCCGCGGCAGCGATCGCCGTGCCGACACTGTCCCAGTTGCTCGCGGCGTGCGGCTCGGACGACACGTCGTCGTCTGCCGCCCAAGGGTCGGTCACGCTCGATCTCGCGAACCCCCAACCGCTCCCGGTCTTCGAGGACAACCCGCCGATCGAGAGCGATCTGTCTCCGGAGGCCGGCCCACTGACGCTCTTGACCTGGGCGGACTACGTGCCGGCCGAGCTCATCAAGGGATTCGAGAAGGAGTACGAGGTGACGGTCGAGCAGGTCACCGTCAACTCGGCCGACGAAGCGCTGCGCAAGGTCGCGAGCGGGGAGGTCCCGTTCGATCTGTACGCGGGGCTCGTCGAGGTGATGCCGCCGCTCATCGAGGGCAAGCTCGTGTCGCCGCTGAACCACGACTACATCCCCAACATCACGAACATCTGGCCCACGTTGCAGGACCCGTGGTACGACCCCGGCTCGGTGTACTCCATCGCGAGCGTGGTCGGTGCGTTCGGGATCGGCTACCGGACCGACCTCATCGACATCGACATCCCCAACCTGGAGAACCCGTGGGACGCGATGTGGGATCCGGCGGCCAAGGACATCGTGGCGTTCTACGACCAGTTCCGCGAGGCACTCGCGTTCTCGCTGTTCCACAACGGGGTGAACAACCCGAACACCCCGACCGACGAGGAGCTGGCCGCGGCCGTCGAAGGCCTTCGGTCGCTCATCAAGGACAACGGCGCGAGGGTCGGCGACAACGTCGGCTTCGCGGGGCTCGGCGAGGGCACCTACGGCGTCGTGCATTCGTTCCAGGGGGACTCGCAGTACGCGGAGTTCTCGATGCCGCAAGGCAGCGACCCATCGGTGTTGCAGTACGTGTGGCCACCCTCGGCTACCGATGGCGCGGTGGGCGGCACGGTGAGCGACGACTTCTGGATGCTGAGCAGCTCGTCCGAGAGCCCCGTGCTCGCGCATGAGTTCATGAACTGGGTCATCGGCAAGGAGCCGGCGCAGACCTGGTACGAGCTCTACGGGCTGCAGCTTCCGCAGAACCACCTGACGCCGGACGGGCTCATCTCGCAGGGCATCGTGCCCGAGCAGCTCTCGACCCAGATCCTGACCCCGGACGACTTCGACCTCGGGCAATGGGTGCTGCCGTTGTCAGAGACCGACCAGCAGCGGCTGGTCGACGCGTGGGCCGAGGTCCAGCGGGGATGACGACGCCCGAGGACGACGGGCCACACCTGCGACCGGAGTTCCTGCCGGTCCTCCGCACGATCTACGGCGAGATCAGCAACCACGAGCCGGCGAGGAGGTGCTCATCATCGCCGACTCGCGGACGCCCTCGAACGTCGTCAACGCGTTCTTCGGCGAGGCGCTCAGCCTGGCGCGTCGGTCCAGGCGTTGCAGGTGAAGACCCCGCCACCGCCGTCGGTGCATCTTCGGCGCGGGCATGCAGAGCGTGTCCTCACCGGTGCACTGGGACTGCTCGAGCCGGCGACCCACGATCGACATCGGCGAACGCCGGGTCGTCGAGGCAGGCTGGGTGCAGGACCTAGGCTGAGCCGGCGCCGGTACGCGGCCGGACGGCGATGGCGTCCATCTCGACGAGGAACCGGTCGTCCATGAGACCGCAGACGATCGTGGTCCTCACCGGCTTGGCGCCGCCGAAGCCCTCGGCGTACAGCTCGTTGAACCGGGCGAAGCTGTCGCGCGATGTGAGGTAGGCGCCGACCCGCACGACGTCGCCGAGGCCGCTCCCCGCGGCCCGCAGGCACACCTCCACGTTGCGGATCACGGCCCGAACCTGGCCGTCGAGGTCCTCGGCCGCCAGCGCGCCGTCGCCGTCGACCGGGACCTGGCCCGAGACGAACACGAGGTCCTCGGTCGCGACGACCGGCACGTACGGCCGCGTAGGAACCATGACCTCGGTCGGTTGGATCTCTTCACGCATCTCGCCCGCTCCCCTCGCTGATCACCTCGATGAACCGGTCGGCGCCGACGTTGCCCCCCGACAGGATGACGCCGACGCGCCGCCCGCCCGCATCGATGATCCCGGCGAGCAGCGCCGCGACGCCGACGGCGCCGCTCGGCTCGACCACCAGCTTCGTCCGTTCGAACAGGAACCGCATCGCCGCCCTGATCTGCTCGTCGGTCACGACGACGACGCGATCGACGACGCGCCGGTTCACCTCGAGGGTCGAGATCCCCGGCGTGACCGGCTGCAGGCCGTCCGCGATCGTACGCGGCACGCCGTCGAGCTCGACGCGGGTGCCCGTCTCGAGTGACCGGCGGGTGTCGTCGGCTCCCTCGGGCTCGACTCCGATGACGACCGCGTCGTCGCGGTGCGCCCGCAGCGCGGTACCCGAGCCCGCGATGAGCCCGCCGCCGCCGACGGGCACCACGAGCACGTCGGGCGGGCCCACCTGCCCGATGAGCTCGAGCGCGGCGGTGCCCTGCCCCGCCATGATCGACGGGTCGTCGTAGGGCGGGATCAGCGTGAGCCCGCGGTCACGCGCCAGCCGGTCCGCGATCTCGGCCCGATCCTCGCGGTACCGGTCGTAGGTGACGATCTCGGCGCCGTAGCCGGCCGTGGCGGCGAGCTTCGTCGGCGGCGCGTCGTCCGGCATCACGATGACCGCCCGTGTCTCGCACAGCCCCGCGGCGATCGCCACGGCCTGCGCGTGGTTGCCCGACGAGAACGCCACGACGCCGGCTGCGCGCTCCCCTTCGGCCAGCGTGCTGACCTTGTTGTAGGCCCCGCGGATCTTGAACGAACCACCTCGCTGCAGGTTCTCGGCCTTGAGCCAGACCGATCCGCCGAGCTCACGGTCGAGCGTGGACGACGTGAACACGGGTGTCCGGTGGGCCACGCCGCGCAGACGCGCCGCCGCGGCCTCGATGTCGGAGAGCGAAATCATCGGGGGTCGTGGCTCGGGTGACCGGGCTCGATCGGCGCGAAGAGCACCAGATCCTCGACCCTCGTCGTCGACCTCGCTGGGGAGCGATCCGTCGGTGGGGGTGGGTCCACCGGGTGGCCGACGCCGACGATGAGCTGCGGATCCAGGTTCGCCGGCAGGTTGAGGAACACCCGAAGCGCGGACGGCGAGTCGGCGGTCATCGGGCCGGCCACCAGGCCGAGCGCGTGGGCGGCCAGCAGCATGTTCTGAGCGGCGGAGCCGACGTCCCAGTACACCTCGCGGTACGCTGGAATCGGTGCGTCGTAGCGGGCCAGGTCCCAGTCGATGCAGATCACGATCGCTGCAGCGGGGACGCCGGCGACCATGCCGGGCGAGAACATGCGGATCGCTCGCAGCACCTCGGCATCGGTGACGACGACGAACCGATGGACGCGCAGGTTCGAGCCCGAGGGGGCCCACCGGGCGGCCTCGAGGATCGACCACAACGTCTCGTGGTCCACGGGTGCATCGCTGTAGGCCCTCGCCACGCGCCGGGTCCGGATGGTCTCGAGCGTGTCACGCATCGGCGTCCTCCGAACCGTCGCGAGCGACCTCGCGTGCGAGGCTCGCGATCAGCTCGTCGAGGTAGGCCTCGGTCTCGGGGGCCGCGCCCATGGGATCCCACTCCTGAGCGGGGACGGAGCTCGCGAGATCGCGCAGGTACGTCGCGAGCGAGCCGGTCGTCCGCGGAGCCCAGGTGGCCGCGAGGCGCTCGGCCGCCGTCGCGAGCCGGGAGGTGCCGTACCCGGGGGGGTCGAACAGGCAGCTGCGCGAGCTCGCCAGCAGGAACGCGAGCAGCGCGATCGCGTCATCGTGGTTCAGCGCGAGGTCAGCCCGGGGTCCCGCATCTGCCTCGCCGTCGCCCGCTCGCATCACGTCCACGCCAGGCGGCTGACCTCGATGGTCTGCAGGCCTTCGGTCCGGGTTCGCCCGCAGCCGGCGGCCAGCTCGTCGAGCCCCTCGTCCACGGTCGCCCAGACCGTCATCGGCACGGGACCGAAGCTGAACTCGAAGCGCGCCTCGCGTCCGTACACGAGCGCCAGATCCCAGTACGCATCGGTGATGCCGAACCCGTATCCCGGCGGGAAGTATCCGAAGCAGATGTCGCCCGGGATCGGGAGCACGGTGAGGTTCTCGCGCGGGAGCGACGCGGCATCGAAGACCCGGTTCGCCTCGGGGACCTCGACCGACACCATCCGCCCCGCCCAGCCGGCGTGGATGCCCGTCGTCACGATGGGGTGCTCGATCGCCCGCCACATCGCGTCACACGTGAGCGGCGCGAGGTCGTCGAGCAGGACCGCCGTCGCGCGCTCGCCGGTCCGCTCGAACGTGATCTGGATCTTCCTCACACGACCCCCGAATCCTCCGTGAACCGCCCCGCCTCGATGACCGGCCGGCCGTCGACGAACAGGCTCGACTCCATGAGGGTCGCGTCCATGTGGCCGAGCGCGTACTCCCCGCCCTGCAGGCCGACGCCGGAGCTGGCGCCGACCCCGACCACGACGGCGCCGAGCAGGCTCTCCCACGCCGTGACGTCGACGATGTCGAGGTCGACCCGGTGGTCGACGCCCGCCCCCACGTGGGCGAACTGGTAGACGCGATCGTCGTCGAACTGCTCGATCCACCGGATGAACAAGCTCGCCGACTCGTTGTCGTCCTCGATCTTGACCATCCTTCCGTCGACGAGCTCGGTCCTGATCGGTTCGCGCGTGACGAACTTGTGCTGCGGCAGCAGCGACAGGGGACCGTTGAAGACCATGGTCCCGTTGACCGACGCCGGCGGCGGCGTGAACGAGATGCTGAAGACCCCATAGCTGTCCCACATGCCGGGGCGATCCACCAAGCCCCGGGCGACGTCGAGCGGCAGGGCACCACGCTGGAAGGAGAAGTCGGTGCCGAGCGGTCCGGTGACCCGCATCTCGTTCGCCGCGTCGCAGATCTCGCCGAACCGGGTGACCCGGCCGATGAGCTCGTCGGTCGGCTGGCGCTCGACGAACTGCCCGGGCGGCAGCATCACCTGCAGGACCCGGGTCCCGGCCTCGCAGATCCTCGTGATGGCGGGCGCGTAGTCCGACCACGTGTTCGATGCGAGGTCGAACACGACATCGGCCGACTCCATCGCTTCGACGGCCGGCTCGGGCGGGTCGAGCAGCGCGAACCGTGGATGCGCCATCACGAACACGGCGTCGCAGCCCATGTTCACCGCGGCGAGGTAGATCGCTTCGGCCATGGCGCCGGGTCCGCCGGAGTCCGTGTACACGACGACCCGCTCGTCTGGCTGCACCACGCACCGGCGGAGGGCGTTGGACGCCGCACGGACGAGTTGCGGGAACCCGATCCCTTCGGCGGGGCCCTCCAAGAGTCGCATCGGCACTGCCTCCTCATCGTCATCGGCCCGAAGGCCATCCTCGCGGTGGTGGATCTACCCGAGCGCTGCCTCGTCGAGCACGTGGGTCGCGCCGCGCAGCATCACCGTGCGCACGTCCCGCAGTCGCTCGAGATCGTCGAGCGGATCGCCGGCGACCGCGATCAGGTCGGCCGAGTGCCCGGCCTCGAGCGTGCCGAAGTCCGCGTGCGCCGAGATCACCGCGGCGGCGTCGCGGGTGGCCGCCTGGATCGCCCGGTAGGGATCGACCCCGAACGTGGTGAAGTACGCGATCTCGTTCACCATGTCGCCGTAGCTGTCGGTCCCGGTCGCGAACAGCACGCCGGCGTCGAGCGCGTGCTGGAACGATCTGCGGTGCACGTCGAGGATCTCGTCGGCGACGTCGATCCAGCTCGGTTCGAGCCCGAACTCGTGGCCACGGTGCACGATGCCGAGCATGCAGTCCAGGGTGGGCACGAGAGCGACCCCGTGCTCGGCCATGTACCTCGCGTGGTCCGCGGTGAGGTAGATGCCGTGTTCGAGGCAGTCGAGCCCTGCCTCGAGGGCGTTCGAGATCCCGCGCTCGCCGTCGGCGTGGGCGGTGACGCGTTTGTCCCGGGCGTGCGCGGCCTCGACGACTGCTCGCATCTCCTCGGTGGTCAGCTGCGCGTGGGTGGGCAGCTCCCCCGGGCTCGCCGCGCTGATCCCGCCGCTCGCCATGACCTTGATGAAGTCCGCCCCCAGCTCGAACTGAAGGCGAGCCGCCTGGGCGCAGGCCCACGGCCCGTCCGCGGCGCGGCCGAACGCTCCCTGGTGACCGCCCGTCATGCCGATGGCCTCACCCGCGCACACGAGCCGGGGCCCCACCCCGTAGCCCTCCTCGAACGCCCGTCTGACCACCAGGTCGACCGCGTGCCGGGCCCCGGGGATCCGGAGCGTCGTCACGCCGCGCGACAGCGTCCCGCGCGCGTAGTGGGCGAACACGACCGCCCACATGGCGTCGGGCTCATCCAGCGCATCGACCCCAGTCGAGAAGCGACTCCGGCCCGCCACGTGTTCGTGGCAGTCGATCATGCCGGGCATGAGCGTCGCATCGGGGAAGTGGCGCTCCTCGACGCCGTCGGTCGCCAGGTCGGTTCGGGGTCCGACGGCCTCGATGCGGCCGTCGTGCACACGGACCGCGGCATCACGCAGCGGCGGTTCGTCGTTGGCGGTGATCAGCCTCGGGGCCGACACCAGCATGGGGGGTCCGCTCTCCAGCTCCATCGCAGCCTCTCGTCGACGGATCCGTAGAATCGTACTACAATCCAGCAGTCGGACGAATCGGGCCGCACGGTCGCGGCGCCGGCTCGCCGTCAGGGATATCACGTGGCGAGGAAGGGTGGGGACCAGTGACGACGACGACCGCGTTCGGCCAGGCGCCGGCGGAGACCGATGAGCTGCACGCGACGTTCGACGAGGGGATGGCGACCATTCGGGCGCAGCTCGGCCACCAGCACCCCTTCGTCGTCGCGGGGACACCGCGTGACGGTGCGCGGAGCCGCCAGCAGTGGTCACCGATCGACCGCGACCTGGTGATCGGTGACTTCGCGCAGGCCACCGGAACCGATGTGGATGACGCGGTCGAGGCGTCGGCCGCCTACGCCGCGACCTGGGGATCTTCGGATTGGCGCGAGCGGGTCGCGATCGTGCGCCGGGCCGCCGACATCATGGAGGCGCGACGGGGGGAGCTCGCTGCGATGTCGGTGCTCGAGACCGCGAAGAACCGGATGGAGGCTTTCGGCGAGGTCGACGAGACCGTCGGGTTGCTCCGGCTCAACGCGCACCAGGTCGAGGAGAACGAGGGGTTCAGCTACCGGCTCCCGGGCGACGGCGGGGGCAGCTACCTCGACGTCCTCCGCCCCTACGGCGTGTGGGGTCTCATCAGCCCGTTCAACTTCCCGCTCGCGCTTGCGGCGAATCCGGTGTCCGCGGCGCTGCTCGCCGGGAACTGCCTCGTGTTCAAGCCTGCCCATCAAGGCGTGTGGACCGGCCTCATGATCTACGAGATCTTCCGCGAGGCGGGCATCCCCGCCGAGGCGTTCCACGTCGTGCCGGGCCCGGGCGCCGTGGTGGGGGCGCGGATCGCGAGCCACCCCGGTATCGACGGGATCACGTTCACCGGCTCGTACGACGTCGGCATGGGTATCTACCGTCAGCGCGACGGTGCGCCTCGCCCCGCGATCTGCGAGCTCGGGGGCAAGAACCCGTCGGTCGTGACGGGCGAGGCCGATCTGGCGAAGGCAGCCGAGGGCGTCATGCACGGCGCCTTCGGGTTCGGCGGTCAGAAGTGCGCATCGAACTCGCGTTCCTACATCCAGCGGTCGGTGTACGACGAGTTCGTCGAACGGCTGCGTTCGATGGCCGAGGACATCGTCATCGGCGACCCTGCCGACAAGGGCGTCTACCTCGGTCCGCTCATCAACGACGCGGCCGGCGAGCGGTACGTGAACGCCGTCGCCGAGGCTCGATCGGCCGGCACCGTGGTGACCGGCGGCGAGAAGCTCGACGGCGGGGTCTTCGACCGCGGGAACTACGTGCGCCCCACGGTGGTCGAGGTGCCCGAGGACTCGTGGCTGTGGGAGCGCGAGCTGTTCACCCCGTTCATCGCCGTCGAGCCCTACGACGACCTCGGCGACGCGATCGCGAAGGCCAACGACACGGAGTTCGGTCTCACGGCCGGGTTCTTCAGCGAGGACGCCGGCGAGATCGACCGGTTCCTCGATCACATCGAGGCGGGGGTTGTCTACGTCAACCGGCGCGCCAGCTCGACGACGGGCGCGTGGCCGGGGCTGCAGACCTTCGGCGGCTGGAAAGGATCCGGCACCAGCGGCCGGAGCGTCGGCGGCCGGTTCTACGTCGCGCAGTACATGCGCGAACAGTCCCGAACCGTGATCGCGAGCTGAGCCCGATATGCCGACCCAGACGGCGCCGTTGTCGGCCGAAGCCGCATCGGTCGTGCGCGCGTTCGCCGACACGGCGACCCGCGCGGTCCTCCACGTCCCGTCGAGCGCGATCGCGCCGATGATCTGGGACCTGCTCGGCCGGGCGGGCGGGGACGGGGTGCCCGAGTTGATCCCGGCGGGACGAGAGGAAGAGGCGGTCGGGATCGCCGGGGCGATGAACCTGATCGGGCACCGCTCGGTGATCCTGATGCAGGACAACGGGTTCGGCAACGCCCTCACCGCGATCGCGACCTGGGCGATCGCGTATCACCTGCCCCTGCCGATCTTCGCGAACTCACGGGGTGAGCTGGGCGAGTACAACTCGATGATCCACACGATCAGCGGTCCGGCCGACGCGCTACTGGGGACGATCGGCGTCCCGGTGTTCGGGCTGGACCACCGCGACGAGGCGGCGACCTGGCACGACGTGTCGGTCGAAGCGATCGAGCACGCGTGGCTCACCCGGCGCCCCGTCGTCGTCATGATGAACCTGTGGAGGGGTGGCGCCGGCTCGTGACGATGACCCGCATCGATGCGCTGACCACCGCCGTCGAGACCGCGCCGGACGCCGCCTTCGTCGTGACCTGCGGGGCGACGAGCCGTGAGATGGCGGCGGTCGCCGACCTGCCGAACCACCTGTACCTGCTCGACTCGATGGGGCTCACCACATCGGTGGCGCTCGGCCTCGCGATCGGCCTGCGCGAGCGGGGCCGCGACGTCGTGGCGATCGACGGCGACGGTTCGTTGCTGATGAATCTCGGAAGCCTCGCCACGATCGGGGCTTACGGCGCGGCCGGCCTCACCATCCTGTTGCTGGACAACGGCGTCCATGCGTCGGCGTCGGGCATCCCGACGACGTCACCGCGGCTCGACCTGTGTGCGGTCGCCGAGGGATGCGGGATCATCGCCCGCGAGGTCCGCACGACCGAGGATCTCGTCGCGGGCCTCCGCGTCGCTCTCGGCGATGAGCGTCCGCACATGCTGCGTGTGAGGATCGCACCTCAGAACGCCCCGGACATCCCGTGGCTCCACGCGGATCCGGTCGTGCTCGGCGAACGGTTCAGGACGTGGGTGTGAAGGAGGCGCCTGTGTGGATCACGAACTGCACGGTGGTCGACATCGAGGATCCGGGGCGGTCGTTCCAGGGGAGCGTCCGGGTCGCGGATGGCGCGATCGTCGAGCTCACCGAGGGGACCGCGCCATCCGGGTCGGCACCGGTCGACCTGGACGGCCGAGCGTTGCTGCCCGGCCTGATCACCTGTCACACGCATCTCACCGAGGTCTACCCGTTCGCAGCCGCCGACGGCGAGACATCGGCCGACTCGGCGTTGCGAGCGCTGGGCGCCGCGACGCACGCCTTGCACGCCGGCGTCACGACGATCCGCTGCGTGCACGAGCAGCACCAGGCGGACCTGCGCCTGCGGTCCGCCGACGAGCGTGGGTGGGTCAGGACCCCCCGGATCCTCGGAGCCGGTCGCGCGATCACGACCACCGGTGGGCACGGCGATGGCGGGGGCGGCTGCGTCCGCGCCGACGGCCCCGACGCGTTCCTGAGGGCCGCGCGTGAGGAGCTGGCCGCCGGCGCCGACCACATCAAGATCTTCATCTCGGGCGGGATCGGCGACGCGAGCGAGAACATCACCACCGTCCAGATGTCGATCGACGAGATGCGCGCGGTGGGGGGTGCAGCCGAGGTCCATGGGGGATACGTGGTGGCGCATGCGGGGAACTCGGCGTCGATCGCGCTCGCGCTCGAGGCGGGGGTGCGCTCGTTCGAGCACGGCTACGAGCTGAACGATGCCACCGCGGCCGCGATGGTCGAGCGCGGAGCGTTCCTCACACCGACCATCAACGTCACCCACGTCCGCAGCTGGATGCTCGCCCGGGGGTTCGATGAGTCCCAGGTGCAGCGGGCCGCCGAGGTCGAGCCGATGCACGCCCGCAGCCTCGAGACGGCGATCCGCCACGGCGTGACGATCGTCCACGGGACCGACGGACTGCCTGCGGAGGCGGTCGACGGCACGACGATGACGGTCGTCGAGGCCGAACTCTTGTCGAGCGCGGGGCTCGGGCCCCGTGGGGCGCTCCTGGCCGCGACCGCGAACGCCGCGGAACTGGTGGGCATGGGGTCGCGGATCGGGAAGGTCGCGGTCGGGTACGCGGCCGACCTGATCGCCGTGCGCGGTGACCCGCTCGCAGACATCAGCGCCCTGCGTTCGATCGATTGGGTCATGAGCCGAGGCGAGGTCGTTCGTGACACCCGAGGCGTGGGCCTGTGAAGCTCGACCCGGCATCGAGGTATCGGATCGCGGTGGACATCGGCGGCACGTTCGTCGATGCGGTCGCCCAGGACGTGGGGACCGGCGAGCTGATGACGGTCAAGGTGGCCACCACACCCCAGCAGCCGACGGCCGGCGTCCTCGAGGCGATCGAGGCCCTTCGGATCCCCCTCGATCAGGTCGAGGTGATCGTGCACGGGACGACGCTCGCTCTCAACGCCGTGCTCGAACGCAAAGGGGTCCGCACGGGCATCGTGACGAACGAGGGCTTCAGGGACATCTACGAGCTCGGTCGGGGCGACGTTCCCTTCGAGCACATGTACAACCTGCGGTACGAGCAGCCTCGTTCCTTGGTGCGGCGTCGCGACACCGCGGGTGTGCGCGGACGTCTCGACCACGAAGGCTCGGTGATCGAGGACCTCGACGAAGCCGGGCTCGTGGAGGCGGCCGGGCACCTGATCCGGGACAACGACGTGCGGTCGATCGCCGTCGTGTTCCTGCATAGCTACGTGGATCCCGTGCACGAGCGCCGGGCAGCCGAGCTGCTACAGGAACACTTCCCCGACACGACCGTGTCGATCTCGAGCGACATCGCGCGCGAGCATCGTGAGTTCGAACGGACCTCGTCCACGGTGCTCGACGCCTACACGCGACCGATCGTGGATACGTACCTGGCGACCCTCGAGGGGGAGCTCCGAGGAGCCGGCCTGGAACGGCCCCTGCTGGTCATGCGGTCCGGGGGAGGGGCCATGAGCGTCGGGGAAGCCAGGTCAACCCCTCTCATGACCGTCTTCTCGGGGCCGTCAGGCGGCGTCACGGGCGGCGCCAACGTGGCACGGCTCTCGGGGCGTGATCGCCTCATCACGTTCGACGCGGGTGGCACGAGCCTCGACGCGTGCGTGATCGTGGAGGGCGAACCGACCGACGTCTTCGAGGCTCGCCTCGACACGCACCCGGTGCTCATCCCCGTGTTCGATATCAGGACCATCGGGGCCGGGGGCGGGTCGATCGCTTGGATGGATCGAGACCTGCTGAAGGTCGGGCCCCAGAGCGCCGGCGCCGACCCCGGGCCCATGGCGTACGGGCGCGGAGGGCGACAGCCGACCGTGACGGATGCGGCGCTCGTTCTCGGCTACCTCGAGCCCGACGAGCTGTTCATCGACGGGCGGTCCTTCTCGCTGGAGCTGGCCACCGAGGGGATCCGCGATCAGATCGCGACCCCGATGGGGATGGACATCCGCGACGCGGCAGCCGCCATCTTCGACGTGACCCAGGCACGCAACCTCGGGGCATTGCGCGAGATCACCGTCGAACGCGGGATGGATCCACGGGAGTTCTCCCTCCTGGCCTTCGGCGGCGCCGGTCCGATGCTGGGGCCCATGCTGGCCCGCGAGATGGGCATCCCCGAGGTGGTCGTGCCGAGCGAGCCGGGGGTGTTCTCGGCGTGGGGGATGCTCGGCGCCGACCTCGTGCACGACGTGGGACGGTCCGTCATCGAGCCGCTCGAGTCCGAGACGCTGGCGCGCCTCGAGGCGGTGTTCGAAGAGATGGAGCGGGCGGCGACGGCGTCGTTGTCCAAGCAGGGCATCGACCCCGAGCACTGCGATCTGCAGCGGCGGTTGGACCTGCGCTACGACGGGCAGGAGTACAGCCTGGGGGTGCGTGTCGCGTCGGGTGAGCCGGCCGCGCAGATCCGGTCGCGGTTCGATGCCGCCCACCTGGAGCGCCACGGTCACAACCTCGACGGCGCAGGTGTCGAGATCGTGTCGGTCCGGGTCCGGGGGGTCGGCACGATGCTGGCGGCGGCGCTGACCGCCTCACCCGAGGGGTCCGGAACCAGCCACCGAGCCGGGCGCCGGACCGCGTTCGACTTCGCCACCCGGGGAGTGGTGGAGTTCGACGAGTACCGGCGAGCAGACCTCGTCCCGGACGATCACCTGAGCGGACCGGCGCTCGTGCGAGATCCGACGTCGGTCACGGTCATCCACTCCGACCAGCGGTTCCACCTGGACCGGTTCGGGCACATCGTGATCACGAGGGAGGCAGACCGATGATCGACGGCGGAACGGTCGAGGTGATCCGGCACTACTTCGTGTCGACCGGCGAGCAGATGCGTCGGACCCTCATCCAGACGGCGTTCAACGCGGTCATCTACGAGGTCCACGACTTCGGGATTTCGATCTATGACGGTGACCTGCAGCTGATCGCGGAGGCGCCCGGCATCCCCGAGTTCCTCGGCGCCAACGACTACGCCATCCGCAAAGGGGTCGAGCACATCGGCGTCGACAACCTCGAGCCGGGGGATGTCGCGCTCCTCAACTACCCGTACTGGAGTTCCTCTCACACCTACGACGCCATCCTGTTCGCGCCGGTCTTCGTCCCGGGTGCATCCTCGCCGCGGGCGTACCTGGCGGTCCGCGCCCACTGGATGGACCTGGGCGGCAAGGATCCGAGCTACGTCCTGGACTCCACGGATATGCATCAGGAAGGGCTGATCCTCCCGGCGACGAGGGTCGTGAAGAAGGGCCGGATCGACGACGAGATCATGGACATCCTGCGCTTCAACTCGCGGATGCCCGATCTGATCATCGGCGACTTCAACGCACAGCTCGCCGCGATGCGCGTCGGCGAGCAGCGCATGGTGGAGATCTTCGAGAAGTTCGGTCTGGACGTGATCGATCAGGCGATCGAGAGGATCATCACGCACGGGGAATCGATGGCACGCGACGCCATCCGCGCGCTCCCGGACGGCCGATGGAGCGCCGAGGACTGGATGGATGGCGACGGGATCACCGACGACCCCATCCGTCTGGCGGTGACCGTGACCATCGACGGGGATCGGATGATCGCCGACTACTCCGACTCGTCGCCGGCGGTCCCCGGCCCGGTGAACCTCCCCTTCGGGCAGACCCAGTCCATGGCGCGGACGATCTTCAAGTCCATGACGACGCCGCAGGAGCCGACGAACGCCGGGCACTTCCGGCCGCTCGAGGTCATCGCACCTCCGGGGAACATCTGCCATGCCGTGTACCCGGCTCCGACGTTCGCGGCGCTCACGACCGCCGTCGGTCTCGAGCTCATCCACAAGGCGTTGTCGCAGACGCTCGACAGCGTGCCGGCCTGTTCGGCGGGCGACATGACGACCTTCGATCTGACCGGGATCCATCCACGGAGCGGGGAGCTCTTCTCGATCAGCCAGAACGAGGGCATCGGGTGGGGTGCGACGAAGGAGCACGACGGCGGGAACGGCCTGCAGCATCCCTGCACGAGCGGGATGCACAACACGTCCATCGAGGTGTTCGAACAGAAGGCGCCGGTCATCCACGAGCGACTCGAGATCCGGACCGACTCCGGTGGCGCGGGGCGACGGCGAGGCGGCTTGGGCACCCGCAGGGATATCCGGGCGGTGACCCCGGTCGAGATCTTGGCCATGCACCAGAAGACGCGAACGCGGCCGTGGGCGTTGCAAGGAGGCAAGGAGGCGGAGTCATCGGCGATGATCGCGTGGCCCGGAACGCCGCGCGAGCGTGCGTTGAGCACCGAGCGGTTCGACCTGGAACCCGGCGAGCGCTTCCACCACCTCGCGGGTGGCGGCGGCGGGTTCGGCGACCCGCTCGAGCGGGAGCCGGAGCGGGTCGTGGACGACGTCCTCGATGGCTACGTCTCGTTCGAAGCGGCGGCCCGAGACTACGGGATCAACGTCGCCGCCGATGGCAGCTGGACCGCGGATGAACGCCGAACGGCATACGAACAGGTGGGCCGGGATGGGTAGTGACGACGTCGGGTTCGGTCTGGTCGGGCTCGGGATGGCCGGGCGGACGCACGCCCGCGAGATCGCGCATCTGGAGGGTGGCCGGGGGGGGGGGG
>JBBDHX010000052.1:0-3140 GCA_040880745.1 Actinomycetota bacterium
GACGTGGAACGATGTCGCGAGACATGTCGGCACGATGTCGTGCGACATCACACGGTGGGAGGAGGAGGATTCGAACCTCCGTAGGCTACGCCGGCGATTTTACAGACCGCTCCCTTTGGCCACTCGGGCATCCTCCCGCGGAACGCACCGATGATAGCGAACGGACCCCCGCCCGGGTCGCGGCAGCGGTGCGCTCATGCATGCGGCTCGCGGCGCTTCATAGGTACCGGCGGATCAGGCCCTCGATGAACGGGTTCAACACGTCGTGGGTGTGACCGTAGATCGAGCAGTGCCCCATCCCCTCGAACAGGTGGTACTCCCCCAACGGCGCCAGATCGGCCAGCTCCTTGCCGTCCTGCGGCGGCGCCTGGACGTCCTCGGAGAAGGCCAGCACGTGCATGGGCACGGAACAGGTCGGGAGCGTCTCCGTCTGGTCGTAGCGGAGCGAGGCTTCCCATTGTGAGATCACGGAATCCTCGGCGTCACCCGTGTCGACCCAGGCCTGGAGTCCCGCACGGATCTTCGGCCACAACTCCCGGTCACCCAAGACCCGAGCCGGGTACTCCATCATCGCGTGATGCGTGACCGCCATCATGCCCTCGAGGCGACCGCCACCCTTGTAGAACTCGATCTCGGCCTCCTGGTAGTCCCACCCCCATCCGACGGAGTTCACGCCCGTTCCCATGACGATGGCGCAGCGCACCAGGTCGGGCCTGGCGATCGCGAGTTCCTGCACGATCGCGGCGCCAAGCGAGAGCCCCACGACGGCGACCGGGGGCTCACATGCGGCCTCGATCAGCTCGGCCGTGTCCCGGGCGAACGAGGACAGGGGCCATGGGAGCGCGACGTCACAGGCCGTCGTGCCCACACCGCGATTGTCGAACGTGGTGTTGCGGAAGGACCCGCGGAAATGCGGGAGTTGGTAGGGCGCCCAATCGGTCGCGAGTCCTCCCCCACCCGAGACCCAGACGATGTCGGGACCCGTGCCCTCCTGCTCGTAGTGGATGGATGCTTCGGATCCGTCGAAGTGCGACATCTCACTCTCCCTTCCGCGGTCCGGACCCGCGGGAGTGTCGCAGGCGGGGTCATCGGCGTCTCAGGCCCGCGAAGGCAGGGCCGGTCCCGACGCGGGTATCCTCCGGGCATGGCGCAGCAACCTAGCTTCGACATCGTCTCCGAGGTCGACATGCAGGAGGTTCGCAACGCGGTCGATCAGGCCTCGCGTGAGATCCACCAGCGGTTCGACTTCAAGAACACCGGCACGTCCATCGCGCTGGAGGCCGAGGCGATCGAGATGACGTCGGGCACCGAGGACCGCCTGAAGGCCGCCTACCAGGTGCTCCAGGAGAAGATGGTCAAGCGAGAGGTTCCCCTCAAGGCCCTGCAGCCCGGCGAGGTGCAACCGGCCGCCAAGGGCACGGTCCGTCAGAGCGTGAAGCTCGTGACCGGCATCAGCGACGAGAAGGCCAAGGAGATCTCCAAGTTCGTCCGCCAAGAGGTCCCCAAGGCGCAGACCCAGATCCAGGGCGCCCAGGTGCGCGTGACTGCCAAGGCCAAGGACGACTTGCAAGCGGCCATCGCGGCCTGTCGGGCGCACGATTTCGGCATCGCACTGCAGTTCACGAACTACCGCTGAGCAGGCCGGACACCGCGTTGCAAGCCGGACGGGCCCTCCGCTACCCTTGCCGGACCTTCAGGAGGTGATACCCGTGGATCTTGAGCGCATCAAGGCACGCGCGGCAGAGATCGCCGCATCCGAGACCGAACGCCTGCTCGCCCGTACAGGGGCATCGAAGACCCTGTTCGAACGCGCGACGAAGAGCTTGCCGGGCGGCGTCGTGTCGAACTTCCAGGTCGGCGACCCCTACCCCATCTACCTCGAGAAGGGCAAGGGTTCGAGCGTCTGGGACGTGGACGGCACCGCGTACAAGGACTTCCACGGCGGCTTCGGCGTCAACGTGGTGGGCCACGCCCACCCGAAGATCGTCGAGGCCCTCACGAAGGCGGCCCAGAACGCGATCCACTTCGCGGTCACCACCCCGGACACGATCGCGCTCGCCGAGGCGATCTGCGAGCGGTTCCAGTTGGAGCAGATGCGATTCGTGAACTCCGGCACCGAGGCAACGATGGACGCCATCCGGGTCGCTCGTGCCGCTACCGGCCGCGACAAGATCATCAAGATGGAGGGGTCCTACCACGGGCACCACGACTCGGTGCTGTTCTCCGTGGTCCCGGAGGCCGACGTGCTGGACATGCGGTTCAACACGGGCGCCGAGGACGGCAAGGCCTGGTACACCACCGAGCCCACGTCGAAGGGCATCCCGCGTGCGCTCTGGGACACCGTGATCGTCGTGCCGTTCAACGACGCCACAGCGGTGGAGCAAGCCTTCTCCGACAACGCGGGGCAGGTCGCCGCTGTGATCTTGGAACCCGTCATGATGAACATCGGCATCGTCGAGCCGGCTGCGGGCTACCTGCAGGCGCTCCGCGACGCGTGCGAGAAGCACGGCGCCGTCCTGATCTACGACGAGGTGAAGTGCGGCGGCACGATCGCCTACGGCGGCACCACCGAACGCTACGGCGTGCGCCCGCACCTGGCCGCCTACGCGAAGGCGATCGGCGGCGGCTCCACGATCGGGGCGTTCGGCGGCGAGACCCGGTACATGGAGTGGGTCAGCAAGGGCGCCGCGCAACAGGGCACCTTCAACGGCAACCCGCTGTCGGCGGCGGCAGGCCTCGCGGCGCTCACCCAGGTCCTCACGAAGGACGCCTACGACCATCTGGGCAAGATCGGCACGAAGCTGGCGGAGGGCTGCGACCGGGCCATCGCCGATGCCGGCATCCCCGCGCACACGGTGGACCTGGGCGCGAAGGGCTGCGTGTCCTATCGGGCCGAGAAACTCACGAACTACCGTGACTTCCTGGAGACGACGCCCGAGATCTACTGGGCCTCCTACCCGTGGATGGTCAACCGGGGCATCTTCATGACGCCGGGTGACGAGGAGCAGTGGACCGTCTCGGTGCAGCACACCGAGGACGACATCGCCGTCTACGTGCAGGCGTTCGGCGAGTTCTGCCAGGCGCTCACCGGATAAGCCTCGGCGCCCACAGGTACGCTTCGCGGGGCCGGCCCGAAGGGC
>JBBDHX010000052.1:3150-10741 GCA_040880745.1 Actinomycetota bacterium
CCCCCCCCCCCCCCCCCCCCCGACCACGTCCGGAGGTCATCTGCCCATGCATCGCATGCACGAGTTCACCGAGGAAACCGAGGATCTGGCCCGCGCGGTCGTCGCCTACGCACGCGGCAGGATCGCGAACCCCCAACCCCTGGACCGCACGGTCCCGGCCACCGAACTGAGCGCTCGCGCCGGCGAGACGATCTCCCCGGAGGGCATCGGCTGGGAGGAGGCCCTGCGGATCTGGTCCGAGGTCCTGGCGCCGGCCACCATCTCCACCGACCATCCCGCGTTCTTGGCCTTCGTGCCCGGGGCGCCGACGAAGGCCAGCGTGCTGTTCGACCTGGTGGTGGGGGCCTCCTCGACCATCGCGGCCGGGTGGATCGACGGCGGCGGCGGGATCTGGGCCGAGAACGAGGCCTTGCGCTGGGTCGGTGCATCGGCGGGCTTCCCCGAGGGGTCGGGCGGCGTGTTCGTGTCGGGGGGGTCGGCGGGCAACCTTTCGGCGCTCGTCACCGCCCGGCACGAGGCGGCCGAGCGCCGGGGCGAGCGACCCGGGCGCTGGCGGTTCGCGGCCTGCGAGAGCGTGCACTCGAGCGTGCGGGCGGCGGCACGCGTCATGGACGTGGATGTCCTAACCGTCCCCGGTGACCCACGTGGGCGCCTGACCGGCGGGGCCCTGGCCGCGGCGCTCGATGCCGACGGCGGCGACGGCGTGTTCGCGGTGGTGGCGAGCGCCGGGGCGACCAACGCCGGCACGGTCGACGATCTCACGGGTGTGGCCGAGGTCTGCGCGGAGCGCGGGATCTGGTTCCACGTGGACGCGGCCTACGGCGGCGGCGGTCTGCTGGCCCCCAGCGTCCGGCACCTGTTCGATGGGATCGAGCGGGCGGACTCGTTCATCGTCGATCCCCACAAGTGGCTCTTCGCACCGTACGACGCGTGTGCGCTGCTGTACCGCGACCCGGAGGTAGCCCGTCGAACGCACCGCCAGACCGCGTCCTACCTGGACGCCGCCTACTCCGTCCCCGAATGGAACCCGGCCGACTACGCCTACCACCTGTCGCGACGGGTCCGCGGCCTGCCGCTGTGGTTCTCGCTCGCCACCTACGGCACCGATGCCTACCGCGACGCCGTGGAGACGGTGATGACGCTGACGCGGCGAAGCGCCGAGGAGATCCGCCGCCATCCGCAACTCGAGTTGGTGATGGAGCCCGACCTCTCGGTCGTGCTGTTCCGCAGGATCGGATGGCGCGATGAGGACTACGAGGCGTGGTGGAAGCGGCTGCTCGATGCGCAGATCGCGTTCGTCCAGCCGACGTCCTGGCAGGGCGAGAAGCTGGCACGACTCTGTTTCTTGAACCCCAGGACGACGATCGAGCACGTGCGCTCGATCCTCGGCACGATGGTCTGAGATGGACGCGGGTCTGCGACCGGATGGAGCGATCTCACCACATCGGTCCGCTCATCCCAGGATCAGAGCGACGAACGAACGTCCCGCTCCCTCATCGACAGCTTGCATCGCAGGGTCAGGACTACTCACGATCAGGAGCTAGGGACGACTCAGGCGCCGGTGCCGAGCACCGCGACGTCGCCCAGATGCGCCACCGCGTTGGGCAGGATGAAGATCACGCCGAGCCCGACGATCGCGAGGGCCACCACGACCGTCACCAACCACGACACGTCCATCGGCTCGGTGTCGGCCGTCTCCTGCGGGATGACCCGAAGGATCGAGAAGTAGTACCCGATGCTGATCACCGAGTTGATCACCATGATGGAGGCGAGCCAGGTACCGAGATCGCCGCGTTCGATCGCCGCCTGGAAGATGAGGAGCTTGCCCCAGAAGCCACCCGTCGGCGGCACACCCGCCAGGGACACCATGCACGCGATCATCCCCACCCCGAGCACGGGCGCCGCCCGGGCGAGGCCCGCGAAATCCGAGACGAGCAAGCGCGGATGCCGCCGGGCGACGGCCGTGGTCACCGCGAACGCGCCGAGGTTCATGACCGCGTAGATCACGATGTAGGCAACCGCTGCCGAGAACGCGGCGGCGTTCACGCCGGCGTCGGCCGAGACCAGGGCGAACGGCAGCAACATGTACCCCGCCTGCGCGATCCCCGAGTACGCGAGCAGCCGCACCACCTGCTTCTGCTGCAGCGCCACCAGGTTGCCGAGCGTCATCGTGAGGACCGAGAGCACCGCGAACAATGGCACCCAGTACTCGTGCTCGCCGATGAAGGCGACGAACATCAGCTGCAGGAGCCCGGCGAACCCGGCCGCCTTGGAGGCGACCCCCAGGAACGCGGCGACGGGGACCGGTGCCCCTTCATACGTATCCGGCGCCCAGAAATGGAAAGGCACCGCGCTGACCTTGAACGCGAAACCCACGACGACGAACAGGATCGAGGCGTCGGCGAACGTGCGCTGGGCTCCCGAGAGCCCGGCGAGCCCCGTGGCGACCTCGTCGAGCCGCGTGGCTCCCGTCAGCCCGATGATGATCGACATGCCGTAGAGCATCACCGCGGTGGACAGGACCCCGATGATGAAGAACTTGAGGCCTCCCTCGTTCCCCTTGATATCGCCCTTGCGGAACGCGGCCATGAGGAACCCCGGTGCGGAAACAAGTTCCAGCGAGATGAACAGCATCAGCAGATCACGCGAGGCCGGCATCAGCACGCAGCCGAGGAAGGCAGTGAGCAACAAGAAGTAGTACTCGCCCTGGTAGAAGCCACCTTCGCGGAAGTAGCGGAGCGAGACGGCGAGCACGACCACGGCGACCCCCAGGAACAACACCTGGAAGACGAGCGTGAACGCGTCCACGACGTAGTGCCCGCCGAACGTGGAGCGCTCCTCACCGATCAGGGTCAGCGTGGCTACCAGCGCCGCGACGACGCCGAGCATCGCCAGCGGCATGCCCGCCCACGCCGCCCGCCGTGGCAGGAACGAGTCCGCGACGAGCACCACCATCACGGTCCCGGCCAGGATCAGGACCGGGAGGATCGCGTGGTAGTCGACGCTTCCCACCCGCTCAACCCCCGAACAACCCGGTCAGGCTTCGCACGGCCTCGTTCGTCATCCCGAACACCAGGCGCGGATACAGACCCAGCACGAGCGTGAGGACGAGCAGCGGCGCCCAGGACACCCACTCCACGGCGAGGATGTCGGGGAACCCGGACCCCTTCCACCGTTCCGGGAGCGTACCCATGTTGACGCGCTGCAACATCCACAGGAAGTAGCCGGCGGTGAGCACGGTGCCGATCCCGCCCATCACCATGAAGACGCGGTACGTGCCGACATCCAGCCCGAGCGCCGCGTTCGGGTTGAAGGCGGACAGGAGCGACATCACCTCGCCCCAGAAACCGGCGAGCCCGGGCAAGCCCAACGAGGCGATCGCCACGAACGAGAAGATCCCGGCCATCTTCGGCATCGACTGCGACATCCCGCCGCCGATCGTGGCGATCTCGCGCGTGTGGTAGCGGTCATAGATCGACCCGACGCAGAAGAAGAGCATCCCGGTGATGACGCCGTGAGCAACCATCCCGAAGACCGCCGCCTGGAAGCCGATCTCGGTCATCGTGGCGATCCCCAGCATCACGAACCCCATGTGCCCCACCGAGGAGAACGCGATCAACCGCTTCAGGTCCTTCTGGGCCAAGCAGGCGAGGGCTGCGTAGACGATGGCGATCGCCGCCAGGAGACCGATCCACGGCGCGTAGACCCGAGCCGCCTCCGGCAGGAGCGGGATCGCGATCCGCAGGAACCCGTAGGTGCCCATCTTCAGCATGACCCCGGCGAGCAGCACCGAACCGACGGTCGGCGCCTCCGTGTGGGCATCGGGCAGCCACGTGTGCACCGGCCACATCGGGACCTTGACCGCGAGACCCAGCGCGATCGCTCCGAACGCGATCAGCTGGAACGTGTGCGAGAACCCACCGCCTTGGGCGAACCCCTGCAACTTCAGCATGTCGAACGTGTGGGCGCCGTCGACGTCGGAGGTGAAGTACATGGCCAGGAAGCCCAGCAGCATGAAGATCGAGCCGAACAACGTGAACAGGAAGAACTTGATGGACGCGTACTCCCGGTTGGCCGAGCCCCAGATGGCGATCAGGAAGTACATGGGGACCAGGACCAGTTCCCAGAAGACGAAGAACAAGATCAGGTCGAACGCGATGAACGAACCGGCCATCCCGGTCTCGAGCAGGAGCATCAGCGCCACGAACGCCTTCGTGCGTCCGGGCGAGGGGACGTAGCGCCAGGTGTAGATCGCACACAGGAACGTGAGCAGGTACGTCAGCAGGTACAGCGGCATCGACAACCCGTCGATCCCGACGTGGTAGCGGGCGCCGATGGCATCGATCCAGGTCGTATCGAGCACGTACTGGAGGCCGCCCGCTCCGTAGTCGAATCCCATCGCGATCGCGGCGGCCAGGACGAGCGCGGCGCCGGTGATGACGATCCCGAGGCCCCGAACGAGCCGGTCACGGTCCTTCGGCACCAGCACGATGACGATCGCGCCGGCGAGCGGCAGCAGCGTCGTGATGGTGATCGCGGAGTTCTCCCAGGTCATCGGTTCCCTCGCTCCTTACAGGCGGATGAAGAAGGCGGTCAAGACGATCACGCCGGCCACCAGGCCGATCGCGTACCACTGCACGTTGCCGGATTGCAGGTACTTCAGAAGGCCGCCGGTCTCACCGGTGATGTTCGCGGCGCCGTTCACCGCGCCGTCGATCAGCGTGCGGTCGAACCACATGACGATGCGCGCGGACACGCGGGCGAGCGCGGCTGCCCCGTTCACGGCGCCGTCCAGCAGATGCTGGTTCGTCCAGTAGACGCCCGCGCTCACACGGTCGCGGACCGGGCGAACCACGGTGGCCATGTAGAAGTCATCGATGTAGTACCGGTGCTGCAGGACGCCCCAGAGGGGCCCGAGCGTCTTCTCCATCGGGTCGGTCGCTCGACGGGTCCGGTACACCGCGAGCCCGATCGCGATCCCCACCAGCGCCACGGCGGTTCCCGCGAGCGCCAGCACGGCGTTGAACTCGGCCTCGTGGTGCTCGCCGAAGTGGACCCAATCACCGAACACCGCACCGAGCTGCGGCGCACCCAGGAACCCGACGCCCACGGTGGCCGAGGCGAGCAGGACGAGCGGCGCCGTCATCGAGCGAGGTGATTCGTGCGGATGGGCGGCGCCCTCGTAGGTCCCGAAGAACGTGCGCAGGACCATCCGCGTCGTGTAGAAGGCCGTCAGCCCCGCGGTCAGGAGGAACATCACGAGCAGCCACGTCGTCCCGGTCTCCTGGGCAACGACGAGCAACTCGTCCTTGGACCAGAACCCCGCGAGCGGG
The DNA here is from genome assembly GCA_040880745.1 of Actinomycetota bacterium. Classification (GTDB taxonomy): domain Bacteria; phylum Actinomycetota; class UBA4738; order UBA4738; family HRBIN12; genus AC-51. Next base: position 8,484 of record JBBDHX010000052.1, read on the forward strand.
AAGATCCCCGCGAGCGCGAGCGACCCGATCAGCATGGTCCAGAAGGTGACCGGCATCGACCTCTTGAGCCCGCCCATGTCGCTCATGTTGTTCGAGTGCACGGCGTGGATCACGGACCCGGCACCCAGGAACAGCAGCGCCTTGAAGAAGGCGTGCGTGAACAGGTGGAAGAAGCCCGCCGTGTAGCCGGCCTCCCCCATCCCGAGCCCCGCGACCATGTAGGCCAGCTGCGACAGCGTCGAGTACGCGAGCACGCGCTTGATGTCGTCCTGCACGATGGCCAGGAGCGCGGCGCCCAGCATCGTGATGGCGGCGACGATGGCTACGATCTGCAGGACCACCGGGTCGGCGACCACGAAGACCTCGAACAGCCTGCCGACCAGGTAGATACCGGCCGCGACCATCGTGGCGGCGTGGATCAACGCGCTCACGGGCGTCGGTCCCGCCATGGCGTCGGGCAGCCACACGTGCAGCGGGAACTGAGCCGATTTCCCGATGGCGCCGCCGAACAGCAGCAGCGCCGCGCCGGCGACGAACGCCGTGCTCACACCGCCCTCGGCGATCGCGCGCGTCGTCTCGCCGATGTTCGTCGTCGTGAAGCCGGTCGCCGCGATCAGGGCGAAGAACCCGAACATCATCGGGACGTCGCCGATCCGGGTCGTGAGGAAGGCCTTGATCGCCGCGTTGGAGTTGGGCTGCTCCTCGAACCAGTGCCCGATCAGCAGGTAGGAACACACGCCCATGATCTCCCAGCCCACCAGCAGCTGCAGGACGTTGGAGGAGACGACGACGACGAGCATGGCGCCGGTGAACAGCGACAGCACGACGTAGAACCAGGTGTAGCGGATATCGCCATGCATGTAGCCCAGCGAGTAGATCTGCACCATCAGCGAAACGCTCGTGACGACGACGAGCATCGCCGCCGTGAGCCCATCGACCAGGACCCCCAGCTCCAGGTGCAGCCCGCCGATGGTGAACCAGTCGGCGGTCTGCTCCACATCGGCGCCGCCGTGGGCGAAGGACCACAAGACGCCGAGGGAGAGCACGAACGACGCGAACACCGCGAGGATGCCGTAGACCGTCCCCTTGCCCGGGGTCCGCTTCCCCAGGAACAGGGTGAGCACACCGGAGGCGAACGGCAAGAGCGGGATGAGCCAGACGTGCTCGGCGAACCAGTTCGCCGCGACCGCGGCCTGTTCGGCGGTCTCGCCGCCTTCGGCAGCCACGAACCCGAGCAGGCCTACCACTTGAGGAGGCTCACTTCGTCCACGTTGATCGACGCCCGGTTGCGGAACAACAAGATGACGAGGGCGAGCCCGATCCCGACCTCTGCGGCCGCGATCGCGATCACGAACAGGGCGAACATCTGCCCCGTGACGTCCTGCAACTGCGCCGAGAACGCCACCAGGTTCACGTTCACGGCGTTGAGCATGAGTTCGATGGCCATCAAGATCATCACGGCGTTGCGGCGGGCCAGCACGCCGTAGATGCCCGCGCTGAACAGCAGCGCGGAGAACGTGAGCACGAGTGGGAGCCGGATCACCGGGGGTCGCCCTCGTCCTTGCGCGCCAGCACGATGGCCCCGATGAGCGCGGCCAAGAGCACGAACGACACCGCCTCGAACGGCAGGACGTAGTCGGTGAACATCGCGGTGCCGATGTCCAGGGACCCACCGGCCGCCGGGAGCGCAGGGGCGCCGTCGAACGGGAACGCGGCCTGGACCAGACCCACGAGGCCCGCGAACACGAGCACGGCCACCACCGCACCGACGACGCGGTTCTTGCCGTCGAGCGAGTCGCGGCCGATGGGGGCCTTCGTGAGCATCAGCCCGAACAGGAACAAGATCACGATCGCGCCGACGTAGATGAGGATCTGCACCCAGCCCACGAACTCCGCTCCCAGCAACAAGAACGTGACGCCGACCGAAGCGAGCGCCACCACCAGGTACAGCGCCGCGTGCACGACGTTGCGCGCCGTCACGGTCCCCACGGCCGCCAGGGCCCCCAGGACGGCCGTCACGACGAAGGCGTACTCCTGCGAGGTCACGAGGCCACCTCCTCCGGCACCTCGGCGCCCTCCTCGAGCGCGGGTGGGGGAAGGACCGTGTAGGTCCACTCCTCGAGGCGTTCCTTCTCGTGGGTCATCTCGCCGATGTCGTACTCGGCGTACTCGAACTCCGGGCTCCAGAACAGCGCGTCGAATGGACAGACCTCGACGCAGATCCCGCAGTACATGCAGAGCGCGTAGTCGATCGCGAA